>NZ_JBIAVS010000018.1:64189-211123 GCF_042894545.1 Streptomyces sp. NPDC001530
CCCCGGGGGGCCCCCCCCCCCCCCCCCCCCAAAAACCCGGGCCCCCCCCCCCCCCCCCCCGGGGGGGGGGGGGGCACCCCCGCGACAAGCCCCCACGCACCCGCAGCCGAAAGGCTGGCCACCCCCAGCCCCCACTCACGTCGTCCGCGCCGTCCCCGTTCCCTTCTCCGCGTCCAACGCGTACACGCATCGGTCCTTGCTGCAGGCGTAGACGACCCCGTCCTTGACGACCGGGGCGCCGGTGATCTCGCCGCCCGTGGCGAGCTTCCAGCGCAGGCGGCCGTCGTCGGCCTTCAGGGTGTAGAGGAGGTGGTCCGTGGAGCCGAAGTGGATACGGCCCTCGGCCACGGCGGGCGCGCCCACGAGGTCACCCCCGGCCTGGAAGCGCCACTTGGGCGTGCCGGTGACGGCGTCCAGCGTGTACAGCCCCTTGCCGCTGCCGACGTGGACGTGACCGGCGGCGACGAGAACCGGCTCGATGGAGGCGCGGGACTCGGTGGCGATGCGCCAGCGGTCGCGGCCGTCGGTGGCGTCGAGGGCGTACACCGTGCCGAGGTAGTCGGCGAGGTACACCCCGCCGCCCGTCACCGCGGGGCCGGGGACGAAGGTCGGCGGGCAGAGGAAGACGGCGGGTGCCTCGAAGTGCCAGCGGACATGGCCGCTCGCCACGTCGATGGCGAGCACGCGGGTGCCGGCGGAGACGTACACGTATCCGTCGGGGGCTTGGGTCAGGCGGACCGGTACGCCGCCGCACGACGCCGCGTCGCCGATCGGGTACGACCAGCGCTCGTCGCCCGTGCGGGCCTCCAGGGCGCGCAGGCGGGCGTCCTTCCAGACGTACACCGTGCCGTCGTGGAGGGCGGGCCCGGCCTCCGGGGACTCGAAGTCGGTCTGGGCGCCGGTGATCTCCCACAGTTTCTGGCCGTTGGAGGCCTCCCAGGCCTGTACGCCGCCGCCGCGCGTGCCGCTGAGGACCGTGCCGCGGTCGGCCTTGAGCGAGTACACCCAGGCGTCCGTGGACAGCCGCCACAGGTCGGCTCCCTCGCGGGCGTCCAGGGCGAAGAGCGTGGGGCCGTCCGAGGCGTGAATGCGGCCGTCCGCGACCGCCATCGACCACGCCACGTCGCGCGTCTTGAAGCGGCGCCGGCCGGTCGCGACGTCCAGTGCGTGGACCTCGAAGGAGGTGACGTAGACGAGGTCGTCCGCCACCGACGGCGTACCCCAGACGTCGTTGGACATACGGAAACGCCAGGGGCGCCAGCCGGAGGCCGACTCGGCGGGCGGGGGCGGTGCCACGGTGGGCGCGGGATCGGCGCCGTTCACGCCGGTGCGCGGCCGGGACCAGGACGCGGCGAGGCCCGCCTCGGGAGGAGGCGCCTTGACGGCGGCGGCGCGGGCGTCGGCGACGCGCGGCCCCGGGCCGATGGGCACCTGGGCGCCCGCGAGCCGCACCGGACCGCTGTCGGGCGCCCCGACGGGCACGGGGGCGTGCGAGGGAGGCGGCGGCACGACGGCGCGCCCGCCACTGCGCCCCCCGCCACTGGACGACGGCTTCACCGCCGGACGGCCCCCACGGCGCGCTTCGATGAGGCCCACCGCCCGCTCGGGCAGCCACGCCGACGCCGTACCGCTGTCGTCGGAGCCGGAGCCGAAGAGATGAGGAGCCAGCTGCGCCTGGAGGTCGGCGGGATTGGGACGCGCCGTCGCCTCCATCTGCATGCAGGACTCGATGAGCGGACGGAGTTCCTCCGGGAGGCCCTCCAGGTCCGGGCCCTCGCGCAGCAGCATGAAGACCGTCTCGACCGGGTTGGCGCCGTGGAAGGGCGCGTGCCCCGTGGCGGCGAACACCAGCATCGAGCCGAGCGAGAAGACGTCACTCGCGCCGGTCACGCTGCGCGAGTCCTTGGCCTGCTCGGGCGACATGTACGCGGGCGTACCGACGGCGACGTTCGTCATCGTCAGACGGGTGTTCGAGACGCCGGACGCGATGCCGAAGTCGATCACGCGCGGCCCGTCCTCGACCACCAGGACGTTCGAGGGCTTGAGGTCACGGTGGACGAGCCCGGCGCCGTGGATGGACTGGAGGGCCTCGGCCACACCCGCCGCCAGCCAGCGCACCGCCTGGGCCGGGAGCGGCCCGCAGTCATTCACTATTTCCTCGAGCGAGGGCGCGGGCACATACGCGGTGGCCAGCCACGGCACGGCCGCGCGCGGGTCGGCATCGACCACGGCCGCCGTGTAGAAGCCGGAGACCGCCCGCGCGGCCTCGACCTCGCGGGTGAAGCGGACCCGGAACAGCTGGTCCTCGGCGAGTTCCGTCCTGACCGTCTTGATCGCCACGCGCCGGCCGGACGCCGAGCGCGCGAGATAGACCAGCCCCATGCCGCCGGCACCCAGCCGTCCCAGCACCTCGAACGGCCCAATCCGCCGCGGATCGTGCTGCGTCAGCTGATCCACCACTTGCCTGCCACCTCCCCGTACGGGCCACGTCATCCACGTATGAACGCGGCCCCGTGCAGCGTCTCACCACCGCACCGCCATGGCGGCACGCACCCCGATTCTTCCTGGCCGAGCCACAGGTTGCGAACCCGGGGGCGAATCGGGGTGTCTCGGGGCAAATCGCCTTACGCCTTCCGTGTCTTCACCGCTCAAGTACGGCGAACGACGCCCCCTGATTGTCCGTGACCACGGCCAGACGTCCGTACGACGTGTCGAAGGGTGCCGCCTGGACCCGTCCGCCCAGCCGGTTCACCGTCCCGAGGACCGCGTCACAGTCCTCGACTCCGAAGTGGACAAGGAAGTGGGGCGGCATTTCGGCCGGGAAGACGTCGGAGACGCGCGCGCGGCCGAAGTCGGGGGACGCGTCGGGGCCGAAGAGGGCGTCGTGGAAGAGGGAACCGTAGAAACGGTCGACGGCCGCCGTGTCCCGCGCGTACAGCTCGGCCCAGCAGAAGGTGCCCCGCTCGTGCCGTCTGCCGAAGCCGGGATGGGTGCCGGCCTGCCAGAGGCCGAAAACGGCGCCCTCCGGGTCGGTCGCGAGCGCCAGTGTGCCCAGCGAGCCGACCGGCGTCGGGGCCGTGATGATCTGCCCGCCCGCGTCCGTGATCCGCCGGCAGAGCGCGGTGGCGTCGGGGGTCGCGAAGTACACCGTCCATACGGTGGGCATCCGGCCGTCCCGTTTGCGCGTGAGACCGGCGACGGGCTCGCCGTCGAGGTGTGCCAGGCCGGAGGGGCCGTACCCCTGGGCGAAGGTCCAGCCGAAGAGCTCGCCGTAGAAGCGCTTGCCCGCCTCCACGTCGGGGAGCTGTGCGTCGACCCAGCAGGGGACGCCTTCTGTGAATACGGCCATGCGGTCAAGCTAACGGGCTTTTATCCCCAGCGCTCGGCGGCTCGCGCTCCCCCGGCACCCCTTCCGTATCCCCCCGATCCACTCCCGCACCCCATTTGCAGTCGGCCGAATCGCGCTCCGATCACCCCTCGGTAAGCTGACGGCATGACAGGACAAGTGCGTACCGTCGACGGCCGCGTGGCCGGACGGCGTGGGCAGGCGACCCGGCAGAAGCTGCTCGACTGCCTCAGCGAGATGCTCAGCTCCTCGCCCTACCGGGACGTCAAAGTCATTGATGTCGCCCGGAAGGCGGGGACTTCACCGGCGACCTTCTACCAGTACTTCCCGGACGTCGAAGGCGCCGTCCTGGAGATCGCCGAGCAAATGGCCGCGGAGGGCGCGGGGTTGACCCAGTTGCTCGAAGGACGTTCCTGGGTCGGCAAGGCCGGCTGGCAGACCGCGCAGGAACTCGTCGACGGCTTCCTGGAGTTCTGGCGCAAGAACGACGCGATCCTCAGGGTCGTCGATCTGGGCGCCGCCGAGGGCGACAAGCGGTTCTACAAGATCCGCATGAAGATCCTGAACTCCGTGAACAACTCCCTTACGGACACGGTCGCCGAGCTTCAGGCCAAGGGCAGGGTCGACAAGGACGTGAACCCTGCCGCGATGGCCGGTTCCCTCGTCGCCATGCTCGCGGCGGTGGCCTCGCACCAGAAGGGCTTCCAGACATGGGGCGTCAAGCAGGCTGAACTCAAGCCGAATCTGGCGCTGTTGGTGCATCTCGGCGTGACCGGGAAGAAGCCGACGAAGTAACGCGCCCCTTCTTATTGGCCCTGTCGGCTCTTATTGGCCCTATCGGCCCAACTCCTGTCATGCGGGCGGCAGTCCACCAGTGTGGACTGCCGCCTGCTGCGCTGTGGGCGGATCCTTACGCGGGCAGCGGGCGGTCCGTCACCACGTGCTTCATCACCAGCGTCGACGTCAGCCGCTGCACACCCGGCAGCGTCGCGAGCCGGTCGTCGTAGAGCCGCTGGAAGGCGGCGAGGTCGGCGGTGGCGACCCGCAGCAGATAGTCCGGCTCCCCGAAGAGCCGTTGCGCGTCCAGTACGTGCGGGATGTCGGCCAGCGCGCGCTCGAAGTCGGCGACGGTGTCCCGGTCCTCCTGGCGCATCGAGACGAAGACCAGCGCCTCGAAGGTCAGACCCACGGCGGCCGGGTCCACGATCGCGCGATAGCCCCGGATGGCGCCGGACCGCTCCAGCTCCCGCAGCCGCCGATGACACGGCGAGACGCTCAGCCGCACCCGCGCGGCCAGCTCGGTCACGGTCAGCCGCCCGTCCTGCTGCAGCTCGGCAAGAATTTTCTGGTCCACGGAGTCCATGGGGCAGATTTTCCCCCAGACGCACCGGTCATGGGCAAACTTCGGGAGCACTTTTGGGGCAATCGCGCCTAATGTTCCCAGCATGGATTGGGGAATGGACTGGGGAATGGTCACGGCGTTCATGGCCGTGGATCTGCTGCTGGTGTGCGTGCCGGGCGCGGACTGGGCGTACGTGATCTCCGCGGGGCTGCGGGGCCGCTCCGTGCTCCCCGCCGTCTCGGGACTCGTCGTCGGGTACGCCGTGCACACACTGCTCGCGGTGGCCGGGCTCGCGGTGCTGGTGGCGGGGTCGCCCGGGCTGCTCACCGCGCTGACGGCGGCGGGGGCCGGGTATCTGGTGTGGCTGGGATGGGGGGTGCTGCGGCGGCCCGGCGCTCCGGGGGCGGCAGACGAGGAGTACGGCGAATCGAGTCGCGCCCGCGTCTTCCTGCGCGGCGCCACGATCAGCGGCCTGAATCCCAAGGGGCTGTTGCTCTACCTGTCCGTGCTGCCGCAGTTCCTCGTCGCCGGGGGCGGGCACCTGCCCGTGGCCACGCAGACCGCCGTACTCGGACTGCTGCACATGGCGTGCTGCGCCGCCGTGTATCTGACGGTCGGCGTCCTGGCGCGGGCCGTACTGAGCGCCCGCCCCGCCGCCGCCCGGGCGGTCACCCGCACGTCGGGTGCCGCGATGCTCGGCATCGGCGCGTTCCTGCTGGTGCAGCGACTGGCGACGCTGTAGTCACGGTGAACAATCCACGCCCGGTTTGCTTACGTATAGGGAGATATCTGCGAAAGGAGAGGCGACCATGAACCTCCTGAAGCGCGCGGCCCTGGCCCTGGCCTCGGTCGCCCTGGTCACCGGCGCCGCGGGTATCGCCGCCGCCCCCGTCTTCGCAGTAGGCCAGCCGGGCCAGTCCTGCGAAGACCAGCCCACCCGCCCCGGGCACTCCGAGAGCGCCCCCGGCTCCGCCTTCAACCCCGACGGCGTCTCCGGCACCCACTACGCCGGCGAGCAGCCGCAGAACTCCAACAACACCCACTCGGTCTCCCAGTACGACACGGCCTGCTTCGAGGTCTCGACACACTGAGTCACCCATGGCAGGCGGTCAACGCCGCACGATCCTGAAGAGCCGTATCTCCCGCTGCACCCGGGCCTGATACGTCGCATACGGCGGCCAGAAGGCCAACACCGCCTTCCAGGCCGCCGCCCGCCCCTCGCCCTCCAGCAGGTGGGCCGTGACCGGGACGTCCTCGCCCTTCCAGCTGACCTCGGCGTCGGGATGGGCGAGGAGGTTGTGGGTCCAGGCGGGGTGGTCCGTGCGCCCGAAGTTGGAGCCGATGAGGATCCAGCTCCGCCCGCTCTCCTCGGGCATGCAGGCCAGCGGCGTACGGCGCGGCATCCCGCTCCTCGCCCCCGTGGCGGTGAGGATCACCCCCGGCAGCATCTGCGCGCTGAGCAGCACCTTTCCGCGGGTGAGCCGGTGTACGGCCCGGTCCAGCGCGGGGATGACGTGCGGCGCGACGCGCGCGAACGTCCGGGTCGACGAAACCTTCTGCACCACGCGCACACCGATGGCCGCCATCACACCGTCACCTCTCGGTTCTCGAAGAGTCGCGCCGCGTCGGCGGCGTGCGCCCGCAGCCGGTGCACCGGCCCGAAGAGCAGCTCGTCGCCGGACGCGCGCTTGAAGTAGAGATGGGCCTCGTGCTCCCAGGTGAAGCCGATGCCGCCGTGCAACTGGATGCCCTCGGAGGCGGCGGTGCGCAGCGCCTCCAGCGCCTGGGCGAGCGCGAGCCCCCCGACTTTCTCGCCCCCGCTGCCGCTCGCCCACGCCGCGTAGTACGCCGCCGACCGCGCCGCCTGTACCCCCACATACACGTCCGCGAGCCGGTGCTTCACCGCCTGGAAGGAGCCGATCGCCCGCCCGAACTGCTCGCGCTGGCGGACGTACTCCACGGTCCGCTCCAGTGCGCGATCGGCGGCGCCCACGGCCTCCGTGGCGAGTACGGCGGCGGCCGTGTCCCCGACGGCGGCGAGCACGCCGGGCACATCGGAGCCGTCGTCGCCGAGCAACTCGGCGTCCACATCGCGCAGTTCGATCCGGGCCTGCGGCCGCGTCTCGTCCAACGACGTCTGCCGCACGCGTACGAGCCCCTCGGCCCCCTCCCGTACGAGGAACAGCAGCGTGCGTGACCGAGCGAACCCCCCTGTGTGTGCGGCCACCACAAGCAGCCCCGCACTGTGTCCGTCGAGCACCTGTGCCGCCTGCCCATAGAGGCGCCACACACCGTCTGCCCGCCGCGCCTGTACGCCCCCGGCGCGCCCGCCGCCCGCCCAGTCCCCGCGGTTGTCGCCGACCAGGCCGAGGGCGGTGGCGAGCCCCGTGCCCGGTACGGCGAGGGCAGCGGTCAGCTCACCGGAGGCGAGGCACGGCAGCAGTGCGGAGCGCTGGGCCCCGGTGCCGAGGGCCAGGATCAGCGGGGCGGCGAGGACGGCGGTCGCGAGCAGCGGCGAGGGCGCGAGGGCGCGCCCCGACTCCTCGCAGGCGAGGGCGAGTTCGGTCACCGAGCAGCCGACACCGCCGTACGCCTCGGGAAGGGCGAGCCCGGGCAGCCCGAGCTGCTGCGCGAGCGCCTCCCACAGCGCCGGGTCGTACCCGGCGGGGGTCAGCACGGCGGCCCGCAGCTCCTCCGGGCCGCAGCGCTTGACCAGCAGCTCGCGCAGAGTGCGCCGGATCTCGTCCTGCTCGGCGGTGAAACGGGCGTCCATGGATGGGCTCCTCCCGGATCTGACGGGCCGTCATGTTAGGGCGAGGGGTGGCAGATGCACAGGGGTGCGACCACCTCCCGACAGAGTGTCTATCTGATGTACCGTCAGATTCATGACTCCAGGACAGCGGACAGGACAGCGGAAGGTCGCCGTCGTCGGCATAGCCCTCTCCGACTGCGGCCGGGTGGACGAGGCGACCCCGTACGCCCTGCACGCCCAGGCCGCCCGCCGCGCGCTGGCCGACTCGGGACTGGACCGGTCGGTGATCGACGGCTTCGCGTCAGCGGGCCTCGGCACCCTGGCCCCCATAGAAGTGGCCGAATACATGGGTCTGAAGCCCACGTGGGTCGACTCCACTTCCGTAGGCGGCTCCACCTGGGAGGTCATGGCGGCGCACGCGGCCGACGCGATCGCGGCGGGCCACGCGAACGCGGTGCTCCTCGTCTACGGATCGACGGCTCGCGCCGACATCAGGGCGGGACGGCGGACCGGCAACCTCTCCTTCGGCGCACGCGGGCCGGTGCAGTTCGAGGTCCCGTACGGCCACACGTTGATCGCCAAGTACGCGATGGCCGCGCGCCGCCACATGCACGAGTACGGCACGACCCTGGAGCAGCTCGCCTCGGTCGCGGTCCAGGCACGCGCGAACGCGGCGGCGAACCCGGAGGCGATGTTCCGCGACCCGATCACCGTCGACGACGTCCTGTCCGGCCCGATGATCGCGGACCCCTTCACCAAGCTGCACTGCTGCATCCGCTCCGACGGCGGCGCGGCGGTGCTGCTGGCGGCCGAGGAGTACGTACGCGACTGCCGTACGACACCCGTGTGGGTCCTCGGCACCGGCGAGCACGTCTCGCACACCACCATGTCCGAGTGGGAGGACTTCACCGTGTCCCCGGCGGCGGTGAGCGGACGGCTGGCGTTCCAGCGGGCGGGGGTGCGCCCGGAGGAGATCGACCTCGCCGAGATCTACGACGCCTTCACCTACATGACCCTCGTGACCCTGGAGGATCTCGGGTTCTGCGGGAAAGGGGAGGGGGGTGCGTTCGTGGACGCCGGAAAGGGGCGGCTGCTGGTGGGCGGGGAGCTGCCGGTGAACACGGACGGGGGCGGGCTGTCGGCCCAACACCCGGGAATGCGGGGGCTGTTCCTGATCGTCGAGGCCGTGCGTCAACTGCGTGGGGAGGCGGGCGAGGGACGGCAGGTGCGGAGGGCGGACGGGGGGTTGCCGCAGTTGGCCGTGGCCTCCGGCACCGGGGGCTGGTTCTGCTCGTCGGGGACGGTGGTGCTGGGCCGCGGGTGAGCGGGTCTACGGCCGTACGCTGATGGTGGCCTCGTCATTGGACGGGTTCGGGTCGTGGCGGCCGGAGACGAACTCGCCGGGCGGGTCCTTGTCCAACAGGCTCACGGTCCCCTCCCCCGGCTCGCCGAGGCGCACGGTGAACTCGAAGGTGCGGGACTTTCCCGGCTTGAGCACGTCGATGTCACAGGTGTACGCGAAGCCGTTGCTGTCGCAGTAGGGCTTGAAGACGCCATCGTCGTACTCCTCCCTGGGCTGCTTCACCAGCGTCAGACCCAAGGGGGGACTGAACACCAGCTGAGTGGAGGAACCGGAGTCGGCGGGACCGTTGTTGCGGACGGTGAGGCGGAGCGTGCGCTTGGCGCCGGGGGCGCCGCGCAGGTCGACGCCGGAGACCTCGTAGTCGGCGTGAGTGTCGAGGGCCACGTAAGTGTGACCGCCGCCCTTCGCGAAGGTGCCCTTCGTGTCCTTGGTGACCTCGGCTACCAGGGTCGGGCCGTTGCCGTAGTCGCCGCCCTTCGTATAGCTGCCGTACTGGCCCGGGCCCATGTCCAGGGCCCAGACATCGCGGCCGAAGGAGGTGTACATCTCCGTCTTCGAAGCGCGGAGCCGCAGGGCGGGCCTGAGGACGACGGTTTCCCCCGGCGCGATCCGGAGGTCCGGGAAACGGCACACAGCAGTGTGGTGGTGGCTGATCTCCGGGTAGCGGCAATTGGCGTATCGCTCCTCGAACTCCAGGCCACCCGAGCTGAGTTCCAGCCCCAGCCCCTTGACCGGCACCTCGCCGGTGTTCCGGACGACGATTGGGCTGGTCACCTCGGCGCCGGGACGGACGCCGTCCAGGAACTTGGGAACCAGCGCCTCGACCACGGGCTCACCGACGACGAACCGGGTACGTGCGGTGAGCTTCTTCCCGTCCTTGGTGCTGTACGTGAAGCGCACGACGCCCGTGTCACCGGGTTTGCTGCCCTTGGCGGCGACCGGGGCGACGCGCGCCGCGTCCACCCAGTTGTTGTACTGGGCGCCAACCTCACAGGTGACGTGTGTGGCGCCGCCCTTGCAGCCGCCGCTGCCGCGCAGCCGAACCGCGTCCTCCGAGCCGCCCAGTACGTCCACGGTGAGCCGACGGCTGCCTGCGCCTCTGCCGTCCTCGGCCCTGAGATGGAAGGGCTCCTTGTCCGAGGGCCCTGACTTGTCGCCGAGGGGACGCAGATAGAAGACCTCGGGAGCGGTGATCCAGGGCGCCGGCTTCCCGGTGCCGCCGCATGCGGTGAGGCCGAGCAGGAGGCTGCCGGTGAGGGCGGCGCCCACTATGGGCCTGGGCTTCAACGGACCGTGCGGAGGAAGGCGGTCCAGGTGGTGGGGGTTACGGCGAGGGTGGGGGCGTCTTCGGGGTTCTTGGAGTCGCGGATGTGGATGGCGGCTGGGGTGGCGGCTATTTCGAGGCAGGCGCCGCCCTCGTTGGTGCTGTAGCTCGACTTCCGCCAGGTGTAGGCGACTTCGAGGCAGGCGCCGCCCTCGTTGTCGCTGTAGCTCGACTTGAACCACGCCAGTTCCGCACTCACAGCTGCCCCGCTTTCCTCTCGATCAACTCCCCGGACTCCCAAGGCGTGAGTGCCTGAGCCCGCAGGATGCCGAAGAGGTGCATCAGTTCGTTGACCCGCTCCGGCTTAGAGATCAACGTACTGCCGCCGTGCCCCTCGGTGTACACCAAGTTCCGCCCCTCCTCCGTACTCATTAGCTGCATCGGCCCTCGCAGCCCGGCATGCGCGTGGCGCTGGGTCGGCATCACCTGCAGCGTCAGGTGGTTCATCGTCCGCATGCAGTCCAGCAGATGCCAGAGCTGCTCTTTCAGTACCTCCGCGCCGCCGATCGGTCGCTCCAGCACCGACTCCTCTACGACCATCGCCACGAGCGGAGGCGGATTGCGGGTCAGCACAGCCTGCCTTTCAAGTCGAGCCTCGACATGCTGCTCGATCTCGTCCCTCGTGTACGCCGGTACGCGGACCCCATACAGCGCCCTTACGTACTCCTCTGTCTGAAGCAGACCGGGGATGAGCATCGTCTCGTACCCGCTGATCACCAGAGCAGCACGCTCCAGCCGTACCCAACTCACGAACGTCGGCGGATACTTCTCCTCCTCCATCATCTCGACGCACGCAATCAGCGCCCCCCTCGCGTCGAGCCCCTTGTCGGCGTCCTTCAGGAACTCGATCGCGGGGATGCGCTCCGCCCGCTCGTACGCCCCGAACAGGGACTCGGAGACCAACAGCAGCTCCCCGGCCTCCTTCTGCGTCAACCCCAGCCGCCCCCGATGGATCCGCAACAACTCCCCCACCAGCCTCCGCCCCATCGACGCCCCACCATTCGCCCCCACAACGACCACCGTCCTCGCCACAACAGCCAATGTGAATCGTGTCCGTCTGGTCACGCTACGCAATCACCGCAACTCTCTTAGCCATGACGCAGAAACTCACCCCGAATTGGGTCCCCAGAACCGGTCTCCAACTCCGCCTCGCGGGCATCCACTTCGACGCCGTCCGCGTATGCGGCATCCGGGGGGAAGCCGTACTGCACCACCTCTCCGAGCTGACCGAAGGTCGCCCTGGACCCGTCGTGCGGGAGATCAACGGCTGCCGGTGGACGTACTTCCTCCTCGCCCCCGGCGAAGGCGCCGAGCACGACTGGCCGCCGGGCGCACGCCGGTTCGGGCGGTCGGCGCGGGACGAGTACATCGGCGTACCGGCGCCGGAAGGCAACACGTACCCGCTCAGCTGGCGCTGCGGCGCGCCGGAGGTCGGCGAGTTCGTGGACGCGGAGCTGCTGCACGGGGTGTTGATGGCGCAGCTGTGCCGGACCGACCCCGGAGTGACCCCCGGGTGATACTCGGGGGCATGGAACCGGATCTTCATGAGTTGCTGCGGTCGCTGCGGGTGTGGGACACGGAGCTGCCCGGCTTCGAGCCGGAGGAGGCGCCGGAGGAGCCGTTGGCCCTGTTCACGCGGTGGTTCGCGGAGGCGGTGGCGGCCGGGCAGACCGAGCCGCACACCGTGTCGCTGGCGACGTCGGACGAGGCCGGGCTGCCGGACGTACGGACGGTGATGCTGCACGGCGCGGATGCCGAGGGATGGGCCTTCGCGTCGCACGCCACGAGCCGCAAGGGCCGGCAGCTGGCCGCACGGCCGTACGCGGCGCTGGGTTTCTACTGGCCGGTGCAGGGCCGGCAGATCCGGCTGCGCGGTCCGGTCACCGTCGCACCGCCGGAGGAAGGTCAGGCGGATCTGCACGCCCGCTCCACGGGGGCGCTGGCCGCGGCGCTGGTGGGCCACCAGAGCGAAGTCCTGTCGTCGCGGGAGGAGTTGGCGCGGGCGTCGGAGGTGGCGTGGGACCGGGCGCAGCGGGAGCCGGACGCGCCGGTCCCCACCTGGACGCTCTACCGCCTCCGCCCGGAGGAAGTGGAGTTCTTCCAGGGCGACGCCCGGCGACGACACGTACGCCTCACCTACCGCCGCACGGACGCCGACGGCTGGCTCAAGGAGCTGCTGTGGCCGTGACGTCCTACGTCGTGCCCTCTCTTACGTCGTGAAGTCGTACGTCGCGAAGTCGGAGACCGGGCGGTAGCCGATGCGCTGGTAGAGGCCGTTGCTGGTGGGGTTGGCGAGGTCGGTGAAGAGCAGTACCTCCTCGGCGCCGGAGGCGAGCGCGGCGCGGCTGACCTCGGCGGTGGCGGCGCCCGCGTAACCGTGGCCGCGGTGGGGGGCCGGGGTGTAGACGGGGGCGACGCGGACCTGTCCGGCGATCAGGGCGGTCGCGCCGGCCATCGAGACGGGGGTGCCGTCGGGGGTCTCCCATAGAGTGACGCCGCCGTAGGAGATCCGGTCGTCGGCCCAGGCGCCGCCGTCGCGGGAGACGCCTTCGCCGATGGTCTCCACGAACTCCCCGTACCAGCGGGAGAGTTGGTCCCGGTCCGCCTCGGTGGCGACCCTTGCGCGGCCGGGTGGCGCGGGCTCGGGCACGGTCAGGCTGCCGAGCCGGTACAGCCGCTCACGGCGGCGCAGCGTGGCCGTGGCTCCCGCCCGCCGCTGCCAGGCCCCGGCGAAGGCCCCGGCGGTGGCGCGGTCGGCCGAGACACCGGGCAGGCTGTGCCCGGCGCCGGCGAGCAGGGCGGCGAGGGCGTCCGCGTCCCTCTCGGACACGGGCGTGAGACTCAGCGGGTACGGCGGCGTACGGAAGAAGGTCGCCCGTACGGCACCGTCCCGCTCCAGGAAACCGAAGACCGGCGTCCCCTCCCCGAACCCGTGCGGTCCGCGCCTGCGCAGCGCGTCCGTCACCGTCAGCGTCACGGTGTGCTGCGCGGGCCGCGAGCGGAGGAACTCCCCGGCCCGTCCGAGGAAGACGTCCAGGTCATGGGTGAGCTGCCAGTCATACGCACCAGGGGCCATGCCCCATGATCCCGTGGGCCCGCCGCACCATGCCTTCGATTTATCGCGCCCCCGCAGACCGCATCCCATAGCCGTCAGAGATCAAGAATCAGGGCGCGCTCGATCCCGATCGCCGACACCCCTGCGTGCTCGTGGGCCGACGCCGTCGCCGGGGTGTGCCCGCGTCGGGGCAGGTCGGGCGCGCCGAAGTTCCGGCAGTCCAGCCTCACTGCCGGCCATCCCACCCGACGGGCACGGTCGGTTCCGGATCCGTCATGAGCCGCCCGTGCAGATGCACGTCCCGGAACGTGTCGTGCCGCCCCGCCTCGAACATCGCGCCCCGCAGCGTCCCCTCGTACCGGAATCCGCAGCGCTCGGCGACGCGGCAGGACACGTCGTGGCCGAGGGCGTGGCCCAGTTCCAGGCGGTGCAGGGCGAGGTGGGTGAAGGCGTAGCGGGCGGCTAGGGCCAGGGCACGGGTGGCGACCTGGCGGCCGCGGGCCTCGGGGAGGACCCAGTAGCCGACGATGGCGCGACTCATGACGTGATTGATCTCGTTGATGCCGACGTGGCCGAGGATCGCGCCGGTGTCCGCGTCCGTGACGCAGAAGGAGACCCCGGTGCCGTCCGCCGTGCTCACGGCGCGCGAACGGAGCGACTCACGGGCGCCGTCGAGGTCATGGATCAGCCTGAGCGGCGTGTTCCAGCGCTGGAACTCCGGGTCGGACAGCCCGCGCAGATACGCCGCCGCGTCGGCGTCGGACTCCGCGTTCCAGAGGCGCAGCCGCAGACCGTGACCGGTCGGCTCGGGGAAGGTGTGGGTGGCGGATTGCTCGTGGACGTCAGCCATCCGGCCATTCAAACGCGTGGCCCCGTACGCGGCACACCCCGGGGCACACCCGGCTCACGCCCGGCTCACGCCCGGCTCACGCCCGGCTCACGCCCGGCTCACGCCTGACTCACGCCGGCTCACGCCCGGGCGCGCCGGAAGACGGGCACCCCCGCACGGAAGGCGACCTCCAGCTCCATCCCGACGCGCAGCGCGCCCTCCGCACAGTCCACCACCTCGGTCATCATCCGCGGCCCCTCCGCGAGGTCGACCACGGCGGCGACGTACGGCACCCGCTCGCCGAACGGCGGCAGGTCGTTGCGGTGCACGACGGACCAGGTGTAGAGCGTGGCCCGCCCGCTCGCGGGCTGCCAGCGCACGTCCTCACTCCAGCAGTACGGGCAGAACTCCCGGGGGTAGTGGTGGGCGCGGTCGCAGGCACCGCAGTGCCGGATCAGCAGCCGCCCCTCCGCCGCCGCGTCCCAGTACGGCCGCGTGAACGCGTCCACCTCCGGCAGATCGAACCGCGCACCACTCACCCCGCTCACCCCGATCACCTTGCTCGACCCGCTCGACCCGCTCACGAGAACAGCCCGAGCCCGATGCGGAGCACGGCCAGCCATTCCGCGCCGCTGAGCCAGATCGTGTCCATGGCCGAACCTCCTGCCGCACCAGAATCTGACGGTACGTCAGTTCAGCGTACGGAGGATGTCTACGCAAGAGGCAGGGGCCGCCCGCCCCTCCACGCCCCCACCACAACCAAGTGACCTACGCCACCAGCCCCACCCACTCCTCCTACACCCGTGATCAGTTCGCAACCGATTCCGGTCTTGACCGAGACCTATCAAGCGGGGGCGTGATTACGCTCGCGCTCATGGCCGACTCGACTGCTTCCTCCACGCCCCGCACGGTGCCGTCCCACGAAGACCGGCCCGTGTACGTGATCGGCGGCGGCCCCGGTGGACTCGCGGCGGCGTACGCGCTGCGCGCCCAGGGCGTACGGGCCGTCGTGCTGGAGAAGTCCGACAACGTCGGGGCGTCCTGGCGCCGCCACTACGACCGGCTGCACCTGCACACGACGCGGCGGCTGTCGGCGCTGCCGGGCCTTGCGATGCCGCGCTCATTCGGGCGGTGGGTGTCGCGGGACAACGTGGTGCGCTACCTGGAGAAGTACGCCGAGTACCACGAGCTGGAGATCGTCACGGGCGTCGAGGTCTCGCGTATCGAGCCCGCCCCGGGCGGCGACGGCTGGCTGCTGCACGCCACCGGCGGCCGCGAACTGACCGGCAGCGCCGTGGTCGTCGCCACCGGCTACAACCACACACCCCATGTCCCCGACTGGCCCGGCCGCGACACCTACACCGGCGAACTCCTGCACGCCGGTGAGTACCGCAACCCCGCCCCCTACACCGGCCGCGACGTCCTGGTCGTCGGCGTCGGCAACACGGGCGCCGAGATCGCCGTCGACCTCATCGAGGGTGGCGCCCAGCGCGTACGCCTCTCCGTCCGCACCACCCCGCACATCGTGCGCCGCTCCACGGCCGGCTGGGCCGCCCAGTTCAACGGGATTCTCGTACGGCGGCTGCCGGTGCGCCTCGTCGACCGCCTCGCCGGTCCGATGGCCAAGCTGAGCGTGCCGGACCTGTCGGCGCAGGGGCTGCCGCGCCCCGACACCGGGCTGTACTCCCGCGTCAACGAGGGCGCCGTCCCCGTCCAGGACGTCGGTCTCATCGACGCCGTCCGCAAGGGACGGGTGGAGATCGTGGCCGCGGTGGACGGGTTCGAGGACGGCAAGGTCGCCCTCGCCGACGGCAAGCGGATCGACCCGGACGTGGTCATCGCCGCGACGGGGTACGAGCGCGCGCTGGAGGGCATCGTCGGGCACCTCGGCGTGCTCGACACCCGTGGCCGCCCGGTGGTGCACGGCGGCCACACCCCGAAGAACGCCCCCGGCCTGTACTTCACCGGCTTCACCAACCCCATCAGCGGCATGTTCCGCGAACTCGCCCTCGACGCCCAGAAGATCGCGAAGGCGGTGGCCCGCGCGACGGAGCGGAAGGCGTCGGCCACCACGCGCTGAGCCCGACCGCCCGTAGCCGCCGAGATCTCCACCTACTGGATCGGCTACCTGGACGGCGCCGTCCGCTCCGGCGAGCGAGTGGCGAAGGAGGTCCTGGCGGCGCTGTGACGGCCTCCGCGGTGCGCTGACGGGTTACTGACGGGTTCCCGACTTCCGCGTGGCGGGTACCACCAAGGTGCCCGCCACAGGTCTTTGCCTGCACAACGGTTCCTGACGCGGCGTCAGTTAAGTAATCTGACACTGCGTCAGTTAGAAGTTGGCTGTCACACAGGAGCGGGCGGACCGATGCTTGGATCAACCCACGGCACCCTCACCACCGACTCCCGCCGGGCCCGGGTCATCGCCTGCGGCGAGCAGCCCTCACCGGTCGTGCACGGCCGGCCGGCCGAGGTCGACGACCTGGACGTCAGCGGGCGTCCCCTCTACGCCGACGCACCCGATCTGGACCGCTTCTTCCGGCCCGAGTCCGTGGCCGTGATCGGCGCCTCGGACACCGAGGGGCGGGCGAACACCGGTATCACGCGGCAACTGCTCGCCTGGGCCGAGCGGGTCGGCGCCCGGCTGCACCCCGTCCACCCCACCCGTCAGTCCGTCTTCGGCATACCCTGCTCCCCTTCCGTCGCGGACCTGCCCGAACAGGTCGACCTGGCCGTGCTGTTGGTCGGTGATCCCCTTCCCGTGATCGAGGAACTGGCCGAGGCCAAGGTGAAGTTCGCCGTCGCCTTCGCCTCCGGGTTCGCCGAGACCGGAGCCGAGGGCGCCGCCGCGCAGACCCGGCTCGCCACCGCCGTCCGCCGCTCCGGCCTCCGGCTGCTCGGGCCCAACACCAACCTCAACGCCTTCGAGAAGTTCCGCGACGACCTAGGCGGCCCCGCGATCGCGCTCATCACCCAGTCCGGCCACCAGGGACGGCCGGTGTTCGCGCTGCAGGAGCTGGGCGTGCGGCTCTCCCACTGGGCACCCACCGGCAACGAGGCCGACCTGGAGACCGCCGATTTCATCTCCTACTTCTCCGAACAGCCCGAGGTCGGCGCCATCGCCTGCTACGTCGAGGGGCTCAAGGACGGTCGCTCCTTTCTGCTCGCCGCCGACCGCGCCGCCCGTCGCGGGGTGCCCGTCGTCGCGGTCAAGGTCGGCCGCACCGAGACCGGCGCCCGCACCGCCGCCTCACACACCGGCAAGCTGACCGGCGCCGACACGGTGGTCGACGCGGCGATGCGGCAGTACGGCGTGATCCGCGTGGACGGACTCGACGAACTCCAGGACACCGCCGCCCTGTTGGCGAGGGCCCGCACCCCGCGCGCCGACGGCGTTGTCGTCTATTCGATCTCGGGCGGCACGGGCGCGCACTTCGCCGACCTGGCGAGCGAGGCGGGGCTGCCTCTGCCGGTCCTCTCCGACGCCAAGCAGACCGAGCTGCACGAGTGGATACCCGCCTACCTGAACGTCGCCAACCCCGTCGACAACGGCGGCCATCCCGTCGGCGACTGGCGCGGCCGGAAGATCATCGACGCGATCCTCGCCGATCCGGCCGTAGGGGTGTTGATCTGCCCGATCACGGGCCCCTTCCCGCCCATGAGCGACAAGCTCGCCCAGGATCTGGTGGACGCGGCGGAGCAGACGGACAAGCTGGTGTGCGTGGTGTGGGGGTCGCCGGTCGGCACGGAGGCCGCGTACCGCGAGACGCTGCTCGGGTCCTCTCGGGTCGCCACCTTCCGTACGTTCGCCAACTGCATCACCGCCGTGCGCGCCTACCTGGACCACCACCGGTTCGTCTCCGCGTACCGCTCCCCCTTCGACGAGGCGCCGCGCACCCCCTCGCCCTCCTTCCGCAAGGCGCAGGCGCTGATGCGCCCCGGCCAGCAGCTGAGCGAGCACGCGGCCAAGCAGCTGCTGCGCGCGTACGGAATCCGCGTGCCGCGCGAGCAGCTGGTGACCAGCGCGGCGGCGGCCGTCCGGGCGGCGAGCCTGGTCGGCTACCCGGTGGTGATGAAGGCCTCCGGGGCGCAGATCGCCCACAAGACGGAACTCGGCCTGGTGAAGATCGGGCTGACCTCCGCCAGCCAGGTCCGCGACGCCTATCGCGAGCTGACCGACATCGCGCGCTACGAAGGGATCACGCTCGACGGGGTGCTGGTGTGCCAGATGGTCGAGCGGGGCGTCGAGATGGTCGTCGGTGTGACGCACGACCAGCTCTTCGGGCCGACCGTGACCGTCGGGCTCGGCGGCGTCCTCGTCGAGGTGCTGCGCGACGCGGCCGTCCGCGTGCCGCCCTTCGGCGAGGACCAGGCACGGGCCATGCTGTCCGAGCTGCGGGGGCGGGCGCTCCTCGACGGGGTGCGCGGGGGGCCGCCCGTGGACATCGACGCGCTCGTCGAAGTCGTGCTCCGGGTGCAGCGCATGGCGCTCGAACTCGGGGACGACATCGCGGAGTTGGACGTCAATCCGCTGATGGTGCTGCCCAGAGGGCAGGGGGCCGTCGCGCTGGACGCGTTGGTGGTGTGCCGCTGAGCGGTCCTCCCACCTGCTCCTGAGCACGAGGCTCACCACCTCCCGTACGAAACGGAGTACCCCCATGTCCGACTCCCCCCGTGAATCCCATGAATCCAGCGAATCCCATAAATCCCGTGAAACCCGTGAAACCCGTGCAGCTCCTGAATCCCCTGCATCTGCCGAAAAGTCCCTCGACTCATTGATACTTCACGCCACTGACAACGCCGTCTCGTGGATCACCCTCAACCGCCCCGAGGCGATGAACGCCCTCACCTGGGACCAGCGGGAACGCGTGATCGGGCTGCTCGCGGAGGCGTCCGCCGACCCGGACGTACGGGCCGTTGTGATCACGGCGACCGGTCGCGGTTTCTGCGCGGGCGCGGACCTGCGCGGGGGGCCGCCGACGGCCGGGGAACGGGTGCCCGGCGACGTCGCCCGCACCATCCGCCTCGGCGCCCAGCGCCTGATCGCCGCCGTCCTCGACTGCGAGAAACCGGTGATCGCGGCGGTCAACGGCACGGCGGCCGGGATCGGCGCCCACCTCGCGTTCGCGTGCGACCTCGTACTGGCCGCCGAGTCGGCCAAGTTCATCGAGGCGTTCGTGCGCCGCGGTCTCGTCCCCGACGGCGGCGGGGCCTACCTTCTGCCCCGCCTCATTGGCCCGCAGCGTGCCAAGGAGCTGATGTTCTTCGGCGACGCGCTGACGGCCGCGGACGCCGAACGGATCGGCCTCGTCAACAGGGTCGTACCGCCGGACGATCTGGAGAAGACCGCCCGCGCATGGTCCGAGCGTCTCGCCACCGGCCCGACCCGCGCCCTCGCCCTCACCAAACAGCTGGTCAACGCCTCCCTCGACACCGACCGGGCGGCCGCCTTCGCCGCCGAGGCGGCCGCACAGGAGATCAACATGACGACGGCGGACGCCAACGAAGGGGTGGCGAGCTTCGTGGAGCGGCGGAGCCCCCGGTACGAAGGACGCTGACTCAGGGCGTGGTCGTGGTGTCCCGTTTCAGGATGCGCAGGTCCCCCGAGTCGGGGTCGCCGAACAGCACGAACAGCTCGGGGGCGGCCTCGCTGCCGCCGATGGTCCAGTACGTGTCGTGGCCGCAGTCTTCGATGTGTACGACGACACCGTCCCGCTCCGACGGCCCGCCCTCGTCGGCGTACGGGTCGTAACGGCCCTCGTTGTCGAGGAACCAGCTGCCGGTCCCGTCGCACCGCGTGAAGTCCTTGGTCGTCACGTCCTCGAACTCGGGCTGGGCGGGCAGCGCCGTGAACTCGGCCCGGCCGCCCGTGCGCAGCCGCAGTACGGCTCCGCCGTCGCCCCGCCAGACGCCGGTGAGTTGCGCGGCGGTGAGTTTCGGGGGCTCGTACTCCTCGATGAGTCCCGTGGACAGGCCCACCGCGCCCGCGACGGCGACCAGCACGCACACTCCGAACGACGCGAGCGCCGAGCGGATCCAGATGCGGCGGCTGCGCGGGGCGTGACCTGTGGCGCGCTCCCGCCTGCGGACATACGCGACGCCCAGCGCGGGCAGGACGCCGGACGCCGCGATCAGCAGGGCTGTCGTGCTGGTGGGCGAGACGCCGAGTACGACGGCGACGGCCGCCCAGAGCACACCGAGTACGGCCACGAACGCCAGATGCCAGGCTCCCTCGGGGCCGCGCACGCGCCGGGTCGCGAGGCGGGCGAGCGTGGCGGCCGGCATCGTGTGCGCCACCGCGTGCAGCAGGCCCACGACGGCAAGGAATAGCGGGCCGAAGACGAGCATGCACAGCAGTCCGGCGGCGGCCAGACCACCGCCGGACCCCGCGCCGTGGGTGTCGTCGTCGAACGTCCCGACCCACCAGATCGCCCCGGCCACCGCGAGCTGCGCCGCGCAGACCGCCGCGGCCGCGTTCAGGTCGGCGTTCGCCCAGGTCAGCCGGGAGCGCTGCTTGGGCCGCCATGTGTCTCCCCACCCCATGGGGCGAAAGATACGCGGGGGTGCGCGGGGCAGTGCCAGGGGGTGCGCGGGGCAGTGCCAGGGGGTGCGCGGGACAGTGCCAGGGGGTGCGGGAGAGCGCTGCGGGAGGGGTTCGCGCCCCTTCCCATCTGACACTCCGTCAGCTTCAATGGTTGATGTGATGGGACACGCAGGGATGGCCGCCGCCGCCGTCCGCTACCTCAGGTCGGCCGGGGCCCCCACCGTCGCGGGGCCCGTCGAGGCGTTGCCGCGCCCGGACCTGCGCGCGGTCGGCGACGACGAACGGGCACCGGTCGATCAGGCTGAGTTCCGGCGGGTGTTGGGGACCTTCGCGACAGGCGTGACCGTTGTGACCGCACCGGCCATGGGCAGCGAGGACGGGGCCGGAAGCGGAGCCGGTGACGGGGCCGGAAGCGGGGCCTGGGACGGGGCCGTTAGCGGAGCCGGAGACGGCGCGGGGCCCGCCGGTTTCGCCTGCCAGTCCTTCTCCTCCCTCTCCCTCGACCCTCCGCTGGTCTGCTTCATGGTCGGTCGTACGTCGACGACCTGGCCGCGGATCGCCCGCGCGGGCGTGTTCTGTGTGAACGTGCTCGGGGCGCACCAGGGCGAGCTGTGCCGCGGCTTCGCGGTGAGCGGCGCGGACAAGTTCGCCGGGGTCGTGTACGACGCGGCGCCCGTCTCCGGCTCACCCCGCCTCGCGGGCGCCGCGGCCTGGATCGACTGCACGATCCACGCGGTGCACACGGGCGGGGACCACCTGATCGTGGTGGGACGGGTGGACGCGCTCGGCACCACCGGTGACGGCGACGTGGCACCGCTGCTGTTCCACAAGGGCCGGTTCCTCTAGCGGGGTGCGGCGGAGCCGGTTCGGCGTGTGGGCGCGCCCGCGGTTCCAGGCCGGCCGACCTCCGGCGAAGCCGGTTCAGGGCGTATGCCAGGCCGGCCGTCCTCAGGCGACCGCCGGTACGGCCACCACCGGCCGCCGGCGTCGGATCACCAGCGCCATCAGCGCCGCCGCCGCGCACAGCGCGCCCGAGGCGTACCAGACGACGTCGTACGAGCCGAAGGTGTCCCGGGCCATGCCGCCGAGGAAGGCGACGAGGGCGGCGCCGACCTGGTGGGAGGCGAGGACCCAGCCGAAGACGATGGCGCTGTCCTCCCCGTACTGCTCGCGGCACAGGGCCAGGGTGGGCGGGACCGTGGCGACCCAGTCGAGACCGTAGAAGACGATGAAGAAGATCATCGGGGGGTGCACGGTCGGCGCCAGGAGCATCGGGAGGAAGAGGAGCGAGATGCCGCGCAGCGCGTAGTAGACCGCCAGCAGCCGGCGGGGCTCGAAGCGGTCGGTGAACCAGCCGGAGGCGATCGTTCCGACCACGTCGAAGACGCCGATGACCGCGAGGAGCGAGGCGGCGGCCGTGATCGGCATGCCGTGGTCGTGGGCGGCGGGCACGAAGTGGGTCTGGATCAGGCCGTTCGTGGAGGCGCCGCAGATCGCGAACGTCCCGGCCAGCAGCCAGAACGGGCCCGTGCGGACCGCGGAGAACAGAACGGTCACCGCGCGCCGCGCGGCCCCCGGCACCGGCTCGGGCTTCGGCACGAACTCCTTCGCCCCGTATGGCTTCTGGCCCACGTCCGCCGGGTGGTCCCGCAGCAGCAGCCAGACGAAGGGGACGACCGCGAGGGCCGCGAGGGCCACCGTCACCGCGGCGGGACGCCAGTCGTGCTCCGTGACGATCCAGGAGAGCAGCGGCAGGAAGATCAGCTGGCCGGAAGCCGAGGCCGCCGTCAGGATGCCGGTCACCAGGCCCTTCCGCTCCGTGAACCAGCGGTTCGTGACCGTCGCCGCGAAGGCGAGCGCCATCGAGCCGGAGCCCAGGCCCACCAACAGGCCCCAGCAGAGCAGCAGTTGCCAGGCTGCCGTCATCCACACGGTCAGCCCGGAACCGAGCGCGATCACGGTCAGCGCGACCGCCACCACGCGCCGGATGCCGAGGCGGTCCATCAGCGCGGCCGCGAACGGCGCCGTCAGCCCGTACAGCGCGAGGTTGATCGAGACCGCCGCGCTGATCGTGCCGCGCGACCAGTGGAACTCGTCGTGCAGCGGATCGATCAGCAGCCCCGGCAGCGAACGGAAGGCCGCCGCGCCGATGATCGTCACGAAGGTGACGGCGGCGACGAACCACGCGCGGTGGATGCGATGAGGGGAGGGGCGGGTGGGCCGGGATTCCTCTGCGGCTGCGGTGGCATCGGTTGTCTGGGTCACGCCATAGAGCTTCGGGGATCGGATCCCGGCGAACCACTGGCCCGAAGGACAGCATTCGCTATGATCGGGCCATGGCCGAACAGCAGGCACGGACGCGGACGACACCCTCGCGGCAGGCGCGAACGCCGAAGCGGACGACACCGCCGCCGCAGACACCGAGCCAGACGACGCCCCCGCCTCAGGTTCCGCCCGCCCAGAAGGCGCCCACGGACCAGGCCTCCGCCCGAAAGATCCCTTCGCAGGACGCTCCCTCCAGGCATCGCGTCGTCGTCCTCGCCCTCGACGGGCTGCTGCCCTTCGAACTGGGCATCCCGCAGCGCATCTTCGGCAAGGCGCGCGACGCGGAGGGGCGGCCACTGTACGAGGTCGCGACCTGCTCGGTCCGGCCGCCCGGCCCCGTCGCGACGGACGCCGACTTCGCCGTCCTCGTCGCGAACGGCCCGGAGGCGCTGGCCACCGCCGACACCGTCGTCATCCCCGCCTCGTACGAGCTCGGCCCCGTCCACGAGGAAGGCGTACTCACCCCCGAACTGGCCGCCGCCCTCGCCCACATCCGCCCCGGCACCCGTCTCGTCTCCATCTGCACCGGCGGATACGTACTCGCCGCCGCCGGCTATCTCGACGGCCGCCCGGCCACCACGCACTGGATGCACGCGGAGCACTTCCAGCAGCTCTTCCCCAAGGTCAGGGTCGACGCGGACGTGCTCTTCATCGACGACGGCGACGTCCTCACCTCCGCCGGTGTCGCGGCCGGGATCGACCTGTGCCTCCATCTCGTACGCCGTGACCACGGCGCCGCCGTCGCCAACGAGGTGGCCCGCCGCACCGTCGTACCACCGCACCGCGACGGCGGCCAGGCGCAGTACATCCAGCGCCCGGTGCCGGAGGCGCAGACCGCCACCACGACCGCCGCCCGCGCCTGGGCGCTCGGCCGCCTCCACGAGCCGATCCAGCTGCGCGACATGGCCGAGCAGGATTCCATGTCCGTACGCACCTTCACGCGCCGGTTCCGCGAGGAGGTCGGTGTCAGCCCCGGGCAGTGGCTCACCCAGCAGCGCGTCGAACGGGCCCGGCACCTGCTGGAGTCCAGCGACCTGTCGATCGACCAGGTGGCGCGGGACGCCGGCTTCGGCACGGCCCAGTCGATGCGGCAGCACCTACAGGCGGCGCTCGGTGTCACCCCCACGACATATCGCCGAACCTTCCGGTCCGGGGTCGGAGCTGGGGCCGGGGCCGGGAACACCAGGGTTTCCGACGGCTTCCTCCAGTCCTCCGGGGGCTGAGTGGCCGGCGGCGCTCGCCACCCGGCGGCTCTCGCCCAGTGCGCCCACGAAGGTGAGCAGCAGGGTGAGTGCGACGCCCGCCAGGATCGCGGTGGAGGGCGCCACGAAGTGGAGCAGGGCGCCCGCGAGGGAACCCGTCGCGGCGTACCCCGCGCCCACGGCGGCGTACATCACCGAATAGCCCGCGGCCAGCGCGCTCGGCGGGAGGATCTCGCGCAGCGACAGGTTGCGGGTGAGCATGGCGCCGGCCTGCAGCACGCCCGCGAGGACAAGCGCGGCCGCCATCCAGGCGAGGGCCGGTATCAGCGCGACCAGCGCCACGCACCCGGACATCGCGCAGAGCAGCAGCACGCTCCGGGTGCGCAGTTGGCCCGGCCAGTTGCGCAGCCCGTAGACGAAGGCGCCGGCCGCCGAGCCCAGTGACAGGCCCGTGAGCAGCGGGCCCGCCCAGCCGACGCCCATCGCGCGCTGTTCGAGGAGGGCGGGCAGGACGAGTTCGGCGAGGGCCAGCAGTGAGAGGCCGGCCGCGCCCGTGACGTACGCGGGCCAGGCCCTGGCCAGGATTCGTGAGATCGACTCGCCGTCGCGGTCCGTCTCGTCCGCGGCCCAGCCCGCGGGCAGCATCCACAGGCCCGCGACCGACGACGCCATCAGGGCGGCCGCGAGCAGCAGCGGGATCCTCGGGGCGACGCCCAGCGCGAGGCCGGTGACCGCGGCCGGGGTCAGGGACCATATGCCGAACGTCAGCATCGACTCGGCGGACAGGGCCTGGGCCACGGCCCGCTTCGGGACCATGCCGGTGAGCAGGGCGCGCAGGCCGCCGGGGGCCGCGGCGGGGGCGGCGCCGGCGAGGGCGGCGAACGCCGCGAGTATCGCCGGGTGCGCGTCCGGGAACGCGGCCAGGCCCGCGAAGCCGGTCGCGCCCGCCGCGAGGCCCGCGGCCAGGTGGGGGCGGGCTCGGTGGGGGCGCATGCGGGTGCCCAGGAGGGGGGCGCCCACGATCTCGCCGATCACGTACGCCGCTGCCAGGGCTGCGCCGAGGGTGTAGCCGCCGGGGCGCTCGCGGGTCAGGAACACCAGGGCCAGGGGGGCCATGGCGACCGGCATGCGGGCGCCGATGGCCACGATGGCCCAGGCCAGGGCCTGTTTGGACGCGACGTCTCGGTAGGTCATGCGATGACGTTAGGGGACGGGGCTGACAGTGGCCCACGGGATTTCCTGGCCTGTGGACAACTTCGGGTGCGGCGGCGGGTGAGGGGTTTTCTCGCCCCCTCCGCCCCTACCCGTCCCGTACCTGGGAGCTCCGCCCCCAGACCCCGCATCGGCCTGAACGGCCTCGTCCTCAAACGCCGGACGGGCTAAAACCTAAAACGTCAGCACCGCCCTGGCCACCCTTCCCTCGTGCGCGTCCTGCGCTGCCTTCTCGAAGTTCTCGACCGGATAGGTCTGGGTCACCAGCTCGTCCAGGAGGAGCCGTCCCTCCCGGTACAACTCTGCGTACAGGGCGATGTCGCGTTGGGGGCGGGACGAGCCGTAGCGGCAGCCGAGGATCGACTTGTCCAGGTACATGGAGGAGACGAGGAAGGAGGCCTCGGCTGTCGCCGGGGGGACGCCGAGGAGGACGGCCTGGCCGTGGCGGTCGAGCAAGTCGATGGCCTGGCGGATGAGTTCGACGCGGCCGACGCACTCGAAGGCGTGGTCCGCGCCCGTGGGGAGGATGTCCTTGACGGCCTCCGTCGACGTGAGGAAGTGCGTGGCGCCGAACCGGCGGGCCACGGACTCCTTCGCCGGGTTGGAGTCGACCGCGACGATCTTCAGGGCGCCCGCGATCCGCGCTCCCTGGATGACGTTGAGGCCGATACCCCCCGTGCCGATCACGAGGACGCGGTCCCCGCGGTCCACCCGGGCGCGGTTCAGCACCGCACCGACGCCCGTCAGGACCCCGCAACCGATCAGCGCGGCGGACGTCAGCGGGATGTCCTTCGGAATCCGGACTGCCTGGACCGCCTTCACCAACGTCCGTTCCGCGAAAGCCGAGTTGGACGCGAACTGGTACAGCGGCTGCCCGTCCCGCGCGAACGGCTGCTGCGGCATCCCGATCGCCTTGCGGCACATCGTCGGGCGCCCCCGGTCGCACTCGGCGCAGGCCCCGCAGTTGGCGAGCGTGGACAGGGACACATGGTCGCCGGGCTGGACGTGAGTGACGCCCCTGCCCACCGTTTCCACCACACCCGCGCCCTCATGGCCGAGCACCACAGGAACGGGGAAAGGTATGGTCCCGTCCACCACAGAGAGATCGCTGTGGCACAGCCCGGCCGCGGAGATCGCGACCTGTACCTCCCCCGGCCCCGGGTCCCGTATCTCCAGATCGTCCACGACCTGAGTCTGCTTCCCGTCGAAGATCACGCCTCGCATCGCGACTCACTCAGCCCTTCGGCTCCCTAGGCAGGCCGAGCACGCGCTCGGCGATGATCGTGCGCTGAATCTCGTCCGAGCCGCCGTAGATCGTGTCGGCCCGGCTGAACAGGAACAGATGCTGGAACGCGTCCAGTTCGTACGGTGCCGCCGCCGACCAGTCCGCCGGGCCCACCGCCGCGCCGGCACCCCGCACCGCCACCGCCAGCTCACCCAGGCGGCGGTGCCAGCCGCCCCACAGCAGCTTCGCCACGCTGGATGCCCCGGCATCTCCAGGGCCCCCCTCTGAACTCCCCAGCGTGCGCAGGGCGTTCCACCTCATCGTGCGCAGCTCGGCCCACTGGCGTACGAGCCGGTCGCGTACGACGGGATCGGCGACCGCGCCGGTCGCGACGGCCGTCTCCACCACCCGGCCCAACTCCTCGGCGAAACCGATCTGTTGGGCCAGCGTCGACACGCCCCGCTCGAAACCGAGCAGGCTCATCGCGACGCGCCAGCCGTTTCCCTCGCCGCCGACGACGTGCTCGGCGCGGGCCACCGCCCCGTCGAAGAAGACCTCGTTGAACTCGCTCGTGCCGGTCAGCTGGCGGATCGGGCGGACCTCGATGCGGCCGGGCTGGTCCATCGGGACGAGCAGGAAAGTCAGGCCGTGGTGGCGGGTGGACTCCGGCTGCGTACGGGCCAGTACGAAGCACCAGTCGGCCTCGTGGGCGAGGGAGGTCCAGATCTTCTGGCCCGTGATGCGGTAGGAGTCGGTGTCGCGTACGGCGGCGGTCCGCACTCCCGCCAGATCCGAACCCGCTCCCGGCTCGCTGTACCCCTGGCACCAGAGTTCCTCGCCTCGGGCGATGGGGGGCAGGAAGCGGGACTTCTGTTGCTGCGTTCCGTGGGTGATGAGGGTGGGCGCCAGGAGGTTTTCGCCGATGTGGCCCGAGCGGGCAGGGGCCTTCGCTCTCGCGTACTCCTCGGCCCAGACGACCTGTTGGGTCAGGGTCGCCCGCCGGTTGCCGTAGCCGCCCTCGCTCCAGCCCAGGCCGATCCAGCCGGCGCGGCCGAGGTCTCGCTCCCAGGCCCGACGGGGTGGGGTGCCGGTGAGGTGGGCCTTCAGCCAGGTCCGCGCCTCACCCCGGAACGCCTCGTCCTCCGGGCCGAATCCGAACTCCACGGTTGCCGCCTTACGTTGGCCTGCTCGACGTCTCTTGCCCGGTTGCCCGGGGCGGGTGCTGAGCTCGGGGCGGGTGCGCTTACCGGCGCTTGCAGGGTGCCTCCCCCAAGCTCTTCGAGCAGGGGGTACCCCCAGCGCCCACCCGTGCCGCCTGGGGGTCCCCCCACGCCGTTAAGGCAGTGGGGGAGGCACGATTGCCCACAGCTAGCCAGGAGGGGAAGGGCTGCCGCCCCCCTACCCGTTCGGCCGCGTCTTCTCCGCTGCCGCTCGGGTCATCGCCTCCAGCTGCCCCAAGAGCGGCATCGGATCCGTCCCCACCGTCCCGGGCAGGAAGTCCGCGATCTTCTCCGGAGTCCACGAACCCTCCGCATACCCGGCGCGCAGTTCGCGGGGCTGGGCCCACACCGCGATCTTGGGGCCGGCGATGGTGTACACCTGGCCGGTGATGCGTTCCGCGCGGGCCCGGTCGGAGAGCAGATAGACCACCAGGGCAGCGACGTCCTCGGGCTCGCCGATCTCCTTCAGCTCCATGGGCACGTTCGCCGACATGCGGGTCCGCGCGACGGGCGCGACCGCGTTCGCCGTCACCCCGTACTTGTGCAGGCCCAGCGCCGCGCTGCGGACGAGCGAGATGATTCCGCCCTTCGCGGCGCTGTAGTTGGCCTGCGACACCGATCCCTGGTGATTTCCGCTGGTGAAGCCGATGAGCGTTCCGGAGCGTTGCTTGCGCATCACCGCCGAGGCGGCCCTGAAGAGCGTGAACGTGCCCTTGAGGTGGGTGGCGACCACCGGGTCCCACTCCTCCTCGGACATGTTGAAGAGCATCCGCTCGCGCAGGATCCCGGCCACGCAGACCACGCCGTCGACACGTCCGTACGACGCCAGCGCGGTGTCGACGACCCGCTGGCCGCCCGCCATCGTGGAGATGTCGTCGGCCACGGCCACCGCGTCGCCGCCCGCCGCCTCGATCTCCTTCACCACGGCGTCGGCGATCGAACTCGTCGGCTCGGCGCCCTCGATGGAGACGCCGTAGTCGTTGACGACGACGCGCGCGCCCTCGGCCGCCGCGGCGAGGGCGACGGCCCGGCCGATCCCCCGCCCCGCCCCCGTGACGGCGATGACCTTGCCTGCCAAGAAGTTCCCCACGCCCGGCCCCTTCCCGCAGTTTCTGACGGTCCGTTAGATTCAACTCGGATTCTACGACCCGTCAGATACCTGGAGACAAGCCCCCGGGGAGGACTCATGTCACTGCCGGCCGAGTTCCACGAGATCGCCAAACGCGTGAGCAACTGGGGGCGCTGGGGGGCCGAGGACGAGATCGGGACCCTGAATCTCATCACCGACGAGGTCGTACGGGAGGCCGCCGCGACCGTGCGGACGGGTCGCCGCGTTCCGCTCGCTCTCCCGCTCCAACAGGACGGCGTGCAGACCGGCATGATCCCGGGGCGCGTCAACCCGCTGCACGCCATGGTGCAGATCAACCAGGAGATCTTCGGTCCCGGCACGGTCGCGTGCAGCGACGACGCCGTGACGATGGGGCTCCAGGCGGCGACCCACTGGGACGCGCTCACCCATGTCTCCCACTCGGGGAAGCTCTACAACGGCCGTCCGGCCGACACGATCACCCCGCACGGCGGCGCCGAGTTCAGTGGGATCGACAAGCCTCGGCACATCGTCTCGCGCGGCGTGCTGCTCGACGTCGCGCGGGCGCGGGGCAAGGACCGGCTGGACGGCGGGCACGCCGTGACGCCCGAAGAACTGGACGCGGCCGAGGAGTTGGCGGGTACGCGGGTACGGGCCGGCGACATCGTCCTCGTACGGACGGGGCAGGTCCAGGTGTATCTCGCGGGCGACAAAGACGGATACGGGTATCCGTCACCGGGGCTGTCCGTGCGCACCCCGGAGTGGTTCCACGCGCGCGATGTCGCGGCGGTCGCGAACGACACCCTCACCTTCGAGATCTTTCCGCCCGAGATCGACGATCTGTGGCTGCCCGTGCACGCGCTCGACCTGGTCGAGATGGGAATGCTGCAGGGCCAGAACTGGAATCTCGAAGAGTTGTCCACAGCCTGTGGAGAAGAGGGGCGCTACACCTTCCTGCTGTCGGCGATGCCCGAACCCTTCGTGGGCGGCACGGGCACACCAGTGGCACCCGTCGCCCTGCTGTAGAAGCCCTGCCGGAGAAGCCCTGCCGGAGAAGCCCTGCCATAGACGCTCTGCCGGAGAAGTCACCCCAGGAGAGCATCGGCTGGCGGCGCGTCACTGCTCGCCCCGAGCACGGCACCGCGCGCCGCCATCCGGCTCCGGCGTACCCGCCCTGCTCCTCCTGGCCCTTAGGAGCCGACGCCGAATCACGACCCACACTCGCCGAGGGCTCCCGTCACCGAAACCCTCGCCGTCCCCTCGCGGCGAATCGCTGAACACAAGGGTGATCAAACGGACACGTCACGTCAACACCCGTTCGGGGATTTATCACTTAAGGCCTGATTTGTAACAGCGCGTACAGAAGCATTGCCCGGCGCATTCGGCCACAACCGCAGCCCTGTACATAGGATTCGTGCATACATGCACGAATCCGTGCGCCCACACCCCACGCGAAGCCGGACCGCCCCGCTACACAGCCCCGCTACACCGCCTCGTACGCGAAGTCCTCGTACGCCGGATACGCGGCCCCCGCCGCGGCACTCGGCGTGCAGCGGTCCACCTCGCACCAGATGCGCTTGCCGACGCCCTCGGGGTTCCAGCCCCAGCGGTCCGCCAGACCATCGACCAGTTCCAGGCCACGGCCATTGGTCTCGTCGCCCTCGGCGTGCCGGGGGATCGGGGGCCGGGCGCTGGAGTCGGCCACCTCCAGGCGCACGGTGGCGGCCTCGGCCCCGCCCGGCAGGGACAGCCGCAGCACGGCCGGACAACCGGTGTGCACCACGGCGTTGGTGACGAGTTCGGAGACGAGCAGGATCAGCGTCTCGGCGAGCGGTTCATCGACCCCTATCCCGGACCCGGCAAGCCGCGAACGGGCCCACCGCCGGGCTCGCCCCACCTCCGCGGGGTCGGGCCGGATCTCCAGCTGCACTTGAAGCACCTGCACCGCTCACACCATCCGAACCGGCGGACACATCGCCTCGCGCCTCACAAGGGCCACGATCGTAGCCATTTTTTGCATGGCCAGAACAAGGATCACGGAACGTGATTCCCTTGCGAGACAGCATGGTTGACGTACAGTCACCCCAACAAGCGCTTCGGGCATATTCCAGCGCGAAGGAGTACGCGTGCGGCATACTGTGCGACGCTCGCCACGGGGAGTCGAACAGGCAGGCACGGGGGTCCGCCCTGCCCTGCGAGCGGCGTGCATCGCCGGGTCCGGAGTCGCCTCAGGGGCAACACCGGGATGGCTCAGCCTCAGAACCACTCGCATCCCACACAAGGTACCGGAGCACGGCGCCGACTCCAGGCCGTGACAAGTCACGCCTAGGACACAACCCGATATCAACGCTCTGTAATTCCGGTATGCCACGATCCGCGACATTCATCTAAGCCCTTTCCGCGCCTTGCCTGCACAGAGCCCCTTCAGCCCGTCCCGGCCAAGAGATCCCCCGCCAAGGTTTCCTCACTCTCCGTAGCGCCGCCCGTACGTTGCGTCCGCAGCCACGCCCGCTTCAGGTACAGATGGACGTCGGACTCCCAGGTGAAGCCCATGCCGCCGTGCACCTGGAGGCAGTCGCGGGCGCCGCGCACGGCCGCCTCGTCGGCGAGCAGCCGGGCCGCGGCGACATCCGTCGGGTCGGCGGTCACGGCGGCGGCGTAGACGGCCGCGCGCGCCACCTCCGCCCGCACCAGCATCTGCGCGCACAGGTGTTTCACCGCCTGGAAGGCCCCGATCGGCTGCCCGAACTGCTCGCGCGTCCGGGCGTGTTGCACGGCCAGCTCGCAGGTGCGCGAGGCGGTGCCGAGCTGCTCGGCGGCGGTGAGGAGTGAGGTGAGGAGTACGTCTCCGGGCTGTGCGGGAGTGGAAGCGGGCACCCGGTGCAATGGGGTCAGCGGATCCACCGACGTCAGCGGCTCGGCGCCGGCCGCGTCTCCTTGTACGACATCGGCCTGGTCCAGCCACTCCACGAGCCCGCCGCCGGCGTCCACAGCGGTCACCACGACCTCGCCGGTGGCCGCCCCGTCCACCACGCCCGCCGCGAGGTGCGTGGCGATCAGCGGGCCGGGCAGCAGCACGCGCCCCGCCTCCTCGAAGGCCAACACGGCTTCCGGCAGCCCGACTCCGACCCCGCCGTCCGCCTCCGGCAGCCGCAGCGCGAAGAACCCCGCCGCGCCGAGCTCGCGCCACAGCGCCCGGTCGAGGTCCGGCGGGCCGTCGGCCACGGCGGCCCGCAGCCGGTCGCGGCCGAAGCGCGCGGTCAGCAGGTCCCGCACACCCGCCTTCAACGCTCGTTGATCATCAGTGAGTTGGAAGTCCACTTTTCGAACTCACCGCCCCTTCGGCAGGCCCAGGATCCGCTCGGCCACGATGTTCTGCTGGATCTGCGAGGTGCCGGCCGCGATGGTGTACGACAGGGACGAGAGCCGGTCGAGGGTCCACTCCCGCCCGAGGTCGAGCGCCTCGGGGCCAAGGACCTCGGCGGCTACGTCGTACAACTCCTGGCGCGTGTGCGAGTACCGCAGCTTGAAGACCGAGCCGCCCACGCCGGGCACTCCGCCGGTCTTCTGCGACTCGCTGACGTTCCACTGCGTGAGCCGCCACAGGGCGCGGAACTCGGCGTTCAGCCTGCCGAGACGTCGGCGCAGTGCGGCATCGTCCCAGCGGCCGTTCTCGCGCGCCTCGCGGGCGAGTTCTCCCAGGACGCGTCGGCAGGCGACGACCTCTCCGACGAAGGCGGTACCGCGCTCGTACGACAAGGTCACCATGGTCACGCGCCAGCCGTCGTTCTCGGCGCCGACGCGGTTGGCGACCGGTATGCGCACCTCGTCGAGGAAGACCTCGGCGAACTCGGTGGAGCCCGCGAGCGTCCGCAGCGGCCGGACGGTGATGCCCGGCGCGTCCATGGGCATCGCGAGCCACGAGATACCGCGGTGCTTGGGGGCGGTGGCGTCGGTGCGGACCAGTAGTTCGCACCAGTCCGCGACCTCCGCGTGGGAAGTCCAGATTTTGGACCCACTCACTACGTAGTCGTCGCCGTCGCGCCACGCGCGTGTGCGCAGCGCCGCGAGGTCCGAGCCGGCGTCCGGTTCGCTGAAGCCCTGGCACCAGACCTCCTCGCCGCGCAGCACGGGTGGCAGCCAGCGCGCCCGCTGTTCGGCGGTCCCTTCGGAGGCGATGGTCGGCCCGGCGTGCAGCAGCCCGACGAAATTGGCCCCTACGTAGGGGGCGCCCGCCTTTTCCGTCTCCTCCAGGTAGATGAGGTGCTGCGTCGGGGTGGCGCCCCGCCCGCCCGCGTCGAGGGGCCAGTGCAGTCCCGCGTACCCGGCGTCGTACAGCATCCGCTGCCACCCGAGGTCGTACGCCCGTCTGCCCGGCCAGTCGTCCGGCGAAGGCTTCGGAGGCAGCGACGGGAGCACCTTGGCGAGCCACTCGCGCAGCCGGGCCCGGAACTCCTCCTCTTCCCGCGTGTACGTCAGGTCCACTACAGGTCCAGATCCAGCATGCGGATCGCGTTGCCGCGCATCAGCTTGAAGACGGTCTCGTCGTCGAGGCCCTTCACATGGTCGAGGGCGACCTCCTTGGTGTGCGGGGAGGCGAGCTCACCGATACCGGCGGTGAGGGGCTGCGGCCCGCACTCGCGGTACTTCCGCGGCAGCCAGGTCTCGAAGAGGTGCGCGGGCTCGATCACATGGTCGTCGACGCTGATGATGCGGGGCAGTTCGGTCATGGTTCCCCTCCGCCTGGCGTACGTTTCCGAGTTTCCGACGGCGTTTCCGACGGCGTTTGTAGCAACATTTCTGATGGATCGTCAGATCGACAATGGCAGACAGGCTAGCCCCGCGCCTATGGACCGACAAGGCGGTTCGGCCTACGCTCTGGCCGTGATCTGACAACCCGTCAGCTGCCGGTGAGTGAGCCGAAGGGGCGCGCCTCGGAGGCGAACCGAGCCACAAAGAAGGGGGCCGCTGTGAACGACACCGCACACGCACTGGGCGCCTCGCGCACCCTCTGGGAACTGGTCACCCGCCGCGCCGACCTCACCCCCGACCGGCCCGTCCTCCTCCAGGACGACCGCTCCCTGAGCTTCGGCGAACTGCGCGACCGCGCCGAGCGGGTGGCGGCGGGCCTGTACGACATGGGCGTCCGCCCCGGCGCGGTGGTCGCCTGGCAGCTGCCCACCCGGATCGAGACCGCGCTGCTGTCCTTCGCGCTGGCCCGCCTCGGCGCCGTACAGTCCCCGGTGATCCCCTTCTACCGCGACCGCGAAGTCGGCTTCGCACTGAGGGAGTCCAAGGCCGAGTACTTCGCCGTACCGGGCGACTGGCGCGGCTTCGACCACACCGCGATGGCGCGGCGGCTCGGCGCGAAGGGCGTCTTCGAGGCGTACGACATGCTGCCGGACGGCGATCCCGCCGTGCTCCCCGCTCCCCCTGCCGACGGCACCTCCGTCCGCTGGATCTACTGGACCTCGGGCACCACCTCCGACCCCAAGGGCGTGCTGCACACGGACCGTTCACTGATCGCGGGCGGCTCGTGCCTCGCGCACGCGCTGCGGCTGTCGGCCGACGACGTGGGCTCGATGGCGTTCCCGTACGCGCACATCGCCGGGCCCGACTACACGGTGATGCTGCTGCTGTACGGCTTCCCGGCGGTGATGTTCGAGCACTTCGCGCTGCCCGACGCGCTGGAGGGCTACCGCAAGCACGGCGTGACGGTGGCGGGCGGTTCGACGGCCTTCTACTCGATGTTCCTCGCCGAGCAGCGCAAGCAGCCCGGCGAGCCGGTCATTCCGACTCTGCGGCTCCTGGCGGGCGGTGGGGCGCCCAAGCCGGCCGAGGTGTACCACTGCGTCGTACGGGAGATGGGCGTGCAGCTCACCCACGGGTACGGGATGACCGAGGTCCCGATGATCACGATGGGGGCGCCGGACGACACGGCCGAGAACCTGGCGACAACGGAGGGCAGGCCCCCGGAGGGCATGGAGATACGGATCGTGGACGGGGAGGGAGCGTCACAGCCGTACGGCGTGGACGGCGACGTACGGCTGCGCGGGGAGGCCGTGTGCCAGGGCTATCTGGATCCCGCGCAGACGGCCGATGCCTTCGACGCGGACGGGTTCCTGATCACCGGGGACGTCGGGCATCTGACGCAGAGCGGGCACCTCGTGCTCACCGGCCGGCTGAAGGACATCATCATCCGCAAGGGCGAGAACATCTCGGCCAAGGAGATCGAGGACCTGCTGCACCGGCACCCGGCCGTCGGGGACGTCGCCGTGATCGGGCTGCCGGACGCCGAGCGCGGGGAGCGGGTCTGCGCGGTGGTCGAACAGCCGCCGGGGGGCGAGGAGTTGACGCTCGCTGCCCTGGTCTCGTATCTGCGCGCGGAAGGGCTGTCCGTGCACAAGCTGCCGGAGCAGTTGGAGGTGGTGGACGCCCTGCCGCGCAACGAGACCCTGCGGAAGGTGCTCAAGTACAAGCTCAGGGAGCGCTATTCCGGGACGGTGAAGTAGCGCGCGAAGGCGGACACGACCTCCGCCTCGCCGACCCTGCCGTCGGAGTCGGCGTCGAGGGCCGCGGCGGCCATGGCGGCGATGTCGTCGCGCACGCCGAGGGCCTTGAGGACGCGCGTGGTCTCCTCGATGGTGGCCGCGCCGTCCCCGTCGGTGTCCGCGACGGCGAGGGCGGCGTGCAGGAAGGGGCGGGCGATCTCGGCGAACCGGTCGGGGTTGTCGCGCAGCCGCTTCACCGCGCCGCTGACGAACTCCTCGCGGGTGATGCGCTGATCGCCGTCCCGGTCCGCTATCCCGGCCATGCCCTGCCAGAACGCCTCGGCGCCGACGTACAGGGCCTGGCCCTTGTCCGACCGGGCCGTCGTACCGAACTCGGCGAGGACCGCCTTGGTCGCGACGTTGAAGTCCTCTCGATCGATGTAGCCATTGCCGTCCTGGTCGAAGCCGGCGAACCGGGCGGCAATCCTGCGCTCGTACTCGGTGCTGACCATGGTGTGTTCGGACCGCCTTACATCTCAGCCGGACTCTCCGCCGGACTGGGGTTCATCTGGGTCGGAGCGTACGACGCCGGGGCCACCGCGGGAGCGGGAAAACGACGGTTGTACCAAGACTGCGGGAATTCTGGGACAACTGTGTGGCGATGTGTCGCGGACCGTGTGGGAGGAGTCACGTCGTCACCGTCATGCCGACGGGGAGTCATGTCGCCACCGTCACGCCGACAGGGGGCTCGACTCCTCGCCGACGGCCGTGGGGACGTCCGGGTACACGTCGAAGAGGCGGCGGACGCCGAGGGCCGCGAGGACGCGGTTGACGTGGGAGCCGTCGATCGCGCCCTGGGCGGGCAGGATCAGGCGCAGTCGGCCCTGGCAGGAGCGGATGAGGCGGCGGGTGGCGATGAGGACGCCGACGCCGCTGGAATCGCAGAAGAGGACATCGGAGAGGTCGAGGACGAGACTGCGGCGGCCGTCGGCCACCGCGTCGTGCACCCGCTGGCGCAGCACCGGCGACGTCACGAGGTCCAACTCGCCCGACACCCGCAGCACGGCCCACCCGCCCGCTTCGGCCCCTTCGCCCCTCTCGCCCGCCTCACCCGCTTCGTCGTCGGTCACGTCGGTCACCTTGAGCGTCACCGCCACGCCTCTCGCTCGCCTCGCCCTGCAGAAACGGAAGCAGTCCTTACGCTTCCCTTCAGCGCGGCTGCCCCGCCGTCGTTCCATGAAACACCGGTCCGGGAAGGAAGAAACGCCGGTCTACGGTCGAAAATGCGTAGCGAGCGAGCCATTTCGGACGTGTACGGTCTGCTTCGATCAGAACTTGGTCATACCTCGATCAGATCTGGTGCGGAGACGGTGGGCTTCTACCATTCACGGCCCCTCCGGGGGCGTGCATTGATGTAAAGGGGCGTGCGCTGTCAGACGTGCCGACTACATTCGGGACAGCGGTGCACACAGGCTGGACAGCGGCAGCGCACACAGGCTGAGCGCAGGGCAGAGACGCTGAGCACAGAGGCAGAGACAGGGACAGGCGCCGGGCACGATCACGGGTGAGGGGGCCGCATGGCGAAGAAGGACGCACCGCCCCGCTGGGACCGCAAGATGCAGCAGCGGCTCGCACGCGGGGAGGCGGCCGCGCTCGGTGAGCTCTACGACCGGTTCGCTTCGCTCGTGCACGGCCTCGCCCACCGCGTGCTCGGAGACGAGCGGGCCGCCGACGGCATCACCCGCGAGGTGTTCGCCCACGTCTGGGAGAACCCCGACGCGTACGACCCCAAGCAGGGCCCGATGCGTTCCTGGGTCGCCACGCTGACCCACCGCCTCGCCGTGCAGCGGCTGCGCGCGACCGAGACCGCCGCGCTCGCCCGGGGAGGCCCGGGCAGCACCGAGGAGTTGGAGCGCAAGGTGCGCAGCGCGTCCGTCGCCGCCCGCGCAGACTACATCGTCACGTCCATGCCCGCCCCGCTGCGGGCCGCCCTGGAGCTCGCCTACTTCCAGCGCCGCGACTACCGCCAGACCGCCGTCGACCTCGGCGTCACCGAGGACGAGGCCCGCCGCCGGCTCCGCCTCGGCCTCCAACTCCTGTCCACCGCCCACGACACCGGCCCCACCGGCGCGCCGCCCGAATACGGGGGTGCGCGGTGAACGAAGGAGCGGGAGCGGGCCGGTTCGAGGCGTTCGACGAACGGGACGGGTACTTCGACGAGCGGGACGGGTACGGGGACGAAGGCACAGACGGGGTCGAGGAGGGCGCCGACGGCGCATACGGGGAGTCGGCGGGCCCGACGGGCGGCCGGGGTGGCGCGGGCCCGGAGGGGGCCGATGCGGGGGCGGGCGATGGGGCTGCGGGGGCTCGGGGAGCGGGCGGACACGACGGACCGGGCGGACCGAGCTGGCCGGGCGGACCTGGAGAAGCTGGCGGGCTGAGCGGACCTGGAGGAGCTGGCGGGGCCGAGGACGGCGGTGGGACCGCGGGGTCCCGGGGATCGGGCGGGCCTGGCGGGGCTGCTGGCGGACCGGGTGAGCGTGGCGGGACTCGCGGATCGAGCGGACCTGGAGGAGCCGGAGGAGCCGAGGACGGCAGTGGGACCGCGGGGCCCCGGGGACCAGGCCGACCCGGCCGACCCGGCGGGCCTGGCGGACCGGGCGGACCGAGCGGACCTGACGGAGCCGGAGGAGCCGAGGACGACAGTGGGACCGCGGGGCCCTGGGGACCAGGCCGACCCGGCGGGCCTGGCCGAACGGACGGACCGGGCGGATCAAGCGGACCTGGCAGGCCCGGGGGACCGGGCGGATCTGGCGGGCTTGGCAGGCCCGGTGGGCCCGGTGACGGTGGTGGGGAGGAGTCCGGGGCGGACAAGCCCCCGCGCATACCGCTGCCGCGTTCCTCCGTCGAGGACACCGGGCTGCCGCTGCCCGAGCCGGCCGCCGCTCCCGAACCGGCGCCGCTCGTCCTCGAGCACCGGGTGCTGAAGTCGCTGCTCGGCGCGTGGGCGCTGGCCGCCTGCTCGGCGGAGGAGACGGCGGCCGTCGAGGAGCACCTCGGTGACTGCGGCTCCTGCGCGGACGAGGCGCTGCGGCTGCGCGAGGCGGTCGGGCTGCTGCATCCGGCCGAGAGCCTCGACCTCGACCCGACGCTGCGTACCCGGGTCCTGGAGGGCTGCCTCGACCGGCGCCCGCCGAGGATTCCGGTGCCCGAGTGGGCGGCTCCGTACGACGCGGAGACCGCGCGCCTCGACGCGCTGCTGCAGGACATCGGCGGCGCGGAGTGGCACGCGCCCGTGCGGCTGCGCTGGTTCGAGGGCGACGGGCCCGTGAGCCGTCGTACGACGGTCGCCGGGGTCATCGCGCATCTGCTGAGCGTCGACGGCCTGGTCGCCGTCGCGCTGGGCCTGGACGACCCGCTCGGCCCGGCCGGCGCGGCCGGCCTGGCCGGCACGGCGTCCAAGGTCCCGAACACCCCCGAGGGCCGCACCGAGGCGTACTGGCGTGGCTCGCACTTCCCGCCCACCCGGTCCGTGCGCGGGCCCTGGCGGGAGCAGAGCCACAACCTCGTCCGTACGGTGTCGTTCGCGGGCGGGGGTTCTGGGCGGCTGAGCGTGCCGTACGGCGGTTTCGAACTGCCGTTGCGCGACTCGATGCTGGACCGGGCCTTCGAGTGCTGGGTGCACGCGGGGGACATCGCGGACGCGGTGGACTATCCGTACGAGCCGCCGGCGCCGCGGCATCTGCATCGGATGATCGATCTGGCGGCGCGGATGCTGCCGGGGTCGCTGGCCGCCCGTCGCCGGGCTGGGCTGTCCGCCGCGCCGCCGCGGCACCTTGTGGCGGCGGGGGCTCCGGGGCGCAGCCTGCGGCTGGAGATCGAGGGGTCCGGGGGTGGGGACTGGCTGATTCCGCTCGACTCGCCCGGGGCGGTGGGCTCCGCCGAGCGCGAGGTGGCTCATGTCGCGCTGGACGGGGTGGAGTTCTGCCGGTTGGCGGCGGGGCATGTGTCTCCGGCGGAGGCAGCTGCCGGGCAGGACGGGGACCGGGAGGCGATCAGAGAGGTCCTGTTCGCGGCGGCGTCACTGAGCCGCATGTAGAGGCCGCGCCCCGTAAGGGGCGCGGGGAACTGCGCGACAAGCCCCCACCAGCAGGCACCCAAAAGACAACCCAGGGGGGTCTGGGGGCGCAGCCCCCAGGTACGGGAATGGGTAGGGGCGGAGGGGGCGACAACCCCTACGCGAACACCACCGTGCGGCGCCCGTTCAGCAGGATTCGGCGCTCCGCGTGCCACTTCACGGCCCGCGCCAGCGCCTGGCACTCGACATCGCGCCCGATGGCGACAAGCTGGTCGGGAGTCACACCGTGGCCGACCCGCTCGACCTCCTGCTCGATGATCGGCCCCTCGTCGAGGTCGGCCGTGACGTAGTGCGCGGTGGCACCGATCAGCTTCACACCCCGGGCGTGCGCCTGGTGGTACGGCTTCGCGCCCTTGAAGCTCGGCAGGAAGGAGTGGTGGATGTTGATGATGCGGCCGCTGAGCTGCTTGCACAGGTCGTCCGACAGCACCTGCATATAGCGGGCGAGGACGACCAGTTCGACGTTCTCCCCACGGACCAGCTCCAACAGCTGGGCCTCGGCCTCCGCCTTCGTGTCCTTCGTCACCGGAATGTGGTGGAAGGGAATGTCGTACGACGCCACGAGCTCGGCGAAGTCCGTGTGGTTCGACACCACGGCTGCGATCTCGACCGGCAGCGCGCCGATCCGCGCGCGGAAGAGCAGGTCGTTCAGGCAGTGGCCGAACTTGCTGACCATCAGGACGACCCGCATCTTGTCCTCGACCCGGTGGATCTGCCAGTCCATGTGGAAGGAGTCACCGATCGCCGCGAAGCTCGCGCGCAGCTTCTCCACGGTCACCGGCGCCTCCGCCGAGAAGTGGACCCGCATGAAGAACAGTCCCGTGTCGTGGTCGCCGAACTGCTGACTGTCCTCGATGTTGCAGCCGGTCATGAAGAGGTAGCTCGACACGGCGTGCACGATTCCCGGCTTGTCCGGGCAGGAGATGGTCAGGACGTACTGCTCGGCGGCGGGTGCGGCCCCGCGGACGGACTGCTCATTCATGCAGGACAGGGTCCCATACCAGGCGCCGGAGGGGGCGATCGTCCCGCCACGCGGACGCCCTCCGGGGTCGCCCGCGCAGTACACGGACGAGAGTCTCCGGGCGCCGCACACGGACGAAAGTCCCCGGCGCCGCACACCGACCAGAGTCCCCGGCGCCGCACACCGCCCGGGGCGTCCCCAGCCCCTACGCCCTCCGGAACCCCTACGCGGACCGCGTCAGGATCCGCAGTACCTCGAGGGTCCGCGGCGGCGCGTCGGGGTCCTCCCCGTCGCTCGCCGCCAGGCGCACGTGGGCGTCGCGCGCGGCGCGGACGGCCTCCGGCCACCCGTGGTGGTCGAGGTACGCGGAGACGGGCGCGTCGGGCCCGACCTGGTGCATGATCCGCAGGACGCGCAGCACGGCGGTGTCGACGAGGGCCGCCTCCTGGGAGTCCCGGAAGATCGTGCCGACGTATTTCTCGGCGGACCAGTTGTCCAGCCAGGTGTCCTCGACCAGGCGGTAGACGGCGTCGGTGACGTCCCCGTACCCGTCGACACCGGCGAGCCAGACGTCACGTTGGAAGGTGGGGTCGGAGAGCATGTGCAGCGCGGAACGCACATTGCTGCGCCAGCGCCACCACGGCATGTCGTTCAGTGGCATGCCGCCCATGGTGGATGAGCGACGGCCGCGACGGGAAGAGTTCTCCGAACCTTGCACGGTCACCGATCGTACGTTCTCGCCGATGAGCAGATCACCGACCCCTGCAATTCACCTCTGCGTCACCTCTGATTGACCAAGGGTCACTCCCGGGTTAGTGATGTGACGGAATCGTGCTGGTCCATGACCGGTAGGCGACGTACACGCACCAGCTCACCCGTCCTCCCCCGGCCCGTCAAGGCCACGTTGCTGTCCGCGGGCGCGCTGGCCGCGTGTGCGTCGATCGCCGTCGGATGCGGGGTCGTCCCTGGTGCCACGGGGGGCTCCGGGGACGACCCCGTCACCGTCATGACCTGGGCGCCCGAGAAGACCGCCGCGACCAACAAGCCCGGCATGCCCGCGATGGCGAAGGCGTACGCCCGCTGGGTCAACGCCCACGGCGGCATCAACGGCCACCAGCTCAAGGTCCTCACCTGCAACGACCACAACGACTATGTGGACGCCGCGAAGTGCGCCCAGCGCGCGGTCGACGAGGACGTCGTCGCGGTCGTCGGCTCCTACAGCCAGCACGGCCGCACGTTCCTCGCCCCGCTGGAGAGCGCGGGCATCCCCTACATCGGCGGCTACGGCGTCACCGACGACGAGTTCACCAGCCCCCTCTCCTACCCCATCAACGGTGGCGAGCCCGCGCTGCTGGCCGGCCTCGGCGAACAGCTCGGCAAGGACTGCGGCCCGGTCGCGCTCGTACGCCCCGACACCACCGCCGGCGACGAGCTCCCCGTACTGCTCGACTCCGGCCTGAAGTCGGAGGGCCACGCGTCCGCCTCGGACCTGCGGGCCGCCGAGGACGCGACCGAGTACTCGCGGCACACCCAGAATGCGCTGGAGCGCGCGACCAGCGACCCGCTCAAGCGGGGCTGCGTGGTGCCCGCGCTCGGCGACCGCACCGACACCTTCATGGACTCCTTCCGGCGCGACCGCGAGGACTACCCGAAGGTGCGCATGGGCACCGTGCTCGGCAGCATCGACCAGTCGCAGATCAACGCGACCGGCAGCAAGTCGAGCCCGTACGAGGGCTCGTACGTCACCGGCTGGTACCCGGACGCGAACGACTCCCGCTGGAACGCGATGCGCAAGGTGATCAAGGAGCAGGCCTTCGGCGACAACCGGATCGACCCCGCGGACGCCGGAGTGCAGACCACCTGGATCGCGTACACCGTGCTGAAGGCGGCCATCGAGTCGCTGGGCAACGGCGAGGTGTCCGCGCACGCGATCCGGCGCTCCCTCGACGACGGCCTCAAGGTGACCACGGGCGGGCTCACCCCGACCCTCAGCTGGCGCTTCGAGGACCTGATCGCGGCCGTCGACTTCCCGCGCCTCGTCAACGCCGACGTCACCTTCCAGGTCGTACGCCAGGGTCAACTGGTGGCGGCGCGGCGCGGGTTCGTGAATGTGTCGAAGACGCTGGAGAACGCGGACTGAGGGCTGCCGGGGCCCTCGGACCCCCGGGGCCTTTCCCGAGGGGCGACCCCTCAAGGCCTTTCCCGAGGGCCGGACCCTCAAGGCTTTCCCCAAGGGGCGACCCCTCAAGGCTCTCCCCGAGGCCCCCGAGGCCCGGACCCTCAAGGCTCTCCGCGAGGGTCCGCTGCGGGTCTACCGATGGTTCAGAGCTGGGTTCGCGTCCGCTGCGTCAGGCCGTACTTGGACGCGATGGAGTTCCACAGCTTCGCGGCCTTCTCCTTCTCCGTGGAGGCCGTGCCGCTGGCCCGGTTGCCCGCCTGGGTCTGCGCGGTGGTGCGGGCGTGGCCGTTCCTGCAGCCCTTCTTGCCGGCGACCTGGTCGGCCCAGGCGGCGTAGTGGTTGTCGGCCGACGCGGAGGCCTTCCAGCCGTTGGTGAGCGCGGTGGTCAGCGCGGCGTGGTTCGGGAGCTGGTCGACGGAGAGAGCGGAGAGCTTGGTGACCAGCTCGCCGCGCTGCTTGGCCGCGTCGCGCAGATCACTGGCCGCCTGGGCCAGGTTGTCGCACGCCTTCACGTCCCCCACGGCCTTGATCACCGAGTCACGGCTGTTGCCGCTGTCCGCGAGGAGCTTGTCCAGCTCGACGGCCTGCGCCTTGGCCGGGTCGGTGGACGGCGACGCCGAGGCGGGGGCCGTCGCCGACACCGTCTTGCTGCTGTCGTCCTTGCTGTCGGAGCCCCCGCCGCCGCTGAGCAGGGCGCCGGCGCCGATGCCGAGCACGGCGATGCCGATGCCGACGGCCGCGATCATCGGGACGCGCGAGCCGCTGCGGCCACCGCGTCCGCCGCCACCCTCGCCGTCACCGTCGGACAGACCACCGCGCCGTGCGGCGGCCCGGCCTCCCTGCGCGCCGGAGGCGTGCGCCCCGTAGGGAGCCTGCGCACCGTACGCGGCTTGCGCGCCGTGCGGGGCCGACGGGTCGAAGCGCGGCATCTGCTGCGTCGACGCGGGCCCCTCCGGCTCACTGCGGAAGAGGTTGTCGAACTCCGCCGGGGGCTGCCGGTCCTCCGGCCCACCCGGGCGTATCCCGTACGGCGCCCCGGCCGGCTGCGCGGGCACGGGGGCGATGAACTGCGTGGCCTCGGCGTCCGGGTGCGCGGCCGGGGGCAGCGGTCCCGCGCCGGGACCGCCCTGCGGCACCCGTCCCAGAAACTGCGTCGCGTCGGCCTGCACCTCGGGCGGCAGCGCACCCGGGCCCACCGGCGGGATGTACTGGGTGGCACCCTCGTCCGGCGCGGCGGTGACGGGCGGGATGTACTGCGTCGCCCCCTCGTCTCCCCCCGGAGCGGGCGGAATGTGCGGGATGTACTGGGTCGCACCGTCATCGGCGGCGGGCGGCAGCGGCGCGGGCTGCGCGCCGGACGACAGGGAGGCCGAGGATCCGGGCGCGCCGTACGGGGCGGCTGCCTGCGGGAGGGCGTTCCCGGGGGCACCGTATGCGTCCGCCGCCCCCTGCGGGAGAGCGTTCCCGGGCGCGCCGTACGCGTCCGCCCCCTGCGGGAGAGCATTCCCGGAGTGCGGGGGCTGCACGGCCTGCTGGGCCTGCTGGGCCTGCTGGGCCTGCTGGGCCGTGTACGCGTCGTATCCGCCGCCCGCGTGCGCGCCCTGCGCCGGGGGCGCAAAGCCGTTCTGCGCGCCGTACGACGGTGGCTGCGCGCCCTCGGGCGGCAGCGGACCGGCGCCGGGCGCCGACTGCGGTGCGAAGCCCTGCGGCTGCTGGGCCCCCTGCGGGCCCAGGGCTGCCCAGCCCTGGGACGCGTCGGGGGTGCCCCAGTCCGGGGCGGGGGTGGACTGGGGCGGCTCGCCGGCCCCCCACGTCTGGGTTCCGTCCACCGGCGCTCCCCAGCCCTGACCGGGCTGCGGGGCGGGGTCGGTCGGCTGGTCGGGGCCCCACGGCTGGCCCCAGGCCTGACCGCCCGCCGGGGTCGTACGGTCGCCCGTCATACCCGGCAGCAGTGGCTCGCCGCCGTCGGAGGGCAGCACGATGCCTTCGTGCGCGGGCCGCGCCGAGGGCTCCTCGCCCTGTCCACTCTGCGTCACCGGGACTCCTACGAATGGGGGACCTTCGGAATCGTCGGCTCACGCTACCGGGTCCCCACAACCCGGTGCCACGCAGCACAGGACGTGACCCCCGCCCCTGTGACGGGGGTAACGAAACCGCCCCCCCAAGGCGCTGTATATGTCTCCTTTCACCCCCGGCGCCCACGTTTCCCTGGAGTTCACGCCGACGCGGACCGTATGTTCACACCCGCGCGACCCCTCCCTTACACGCTCGTGCACTTACACGCTCGTGTACTTACGCACTTACGTCTACGCCGCCGCCTGCAGATCCAGCCGCGCCCCGAACTCCCGTACCACCGGCTCGTCCCGGTACGGCTCCAGTCGCTCCTGGAAGTCGTCGAGGTACTCGGCGCCGCGGTTGGAGCGGAGGGTGCCCAGCAGCTCCACCGCGCGCAGGCCCGTGTGGCAGGCCTGTTCCACCTCGCGCTGCTGGACCTGCGCCGTGGCGAGCAGCACGAAGCCGATCGCCCGGCGGCGGGCCCGCGACTCGGGGTGCCCGGCGAGGGACTCCTCCGCGCACCGCGCGGCGGCCTCCGCCTGTCCCAGGTCCCGGTGGCAGTGCGCCAACTCGTCGGCCAGATAGGCCTCGTCGAAGTGCGCGATCCACGTCGGATCGTCTCCGGAGGCCGCGTCGGCCCCCTCCAGAGCGTTGACCGCGCGCCCGGACGCCACCTGGGCGGCGCGCGCGTCGCCCATCAGCGCGTGCCCGCGCGCCTCCGCGGCGTAGAACATCGACTCCGCGCGCGGTGTCACCCGCCCGCGCGCCCCCTCCTGCGCCGCACGTGCCAGCTGCGCGATCTCGCGCGGGTTGCCGAGCTGGGCCGCCAGGTGGCTCATGGACGCGGCGAGCACATACCCGCCGTACCCTCGGTCGCCCGCCGCCTGCGCGAGCCGCAGCGCCTGGATGTAGTACCGCTGGGCGAGCCCTGGCTGGCCGGTGTCGATGGCCATGTACCCGGCGAGTTCCGTCAACCGGGATACGGCGGCGAACAGTTCGCGCCCGACCCCCTCCCGGTAGGAGCCCGCGAGCAGCCCGGAGACCACGCTGTTGAGGTAGTGCACGACGACCGGGCGCACGTGCCCGCTGCCGTACTGGTGGTCCAGGTCGACGAGCGCCTGGGTCATCGCGCGGACCGCGGCCACGTCCGAGAGTCCGACGCGCGGGCCGGCCGAGCGCGCCACCTGCGAGTCCGGCGCGGAGATCAGCCAGTCGCGGCTCGGCTCGACGAGCGCGGAGGCGGCGACGGACGAGCCGGAGAGGAAGTCCCTGCGGCCGACGTCACTGCGCCAGAGCTCGCAGACCTGCTCGATGGCCCCCAGTACGGTCGGCGAGAACTGGAGACCGACGCCGGACGCGAGGTTCTTGCCGTTGGCCATGCCGATCTCGTCGATCGTGACCGTACGGCCCAGCTTGCGGCCGAGCGCCTCCGCGATGATCGCCGGCGCCCGTCCGCGTGGCTGCTGTCCGCGCAGCCAGCGCGCCACGGACGTCTTGTCGTAGCGCAGATCGAGACCGTGCTCCGCGCCGCACATGTTGACACGGCGGGCCAGCCCGGCGTTCGAGCAGCCCGCTTCCTGAATGAGCGCCTGCAGCCGCTCGTTCGGCTGCCTGGCGACGAGAGGCCTTGCGGCCATGGCGTACCCCCTGTGGCTGCGGTGCCTGCCCACGCACCGAGTTGACGTGTCTTCACCGGCCGACCGCACCGAAAGACGTCGGCCACGAAGATCAATGCCCCGCCGACATACCGAAGATGCGAGACATATGAGGATTGCCGGGGTAAAGGCGGTTGCCCGACCCCTCCCCTGGTTACCCACGCCCCGCTGCCGTTGCCCATGCGCGCCCCCACACGTGCATCCATGCGCCCCACGTGCGGAATCGATGCTCCTCCCCCGCGCGCGTGTCCCCCGTAACCCGAGGTGGACCCGGGAGTTGAGTTCCACGTGGACGACACCATCGCAGGCACCGAGACCGCCCGAATCCCCAAGCAGCGCGGCGAATCGCTGCAGGAAATCGCCGTGCGCTATGCCGAGGAGCGCCACTGGGACGTGTTCCCCGGCACCTGGCTGGAAGCCGTCGACGGGGTGCAGCGCTGCTCCTGCGGCGAGCCCGCGTGCGCCCTGCCCGGCGCGCACCCGGCGCGCGAGGACTGGGCGACGCTCGCCACGGGCAGTGCGACCGTCGCGCGCCGGATGTGGGCGAAGCAGCCGAGGGCGTCGATCCTGCTGCCCACGGGGCGGACGTTCGATGCGATCGATGTACCCGAGACGGCCGGGTTCCTCGCTCTTGCCCGGATGGAGCGCATGGAGCTGACCCTGGGGCCGGTGACCTGCACGCCGGACCGGCGCATGCATTTCTTCGTGCTGCCGGGCGCCGCGGCGAAGGTTCCCGATCTTGTACGGAAGCTGGGGTGGCCGCCTGCGTCGCTCGACCTGGTCGCCCTCGGGGAGGGGACCTACGTCGCCGCCCCGCCGACCCGGTACGGGTCCCAGGGGGCCGTGCAGTGGGCGTGCCGGCCCACACCCGCGAATCGATGGCTGCCGGATGCGGAGGAGTTGATCTCGCCGCTCGCCTACGCGTGCGGGCGGGATCGGTAGCCATCGCAGTCGGTCCTGGCCGTCGCAGTCCGTCCTGGCCGGCCCGGTCGTTCGGCGGCTGCGGCAATCTGGGGCTGGTCGCGCCCACGCTGCGGAGCCGCATGATGTGGCAGTCCCGCGCCCCGGAAGACAGCGGTGCTTCCCCTTAGGGTGCTTGCATGACCGAGGTAGCTGGGGAAGCAGTGCCCGCCGTACGGGTGCGCGGGCTCTGGAAGCGGTTCGGGGAGCAGGTCGCCGTCGGCGGAATCGATCTGGAACTGCCCGCGGGGCGGTTCATCGGGCTCGTCGGACCGAACGGGGCGGGGAAGACCACCACTCTGTCGATGGTGACCGGGCTGCTCAGGCCCGATCAGGGCAGCGTCGAGGTCGTCGGGCACGACGTGTGGCGCGACCCGGTGGAGGTGAAGGCGCGCATCGGCGTCCTGCCCGAGGGACTCCGGCTCTTCGAGCGGCTCTCCGGACGCGAACTCCTCGCGTACACCGGCCGGTTGCGCGGTCTGCCCGGCACCGAGGTCGACAAGCGCGCCACCCAGCTCCTCGACGTCCTCGACCTCGCGGGCGCCCAGCACAAACTCGTCGTCGACTACTCGACGGGCATGCGCAAGAAGATCGGCCTGGCCTGCGCCCTCCTCCACAACCCCGAAGTCCTCTTCCTCGACGAGCCGTTCGAAGGCGTCGACCCGGTGTCGGCACAGACGATCCGCGGCGTCCTGGAGCGGTACACGGGATCCGGCGCCACCGTCGTCTTCTCCTCCCACGTGATGGAACTGGTCGAGTCGCTGTGCGACTGGGTCGCCGTCCTGGCCGCGGGGCGCATCCGCGCGCACGGCCCGCTCGCGGACGTACGCGGCAGCGCGCCCTCCCTCCAGCAGGCCTTCCTGGAACTGGTCGGCGCGCACGGCCGCTCCGCCGGGGCCGATCTCGACTGGCTGGGCGGCGGGGCCGCCCGATGAGCGCCAACGCCGGTGTCTCCGCCGCGTCGATCACCCCCGTCGTCGTACGCCTGAAGCTGTCGCTCCTGCGCAACGGGCTGCGGCAGTCGGCCGGACGGCGGGCCGCGTACGTCACCTCCGTCGTCCTCGCCCTCCTCTTCGCCGCCCTCCAGCTGCTCGGCCTGATCGCGCTGCGCGGCAACGCGCACGCCACCGCCGTCGCCGTGCTGCTCGTGGCGGTCCTGGCGCTCGGCTGGGCCGTGATGCCGCTGTTCTTCCCCAGCGGCGACGAGACGCTCGACCCGACGCGGCTGGTGATGCTGCCGCTGCGCCCGCATCCGCTCGTACGGGCGCTGCTCGCGGCCTCGCTGGTGGGTGTCGGGCCGCTGTTCACCCTGTGCCTGCTCGCCGGCTCCGTTATCTCCGTGGCGCACGGCGCGGCGGCGTACGTCACCGGCGTCGTCGCCGTGGTCCTGGCCCTGCTCGTCTGCGTGGCCCTCGCACGGGCCGTCGCCGCCGCCAACATCCGGCTGCTGTCCAGCCGCAAGGGCCGCGACCTGGCGGTGCTCAGCGGCCTGGTGATCGCGATCGGCGCCCAGCTGGTCAACTTCGGGGCGCAGCGCCTCGGTTCGGCGGGCGGCCTGTCGCAGCTCGACCCGGCGGCGGAGGTACTGCGGTGGGTGCCGCCCGCGTCGGCGATCGGCGCGGTGGACTCGGTGAGTGAGGGGTCGTACGGGAAGGGCGTCGCCCAACTCGCCCTCGCCGCAGCCGCGTTGGTGGGGCTGCTGGCGCTGTGGTCCCGTCATCTGACCCGGCTGATGACCTCGCCGGACGGGTCGACACTGCAGGCGGCCGAACCCGCCGCCCGGGAGAGGGCTTCGTCGGGGCTCGGCCGCCTCCTGCCGACGGGCCGCACCGGAACGGTCATGGAGCGCAGCCTCCGCTATGTGTGGCGCGACCCCAAGACCAAGGCCGCGTGGGTGACTTCGCTGGCGATCGGCCTGATCGTGCCGGTCTTCAACGCGCTGCAGGGCACCGGTTCGATCTACTTCGCGTGCTTCGCGGCCGGGATGCTCGGGATCCAGATGTACAACCAGTTCGGGCAGGACACGTCCGCGTTCTGGATGGTCGCGATGACGATCTCCTCCACGCGCGACGCGTACGTCGAACTGCGCGGGCGCGCGCTGGCACTGCTGGTGATCACCCTGCCGTACGCGACGTTCGTGACCGTCCTGACGACCGCGATGCTCGGCGACTGGCCCAAGCTGCCCGAGGTGCTCGGTCTCTCCTTCGCCCTGCTCGGCGCGATGCTCGCCACCGGCGCATGGTCCTCGGCCCGCTTCCCGTACTCCATCCCGCAGGAGGGCTACAAGAACGTCGCCCCCGGGCAGGCCGGCCTCGCCTGGATCGCCGTCTTCGGCGGCATGGTCTCGGCGGCCCTTCTCGCCGCCCCCGTCATCGCCCTCACCATCTGGCTGAACGTGACCGCCGACGGCGACGAATGGACCTGGCTGCTGCTGCCACTCGGTGCGGGATACGGCGCGCTGATCACCGTACTGGGGCTACGCCTGGCGGCGCCCCGGACGGCGAGACGCCTGCCGGAAATCTTGGCGGCGGTGAGCAAGGGGTGAACGCCGCTTGGGTCGCTCAGCCTGCTTAGCCTGCGGGCAATCGTGCCTCCCCCACTGCCTTAACGGCGTGGGGGGACCCCCAGGCGGCACGGGTGGGCGCTGGGGGTACCCCCTGCTCGAAGAGCTTGGGGGAGGCATCCTGTGGGCGCGGGCTCGCCCTCCCACCCCGACGGCAACCCCGGCGCCGGGCGCGCTACGAGACAGGCTCAGCTGCCCGTAAGCACCCCATCCAAAAACGGCTCAATCGCCGCACGCCAAGCCTCCGGCTGGTCGTAGTGCACGAGATGCCCGGCATCAGCCACCTCCGCATACTGCCCGTACGGCAGCACCCGCACCATCTCCTGCGACTCGGCCCGCCCGAGCTCACCATCGAGCCCCCGCACGACCAGCGCGGGACACCGCACCTGCGCCAGCTCCTCCCAGTGCGCGTCGTACACCCACGTCTGGCGCGACTTCAGCATCTGCTCGGGTTCGAAGACCGGACGCCACCCGTCCGCGGACTCGTGCATCACCTCGGCGTAGAACTCACCCCGGGACGGGTTCGGCCGCTCCACCCAGGGATCGTCCTCGCCGAACCACTTCCGTACGTCGGCGAGCGTGGCGAAGGGCACGGGCCAGGCCTTGAACCAGTCCTCCCACTCACGCTGCGACGCGGCCCCTAACGCCGACGCCCGCATGTCGCAGATGATCAGTCCGTGCACGAGATCGGGACGCTTCGCGGCGAGCTGCCAGGCCGTCAGCGCGCCCATGGCATGGCCGATGAGGACGGCCGGCGAGAGGCCGAGCTGTTCGAGCGCGGCCTCGGCGTCCTCGACGTACGCCTCGCGCGTGTACTCCGCCTCCGGCGCCTTGTCGCTCTGGCCGTGGCCGCGCTGGTCGAGGGCGACGGCGCGGTGCCGCTCGGAGAGCCAGCGGGCGGTGGACGCCCAGTGCGAGGCGCGGCCCATCAGGCCGTGCAGTAACAGCACGCCGGGGGCCTGCGCGGCCTCACCGGTCTGCTCCGTCCTGTCCGTCCCGGGATCGGCCTTGGGAGGATCGGCGAACTCCCAGGCAGCGAGGCGTACGCCGCCCGCTCCCGTCACGTCGATGCGCCGCACCATCGGTAATGGCACCCCCCTAGCTCGCTCGGACCGGCTCGCTCCCGCTCGAACCGGCCGGTCCATTCGTACCGCTTCCTACCGCTGTCGTACCGCTGCTCCTGCTGTGTGCCACTCTGCGTGTCTCTGCGTGGACCTCTACTACACCGCCACGTTATCGAATGAGGTTTCGAAAATGGCGTTCCTGGCCTTAACACCCCTCATTCGAGTGACCACGCACAAGGATTGACCGCCGCCGCCAAGGGGAGATCTTCAGCGGGAGGCGGACCGCTCGGGGAAACCGGTCCGAGGGGAATGACCCTGAGAGCTCGGGGCTCCGGGTCAGCACAGGGGAGGACAGGCCCCGGCGCCATCTGGCGCCGGGGCCCTCTCCACATCTACGGCACATCCTCCCCGCCCCCTCCCCGACCGCGCACCATCGCTCTCGGACACGGTCAAGAGCCCTCAGGTCATATGCCTCACGCGACAGCCTCGCACGCAAATGGTCCCAGCGCTGCGATTCCGCACACTGAATCTTGGTTTCAGTGAGGTCGCGGAAATATCACAACTGCCTCTGGGGTCGCGGGAGTTGACACACCCGGCGCGAGCCCGGCGGCGTGCGCCCGGGAGCCGACGTGGGGAGGGTCGGCGAATGCCGGCCCCCTCGGTCGACGCCCGGGAGCTGCCCCTCGCGGGTGCCGGGAAGTCCGTACCCCTGCGGGTGCCGCCAAGGCTTGGCGGCGACCGCTGTGCCGCTGGCGCTTGGCGGCGAGCACCGTGGCGCTAGCGCTTGGCGACGAACACGTGGGAGGCGACGTCCGCCTCCAGCTCCGCGGCCTCGCCGCCGCTGCCCACGAGGACCCCGCCCGCCGACTCGGTCACGCTCACCACGGAGCCGGGCTGCACGCCCGCCCGCCGCAGCGTGTACATCAGCTGCGCGTCCGTCTGAATCGGCTCGCCGATCCGCCGTACGACCACGGTCTTGCCGTCGAGGCCCGGGTCGAGCTCGGCCAGCGACACCATGCCCTCGTCCAGGAACGGGTCGGCGCCGTCCTTCTCGCCGAGCTCCTCCAGCCCCGGGATCGGATTCCCGTACGGCGACTCGGTCGGGTGGCGCAGCAGCTCGAGCACCCGGCGCTCGACCGCCTCGCTCATCACGTGCTCCCAGCGACACGCCTCGGCGTGCACCTGCTCCCACTCCAGACCGATCACATCGACGAGGAGGCACTCCGCGAGGCGGTGCTTGCGCATGACCCGCGTGGCAAGGCGCCGCCCCTCCTCGGTGAGCTCCAGGTGCCGGTCGCTGGCGACCGCCACCAGGCCGTCGCGCTCCATGCGCGCCACCGTCTGGCTGACCGTCGGCCCGCTCTGGTCGAGCCGCTCCGCGATCCGGGCGCGCATGGGGACCACGCCTTCCTCCTCCAGCTCGAGGATGGTGCGGAGATACATCTCCGTGGTATCGATCAGTCCGGACATTCGTGCCCCTCGATTAGCTCTGCCGGAGGCTCGATGGCTCACCGGCGTGTGCGCTGGCCCTGAACTCAATTCTGACGCATACCACTGACAACCGTGCCTCACCGTTGAAACCACGCGGTGACGACTGCCTCTGTGGCTGTACGGGTGCCTGCTGTACGGGCTCTGTGGCTGTACGGGCCCGGGGCTCGGCCTGTACGGACCCCGGGGCTCGGCCGGGGCGGACGCGACCGGGCGCCCCGTGCCCCAGTGTCGCCCCCGTGGGCCGTATTGACAGGGCACTGGTCCAGACCGCAACGTGATCCGCGACACGACGCCCACCCGACGCCGACGAGACTTCTAAGGGGCTTCGCCGATGAGCGACAGCAAGCTGGCCGGGCAGTTCTTCGACGCCGCCATCGGCCTGCTGCAGCGGGTCCGGGACGAGGACGCCGGGAACATCGAGGCGGCCGGAACCCTGATCGCCGACACCGTCGCCGAAGGTGGGCGGCTCTTCGCCTTCGGCGCTGGGCACTCCTCGCTCGCCGCGCAGGACATCGTCTACCGCGCGGGCGGCCTCGCCCTCATGAACCTGCTCGCCGTACCGGGCGTCGTGGGCGTCGACGTCATGCCGGCGACGCTCGGCTCCGCCCTGGAGCGCGTCGACGGCCTCGCGAGCGCCGTCCTCGACTCCAGCCCGGTCCGCTCCGGCGACGTCCTCGTGATCATCTCGCTCTCAGGCCGCAACGCGCTCCCCGTCGAGATGGCCATGAACGCCCGCGCGCTGGGAGTGAAGGTCATAGGCGTCACCTCGGTCGCGTACGCCTCCGAGACGAAGTCCCGGCACGTCTCGGGCACCTACCTGAAGGACCACTGCGACATCGTCCTCGACTCGAAGATCGCGGTCGGCGACGCGGAACTCACCCTGGACGCGATCGAGGCCCCCTTCGCCCCCGCCTCCACGGTCGTCACCACGGCCCTGCTCCAGGCCGTCATGGCCACGGCCGCCGGCGCCCTCGCCGACCGCGGCATCGAGCCACCCCTCCTCCGCTCGGGCAACGTGGACGGCGGCCACGAGTGGAACGACCGGGTGATGACGGAGTACGGGGACAGGATCTTCTACCGCCGCTGAGACGGGCATCAGCTAACAGCGCTGAGACGGGCGTCAGTCCACCCATCCCCAAGCCCAGCCCCGACGCCGGGCAACCAGCTCACCCGGGCCCTACGAGCCCCTCCAGATCGAGCGCCATGGCAATCCGTACGGCCACATCCTCCGCGTACGTCGCATCCGCCCGCTCGAACTGACTCCGCCCCGCCCCCCGCAGAAACGTCACGACGCCCAACGTCCGCCCCCGGCTCCGCAGCACCGCGCACAAGGCGTGGCGCGAGTCCGGCGGCCACTGGCGCGCCACGGCCCACTCCCGCGCCTGCTCGGCGGCGGCGGCGCCCACGCTGGCCCGTACGGACCCGGCGCGCTCCACGCACTGCAACGCGGGATGCCCCGCCCCATAGCGCACAGGCAGCCCCGCCTTCCCGTTGAGCTCACTCGGCCCCGGCGCCCCGGAGGGCGTGGCGGCGGCGCGTACGAGCCGTACGGGCCCCTCGTCGTCGCCGATCGAACCCCCCGGCACGCGGTCGATGAGCGCATGGTCGGCGAAACCGGCGAGCGAGAAGTCGAGGTGGACCGTGGCGGCCTCCCCCGGGTCCTCGCACTCGGCCGCGGCCCGCGCCGCCCGGTGCAGCTGATTGGCCCGGAACCGCAGCAGCGCCGCCTCCTGCTCGGTCTGCTTGGCCTCGGTCACGTCCTGGAAGAGCCACCCGACACCCAGCGGAACCGGTTCCTCCGCAAGCGGCGAGGCAAGCCGCAGGAAGCCGCTCCGCCAGCACCGCCGCTTCTCGCCCTCCGGCGTCCGCACACTCACCCACATCTCGGCGGGTGCGGGCGGCGCCCCTTCCGCGAGCACATGCGTGAGCGCGCTCTCCAGCTCCTCCACACCCTGGGAGAGCAGGTCCCCGAGGGGCCGCCCGAGCACCGACGTACGCCCGGTCCCCAATGCCCGGGCCGCATGCGCATTGACGACGGCAGGCCGAAGGTCGGCATCCACCAGCACCACACCCCAGCTGGCGTCCTCGAACAACGCCTCGCTCAGCGCGATGGACCGCTCAAGATCGATCTGCGCGTGCACCTCGCTGAAAGCGCAGTACACCCCGGCCGGCTTCCCGTCGGGCCCGCGCACGGCGGCGGACTGAGTCCGTACGAGCACCCGCCCGCCGTCCTTGGTCAGCAGAGCGAACTCATGCACCTGCCGCCCAGGAGACTGCATGGCGGACATCAACCGCGCCTCGACCTCCTCGGCATCCGCGGTCCGCACGGCCCAGCCGGCGAACCCGTGCCGCCCCACGGCCTCGGCCGCGGTCCACCCCAGAATCCGCTCGGCCTCCCGATTCCAATGGGTCACGACCCCGTCGGCGTCAAAGGCACACAGCGCCGCGTCCATCCCGTCCAACAGCGCGGCAAGCAGATCCGAACCATCGCGCTCGGGCTCATCGGGCCCCAGCTCATCGGTGGTCCCACTACGCCGGGAAGCACTCACCTGGACCCCCTGCAGGCTGCGTCCGCACGTACGGCGCGACAGTTCGCTCACTCGCAATCATTCAACTCGAACGTGACCCAGCCCACACCACGTTCCCCAAAGATTGGACGAAATCGTTGTACGCCGGATTCCCACCCCACCCGCCCCACGAACCGCCCCCCGAGCACCCCCACCCCTCGCCCGCCTCCCCCTGGACACCCAGCTCACCGCCCTTCGAACCACGCTCTCCCACAACGACGTACTCCTGAAGATCCTCGAACGCGCCACCGCCCCCCTGGCCCTGCCCCACTGGTACCTGAGAAATTCGGCGCCCCCTGCCCACCCCACGACAGCGTCGAGTGCGCGATCGACTCCTTCGCGTCAACGACGTGCTGCCGGGGAGTACGCCTCGAAGCCGACGGCCGGTGGCGGGTCGATGCGCCGCACGGCTTGTCCGACGTGTTCAACCTCGTCGTACGGCCGAATCCGGTCCTCGCGCCCAGGGATATGTACGAAGCGAAGGCGGAGCGGTGGAGGCGGGAGTGGCTCGAGCTGAGAGTGCTGGAGTGGCCTGCGCAGCGGCGGGAAGGGCTCGCGCCGTCAACAAATCGGAAAAACGGTTGAGTCGCGTCCGATCGGTTCCTAGGGTGGGTCCCACGCTGAGAAAGGAGGTGATCCGGCAGATGTATGAAACCCGGACGAGCGAGGTGGCTGCGGGCTAGCGGCCCGTCACCACATCCAGTGCGGTGCCGGACCAGCGCGCTCAGCGTGCAGCCGGCCGAATTTCCACGCAGTCACCCGACCCGCGAGCTCGCCGGTACGTCCGGCCGGCTTCTTCGCCGTGAGGCGGAGGGACCCGAGCTCGCGGGTCGTCTGCGTTTCGGGAGCGGTGTGAGGTGGGGCACATCTGCAGCTGACGCCCCGCAGTACTCTTGGGCCATGCTTCCGATGCTCGTTCGACGCCGTCACGTGGACTTCGTGCGCGTCACGAGCATGGGCTGTCGGCGCTCTGCCTGACCCAGCCCCTGGCACTTCTCGCGGTTCCTGCACTTCGTGCAGTGCTGCTCTCTTCCTTCCACTTGGCACCCGTGGCCCCGCCCCACCCTTGGCGCTGCCCGGGCCCGTACACCCCGCGGACGCGACTCATGACGACGAACACGTCTTCTCAGCACCAGCAGCACCACCAGGAACAGAAGCACCACCAGTACCAGCAGTATCAGCAGCTTCCGATCATTGATCTCTCCGCAGCCGACCGCGGGCCCCAGGCCCGTGCGCTGCTCCACGCGCAGTTGCACAGCGCCGCGCATGACGTGGGGTTCTTCCAGCTCGTCGGGCACGGAGTGACAGACGCCGAGACCGGTGCTCTGCTCGACGCCATGCGTCGGTTCTTCGCGCTTCCCGAGGCCGATCGGCTTGCGATCGACAACGTCAACTCGCCGCATTTTCGCGGGTATACGCGTACCGGCGATGAGCTGACGGGAGGGAATCGGGACTGGCGGGATCAGCTGGACATAGGGGCTGAGCGGGCCGCTCGGATACCCGGTCCGGGTGAGCCCCCGTACTGGTGGCTGGAGGGGCCGAATCAGTGGCCGGAGGCCTTGCCGGAGCTGCGGGTCGCCGCGCTGGCCTGGATCGACCGGCTCAGCTCGGTGGCGGCGCGGCTGCTGCGTGAGCTGCTGGTCGCCATTGGAGCGCCGGGTGATTTCTATGAGCCGATCTTCGGGGATCGGGCTCATCCGCATGTGAAGCTGGTGCGGTATCCGGGGAGTGCGGGTGACGGCGGCGATCAGGGGGTCGGCGCGCACAAGGACTACGGGTTTCTGACGCTGCTGCTTCAGGATCAGGTCGGTGGGTTGCAGGTGCAGCGGGAGGACGGACTGTTCCATGACGTGCCGCCGCTGCCGGGGGCCTTCGTCGTCAATTTGGGCGAGCTGCTGGAAGTGGCCACCAATGGGTATGTGATCGCCACCAATCACCGGGTGGTCAGTCCGCCGGGGGCGACCGAGCGGTTCTCGGTGCCCTTTTTCTACAATCCGCGGCTCGATGCCCGCGTAGAGCCGTTGCCCTTCCCGCATGCGTCCGCCGCGCCCGGGGTGACGTCGGATCCGGCGAATCCGCTCTTCGCCGAGTACGGCCGCAATGAGCTGAAGGGCAAGCTGCGGGCCCACCCGCTGGTCGCCGCCCGTCATCACGCGGAGCTGCTCACGCCCGCGTGATGACCGGCGTACCGCGGGGGCACGGCCCTCAGTGCGCGATGTCCGCGTAGCCCTCGATTTCCTGGGGGCTGCGCGCGCCGGGGCCCACGTAGCGCGCGGAGGGGCGTACGAGGCGGCCCGTGCGCTTTTGTTCCAGGATGTGCGCCGACCAGCCTGCGGTACGGGCGCAGGTGAACATCGATGTGAACATGTGCGCCGGGACCTCGGCGAAGTCGAGGACGATGGCGGCCCAGAACTCGACGTTCGTCGCGAGGACGCGGTCGGGGCGGCGAGCGTGAAGTTCGGCGAGGGCGGCCTTCTCCAGGGCTTCGGCGATCTCGTAGCGGGGGGCGCCCAGGTCGCGGGCGGTGCGGCGGAGGACGCGGGCGCGGGGGTCCTCGGCGCGGTAGACGCGGTGGCCGAAGCCCATGAGGCGTTCGCCCTTGTCGAGGGCCTGCTTGACGTAGGCCTCGGCGTCTCCGGTGCGTTCGATCTCTTCGATCATGCCAAGGACGCGGGAGGGTGCGCCGCCGTGCAGCGGGCCGGACATCGCTCCTACGGCGCCGGAGAGCGCCGCCGCCACGTCCGCGCCCGTGGAGGCGATGACGCGGGCGGTGAAGGTGGAGGCGTTCATGCCGTGCTCCGCGGCCGACGTCCAGTAGGCGTCGACGGCCGCCACGTGCTTGGGGTCGGGTTCGCCGCGCCAGCGGATCATGAAGCGTTCGACGACGGAGTGGGCTTTGTCGATCTCGCTCTGCGGGACCATGGGCAGGCCTTGGCCGCGGGCGGACTGGGCGACGTAGGAGAGGGCCATGACGGCGGCGCGGGCAAGGTCCTCGCGGGCCTGCTGCTCGTCGATGTCGAGGAGGGGTTTGAGGCCCCAGACGGGTGCCAGCATGGCGAGCGCGGACTGGACGTCGACGCGGATGTCGCCGGAGTGGACGGGGATCGGGAACGGCTCGGCGGGCGGCAGGCCGGGGTTGAAGGCGCCGTCGACGAGGAGCCCCCAGACGTTGCCGAAGGAGACGTGGCCGACCAGATCCTCGATGTCGACGCCTCGGTACCGGAGTGCGCCGCCCTCCTTATCCGGTTCGGCGATCTCCGTTTCGAACGCGACGACTCCTTCGAGTCCTGGTACGAAGTCGGACATCAGGCGGCTCCTCATGATGTGTGCGACAGGTGGTGTCGTGGTGTACGTGGACTGCCAGTGCTCGTGGATTACCTAGTGCTCGTGGATTACCTGGTGCTCGTGGTGTTCGCGACCATGTGTCAGGCGTGGGTGACGGTCGATGATCATTGGTCATTGGTCGGCCGGTCCGGTTCCACGGTCGTTTTCGAAGGCTCTCGAAGGCTCTGGGGAACTCTTCGAAGGGTCCTCGCCGACTCGCGGTCCGAAGCGGTCACTCCGGTGATGCCCCGTGCGGCTGGCGGTCATCCAACCGGAACGGCAGCAGCACGATATCCCCGAGTGCCACCTTTGGGGAGGGTGTGCGGCACTCAGTGCCACGCAGTGATGAAGCACACGCCCGCCGGATGCGAGGGTGCGTACGGCAAGATGACCGCGTGAACGACCGCTTCCCGGATGAATCCGCCGCCGAGCCCATCGTCCAGCGCGCAGCCGAGGCTGCCGAGGCCGCCGCCGAGGAAATCGCCGCCGACCCCGCCGCGATGCGCGCCCACTACCGCGCCGAGGGTCTGGACGAGGCGGACCTCGCCTCGCACCCGATGGACCAGTTCGCCCGCTGGTTCAAGCAGGCCGCGCAGGCCGCCGTGCACGGGTTCGTGCACGAGCCGAACGCGATGGTCGTCTCCACGGCGGACGCCGAGGGCCGGCCCAGCTCACGCACGGTGCTGCTGAAGCAGTACGACGAGCAGGGCTTCGTCTTCTACACCAACTACGACTCCCGCAAGGCCCGCGAGCTGGCCGAGAACCCGTACATCTCGCTGCTCTTCCCGTGGCATCCGATGGCCCGGCAGGTCATCGTCACGGGTACGGCACGGCGCACCGGCCGTGACGAGACCGCCGCGTACTTCCGCACCCGCCCGCACGGCTCCCAGCTGGGCGCCTGGGCGAGCGCCCAGTCCTCGGTCATCTTCTCCCGCGCCGAACTGGACGCCTCGTACGCCGAGTTGAGCGCCCGCTACCCGGCGGGCGAGCAGGTCCCCGTCCCTCCGAACTGGGGTGGCTTCCGCATCGCCCCCCAGACGGTCGAGTTCTGGCAGGGCCGCGCGAACCGACTCCACGACCGCCTCCGCTACGTGGAGGAGCCGGACGGCAGCTGGCGGGTGGAGCGGCTGAGTCCCTGAGCTCGTCCGGCTCGGTGGGGTCCGGTCAGAGTTTGCCCCGGGTGTAGGCCGTGCGGTGGCCGTGCAGGAAGCGGGATATGAGCCGGCCTCAGCCGAGCCGGCCTCAGCCCAGCGCCTCCTCCATCAGCAGCCCCCACTGCTCCACCACCCGCTTGCGGCGCCCCGCGTCGTCGGTGAGGAGGTTGGCGAGGCCAAGCCCGCGTGCCATGTCCAGCAGGCCCTGGACGGTTTCCCGTACGCCGGGGCGGGACTCGTCGGCACCCAGCAGGTCGACCGCGATGCGGTGGGTTTCGCGGCCTACGCGGGCCTCCAGTTCCGTCACTCTCGGGCGGAGTTGGTCCTCGTTGGAGGCGGCGACCCAGAGGTGGAGGGCGGCGCGGAAGAGGGGGCCGGTGTAGAGGTCGACGAGGGCGGCGACGACGACGCGGCGGTCGGCGGCGCCGTCGGGGAAGAGGGCGCGCAGGGCGGTGGAGCGTTCCTCGGCGACGTACTCGACCGCCGCGGTGAAGAGGTCCTCGCGGGTCGGGAAGTGGTGCTGGGCGGCGCCCCGGGAGACGCCGGCGCGTTCGGCGACGACGGAGACCGTGGAGCCTGCCCAGCCGTGTTCGGCGAGGCAGGCCACGGCGGCTGCCAGGAGCCGCTGCCGGGTGGCCCGGCTGCGGTCCTGTTTGGGGACATGCGGAAGACGCGCCGCGTGCTCCGTCGTGCTCACACCACCCATGCGGGATCCCGTCGTTCGAGGAAGGCTGTCATCCCCTCGCGGGCCTGTGCGGAGGAGAACAGCCGTGCCGAGAGCGCGGTCAGTTCGGCCGCGTCCCGGTCGAAGGTTTCCAGCACCTTAGCCGTGAGCAGCTCCTTGGTCGCGGCGAGGCCTTGTGGGGAGGCCCGGCGCAGGCCGTCGAGGACGGGGGCGAGGACGGCGTCGACGTCGTCGCCCGTCGCCGTCAGCAGTCCGGTGCGGACCGCCTCCGCCGCGTCGAAGCGTTCGCCGGTGAGGTAGTAGCGGGCGAGGGCGCGGGGGTCGGTGCGGGGCAGCAGGGGCAGGGAGATGACGGCGGGGGCGACGCCGATGCGTACCTCCGTGAAGGCAAATGTGGCCTCCTTGGAGGCGGCCGCGATGTCGCAGGCGCCGAGCAGGCCGAGGCCGCCCGCCCGTACGTGTCCGGTCACTCTGGCCAGTACGGGTTTGCGCAGCTCGACGATCTGCCGCAGCAGTCCGACGAGGGCGTCGGGGTGCGGCGGGTCGCGGAGGTCGGCGCCGGCGCAGAACGTGTTCCCGGTGTGGGTGAGGACGATCGCGCGTACGTCGCTGTCCTTGCCGCTTCGGGTGAGTCCGTCCGCGAGCTGCTCGACGAGTGCGGCGGACAGGGCGTTGCGGTTGTCGGGCGAGTCGAGGGTGAGGGTGGTGACGGCGCGGTCGTATGCCGTGTGCACGACGGTCATGAGCGGCCCCGCAGTTCCCGTCGCAGGATCTTTCCGGAGGCCGCCCGCGGGACGCCCTCGATGAAGGTGACGCCGCGGACCCTCTTGTACGGGGCGACGCGTTCGGCGACGTACATCATGACCTCTCCTTCGGAGAGGTCGGTTGCGGACGACTGACGGACCACGTACGCGTGGGGGACTTCGTTGTTGTCGTCGTTGTAGACGCCTATGACGGCGGCGTCGGCGATGCCGGGGTGGGTGAGCAGCAGCGCTTCGAGTTCGGCGGGGGCGACCTGGAAGCCCTTGTACTTGATGAGTTCCTTGACGCGGTCGACGACGAACAGCCAGCCGTCCGCGTCCACGTATCCGACGTCTCCGGTGTGCAGCCAGCCGTCGGGGTCGATCATCGCGGCGGTGGCGTCGGGGCGGCCCAGGTAGCCCTTCATGACCTGAGGACCGCGGATGACGATCTCACCGGCTTCGCCGACGCCGAGTTCCTTGTCGGGGTCGTCGAGGGAGACGATGCGCATCTCGGTGCCGGCGATGAGCCTGCCGACCGTCCCCGGGGGCGCGTCCGGGGTGTTCAGGGGCACCAGGTGGGTGCAGGGCGACAGTTCGGTCATGCCGTAGCCCTGGCCGATGGGCGGCAGGCTGAGCCGCTGTGAGCAGGCCCGGGCCAGTTGCGCGTCCAGGGGGGCGGCGGAGGAAATGATGTGCTTCAGGGACGACAGGTCGTACTGGGCGACCGCCGGGTGCTTGGCGAGGGCGAGGACGATCGGCGGGGCCACGAACAGCACGTTGATGCGGTGTTTCTCGATGGCCGCGAGGAACGTGTCCAGTTCGAAGCGGGGCAGGACGACGACGGTGGCGCCCTGCCGCAAGGGGGCGTTCATGAGGGCCGTCAGCCCGTAGATGTGGAAGAACGGCAGCACGGCGAGGATCCGGTCGCCGGGGCCCATCGGCATGGACGGCACGAGCTGCGCCAGGTTGGTGGCTATGGACCGGTGGGTGAGCATCACGCCCTTGGGGATGCCGGTCGTGCCCGAGGAGTACGGGAGCGCGGCGACGTCCGCCACGGGGTCGATGCCGATGTGCGGTTCGGGCGCGGTGGTGGCGAGCAGGTCGATCAGCGAGCGGTGCCCGGGCGCCTGGTCGCAGACGAAGATCTCCCGTACGCCGCCCGCGAGTTCGGCCGCCGCGCGGGCGGTCTCCAGGAGCGGTGACACGGTGACGATCCAGCGGGCCGCGCTGTCGCGCAGCTGCTTGGCGAACTCCTCGGGGGTGGCGAGCGGGTGCACGGTCGTGACCGACGCCCCCGCGCGCGTCGCGGCGTAGAACGCCGTGGGGAAAGCGATGGTGTTCGGGCTGTGCAGGGCCAGTACGTCGCCCTTGTGGACGCCCGCGTCGGTGAACGCGGCGGCCAGCAGCCGGTGGAACCGGTCCAGTTGTTCGTACGTGAGCGTGGTGCCGTCGACGCCGTCGACGAGGGCGGGCGTGTCGCCGCGTTCGGCGGCGCGGCCGAGGACGGCGTCGTGGATGGGTTCCTCGACGGCCGGGACATCTGCGTACTCGCTGCGGAACACGGTTCCTCCTAGAGCGGCTCGCCAGTACGGCCTGGTGCGATCCAGTGCGATCCAGTAGTGCCTGGTGCGATCCAGTACGGCCTGGTGCGATCCGGTGCGGTCTAGTACGACTTGGGCAGGCCAAGGGTCTGGTGGGAGACGTAGTTGAGAATCATCTCCCTGCTGACCGGTGCGATACGAGACACGCGCGATGCCGTAATCAGCGAAGCGAGGCCGAACTCTCGGGTGAGGCCGTTGCCGCCGAGGGTGTGCACGGCCTGGTCGACGGCCTTCACACAGGCTTCGGCGGCCGCGTACTTGGCCATGTTGGCGGCCTCGCCGGCCGCGATGTCGTCCCCGGAGTCGTACAGGAACGCCGCCTTCTGCATCATCAGGCGGGCGAGTTCGAGCTCGATGTGGGACTGCGCCAGGGGGTGTGCGACGGCCTGGTGGGCGCCGATGGGCTCCTTCCAGACGGTGCGTTCACGCGCGTACTCGACGGCCCTGGAGAGCGCGTACCGGCCCATGCCGATCGCGAACGCGGCCGTCATCACCCGCTCGGGGTTGAGCCCGGCGAAGAGCTGGAGCAGCCCCGCGTCCTCGTCGCCGACGAGCGCGTCGGCGGGCAGCCGTACGTCGTCGAGGGTCAGCTCGAACTGCTTCTCCGCTCCCTGGAGTTCCATGTCGATCTGCCGCCGCCCGAAGCCGTCGGCGTCGCGCGGGACGATGAACAGGCAGGGCTTGAGCCGGCCCGTCCGCGCGTCCTCCGTGCGGCCCACGATGAGCGTCGCGTCGGCGATGTCGACGCCGGAGATGAACACCTTGCGGCCGGTGAGGACCCAGTCGCCGCCGTCGCGGCGGGCGGTGGTGGTGATCCGGTGCGAGTTGGAGCCCGCGTCGGGCTCGGTGATGCCGAAGGCCATGGTGCGTGTGCCGTCGGCCAAGGGCGGCAGCCACTCCTGCTGCTGCGCCTTGGTGCCGAAGCGGGCGATGACCGTGCCGCAGATCGCGGGCGAGACGACCATCATCAGCAGCGGGCAGCCCGCCGCGCCCAACTCCTCAAGGACGATGGAGAGTTCGGATATGCCGCCGCCTCCGCCGCCGTATGCCTCCGGCAGGTTGACGCCGAGGTAGCCGAGCTTGGCCGCTTCGGACCAGAGCTCGTCGGGGTGGCCGCCGTCGGCGATGACCTTGGTGAGGTAGTTGCGGCCGTAGCGTTTGCCCAGGGCGGCTACGGCGGAGCGGAGGGCCTTGTGTTCTTCGGTTTCGATGACGGGGCTCATGAGGTCTCCTGAACAGTGCGGCTGGTTCGTGGCTGGTCGCGCCCACGCGGCGGAGCCGCATGGTGGGGGAGTCCCGCGCCCCTAAAGGGGCGCGTTGTGCTGAACCACTGCTAGAAGGGCGCCGACCTCGACCTGTTGGCCGGGGGTTGCGTGGAGGGCCGTGAGCGTGCCTGCGGCGGGCGCGGAGATCTTGTGTTCCATCTTCATCGCCTCCAGCCACAGCAGGGGCTCTCCGGCCCGTACAGCGGCTCCTACGGCCAGGCCCTCCGACACCCGGACCACCGTGCCGGGCATCGGTGCGAGGAGTGAGCCGGGGGCGCGGTCCGCGGCCGGATCGGGGAAGCGGGGCAGGGCGGTGAGGGCGGTGGCGTTCACGAAGACCTGGTCGTCGTAGCGCGCGACCTCGAACTTCCGTCGTACGCCGGCCACTTCGAGGACGACGAGACCGGCGTCGGCGTGCACCACGCGCACCCCGTCGGCGGTGAGGCCCTGTCGGGTGTGCCGGTAGTGGACTTCGTGTTCGGTGCCGGCCATGAGGTAGCGCTTGGTCTGGGGCTGGGAGGGCAGGTTCCGCCAGCCCCCGAACCTGGAGCGTCCGTGCGCGTCCGCGAGAGCGGCGGCCAGGGGGGCGTACGGGTCCGGGGCGGGTGTCGTCAGTTCGGCGAGGTGGCGCTCGTAGAAGCCCGTGTCCATGCGGGCCGTGGTGAACTCCTCGTGCCGCAGCGAGCGTACGAGCAGGTCCCGGTTGGTGACCGGGCCGTGGATCGTCGCCCTCTCCAAGGCGCCTGACAGCGTGCGGAGGGCCTCCGCGCGCGTGGGGGCGTGGGCGACGGCCTTGGCGAGCATCGGGTCGTAGTGGATGCCGATGGGGTCGCCGTCGGTGTAGCCGGTGTCGAGGCGGATGCCGTCGGGGACGGTGAGGCGGTGCAGGGTGCCGGTCTGCGGGGCCCATGCACCGGCGGGGTCCTCGGCGTACAGGCGGGCCTCGATCGCGTGGCCACGCGCGCGTGGAGGGTCGTTTTCGAGCGCCGCGCCCTCGGCGACCCGGATCTGGAGCGCCACGAGGTCGATGCCGAAGACCGCTTCCGTCACGGGGTGTTCGACCTGGAGGCGGGTGTTCATCTCCAGGAAGTGGGCCTTGCCGTCGGCGACCAGGAACTCGACCGTGCCGGCGCCCACGTAGTCGACGGCCCGGGCGGCGCGTACGGACAGGTCGTACAGCGTCTGGGTGAGGTCGCCGAGCCCGGGTGCGGGAGCCTCCTCGATGACCTTCTGGTGGCGGCGTTGCAGGGAGCAGTCGCGGGTGCCGAGCGGCCACACGGTGCCGTGCGTGTCGGCGAGGATCTGCACCTCGACGTGCCGACCGCCCTCCACGTAAGGCTCGACGAAGACCTCCCCGTCGCCGAAGGCGCGGAGTGCCTCGGCGCGGGCGGCCGTCAACTCGCCGTCCAGGTCAGCGATGTCCCGTACGACGCGCATGCCGCGCCCGCCGCCGCCCGCGGCCGCTTTCACCAGCACGGGGAGGTCGTCGGCGGTCACCGTCGACAGGGGTTCGATCCCCATCAGCTTCTTGGCGCGCGTCTTGGAGGCCATCGCCTCGATCGCCTCGGGCGGCGGCCCGATCCAGACGAGGCCCGCGTCGAGGACGGCGCGCGCGAAATCGGCGTTCTCGGAGAGGAAGCCGTACCCGGGGTGCACGGCGTCCGCGCCGGCGTTCAGGGCCGCCTTCACGATCAGGTCGCCGCGCAGATACGTCTCCGCGGGCGCCGCCCCCGGCAGCCGTACCGCCGTGTCGGCCACGCGCGCGTGGAGGGCGTTTTCGTCGGCGTCCGAGTGCACGGCGACCGTTCGGATTCCCCACTCACGGCAGGTGCGGAAGACGCGGCAGGCGATCTCGCCCCGGTTGGCGACCAGCAGACTCGAAATCAAGGGATCCCTCACATCCGGAAGACGCCGAAGCCACCGCGTGCGCCCTCGTAGGGCGCCGTGTGGATCGCGGACAGGCACAGGCCGAGGACGGTGCGGGTGTCGCGCGGGTCGATGACCCCGTCGTCGTACAGCCGCCCGGACAGGAACATCGGCAGCGACTCCGACTCGATCTGCTGCTCCACCATGGCGCGCAGCGCGGCGTCGGCGTCCTCGTCGTAGGGCTGCCCCTTCGCGGCGGCCGACTGCCGGGCGACGATGGAGAGGACGCCCGCGAGCTGCTGCGGGCCCATGACGGCCGACTTGGCGCTGGGCCAGGCGAACAGGAAGCGCGGGTCGTAGGCGCGCCCGCACATGCCGTAGTGACCGGCCCCGTAGGAGGCGCCCATCAGGACGGAGAGGTGCGGGACCCGTGAGTTGCTCACCGCGTTGATCATCATCGCGCCGTGCTTGATGATGCCGCCCTGCTCGTACTCCTTGCCGACCATGTAGCCGGTGGTGTTGTGCAGGAAGAGGAGGGGGATGTCGCGCTGGTTGGCCAACTGGATGAACTGGGCGGCCTTCTGGGACTCCGCGCTGAAGAGCACCCCTTGGGCGTTGGCGAGGATGCCGACGGGATATCCGTGGAGCGTCGCCCAGCCGGTCGTGAGGCTCGTCCCGTAGAGGGGCTTGAACTCGTCGAAGTCGGAACCGTCGACCACGCGCGCGATGACCTCGCGCGGGTCGAAGGGGTGCTTCAGGTCGCCGGGGACGATCCCCAGGAGCTCGTCCTCGGCGTACTTGGGCGGGGCTGCCGGGCCTGGATCGCCGTACGCCTTACGGTGGTTGAGGCGGGCGACCACGCGCCGGGCCTGCCGGAGCGCGTCCTGCTCGTCGACGGCGAAGTAGTCCGCGAGGCCCGACACGCGCGCGTGCATCTCGGCGCCGCCCAGGGACTCGTCGTCGCTCTCCTCGCCGGTGGCCATCTTCACCAGGGGCGGCCCGCCCAGGAAGACCTTGGCCCGCTCCTTGACCATGATCACGTGGTCGGACATGCCGGGGATGTACGCGCCTCCGGCGGTGGAGTTCCCGAAGACGACGGCCACGGTGGGGATTCCGGCCGCCGACAGCCGGGTCAGGTCGCGGAAAATCGCGCCCCCAGGGATGAAGATCTCTTTCTGGGACGGCAGATCGGCGCCGCCCGACTCGACGAGGCTGATGCAGGGCAGCCGGTTGGCGAGGGCGATGTCATTGGCCCGCAGGGCCTTCTTCAGGCTCCAGGGGTTGCTGGCGCCGCCGCGCACGGTCGGGTCGTTCGCCGTGATCAGACACTCGACCCCTTCGACGATGCCGATCCCGGTGACGAGCGAGGCGCCGACCGCGTAGTCGCTCCCCCAGGCCGCGAGCGGCGACAGCTCCAGGAAGGGCGTGTCCGGGTCGAGCAGCAACTCGATCCGCTCCCGCGCGAGCAGCTTGCCGCGCCCCCGGTGCCGGGCGACGTACTTCTCGCCGCCGCCCGCGAGCGCCTTGGCGTGCTCGGCGTCCAGTTCGGCGAGCTTGGTGAGCATGGCTTCGCGGTGGGCCGTGTAGTCGGGGGCGGCGGTGTCCAGCGCGGAGGGGAGGACGGTCACAGCAGGGCCTCCGGGATGTCCAGGTGGCGGGAGCGGAGCCATTCGCCCAGGGCCTTGGCCTGGGGGTCGAAACGGGCCTGGGAGGCCACGCCCTCGCCGAGGATGCCTTCGACGACGAAGTTGAGGGCGCGGAGGTTGGGAAGCGCGTGCCGCACGACGGTCAAGTGGGCCGTCTCCGGGAGGAGTTCCCGGAACCGCTCGAGGGTGACGGCGTGGGCGAGCCACCGCCAGGCGTCATCCGTCCGCGCCCACACCCCGACGTTGGCGTTCCCACCCTTGTCCCCGCTGCGGGCGCCGACGACAAGACCGAGGGGGGCACGGCGGGTCGGTCCCACCGGTGACAAAGGTTCGGGAAGTGGCGGCTGCGGAACGTCCTCGAGTATGAGGGTGTCGTCGGCCGGAGCCACAGGGACCCGTCGCCCGTCATGGAGGACAGCCACATGTGGGACGGCGCCATGGGGGACGTATACATCCTCGAAGACCCCGTAGGGCGCGCCGCTTCCGGGTGGTGCCAGCACATGGAAGCCGGGGTAGCTCGCGAGCGCCAGCTCGACCGCGGCCCCGCTCAGTGCCCGCCCGACGACCTCCTGGTCCGCATCCCGTACGACGAGCCGCAGCAGGGCGCTCGCGGTCTCCTCGGTCGGGGCGTCGGGCCGGTCGGTGCGAACAAGGTCCCAACGTACCTCCGAAGGAGGCGACTTGGTCATCGCGTCCGTCATCTGCTCGCGTACGAGTGCGGCCTTGGCCTTGATGTCGAGGCCAGTGAGGACGAAGGTGACCTCGTTGCGGAAGCCGCCGAGCCGGTTGAGGCCGACCTTGAGGGCCGGGGGCGGGGCCTCGCCGCGTACGCCGTCGATACGGACGCGGTCCGGGCCGTCCTGCGTCAGCCGTACGGTGTCGAGGCGGGCGGTGACGTCGGGACCGGGGTACCGGGCGCCGGCGGTCTCGTACAACAGCTGGGCGGTCACCGTGCCGACGTTGACGAAACCGCCGGTGCCGGGGTGCTTGGTGATGACGGCGGTGCCGTCCTCGCGGATCTCGGCAAGGGGGAAGCCGGGCCGCCGGACGTCACGGGTGCCCTCCTGGAAGAACGCGTAGTTGCCGCCGGTGGCCTGCGTCCCGCACTCCAGGACGTGCCCGGCGACAACGGCGCCCGCGAGCCGGTCGTAGTCGTCCTGCCGCCAGCCGAAGTGGGCGGCGGCGGGCCCGGTGACCAGGGCGGCGTCCGTCACCCGCCCGGTGACCACGACGTCGGCACCCTCCCGCAGACAGGCCGCGATGCCGAAGCCGCCGAGGTAGGCGTGGGCGGCGAGGCTGCCCGCGTGCCGGGCGGTGAGGTCGTCGCCCTCGACGTGCGCGACGCGGACGGGAAGCCCGAGACGGGCTGCCAACTCCCGTATGGCGTCGGCGAGTCCGGCCGGATTGAGACCACCGGCGTTCGCCACGACCTTGACCCCGCGTTCATGGGCAAGTCCCAAGCACTCCTCCAGCTGCCGAAGGAAGGTGCGGGCGAAACCGGCGCCGGGGTCCTTGAGCCGATCCCGCCCCAGGATGAGCATGGTCAGCTCGGCAAGGTAGTCGCCGGTGAGGACGTCGAGTTCGCCGCCGGTGAGCATCTCGCGCATGGCGTCGAAGCGGTCGCCGTAGAAGCCGGATGCGTTGCCGATGCGCAGGGTCACTGTGCGGTCCCCTTCGGGGCGCGTCCGGTGCCGGGCGGGCCCGCGAAGGCCTGGGCGATGTCGAGCCAGCGGTCGGCGTCGGGGCCGTCGGCGTGCAGGGCAAGGTCGGTGCGGTGGGCGCGCTGGGTGACCAGGAGGCAGAAGTCGAGGCTGGGGCCGGTTACGCGTTGTTCTGCTTCCTCAGGGCCGTATGTCCACAAGTCGCCGGACGGGGCTGCCAGTTCGATGCGGAACTCATCCGTTGGCGCAGGGAGGCCGTGCACACCGAAGGCGAAGTCCCGGGCACGTACGCCGATACGGGCGACGTGACGGAGGCGGTCGGTGGGGGTACGGGTCGCCCCCAACGCGTCCGCCACGTCCTGGCCGTGGGCCCAGGTCTCCATCAGGCGGCCCGTGGCCATGGAGGCGGCCGACATGGGCGGGCCGTACCAGGGGAAACGGGCGCCGGGTGCGGACTCGCGCAGCGCCTTGTCGAGTGCGATACGGCCCTCGCGCCACCGGGACAGCAGTTCGGTGGCCGGGAGCCCGGCACCCTCCTCCGCACCCTCGTCCACGAACGAGTCGGGGGCGGCGAGGGCCTTCTCGACCAGAGTCTGGAACGCGTCCGCGTCGGTCACCGCCAGCAGCGCCGAGCGGTCGGTCCATGCGAGGTGGGCAATCTGGTGGGCGATGGTCCAGCGCGGGGCGGGGGTGGCGAGGGCCCATCGCTCTGGGCTCAACTCGGCGACGAGCTGGTCGAGTTCGTCGCTTTCGGCACGCAGGTCGTCGAAAACGGGCGTCGGGTCGGCCATGGGGGGAGCATGGCAGCGGCGCCTGAAACAAGCAAGCACGCTTGCATGGATTTGTTTTCCACAACCCCGATGTCCGTGCGCGTCCATCTGGCTACTCTCGGTGATTGGAGGTGGTTGCCATGCCCGTCCGGGAACTCGATCCCAGCGCGTCGCCGCTGGACTACTACGGGTACGAGCTGCGTCGCAGGCGGGAGGCTGCGGGGCTCACGCTGGCGCAGTTCGGGTCGATCGTGTTCTGTACGGGGTGTCTGATCGGGCAGATCGAGACGGTGTACAAGGTGCCGCAACGGGACTTCTCCGAGCGCGTGGATGCGGCGCTGGGGACGGACGGAGCGTTTTCGCGACTGGTGGGACTGGTGTTGCGCAGCCAGGTGCCGAGCTGGTCGCATACTGGAGCGGGACCAACCGCCGGTGATGTGGGTGGTGTTGAGCGAAGCTGTGCTGCACCAGGAGGTCGGCGGCCGGGAGGTCATGCGCGAGCAGCTGGCGCACCTGCTCTCCATGCAGAAGCGCCGGTGGCTGAAGATCCAGGTGCTGCCGTTCGGGGCCGGGGCGCACGCGGGGTTGATGGGCTCGTACAACCTTCTGCGCTTCGAAAGCGACCCCGATCACCTGCAAGCGGACGCGCTCTCCGTGGACGACTCGGCGGCCCTGGTCGCCCGCGTGATGGAGGAACGGTATGGGAACGAACCTGGACCTGACGGGCGCGGTGTGGCGTAAGGCGTCGTACAGCGGGAGCAGTGGCGGTGATTGCGTCGAAGTCGCCGACCTCACCCCCCACATAGCCGTCCGCGACTCCAAGAACCCCGGTGCCGGGGCCTTCGCGGTCACCCCGGAGGCCTTCGTCGCGTTCGTGGCGGCCGCCGGGCGCGGGGAAATTGGCGCGCGCTGCGACTGACGCCCGCAGTACGGTCGGCCGGTGGACGATACAGACGGCTACTTCGGAGAGTCCGTCGCCGCCCGATACGACGAGTCGTCGGCGGGGATGTTCGCCTCCGGCGTCGTGGACCCGGCGGTCGATGTCCTGGCCGAGTTGGCCGGTGGCGGGCGGGCCTTGGAGCTGGGCATCGGGACCGGACGCGTCGCCTTGCCGTTGGCGCGGCGCGGTGTCGCGGTGCACGGGATCGATATGTCGCGAGCCATGGTGGCCCGACTGCGGGCCAAACCGGGCGGCGACGGGATCGGCGTGACGATCGGCGACTTCGCGACGACGAAGGTGGACGGCACGTTCTCCGTCGCGTATCTGGTCTTCAACACGATCATGAATCTGACGACGCAGGCGGAACAGGTTGTCTGTTTCCGCAACGTCGCCGACCATCTGGAGCCCGGCGGGACCTTCGTCATCGAGGTCATGGTCCCCGACCTGCGCCGGCTTCCGCCCGGACAGAACGCCGTACCGTTCCACACGAGTCCGACGCGGTGGTCCTTCGACCTGTACGACGTCGCGACGCAGGCGATGAGTTCGAACTACGTCGAAGTCGAGAACGGCCGCGGCTCCTACTGGTCCGTCCCGTTCCGGTACGTGTGGCCCGCGGAACTCGACCTGATGGCCCAGCTGGCCGGCCTCCGACTGCGCGACCGCTGGGACGACTGGACCCGCAAGCCCTTCACCAGCGAGAGCGGACAGCACGTCTCGGTCTGGGAGAAGGCCGCCGGCGACGACGGTTAGGCCACTGGAGGAGGCGTACGGATACCGAGCGCCCTCAAGGAAGGGGGTCGGGTGTGACCTGCCAGATGCTGACGAGTTCCGAGCGTGGCGTGATCATGTAGACGAAGAAGCCACCGGCCACGAACGCGTGCTTCGCTCCTTCGTCCGCTCCCTGGTATCCCGGCCCGTGGAGGTAGAGGGCTTCAGCGGCCCGGACCAGTTCGTCGGCTTTCTTCTCCACCTCGGCGATGAACGAGTGCGGAGCTCCGGCCGCCACGGTCTCCTCGTCCGGGACGTACTCCCAGGCCCAGGTCACTCGGTGTGCACCGCCTTGGCGGCACCACGGTAGATGCCGCCGGCGGTGGCCAGATGCTCACGCGCCTCCTGCGGCGCGGTCGCGATCTGCGCCAGGTATTCGGCGCGGTGGTAGGCCCTGGCCGTCTCCGGGTGACGCTCGATCTCGATCAGAGCGGCCCAGTGCGCGAGGTAGGCGTGAACCGGCTTGAGAGAGCCGTGTTCCACGGCCTCGGCCAGGGCCTGGTCCTTGGCCTGGTCGTAAGCGGACAGGAACTGCGGGGCGACGACGGCGCAGGCGGCGCGCAGGGCGCCCGGCGTGCGCTCCGGGCGGGGAATCAGCGGCCGGTCGCCGACTGATTCGGTGTGCTGCAGACTCATGCTGCCGTTCCCTTCATGTCCTCTGCGGACGGGCCGGCCGCGCGCCGGGTGCCGGATGGTTCGGGGCACGAGCCCGACTCTAGTCCCAACGCACCTCAATGCGTCGCGGCAACGGTCAGGAAGCGGCGCCCGGCCCCTTGGCCCTGCCCCGCCCCACCTGCGTCCGCACCGCCCCCATGCTCGCCGCGATGACCAGGGCGATCGCCAGGGCCTCGGTGGCCGAGAGGGCCTGGTTCAGGACGAGGAAGCCGGCGGTGGCGGCGACGGCCGGTTCGAGGCTCATCAGGATGGCGAAGGTGGAGGCGGGCAGGCGGCGCAGGGCGAGGAGTTCGAGGGTGTAGGGGAGGACCGAGGAGAGGACGGCCACCGCGGCGCCCAGCGCTACCGTGGTCGGGACGAGGAGCTTCGAGCCGGACTCGACGATCCCCAGCGGGAGGAACGCCACCGCCGCGACCACCATCGCGAGGGCGAGGCCGTCGGCCTGGGGGAAGCGTCGGCCCGTACGCGCGCTGAAGATTATGTACGCCGCCCACATGGCACCGGCACCTAGGGCAAAGGCGACACCGGTGGGGTCGAGGCTGCTGAAGCCTCCGCCGCCGAGCAGGAAGACGCCGCCGAGGGCGAGGCCGGCCCAGATCAGGTTCACCGCGCGGCGGGAGGCGAGGACGGAGAGCGCGAGCGGGCCGAGCACTTCGAGGGTGACCGCGGGGCCCAGCGGGATGCGGGCGACCGCCTGGTAGAAGAGCCCGTTCATCGCGGCCATCGTCAGGCCGAAGACGACGACCGTGCCCCAGTCGGCGCGCGAGTGCCCGCGCACCTTGGGGCGGCAGACCGCGAGCAGCACGATCGCGGCCACCAGCAGTCGCAGCGTCACGACGCCGAGGGCACCGGCCCTCGGCATCAGGCTCACCGCGAGGGCTCCGCCGAACTGTACGGAGATGCCTCCGGCGAGGACCAGGCCCACGGGTCCGAGGGCGCCCCGTCGGCGCGGGCCGCCCGCTGTGGGCTCGCCCGCCGTGGGCACGGGTGCCGTCGCGGGGGCGGCCGAGGCCGGGGAGGACGGGGCGGCGGCGCTGGGGCTGTTCACGGGGCCTTCCAGGGATCGGCTCAGGGTTCGTTCATCGTGCTGTACCTCTCGGTCCAGGGTAATGGACTCCGTCAGGTGTGTGAACCCGTTTTGTAGCTGTCCCTTCCCGTACACCCTGGGTTTTGGGCACAGAACCTGGGTGTTGCCCGTCAACGGCACCTGGGTGTGACCCGTCAGCGGCGCGCCATGTACAGGTCCAGCGCCTTGTGCAGCAGGCGGTTGAGGGGGAAGTCCCACTCGCCGAGGTACTCGACGGCCTCGCCGCCCGCGCCGGCCTTGAAGCGGAGGAGGCCGAGGAGGTGGTTGGTCTCGTCGAGGGTGTCGGTGATGCCACGGAAGTCGTAGACGGCGGCGCCGAGTTCGTGGGCGTCGGTCATCATGCGCCACTGGATGGCGTTGTTGGGCTGCGCCTCGCGCTTGCGGCTGGTGGAGGCGCCGTAGGAGTACCAGACGTGGGTGCCGACGGTCAGCATCGTGGCCGCCGCGAGGACGTCGCCGTCGTGGTGGGCGAGGTAGAGCCGCATGCGGTCGGGGTCCTCGGCCGTCAGCGCGGTCCACATACGCTGGAAGTAGGGCAGCGGGCGCGGGATGAAGCGGTCGCGCTCGGCGGTCTCCGCGTACAGCTCGTAGAAGGCGGGCAGGTCCTCGTAGCCGCCCCGGACCACCTTCACGCCGGCTTTTTCGGCCTTCTTGATGTTGCGCCGCCACTGCTGGTTGAGACCCCGGTGGATCTCGTCCAACGACCGCCCCGCGAAGGGCACTTGGAAGACATAGCGCGGCTGTCCGGCCGCGAAGCCGTCCTCGCCGCCCGGCTCGGTCCGCTGCCAGCCCATGCGGCGCAGCCGCTCCGCGACGTCTCCGGCCCCCGGCTCGTACGTCGTCGCCTCGACGTCCCCCAGCTGTCGCGCCGCCGGATCGGCGATCGCCGCCTTGACCGCGTCCGCGCTCCAGCGGCGTACGACGACGGGCGGACCCATCTTCACCGAGAACACGCCCCGCCCCTTGAGGTACGCCAGCATCGGCGCGAGCCAGCGCTCGGCGAGGTCGGCCGCGTGCCAGTCGATGACCGGCCCCTCGGGCAGATACGCGAGGTACCGCTTCAGCTTCGGCAGCGGGCGCAGCAGCGCCAGCCCCGCGCCCACGAGCCGCCCGCCGTCGGAGTCGTCGAACCACCCCAGGCTCTCCGCCCGCCAGTCCGGCTTCACATCGCCCCACGACGGCACCTGCATGTGACTGGCCGAGGGGCGCGACCTGACGAAGGCCAGGTGTTCTTCACGGGTGATCGCCTGAAGGCGGAGACTCATGCGCGGCACTCCTCGGGGGCCTTGATGCCGTGGGGCCCTCGGGTCGGTGGGCCCTCAGGTCGGTGGACGCTGCCAGCGTAACTACGGGTGTCCCTCCGCCGGCGTCTCCGACGGCGCGTCGGTCAGCGCCTCCGCCAGCACCTCCGCGAGGTGCCGCCCTCTCCGCCCCGCCAGCTGCTCCAACTGCGTACGGCAGGAGAAGCCGTCGGCCAGGATCACCGTGTCGTCGGTGGCCGCGCGGACCGCCGGGAGCAGTTGCTCCTCCGCGCAGGCCGTCGACACCTCGTAGTGGCCCTTCTCGAAGCCGAAGTTGCCCGCGAGTCCGCAGCAGCCGCCCGCGAGCGTGCCGGTCAGGCCCGCCGCCTCGCGCAGCCTGCGGTCGGCGGCGTCGCCGAGGACGGCGTGCTGGTGGCAGTGGGTCTGGCCGACGACCGGGCGGTCCAGGCGGGGCGGGGTCCAGCCCGGGGCGAGCCGCTCCAGGGCCTCGGCGAACGTCAGCACCGCCGCCGCCAGACGCGCCGCGCGGGGATCGTCGTGCAGCAGCTCCGGGAGGTCCGTGCGCAGGGCGGCGGCGCAGCTGGGTTCCAGGACGACAACCGAGGTGTCGTCCATCAGCAGATACGGCTCCATCAGGTCCAGCGTGCGGCGCAGCACGGCGCGGGCGCGGTCGAGCTGGCCGGTCGAGACGTACGTCAGTCCGCAGCAGACGCGTTGGCGGCGCGACAGCAGCGTGTTGAAGGCGATCGGCCGCTGCGGCACCCCGTCCCCGATGGGGCCATGCGACACCCCCTCCCCGATGGGGCCGTGCGACACCCCGTCCCCGACCGGCGCCCCATCAGACGCGCCCTCCGCCAGTTCGGCCAGTCTCTCCAGCGCCGGCCCGAACCTCATCCGGATCGTCGGCGGCAGCAGCACCGTCAGCCCCGCCGCCTCCAGGACCCGTACGGCCGCCTTGCCGACGGACGGTGACAGGTACTCGGTGAAGGTGTCCGGCCACACCACGACGGCGTCCCCTCCGAGCCCCGGGAACGCCCCCTGCTGCCCGCGCCGCGCATCCCGCACGAACGCCCGCGCCCGCTCCTTGAACCGCCGCCTCCACCACCCGCTGAACGTCTCCCGCGCCACCCGCGGAATCTCCCGCTCGGGCGCGATCCCGCCCAGCCGCTTGGCCACGGCGGCCACCGGACGTACGGACGCGAGGGAGTTGACCAGCCACGCCGTGCGCGTCCGGGCCACGAGCAGCAGCCACACCGGCAGCCACCCCATCGCGTAGTGCGCGGCAGGGCGGCGGCGGCCCTCGTAGTGGTGGTGCAGGAACTCCGCCTTGTACGTGGCCATGTCGACGCCGACCGGGCAGTCGGACTTGCAGCCCTTGCAGGACAGGCACAGGTCCAGTGCGTCGCGGACCTCCGTCGACCGCCATCCGTCGGTCACGACCTCGCCCGCGAGCATCTCGTGCAGCAGCCGCGCCCGCCCGCGCGTGGAGTGCTCCTCCTCGCCGGTCGCCCGGAACGACGGGCACATCACGCTCCCCGAAGACGCCTCGGTCGTGCGGCACTTGGCGACTCCCACACACCTGCGCACCGCCGCCGAGAAGTCGCCGCCGTCGGCCGGATAGCCGAACGCCACGTCCACCGGCTTCCGGGGCAGCACCGCGAACCGCAGGTTCTCGTCCAGCCGGTGCGGTCGTACGAGCATCCCGGGGTTGAGCAGGTCGTCCGGGTCCCAGATGCCCTTCGCCCGCTCGAAGAGGCCCACCATCTCGGCGCCGTACATCGCGGGCAGCAGCTCCGCGCGCGCCTGCCCGTCCCCGTGCTCGCCGGACAGGGAGCCTCCGTGGGCCACGACGAGTGCCGCGATCTCCTCGGAGAAGCGCCGGAAGCGGGCCACGCCCTCCGTCGTCATCAGGTCGAAGTCGATGCGCACATGGATGCAGCCGTCGCCGAAGTGCCCGTACGGAGTGCCGCGCAGGCCGTGCTCGGCGAGCAGTCGCCTGGAGTCGCGGAGATACGCGCCCAGCCGGACCGGCGGCACCGCGCAGTCCTCCCAGCCGGGCCAGGCCTCACTGCCGTCCAGCATCCGTGTCGCCGTACCGCTCGCGTCCTCGCGGAGGCGCCACAGGGCGCGCTGTCCGGCCGGGTCGGTGACCACGACGGCATCCGTGACGTCCGCCGCGCGCACGATCGCGTCCGCACGCGCGCGTGCCTCCGCCTCCGTCGCGCCGCCCGTCTCCACGAACAGCCAGGCCCCGCCCCGCGGCAGCCCCGCGCCGGCCGGCACGAGGTCCGCGGCCATCCCCTCCACCGTGAGCGGCCTGTGCGGCAGCAGCCCCGCGGCCGCCTCCGCCGCCGCGCTCTCGTCCGCGTACGCCAGTACGGCCAGCGCCCGCGCGCGCGGCGCCTCCACCAGTCGTACGACCGCCTCGGTCAGCACCCCCCAGGTGCCCTCGGAGCCGCAGAAGGAGCGGGCGACGTCCGCGCCCTTCTCGGGGAGGAGGGCGTCCAGCGCGTACCCGGAGATACGGCGCGGGAGGTCCGGGAAGCCGGTGCGCAGGCGCGCCAGCTCGCTCTCCACCAGGGCCTGGAGGCCGTCGGGGGCGCCCGCCCAGCCCTGGCCGAGGAGCGTGGGAGTCCCCTGCCCGGTGATGACCGACAGCTCGCGCACGCTGTCCGCCGTCGTGCCCCAGGCCACCGAGTGGGACCCGCACGAGTTGTTGCCGATCATCCCGCCGAGGGTGCAGCGGCTGTGGGTCGAGGGATCGGGGCCGAAGCGCAGGCCGTGCGGGGCTGCGGCGTCCTGGAGGCGGTCCAGGACGACACCGGGCTGGACCACGGCCGTACGGGCCTCCGGGTCGAGCGACACGATGCGGTTCATGTGGCGGGTGAAGTCCAGGACGACGCCGGTGCCCGTGGCCTGTCCCGCGATCGATGTGCCGCCGCCGCGCGCCACGACCGGCACGCCGTGCGCGCGGCACACGGCGAGGGCCGCCGCCACGTCGTCGGCGTCGCGTGGGGAGACGACGCCGAGCGGGACGCGCCGGTAGTTGGAGGCGTCCATGGTGGTCAGGGCCCGCGCGGTCGCGTCGAAGGCGACCTCGCCCGCCATGGCCTTGTCCAGCTCGGCCCGCAGCCCTCCGAGATCCGTCATGCCCCCAGGATGCCTCCGGGCACTGACAGTGACCCTCATCCACGCACTCGAATGGATCGGGACCCGATCGCGACCCGATCGCGGCTCGATCGCGGCTCGATCGCGGCTCGATTACGGCCGATCATGCGACCGCTTCCAGAACCTTCCCAATTCGATCACGAACTCCCATATAGTGACGGCGAGTTGAGCACCAGGTGTCGCTTCTCGCTCAGAACACCTTCGAAGACACGCTTCGAGGGAACACCGAAGGACTCGCCCAAGGCCCCGCCGAGGACACGCCCGAGAACACGACCGAGGAACGTTCTCCCCCCAGAACACGACCGAGGACCGATTGATGACCGCGCCCCTCCCCTCCGGCGAACGACCCACCCTTCGCGCCGTCGCGCCCGCTCCCCTCATCGTCGCCGTCCCGGCCGCGCTCGCGGTGGCCGCGGCGGTCGCCCTGGCGCCCGACTCGGTGCGCGCCCCCCTCGCCTGGGGCGCGAGCGCGGCCGCGGTGCTGCTGTGCGCGGCCGTCGCGGTGGCCGCGCGCGCCGTACAGACGGCGAAGCTGGTACGCCGCCGCCTCGACGCCGTGTCCCAGGACGCCGGACGGCTGCTGCAGGAACGGGCCCGGCTGACCGAGGAGTTCAACCAGGAGCGGGCCCGGATGGCCGACGACTCCGCCCGCGAGCGGGCCCGGCTGGCCGAGGCCGCAGCCCAGGAACGCGCGCGCCTGACCGAGGCGGCGGCACAGGAACGCGCCCGTCTCACGGAGGAGTTCGCGGCCGAACGGCAGCACCTCACCGACGAACGCGCCCGCCTCGCCGAGGAGAACACCCGGCTGACCGAGCGCTCCCGGCGGGCCGCGAGCGACCGCGCCGCCGCGATCTCGGCGACCGCCAACGCGGCGGGCCGGATGCAGGCGCTGGCCACCGGCATGCTCGCCGACCTGCGCGCCATGGAGGAGAGGCACTCCGACGAGGAGGTCCTCGCCGACCTCCTCCACCTCGACCACCGCACCGCGCAGGCGGGCCGCCTCGCCGACTCCGTCGCCGTCCTCGCCGGCGCGCGCTCGGGACGCCGCTGGGCACGCCCCATCGTCATGGAGTCGATCCTGCGCGGAGCGATGGGCCGCATCGGCGGCTACCAGCGCGTCCGCGTCCACTCCGCCAGCGAGGCCGCCGTCGCCGGACACGCCGCCGAAGGCGTGATGCACGCGCTCGCCGAACTCCTCGACAACGCCGCGAACTTCTCGCCGCCGACCGCCGAGGTCCATGTGTACGTCGAGGAGGTCCCGGCCGGCGTCATCGTCTCCGTCGAGGACAGCGGCCTGGTCATGGGCGACGTCCAGCTGCGCCGCGCCGAGCGCGCCGTGTCCGCAGAGGCCGACAGCACAGCCGAGCTGGGCGGGCTCACGGGCACCCGGCTCGGCCTCGCGGTGGTCGGCCGGCTCGCCCGCAAACACGGTCTGAAGGTGTCCTTCCGCCCGTCCGCGCGCGGCGGCACGGGCGTCCTGGTGCTCATCCCCCAGGACATCCTCACCCTGCCGGCCCTGCCCTCCACGCCACCGCCGTCCACGCCCCTGCCGGTGGACCCCGCCCCCGAGCCGACCGTGACTCCGGCGCCCGCCACCGAAGTGTCGTACGCCGCCGCCCGCGCCACCGAGGACCTCGACCCGGACCCGGTCCCCGCCCACGACTCGCCCCGGCACGAGCCGGTCCCCCCGTCGACCGGTGGCCTCCCCAAGCGTCGCCGCGGCCGCACCCTCGCGCACGCCGAACGCAGCCGCGCGCACGCCACGCCGCCACCCCAGGCCGACCCGGAGCCCCGTACCGCCGACGACTCCAAAGCGCGCGCCGCCGCCCGCTTCAGCAGCTTCCGCCAGGCGGTACGCGGCGCGGCGCAGGGCACCGAGGACGCTGCACGGGCCGAAATCGCCGCACGGGCCGAAGACGCCGTACGAGACACGGAAGCCGTACGAAACACGGAAGCCGTACGGGACACAACCGCCGTCACCCCTCACTCGCACCCGGAAGGCGACACCACCCCATGACCGGCACCACCACCGCCGACGAGAAGCTCTCCTGGCTTATCGAGGGCCTCCTTGAGCGCACCCCGGGCGCGCGGCACGCGCTCGTGCTCTCCCGCGACGGCCTGAAGTTGTGCCGCACTCCGGAGCTCTCGGTCGACCAGGCCGACCAGCTCGCCGCGATCGCCGCCGGGATCCAGTCGCTGTCGCACGGTGCGTCCATGGAGTTCGGCGACGGCAGCGGGGGCGTGCGCTCGGCCATGGCCGAGTTCTACGGCGGGGTCCTGTTCATCGTGGAGGCGGGCGACGGCGCGCACCTCGCCGTCGTCACCGCCGAGGACGCGGACGCCGGTCTGGTCGGGCACAACATGAGCGAACTCGTGGAGCAACTCGGCGATCACCTGAGCGCGCGGCCCCGTACGTCATGAGCCGCCCGGGCAGGGACGACGCGCCCGACCGGCTGTACACCCTCACCGGAGGGCGCAGCCGGTCCGGGCCCGACACCCCCTTCGACCTGGTGACGCTGGTGGTCGCCGAGTGCGATCCGGTGGTGGGCATGCAGTCGGAGCACGCCGCGATCCTGCGATTCGCCCAGCGGCCCACGGCGGTTGTCGAGATCGCGGCCGAGCTGCGGCTGCCGGTGAGCATCACGAAGATCCTGCTCTCCGACCTCCTCGCCGCGGGCCGCGTCAGCGCCCGCCACCCCCACCCCGCCGCTCTTCCCGATCCCGACATCCTGGAGCAGGTGCTCGTTGGACTCCGTAACCTCTGACGCCGGTACGTCGACGGGTGCCTCCGCCGCCCGTACGTCTACGGGTCACCCCGTCGCCCGTACGCCCCTCGTGGCGTCGGCCGACAACGGCCTCAAGATCGTCGTCGTGGGCGGCTTCGGCGTCGGCAAGACGACCCTGGTCCGTTCCGTGAGCGAGATACGTCCCCTCAACACCGAGGAGACGATGACGCAGGCCGGCGCGGCGGTCGACGACATCAGCGAGGTCCGCGGCAAGTCCGCGACCACCGTGGCCTTCGACTTCGGCCGGATCACGCTGGACGCCCGCAATGTGCTCTATCTGTTCGGCGCGCCGGGGCAGGAGCGGTTCTGGTTCCTCTGGGACCGGCTGTTCTCCGGCACGCTCGGCGCGGTCGTCCTCGTCGACACCCGCCGTATCGACGACTCCTGGTACGCGATCGACCGTCTGGAGCACCACGGCACGCCGTTCATCGTGGCCTGCAACGACTTCGGCGGCTCCGCGCACACCCCCGCACAGATCCGTGAGGCCCTCGACCTCGACCCGCACGTCCCGCTGCTCGACTGCGACGCCCGCTCGCGGGAGTCCGCCAAGCGGGTGCTGATCACGCTCGTCGAGCACCTCGAATCCCTGTACGTCCCACGATCACCGGAGTTGGCGCTGTGACCCCCGCCCCCGTGCCCCTCAGCGGGCCCCGGTTCCAGACCGAACCCGCCGAGCTGTACCGGGAGATGCGGCGCGACCACGGTGCCGTGGTGCCCGTCGTGCTCGACGGCGACGTACCGGCGTGGCTGGTGCTCGGCTACCGCGAACTGCACCAGGTCACCGGCGATCCGGTGCTGTTCAGCCGGGACTCCGACCTGTGGAACCAGTGGGACCGGATCCCCGACGACTGGCCGCTGCTGCCGATGATCGGCCGCAAGCAGCCGTCCATCCTCTACACGGTCGGCGAACGCCATCGCGAGCGCGCCGCGATGATCAGCGACGCGCTCGAAGCGGTCGATCCCTTCGAACTGCGCGCCCAGGCCGAGAAGTTCGCCGACGAACTGATCGACGCGATCTGCGCCAAGGGCGAGTCGGACATCGTCGGGGAGTACGCGGCACTGCTGCCCGTCCGCGTCCTCGCGACGCTCTACGGCTTCACGGAGGAGCAGGGGCCCGGCCTGGTCACCGCCCTGAACGACATGGTCAACGGGCGGGAGGGCGCCCTGGCGGGCCAGCAGCATCTGGCCACCTCCATGGCGCGGCTGCTGGCCGACCGGAAGGCCGAGCCCGCGGACGACGTCGTGTCCAGGATGCTCGCGACGGCGCATTCATCGGATGGCGGCGGCTTCTCGGACGAGGAGGTGATGCAGGACCTGATGGTCATGATGGCGGCGGGCCACCAGCCGACCGCCGACTGGATCGGCAACTCGCTGCGCCTGATGCTGACCGACGAGCGGTTCGCGGCGTCCCTCTTCGGCGGCCGGCACAGTGTCGCCGAGGCCATGAACGAGGTCCTGTGGGAGGACACCCCCACCCAGAACGTGGCCGGGCGCTGGGCCTCCCGCGACACCCAGCTCGGCGGCCGCCGCGTCCGCACCGGCGACCTGCTGCTGCTCGGCCTCCAGGGCGCCAACTCCGACCCCCAGGTCCGCACCGACGGCTCCGCGCTCACCGGCGGCAACAACGCCCACTTCTCCTTCGGTCACGGGGAGCACCGCTGCCCGTTCCCGGCGCAGGAGGTCGCGGAGGTGATCGCGCGGACGGGGATCGAGGTCGTACTGGACCGGCTGCCGGACATCGACCTGGCCGTACCCGCCGAGTCGCTGACGCGGCGGCCGTCCCCGTGGCTGCGGGGCCTGACCGAACTGCCTGTGAGGTTCACGCCGGTTCCCGCGCGGTGAGACCCCGCCACGCCCGGCCGGCCTGTTGTTCCGGCTGGGGGTCCGGGGGCCCGCGACGGCAGCCGCTGATGTCACGGCCCCAGATGGACGCAGTACTCCTACCCCCGCCCTTGGAGGCACCCCCGCATGACCACCGGTACCGAAGAGACCCGTATCGCCTTGGACCCCTTCGTCACCGACCTGGAGGGCGAGAGCGCCGCGCTGCGCGCCGCGGGGCCGCTCGCCGCCGTCGAACTGCCCGGCGGGGTCCCGGTGTGGGCGGTCACCCACCACGCCGAGGCGAAGAAGCTGCTGACCGACCCCCGGCTGGTGAAGGACATCAACGTCTGGGGGGCCTGGCAGCGCGGCGAGATAGCCCCGGACTGGCCGCTGATCGGGCTCGCGAACCCCGGCCGTTCCATGCTCACGGTGGACGGCGCGGACCACCGGCGGATGCGCACGCTGGTGGCGCAGGCGCTCACCCCGCGCCGGGTGGAGCAGATGCGGGAGCGGATCACCAAGCTGACGGAGGGCCTGCTCGACGGGCTGTCGGACGCGGGGGACGTGATCGACCTGAAGGCGGACTTCGCCTACCCCCTCCCCATGTACGTCATCGCCGACCTCATGGGCATCGACGAGTCCCGGCTTCCCCGCCTCAAGGAGCTCTTCGAGAAGTTCTTCTCGACGCAGACCCCTCCGGAGGAGGTCATCGCGACGCTGACGGAGCTGGCGGGGATCATGGCGGAGACGGTCGCGGCGAAGCGGGCGGAGCCCGGGGACGATCTGACGTCCGCCCTGATCCTGGCCTCCGAGGACGGCGACCACCTCTCCGACGAGGAGATCGTCTCCACCCTCCAGTTGATGGTCGCGGCGGGCCACGAGACGACGATCTCGCTGATCGTCAACGCGGTGGTCAACCTCTCCACCCATCCCGACCAGCGCGCGCTGGTCCTCTCCGGCGAGGCCGACTGGGCGGCGGTGATCGAGGAGACCCTCCGCTACTCCACCCCCACCTCCCACGTCCTCATCCGCTTCGCGACGGAGGACGTGGCCGTCGGTGACAAGGTGCTTCCTGCGGGGGACGCGCTGATCGTGTCGTACGGTGCGATCGGCCGCGACGAGCAGGCTCATGGTCCGAGTGCCGGCGACTTCGACATCACCCGCACGAGCGAAAACCGGCACATCTCCTTCGGGCACGGGCCGCACGTCTGCCCCGGCGCCGCGCTCTCCCGGCTGGAGGCCGCGGTCGCCCTTCCGGCCCTGTACACCCGCTTCCCGGCCCTCGATCTGGCCGTCCCCGCGTCCGAGCTCCGCAACAAGCCGGTGGTGACGCAGAACGATCTGTTCGAACTTCCGGTACGACTGGGCTGAGCACCGGGTTTTTTCGCCCCCTCCGCCCCTACCCGTCCCGTACCTGGGGCTGTGCCCCAGACCCCGCTCGGCTGTTCTTCGGCTGCGGGTGGTGGGGGCTGGTCGCGCAGTTCCCCGCGCCCCTTACGGGGCGGAGCCCCGGCTCCGTCTCACCCGACGGACGACGTTTCGCCCAGGTTTCCTGGAGCGGCTAGGCTCCCGACCGTGGCTGATATCCAGATCCCCGCTGACATCAAGCCCGCCGACGGACGATTCGGCGCGGGCCCCTCCAAGGTGCGTACGGAGGCGCTGGACGCGCTGGCCGCGACCGGTAGCTCTCTGCTCGGTACGTCCCACCGCCAGGCCCCGGTCAAGAACCTGGTCGGCAAGGTCCGTGACGGCGTACGCGAGCTGTTCTCGCTCCCCGACGGGTACGAGGTCATCCTCGGCAACGGCGGCTCCACCGCGTTCTGGGACATCGCGACCCACGGCCTGATCGAGAACAAGTCGCAGCACCTCAGCTTCGGCGAGTTCAGCTCGAAGTTCGCCAAGGCCGCCAAGCTGGCCCCCTGGCTGGCCGAGCCGACCGTGATCGCGAGCGACCCCGGCACCCACCCCGAGCCCCAGGCCGAGGCAGGCGTCGACGTCTACGCCTTCACGCACAACGAGACCTCCACCGGTGTCGCCGCCCCCATCAAGCGGGTCGCGGGCGCCGACGAGGGCGCGCTGGTGCTCGTGGACGCCACGTCCGGCGCCGGCGGCCTCCCCGTCGACATCGCCGAGACCGACGTCTACTACTTCGCCCCGCAGAAGTCCTTCGCCTCCGACGGCGGCCTGTGGATCGGCGTCTTCTCCCCGGCCGCGATCGAGCGCGCCGAGCGCATCCACGCGTCCGGCCGCCACGTCCCGGAGTTCTTCTCGCTCCCCACGGCGATCGACAACTCCCGTAAGAACCAGACGTACAACACCCCGGCCCTCGCCACCCTCTTCCTGCTCAACGAGCAGCTGGAGTGGATCAACGACCAGGGCGGCCTCGCCTGGTCCACGGCCCGCACGAAGGACTCCTCGACCCGCCTCTACACCTGGGCAGAGGACTCCAAGTACGCCACGCCGTTCGTCGCCGACCCGGCCAAGCGCTCGCAGGTCATCGGCACGATCGACTTCTCCGACGAGATCGACGCGGCAGCCGTCGCCAAGGCCCTCCGCGCCAACGGCATCGTCGACACCGAGCCCTACCGCAAGCTCGGCCGCAACCAGCTCCGCATCGCGATGTTCCCGGCGATCGACCCGGCGGACGTCGAAACGCTCACGAAGTGCATCGACTACGTGATCGAGAAGCTGTAGTCGTCTGTACGTTGATGGGGGTGCCCGGCACTCGCCGGGCGCCCCTTTCTCATGCCGCCGCGCACGTCACCGTCGGCGTCCCCCCACCCCCCAGGCGCGCCCCCCGCGCGGAACCAAGGAACTCCCGCCCAGAGGATGACAATCACGGCGATCAGTGCCTGTATGGAGAGCATGAGCAGTACCCCGACTCCGAGCCCCGAGCTCGCCCCGCTCGCCAAGCAGTACGCCGTCCTGCTGACGAGCCACAAGAAGGACGGCACGGGCGTCGGCACCCCGGTGAACATCGCCGTCGAGGGTGACCACGCGTACTTCCGCACCCCGGGCAGCACATGGAAGGTCAAACGCCTGCGCAACAACCCGGAGGTGGAGATCGCTCCCTCCACCTTCCGCGGCGCGCCCATCGGGCCCGAGATCCACGCCCGGGCACGGCTGCTCGACCACGGCAGTGAGGAGGACAAGCACGCCGCCAAGCTGCTGCGGCGCAAGTACCCGTTCATGCAGGGCGTCTTCGTACCGCTCGCCCACAAGGTGATGCGGACGCCGACGCTGCACTACGAAGTGAAGCCGATGGAGGAGTAGTACCCGACGGGCAGTACTCAAGAAGCAGTATGCGAGGAGCAGTACTCAAGCAGCAGTACTCGAGAAGCAGCTTCAACGAGCGGTCAGCTCCGGCGCAGCAGCCGCCTGAAGCTGATGACGACGGCGAAGGCGGCTGCGACCGCGATGGCACCGACCTTGAATCCGCCGCTCATTCCGCTGTCGTTGCCCCCGCCGTCGGCCGAACTGCCACCCCCCGAGGGTGACTTGGCTCCGGACCCACTGGCCCCGGGCGCGTCCTCCGGCTGCACGCTGCTGTCCGCGCCCTCGCTCCCGTACATGAGCTTCGAGCCGTCGGGGCTGTATGTGAGGGACTCGCCCTGCCCCTGCAGGGGGACGTTGAGCCGCCCCTGCCGTTTGAGCTTCCCGCCGTTCCAGTCGTACGCGATCCCGCCGAAGTACCCGCGTACGGCGAGTTCCTTGCCGTCGGGCGAGAAGGCGGCGTCGGTGGCCCAGAGGTCGACGGTGGCGACGGACTTGAAGACGTTCGTGCCGGAGGCGGAGAGCTGGGCGGGGCCCTCGTAGAGGTGACCGCCGTCCTCGTTCTTGTCGACGATGTAGACGCGCCCGGTCTTCGGATGAACCATCAGCGCCTCGGCGTTCCGCGGCCCGTCCGCGTACTTCACGACGTACTGCGTGGCGCGGATCGTCTGGTCCTTGAGCACCTTCGGCTCGGGCAGCTTGTAGATCCACACGTGGTCCCACTTGCCGCCGAGGTTGTCGCCGATGTCGCCGACGTAGAGGTTGTCGTCCGGCCCGATGGAGATGGCTTCGACGTCGCGGGGAGCGCCGACCCCCGTCATGGTGATCGTCGCGACCGTCTCACCCGTCTTGCTGTCGACGGCATAGAGGTAGGCCCCGTCGTCGCTGTCGTTGTGGGTCCAGTAGATGCCGGGGTGGGCGTGCGAGGCGGCGAGTCCGCTGGACTCGGTGATCCTGGGGTCCTTGATCGTGAACTGGTCGTCCGCGCTGTCGGCGACGGCCGGCGCCGCCAGGGCGACGACGAGGACGGCTCCGGCGAGAAGCGAGGGCGATCGGCGCATGGCCCCAAGCCTGCCATCCCGGCGGCCGGTTCACGCAGTGCCCGCTCATGGGGCCGCCCGGGTCCACGCCGATCCCGGCCATCGGCACGCCACGGGGCGTGTCCAGCCTCACACCCCCACGGCCCATGCCACCCCCACTGATCGTCCATGATGAGCGGATGCTCAGGTTCATGCCCGTCGGCGATTCCATGACGATCGGAAGCGCGGGCGAACACACATGGCGTTACCGAATGTGGCAGCACCTGCGCGCGACGTACGGGGGACCCTTCAAGATCGTCGGTCCGCGCGAGACGCTCTACGACAAGGCGACCGACTCCCCCGACTCGTACGAGTACGCGGACCCGGACTTCCCCCGCGCCCACCTGGCCGGCTGGGGCGAGGGCTGGCTCCACATGGCCCCGCTGATACGCGAGGCGGTCCGCGCGCAGCGCGCCGACGTCCTGCTGGTCTCCCTCGGCCTGATCGACCTCGGCTTCTACACGAACGCGCCCCAGACGGCGGCGAACGCCCACACGTTCATCGAAGAGGCCCGCGCCGCCAACCCACGCATCCGCATGGTCCTGCTCCCTGTGATCCCGAACGTCCGCGCCGAGTCCGACGCCCCCTTCGCCGCCGAGGTCGCCGCCTTCAACGAACTCCTCGCCAAGACCGTCGCCGACCTCGGCGAGCCCCGCTCCCCCCTCCTCCTGGCCTCCCCGCCGCCCTCGTACGACATCAACTTCGACACGTACGACGGCACACACCCGAACGCGAGCGGCGAGCACAAGATCGCGGAGGGGTTCGCGGAGGCCATGTACCAGGCCTGGGACCTGGGCGAGCCGTACACGGCCGAAACCTCCTGACCGATTCCCGGCGTTGCCTGGTCACCGTGCGTATCGTTGGACTGCGCGGCTGCACTCGTCCGAGGGGGTGGCCGGGGAGGAGCGCCACTATGACCGTCGTCGAGAACGACAGGATCGCCATGGCCACCATCAACGAACAGATCCTGGACGAGATGTTCGACCAGATGAACGTCCCCGAGGGCTACAAGGCCGAGATCGTCGAGGGGACCATCTACATGTCGCCGCAGCGGGACGTTCATTGGGAGACCATTCAGTCGATCGTGTTCCAGCTTCTGACCATCCTCGGCACGAAGGCAAAGGTGCTCTCTGATGTACGCATCGACTTCCCCGGCCACCTCAACGGCCTCTGCCCGGATGTAGCGAAACTGCGCGACGGCTCCCAGAAGGATTCCGAAGGGCGTTGGCGCTACCAGGACGTCGAGTTCATCGCCGAGGTCATCTCCAAGGGCACTGCCATGAACGACTACGGTCCCAAAAAGACGGCCTACGCCCTGGCGGAAGTCCCCGTCTTCCTCATCGCCGACCCCTACGTGGGCAAGTGCCGCCTCTTCACCCAGCCCAAAGACGGCGACTACCTCGGCGACCTCCCCATCGCCTATGGCGCAGACGTCGACTTGACCACCACCCTCCTCGGCCTCACCCTCAAGACCGACGAGTTCCCCCGGGATTAGAGATATCGCGCGGCGGAAGGCATGTGGCACGATGCCGCGATGATCGCCAACTCGCCCATACCTCCCGTCGTTCCCGCGGGTCGTATGGCCCAGGACCCGCAACCAGTGCTCGACCTTCCTCGCGGCCTGGAGCTGCGTCCCTGGCGCCCGGGTGACGCCGACGCTCTGGTGGCCGCCGGCCAGGATCCGTCGATTCGGCAATGGAACCTCCTTCATGTGGAGTCACCGGAGGACGCGCGCAACAGGATCGCGCGGATGCACGAGCGCTGGCGGGCCGAGCAGGGCGCGATCTGGGCGATCGCACGGTCGGACGGCAACGGCGACGGCGAGGCCATCGGTCTCATCGGCTGGAACGACATCGACCTCACGGGCGGCAGCGCGGAAATCGTCTACTGGATCCTGCCCGCGGCCCGTGGCGGCGGTGTCGTGGTCGAGGCCGTGAAGCGCCTCAGCCGGTGGGCCCTGGAGGACCTCGGACTGCACCGCCTACAGCTCTGCCACTCGGTGGCCAACCCGGCGTCCTGCCGAGTGGCGGCCAAGGCCGGCTACTCCCTCGAAGGCACCATGCGCGGCGCACTGCTGCACGCGGACGGCTGGCACGACCTGCACCTGCACGCACTCGTCAAGGGAGACAGCACCTCCTAGGGCGTGTTCGAGCTGTGGGCCCGGTGCGGGTTGGTGCTGGTCACGATCCGATCGCTGCGGTGTCTCGGATCGCTCCTCAGCTGATCCGCCAGGGACGGAGCTTCTCGGGGTTTCGCACCGCCCAGATATGCCTGATCCGGTCGCCCGCGATCTCGAAGGCGAACACGGTCGCGATGTTGCCGTCCTGCTGCGCTACCAAGCCGGGCAGGCCGTTGACCGTGCACTCCAGGAACGTCGTGCGGTCGCCCGACACACGGGCGATCTCCGCGTAGGCACGTGCGATCTGCTCACCGCCCACGATCGGGTGCAGGTGGGTGACGGCCAGCCCGCCGCCGTCGGCGGTCGCGGTGGCGTCGGGGTCGAGCAGGCTGATCAGGGCGTCGATGTCCTTGGCCTCCCACGCCGTTTTGAACTGCCTGACGATGCCGGCCTGCCCGGCACTCGGGCCCGCCGGGGTCTGCGCAGTGCGGATGCGACGGCGGGCGGACGAGGCCAGTTGGCGGCACGCCGCCGGAGTGCGGCCGACGATCTCGGCGACCTCGCCGAAGGGGTAGCGGAAGACGTCGTGCAGGACGAACGCAACGCGCTCGGCCGGGGTCATCGCATCGAGGACGACCAGGAAGGCCATCGTCACCGACTCGTCGAGGGTGACCCGATCGGCCGGGTCTATCCCGCCGACGCCGGAGCGCCCGGTGATCCACTCCGTGGGCTCGGGCAGCGGTTCCGGGATCCAGTCGCCCACGTACATCTCCCGCCTGGCCCGCGCCGAGCCAAGCAGGTTCAGACAGATGCGGCTGGCGACCGTCACCAGCCAGGCGCCGGGCGACTCGATGGCCTGCTGGTCCCGTGCGGACATGGCGTACCAGCGGGCGTAGGTCTCCTGCACGACGTCCTCGGCGTCGGCAAGGGACCCGAGGAGTCGATAGCCGAGGTTGATCAGCTGGCGCCGCTCGCTCATGATCGCGCTGAGGCCCGGATCGCTCTGATCGTCTCCGGGCTCGGCTCTGGTGGTCATGGTCTGGCCGTCTCCCTCGCTCGCTTCTGTGCCTCTACCCGTTACGACAAGACAGCGCACCGGGCTGTGAGGCCGACGCGCCGCCTCACATTCCGAAGGGCTGCGTTGTCGTACCGGTGAGGACGACAACAAGACAGAGGGGACTTTGATGAACGACTTCCAGGCCGTCGCGGACCGCGTCGAGATCGAGGCACTGCGCGGCGAGTTCACCGACGCGGTGATGATGCGCGACCGACCCCGCCTGGCGTCGCTGTTCACACCGGACGGTGCCCTGCGTATGCCCAACATCCCCGCCGAGCAGGTCGGCCGAGAGGAGATCCGTGCCGGGGGCGAGCGGCTGCAGAGCCTGTGGGACTTCTTCGTACAGAACACACACCCCGGCACGATCCTGCTCGACGGCGACACCGCGACCGGCCGCGCCTACATCCAAGAGCTCGCGCGCACCCTCGACGGACGCCAGGGTCTGAACTACGCCGTCTACCACGACCGTTACCAGCGCACCGCGGAGGGCTGGAAGTTCGCCGAGCGGGTGTACGAGGTCAGGTACCTCGACACCTCCCCGCTGGCGGGCACGGCGCCCCACGCGGCGCAGGGCTCCGGGACCAACCCGGCAGACGCCACGGCCACCCCGGCTCCGGCCGCATCCTTCACCGACCCGGCAACGGCCGAACGACTGGAGCGGGTAGCCGCCGCGCTGCGTGCGGGCGGCTTCGCCGCCGAGATCCTCGACGACGCCGCGGCCGCGCGCGCCCGCATCAAGGACCTGGTCCCCGAGGGCGCCAGCGTGCTCACCGGTGCCAGCGAGACCCTCCGACTGTCCGGCATCGACGAGGACATCAACGCCAGCGGCCAGTACGACGCCATCAGGCCGCGCGTCCTGGCCATCGACCGTGCCACCGGCGCCGACGAGATCCGAAGGCTGGTCGCCAGCCCCGAATTCGTCGTCAACAGCGTCGCCGCGGCAACCGAGACCGGCTCGCTCGTTCTTGCCTCGGGCAGCGGCAGCCAACTCCCTGCCAACGCGGGCGGCGCCGCCCACGCGGTCTGGATCATCGGCGCGCAGAAGGTGGTGCCTGACCTGAGCACAGCGCTGCGCCGCGTCGAGGAGCACGCCCTCCCGCTGGAGAACGCCCGCGCCCAGGCGGTGTACGGGATGCCCAGCGCCGTCAACCGCCTACTCATCCTCAACGCGGAACCCCGCCCAGGGCGCGGCACCGTGCTGCTTCTCCGAGAGGCCATCGGATACTGACCCGGCCCAGGGTCCGTTTGACTCACGGGCTCAGAGCCAGTCCCGTCGAGCTGCCAGCGGCGTACAGCCAGTACACGCACTGCCAGGGCCCGTAGAACGGCGGCACATCCCGCCACGGCACCCCGGCCCGGGTACGCCACCGGATGCCGTCGATCAGCCTCCGCTTGGCATGCACCGGCGGGCGCCCCGCACCGAGCCCACACCTCAAACACGCCCTACTCCCGGGCCGTCACCAGCGCGAAGGAGAGGAACTCTCCGGCATCGGCGGTCAGCATGTCGATGACGGGCTGGTGCGCGGCCCGCCCCTCCTCCAAGTGCTCGGCACACGCCCGGCTCCACAGCAGCCAGTCCCGCCAGCCGTCCTCCTGCAGCCGCGCGGACGTCACCGTCACCAGCTCGGTGATCTCCCACTGAAACCGCCACCACTCGGCGGTGTGCCAGGCAATGGCCTCCCAGCCGACCAGGGCCTTGATGTGCGGGGGTATCGCGCCGAGTTCGCGCACTTCGCGGGTCAACGCGGGGGTGGCGATGCCGAGTTGGCCGCCGGGCCGGAGGAATTTGACGAGATACGGCAGATAGCTGTCCGCCGTACCGAAGTACTCGAACGCGTCGATGCTCACGATCGCGTCGAAGCTGCCCTCCTCGAAGGGCAGCTGATGCGCCTCGGCCCGTACGGCCTCCACCTGCCCGCCGACGCCCGCCGCAGCGAAGACGGCCGCCGCCTCGTCCGCCCCGACCCACCAGTCGGCCGCGACGACCTGTACGCCGTACTCCCGCGCGAGGAACACCGACGTCGCTCCCTTCCCGGACCCGAGGTCCAGAACCCGCATCCCGGGCCGCAGATCCAGGTCCCGGGCGAGGTCCTCCAGGAGCCACAGCGGGTTCGGGCCCATGTCGAGGCCGAGCAGCCAGGCGGGGTCGTAGGCGGAGGAGCGCGGGTAGCGCTCCGGGCGTACGAGCGCGGCGAGTTCAGGGACAGTCACGGCATCCGACCCAAGCGGATCAGGGGGTCGGGGACAACCGGGTTTCGGGGCGGGGCGGTAGGTGCCCCTCCGCCTCCTCCCCAATTTGGCAGATTCGGGCCACCCCACCACACCCCCCACCTGCGGCCCCCACGGTCACTTCACGACGCCGGCCACCCGCCCCACCACTTCCCGCATCAACTCCGGTTCCACGAAAGGAACGTCGGCCGTAGGTGCCGACCGCCAATCCAACAGCCATGTCATGCCCGTGAGCGCCGGTACGCCGACGTACGCCAGTCCCCGGTCACCGCGCGTCAGGGCACGCACGCCGGGGGGCCACGTGTGCGTGGACACGGTTTGCGGGGGCAACAGGAAGTAGTGGTTCCGCTCGCCGGTCAGTTCGCGGACGATCGGGCCCGCGTCGAAGTCCGTACAGAGCATGAGCTCAGCGGCGACGCGCTCGGCGAGGGGTGCGGCGATGCGTAGGGCGTCGAAGTGGATGCCCGCGTGGCGCAGGGCGTGGCCACTGGCGGGGATCCAGGAGTGGATGTCAGGGGGGAAGGCTTTGGCGTTCATGCCGCAAATGCTTCCGTGCGGTCACATACTGTGACCAGGGGCTCACAAGGGCCGTGTGGGGTTGTGCACTTGGGGAGGTCGTTGTGCACTCCGGTGATCGCGGATCGGAGTCGTTCGGGGCGTTGTTGCGGTTCTTCCGTGAGCGTGCCGGGATGACGCAGGAAGTGCTGGGCAAACACGTCGGCTACTCCAAGTCGCAGGTGGCGATGGTGGAGCGGGGTGAACGGTCGCCGAAGGGGAAGTTGGTCGAGATCGCGGACCAGGTGCTGGGTGCACAAGGTGCACTGTTGCTGCTGGCTGAGAAGGAGTTCGAGAAGGGCGGAGTTCCGCCATGGACCGAGGACTACTTGGTCGAGGAGAAGAAGGCCTCCGCTCTCCACGTGTACCAGACCCATCTGATCCCCGGTTCGCTTCAGGCCGAGGCGTACTCGCGGGCGATCTTTGCTTCCAACCGCTGCCCGACCTTCGACGACGAGGAGGTCGAGAGCAGGGTGACCTCACGCGTGGAACGGCAGCGGCTCTTCGAACGCAAGCCGACGCCAACCGTCAGCTATGTGCTCGAAGAGAGCACGTTGACACGTCCGTTGGGCGGCAAGGCGGCGCTCAAGGAGCAGCTGCACCACGTGCTCACCATCGGCGAACTCCGCCACGTCGAGATCCAGGTCATGCCGCACGACCGGGATGTGCACGCCGGGCTGAACGGCAACATGATCCTCCTCGAGACAGCCGAACGACGTCAGCTCGCCTACATCGAAGGACACCGAGGCGGCTACTTCGTCAGCGAACAGCCTGACCTGGGAGACCTGTTCGGCAAATATGGCATTCTGCGGGCGCAGGCCCTCACCCCGGAGGAATCCGCAAAGCTGATCGAAGAGGTGGCACGGAAGCTATGAGCGCGGACCTCAGCTGGTTCAAGAGCAGCTACAGCGGCAGCGAGGGCGAGTGCGTAGAAGTCGCGCTGACGTGGACGAAGTCCAGCTACAGCGGCGGCCAGGGCGGCGAATGCCTAGAAATAGCCCCCACCCCCGACCTCATCCACATCCGCGACTCCAAAACCCCCGAAGCCCCCACCCTCCAGGTAACCCCCGCCACCTGGAGGACCTTCCTCGCCACGCTTGCCTAGAGCGCACTCCACCGCGTTGGCTAAGGAGTCATGAAGTACACGCAGCTCGGACGCACGGGACTCAAGGTCAGCCGGCTCGTCCTCGGCACCATGAACTTCGGTCCGCAGACCGATGAGGCCGACAGCCACGCCATCATGGACGCGGCGCTGGACTCGGGGATCAACTACTTCGACACCGCGAACGTGTACGGCTGGGGCGAGAACAAGGGCCGTACCGAGGAGATCATCGGGAACTGGTTCGCCCAGGGCGGCGACCGCCGCGACAAGGTGGTCCTCGCCACCAAGGTGTACGGGAACATGGCCGGCGACGGCCAGCCGTGGCCCAACCACGACAAGCTCTCCGCCCTGAACATCCGGCGGGCGGTCGACGCCAGTCTCAAGCGGCTCCAGACCGACTACATCGACATCTATCAGTTCCACCACATCGACCGCTCGACTCCCTTCGAGGAGATCTGGCAGGCGATCGACGTACTGGTCCAGCAGGGGAAGATCCTCTACGTGGGGTCCTCCAACTTCCCCGGATACAAGATCGCCCAGGCGAACGAGATCGCCGCCCGGCGGGGCGGCACCATCGGCCTCGTCAGCGAGCAGTGCCTCTACAACCTCGCCGAGCGGCGCGCCGAGATGGAGGTCATCCCGGCCGCGCAGGAGTACGGGCTCGGGGTCATCCCCTGGTCCCCGCTGGGGGGCGGTCTCCTCGGTGGCGTGATCAAGAAGGAGGTCGAGGGCGGGCGCCGGGCGTCCGGCCGGGCCGCCGACGCCCTCGCCAACCCCTCCGTACGCGCGCAGCTCCAGGCATACGAGGATCTGCTCGACAAGCACGGCCTGGAGCCCGGCGAGGCCGCGCTGGCCTGGCTGCTGACCCGGCCCGGCATCACCGGCCCCATCGTCGGCCCGCGCACCGCCGAGCAGCTGGAGTCCGCACTGCGCGCCGTCGACCTGGAGCTGTCGGAGGAGGTCCTGACGTCCTTGGACGAGATCTTCCCGGGTCCGGGCCCGTCTCCGGAGGCGTTCGCCTGGTAGCCCCGTCCTTCGCCTGGCAACCCGGCCTCCGCCCGGTCGCCGCCCGGCAGGGCACGCTTGAGCGGGCGGTGGCGGTCGTCTACTTGACCGCCGCCGCCACCGCCACCACGACGAACATCAGCACAAGCACACCGGCCATGATCCGGTTACGGGTCTTCGGGTCCACGCAACGAGCCTAACCGGCCGCCCCGAGCGGCCAGCGGGCGACCACCTCGTACCGCGGATGTTCCCTCGGCACCCCCGATTTCGGAAGTCGGCTGCGTACGAGACACAGCTCGGTCACCGTCCAGGTAGGGCTCGTGAAGGCGTGGAGGGCCTCGACGTACGGGCGCACGTCGACCGCGTCGCGGCTGCGCGCCACCGTCAGATGGGGCTTGTACCTGCGGTGCTCCCCCATCGGCACGCCGGCCTTCCGCCCCGCCGCCTCGGCCCGGTCGGCCAGTAGCCGCAGGGCATCCAGGTCGCCCTCCGCGCCGACCCACAGTGCCCGCCCGCGGCCGAACTGCCCGCCGCCCCGCAGTGCCAGCGGGAAGGACTCCGTGTGCCGGGCCGCGCGCTCCAGCCGTTCCGACAGGTCCGGGACGACCTCCTCGTCCACCTCGCCGTAGAACGCGAGTGTGAAGTGCCAGCCGGGGCGGCCCGTCCACCGCAGCCTGTCGGCCTCCGGGAGCCGCTCCAACTCGTCCATCTCCGAGGCGAGTTCACGGACCGCACCCTCCGAAGGCAGCACCGCCGCAAAAAGTCTCATGGCGTCACCCTTCCAGGGAATGGATCATCCGGCGACCCCCACCCACCATGGTGATAGGCCCGTCTACCGGGGGGACGTCCCTATCGGCGACGCGCGCCGGGACAGCGGGTGGTGCTGCCTAAGGGTTTTCGCCCCCTCCGCCCCTACCCGTCCCGTACCTGGGGGCTCCGCCCCCAGACCCCCGCTATCGCGCTAACGCGCTCGTCCTCAAACGCCGGGCAGGCTGAAAATCTCAGCCCCTCCACCCCTCACTACACCGCCGCGGCCAGCTGCTCCTCGCGCCGCTCCTTCGGAACGAACCGGAACCGCGGGTGGCCGTGGTGCCAGCCGACCGCGAGGCGCAGGCCGCCGACGCGGGACAGGACCAGGCCGACGGTGACCGCGGCCGCCGCCGACACCAGGCCGCCCAGCGCGAAGCCGACGCGCGGGCCGTAGGCGTCCGTGACCCAGCCGACGAGGGGCGCGCCCAGCGGCGAACCGCCCATGAAGACCATCATGAACAGGGCCATGACGCGGCCGCGCATGGCGGGGTCGGTGGCCATCTGGACCGCGGTGTTCGCGGTGACGTTGACCGTCAGGCCGAAGATCCCGATCGGGACCATGAGGAGCGAGAAGAGCCAGAGGGACGGGGCCGCGGCCGCCACCACTTCCAGCAGGCCGAAGGCCAGGGCCGCCGCGATCAGGATGCGCAGCCGGGCCGTGCCCCGCCGGGCGGCGAGCAGCGCGCCGGCCAGCGAGCCGAGCGCCATCAACGTGTTGAAGAAGCTGTACGCGCCGGCGCCCGCGTGGAAGATGTCGTCCGCGTACGCCGACAGCCAGACCGGGAAGTTGAAGCCGAAGGTGCCGATGAACCCGACGAGGACGATCGGCCAGATCAGCTCGGGGCGATTCGCCACGTACTGAAGGCCTTCGCGCAGCTGGCCCTTGCCGCGCGGAGCCCGCTCGACCACGTGCAGTTCGCGGGCGCGCATCATCAGCAGACCCGCGATCGGGGCCACGAACGACAGGCCGTTGAAGAGGAACGCCCAGCCGGTGCCGACGCCCGTGATCAGCAGACCCGCCACCGCAGGGCCGACCAACCGGGCCGACTGGAAGTTCGCGGAGTTCAGACTGACCGCGTTCTGCAGCTGGCCCGGGCCGACCATCTCGGAGACGAAGGACTGGCGGGCCGGGTTGTCCACCACCGTGGCGAGGCCTACGGCGAAGGCGGCGACGTACACGTGCCAGACCTGGACATGGCCGGAGAGAGTGAGGAAGGCGAGCGCGAGACCGGTGACGGCCATCGCCGTCTGCGTGACGAGCAGCGTGGGCCGCTTGGGAAGGCGGTCGACGAGGACACCGCCGTACAGCCCGAAGAGCAGCATCGGCAGGAACTGCAGCGCGGTGGTGATACCGACCGCGGCGGACGAGCCGGTCAGGCTCAGCACCAGCCAGTCCTGGGCGATGCGCTGCATCCAGGTGCCGGTGTTGGAGACGACCTGGCCCAGGAAGAACAGGCGGTAGTTCCGGATCTTCAGCGAGCTGAACATCGAGGAGGAACGGGGCGAGCGGGGGGTGGCGCCGGAGGCACCGGTCGAACGGGAGAAGGTGCGGGAAGCACCGTTCGAACGGTCGGGGGCGGACGTGTCCGAGGCGGACGAATAATCGGGGGCGGACGAGGAGTCGTGGGTGGCTGGTGCGGGGGCGGAATCTGCTCCGGGTCCCGTACTCAAAGGGGCTCGCCTCCTAGGCAGTCGTGACGTCGGCGTCATGGGAGGGCGTCGGCGATGTTCTCAACGGATGGTGCTCTGACGGATGGTGCTCTGAACGTGGGAGCGGCCCCCCGGGAGAGGGCCGCCGGGGGTCACAGATGCGCGAGCTTCTCCAGGACGGGGGCGGCCTCGCGGAGCTTCGCCCACTCGTCCTCGTCGAGGGCCTCGACCAGTCCGGCCAGGAACGCGTTCCGCTTGCGGCGGCTCTCTTCGAGCATCGCCTCGGCCTTGTCGGTCTGCGTCACGACCTTCTGGCGCCGGTCCTCGGGGTGCGGCTCCAGCCTGACGAGACCCTTGGCCTCGAGCAGCGCGACGATGCGCGTCATGGAGGGCGGCTGCACATGCTCCTTGCGGGCGAGCTCGCCCGGCGTGGCGGTGCCGCAGCGGGCCAGGGTGCCGAGCACCGACATCTCGGTGGGGCTCAGCGACTCGTCGACTCGCTGGTGCTTGAGTCGACGCGACAACCGCATCACTGCGGAGCGCAAGGCGTTCACGGCGGCCTCGTCGTCGCCATGGGTGAGGTCAGGCATGTCTTTAGCGTAACTCATTACCCTCCCTAAAGACCACCGCAATGCCCGTGAACCGCGCCACTGAACCCCGACATCACTCATACGAGTGAGCCCGCTCCCGAAAGTGACCCCTCGCCCGCCGGGGTCCGGCGACCCTCGACTTCATGGGGACCAGCGTGCTCAGCCTGCGGATAGACGGGGAGCTGCTCGACCGGCTCCGAGACCACGCCGCCAAACGCGGAATGAGCGTCCAGGACTATGTGGTCCGGACGCTCATTCGCGACGACTTCGACGAGCGGTTCCAGGCCGCGGTCGAGGAGACGGAGAAGTTCTACGGGGTCACATGAGGCGATGGGTCATGCGAGCCGATGGGTCACGTGAGACCCCGTACACCCACTGCGGCTTACGTCAGACCCAGCGCCGGCATCAGGTAGTAGAAGGCGAACACCGCCGAGACGACGTACATCGCGACCGGGACCTCGCGGCCGCGGCCGGCGGCCAGCCGCAGCACCACGAAGGTGATGAAGCCCATGCCGATGCCGTTCGTGATCGAGTAGGTGAACGGCATCATCAGCATCGTCACGAACGCCGGGATGGCGATCGTGTAGTCGTCCCAGTCGATCTCCCTGATCGAGTGGGACATGATCAGGAAGCCGACCGCGAGGAGCGCGGGGGTGGCGGCCTGGGACGGCACCATCGTGGCGACGGGGGTCAGGAAGAGGGCCACGGCGAAGAGCGCGCCGGTGATGACGTTGGCGAAGCCGGTGCGGGCGCCCTCGCCGACGCCGGCGGTGGACTCCACGAAGCAGGTGGTGGCCGAGGAGGAGGTGGCGCCACCCGCGGCGACCGCGATGCCGTCGACGAAGAGGACCTTGTTGACGCCGGGCATCTGGCCCTGCGCGTCGGTCAGCTTGGCCTCGTCGCTGATGCCCATGATCGTGCCCATCGCGTCGAAGAAGGTCGACAGCAGCACGGTGAAGACGAAGAGGATGCCGGTCAGCACGCCGACCTTGTCGAAGCCGCCGAAGAGGCTGACCTTGCCGACGAGGCCGAAGTCCGGGGTGGCGACGGGGTTGCCGGGCCACTTCGGGGTGGTCAGACCCCAGGACGGAATCGTGGCGACGGCGTTGATGATCACCGCGACGACGGTCATCGTGACGATCGAGATGAGGATCGCGCCCGGCACCTTGCGCACCATCAGCGCGAGAGTGAACAGGGTGCCGAGGATGAAGACCAGGACGGGCCAGCCGTTGAGGTGGCCGTCGGCGCCGAGCTGGAGCGGGACCGTGGTCTGCGCGACGTCCGGGATCCGCGTGACGAAGCCGGAGTCGACCAGGCCGATCAGCATGATGAACAGGCCGATGCCGATCGCGATGCCCTTGCGCAGCCCCAGCGGCACGGCGTTCATGACGCGCTCACGCAGACCGGTGGCCACCAGCAGCATCACGAGGAAGCCCGCGAGGACCACCATGCCCATCGCGTCCGGCCAGGACATCCGGGGCGCCAGCTGGAGCGCGACCACCGTGTTCACACCCAGACCGGCCGCCAGCGCGATCGGCACATTGCCGATGACACCCATCAGGAGCGTGGTGAAGGCCGCGGTCAGGGCGGTCGCGGTGACCAGCTGGCCGTTGTCCAGGTGGTGCCCGTACATGTCCTTCGCGCTGCCCAGGATGATCGGGTTCAGCACGATGATGTAGGCCATCGCGAAGAAGGTGGCGAAACCGCCGCGGATCTCACGCGGAATGCTGGAGCCGCGCTCGGAGATCTTGAAGTAGCGGTCCAGGGCGCCCTGCGCGGGCCGCGGCTCCGGCTGCTCTGGGGTGGGGGCCTTGGTGACGGCCGAGGTGGACATGCGTGACCTCATAGTGCGGGGCCTTGCGGGGCCAGTACGGGCGCCCTGACGATGGGGTCCCCCCGCTCGAGCGGAGTCGAGAGTGGGGGAGGGCGCCGGGCTGGGAACTTGATCGAGTCTGGCTGTTACGCGATCACCAGCAGGTTTCTTGACTGTTTCCGTTGGTGTTTCGTACGAACAGAAAGAGCCAGACTCAGACCGTTTCAGTATGAACATATGAGGTCGAAATCGCTATCTCCGCGCGTAGACCGTTGGTATACAAGGGTCACGCCCTTGTGGAGAGGAACGCCTCGTAAGCTGTGCACATGGCGAAGTGGACCCCCAAGCACGAGGCGCCGGAGCCCCTGGAGGGCCCCGTCGTCGCCACCATCACGGGCGGCACGATCCTCTGGTTCGTCCTCTTCCTGGTGCAGCTGCCGTTCTACGGCTGGTTCGACGACCACGGGCATCTGTGGTGGCTGTGGACGTGCCTGGCCGGCGCGGGTCTCGGCCTGATCGGTATCTGGTACGTCCGCAGGCGCGACGCCGCCATCAAGCACGACGCCGCCGCGACCACGGAGGCCACGGGCCGGACCGCCACCGCCGCCGAGTAACGGCAACTGCCGCCTGGCAACCGCCCACCGCCGCGGAGTAAGCGGCTCCCCCTACAACCAGGGCATCACTCGGCCGCGCCGCCGTCCTCCCCTGGTCGGATCTTTGGGGCACTCGGCAGGTGAAGCCGTATATCCGCACGTACCGTCGAATGCATGACGCACATCGACGCGGGCGCCGAACTCGATCCCGTTCACCCTGTGCCCATACCCGCCTCCGCGCGGGTGCAGGGGCTGTCCGCCGCCGAGGTGGCCGAGCGGATCGCGCGCGGCGAGGTGAACGACGTCCCGGTGCGCAGCAGCCGCTCCATGGGCGAGATCGTCCGCGCCAACGTCTTCACCCGGTTCAACGCGATCATCGGCGTGCTCTGGCTGATCATGCTGTTCGTGGCGCCGTTCCAGGACAGCCTCTTCGGGTACGTGATCATCGCCAACACTGGGATCGGCATCATCCAGGAGTGGCGGGCCAAGAAGACCCTGGACTCGCTCGCGGTGATCGGCGAGGCGAAACCGACCGTACGCAGAGCGGGGGTCGCCGTCACGGTCAGCACCTCGGAGATCGTGCTCGGGGACCTGATCGAGATCGGGCCCGGCGACAAGGTCGTCGTCGACGGCAGCTGCGCCGAGGCCGACGGCCTGGAGATCGACGAGTCGCTGCTCACCGGTGAGGCCGACCCCGTGGTCAAGCAGCCGGGCGACGAGGTGATGTCGGGCAGTTTCGTGGTCGCGGGCGGCGGCGCGTTCACCGCGACGAAGGTGGGGCGGGAGGCGTACGCCGCCCAGCTCGCCGAGGAGGCGTCACGCTTCACCCTCGTCCACTCCGAGCTGCGTACGGGTATCTCCACGATCCTCAAGTACGTGACGTGGATGATGATCCCGACCGCGATCGGCCTGGTCATCAGCCAGCTCGTCGTCAAGGAGCACGGCTTCAAGGACTCCATCGCGCGGACGGTCGGCGGGATCGTGCCGATGGTCCCCGAGGGGCTCGTCCTGCTCACCTCCGTCGCCTTCGCGATCGGCGTCATCCGGCTCGGCCGGAAACAGTGCCTCGTGCAGGAGCTGCCCGCCATCGAGGGGCTCGCCCGCGTCGACACCGTCTGCCTCGACAAGACCGGCACCCTCACCGAGGGCGGCATGGACGTCACCGAGCTGCGGCCGCTCCAGGGCGCCGACCAGACGTACGTACGCAAGGTCCTCGGCGCGCTCGGCGAGTCGGACCCGCGGCCGAACGCCTCCCTGCAGGCGATCATCGACTCATACCCGGACGTCGAGGAGTGGCGCTGCACCGAGTCGCTGCCCTTCTCCTCCGCCCGCAAGTACAGCGGCGCCACCTTCAGCGAGGGCAACGGCGAGTCGAGCACCTGGCTGCTCGGCGCCCCCGACGTCCTGCTGCCCGACGGGGACCCGGCGCTCACCGAGACCGAGCGGCTGAACGAGGGAGGGCTGCGGGTACTGCTGCTCGCCCGGGCCTCGAAGGACCTCGACGATGCCAAGGTCAAGGACGGCGCCCGGCCCACCGCACTCGTCGTCCTGGAGCAGCGGCTGCGCCCGGACGCGGCGGACACTCTGCGCTACTTCGCCGAGCAGGACGTCAGGGCCAAGGTCATCTCCGGCGACAACGCGGTGTCGGTCGGCGCGGTGGCCGGGAAGCTCGGGCTCAGCGGCTCGGTCGTGGACGCGCGCCACCTCCCCGACGAGCAGGTGGAGATGGCGAAGTCGCTGGACAAGGGCACGGTGTTCGGGCGGGTCAGCCCGCAGCAGAAGCGGAACATGGTGGGCGCGCTGCAGTCACGCGGGCACACGGTGGCGATGACGGGCGACGGCGTGAACGACGTACTCGCCCTGAAGGACGCCGACATCGGTGTGAGCATGGGTTCGGGCTCGGAGGCCACCCGGGCGGTGGCCCAGATCGTCCTGCTCAACAACAGCTTCTCGACGCTGCCCTCCGTGGTCGCGGAGGGCCGGAGGGTCATCGGCAACATCACCCGGGTCGCGACCCTCTTCCTGGTGAAGACGGTCTACTCGGTGCTGCTGGCCATCCTGGTGGTGTGCTGGCAGGTCGAATACCCCTTCCTGCCACGCCACTTGACCCTGCTGTCGACGCTCACCATCGGCGTCCCGGCGTTCTTTCTCGCCCTCGCCCCCAACAAGGAGCGCGCGAGACCCCACTTCGTACGGCGGGTGATGCGGTACTCGATCCCGGGCGGGGCCGTCGCCGGGGTCGCCACCTTCGCGACCTATCTGATTGCCCGTCACTACTACACCGGTGAGGGCTCGTTGGACGCGGAGACCAGCGCCGCGACGCTGACGCTGTTCCTGATCTCCATGTGGGTGCTCGCGATCATCGCGCGGCCGTACACCTGGTGGCGGATCTGCCTCGTCGCCGCGATGGGCGGGGCGTTTTTGGTGGTGCTGATGGTGCCGGGGCTCCAGCACTTCTTCGCGCTGAAGCTGGTCGGCACGACGATGCCGTGGATCGCGGTGAGTATTTCCGCGGTGGCAGCGGCCTCCCTGGAGTTCCTGTGGAGGTGGGTCGACCGCCGCTTTCCCGCGTAGCGCTCCGCGACAGGCACGGCCAGGAAGGCTGACGCCGCCTGTCATCTGCGGGAGCGTCGTGGCTGGTCGCGCCCACGCGGCGGAGCCGCATATCGACACAGCCCCGCGCCCCTTGAGAGGCGCGGGTATCGCCCGTCTTACTGCACGTCGACGTAGTCGCCCGTGGCGTTGGCCGCCGGGGTGGTCGAGGTGCCCGCGAAGCTGAAGCGGTAGTAGCCGTCGACGCCGGCCGTGGTGGTGGTCTTGAGGTTGCCCGTCGAGTCCGACGTGATGGTCTTCAGCGTCGTGTAGGTGCTGGTGCCCGCCTTGCGGAACTGCAGCTTCACGGACTGGTTGGTGTAGCCGTGGTACAGGCCGTCCTCCCAGTTGGCGCGGGAGAGCTTGCCCGTGACCGTGACGGTCCTGCCCTTCACCACCGGCTCCGGCGAGGCGTTCACGGTCAGCTTGGAGGCCCGCTGGACCTTGAAGCTGCCCGCCTTCTCCTTCCAGATGAAGTTGGAGTCGTCGCCCTTGGCGTCGACCCACGCGTCGACGTACCAGGTGCCCGCCTGGTCGTTGCTGATGTCGTACACCCGCGGGTCGACGGTGAAGGAGGCGGAGCAGGTCGAGGTCGTGGCGCTGGCGGCGACGCACGTCACCGAGGACGTGGTGAAGATGCCGTAGTTCGGGCCGTTGAGCGTGATGTCGGCGCCCGCGATGCCCTCGTTGTCGGTCGCCGTGACCGAGACGGTGAACGTCTTGGCGGTCGTCGCGCCGATGACGACGTTCTTGCCGCCGTTCACCACGACCTTGGTGATCGTCGTGTCGCCCTGGCTGCCGTCCGCGAACGCCGCGGGCGCCAGCACGGCGCCTGCCGCCGTGAAGGCCGCGAGCAGGGCAACGGTGGTGGTGCGCTTGCGCATGGTGCTTTCCCCCCAGGGAGTCGGGGCGGCGCTCCCCCTGAAGCGCCGCGGGAAATTCATGTCGGGAAACACGGATCCCCGCGCCCTCCTGACAGGACGCGGGGAACCGGACACGCGACTACTGCACGTCGACGTAGTCACCCGTGGCGTTGACGGACGAGGTCGTCGCGCTGCCGCCGTAGCTCAGGCGCCAGTAACCGTCGGCCGTGGTGGACGTGGTGGTGGTCTTCACGTAGCCGGTCGAGTCGGCGGTCACCGTCTTGATGGTGGTGTACGTGCTGGTGCCGGCCTTGCGGAACTGCAGCGCGATCTTCTGGGTGCCGTAACCCGTGTAGGTGCCGGTCTCCCAGTTGGCGCGGGTCAGCTTGCCGGTGACCGTGAGGGTGGCGCCCCTCCTGACCGGCTCCGGCGACGCGTTCACGGTGAGCTTGGAGTACCGCTTGACGTAGTGGTTCTTGTAGAAGTCGTTGGCGTAGATGCTGCCGTCGCCCGCGAGCGCGGCCGCCGTGACGTGCCAGGCACCCGACAGGGCGTTCTTGTACAGGTCGACCTGCGGGTCGACGGTGATCGTCAGCTTGCAGGTGGACGTGGTGGCGCTGGAGGCGGTGCAGGTCGCCGCGTCCTCGTTCGGGCCCAGGTAGCCGTCGACGTGGTCCAGGTCGGTGCCATGCCACAGGTCGATGTAGGCGTCCTCGATGCCGGCGGCGTGCGAGGCCGTGAGCGAGACGTTGATCGTCTTCACCGTGGCCGTGCCCATCACGATTTCCTTGCCGGCGTTGATGGTGACGTTCGAAACCGTCGGCTCGGCGGCCTCGGCCGTCGCGGCGAACGCCGACTTCGCGTGCGAACCGAAGACCGACGCGGCAGCCGGCTTGTCGAAGGCCGGGGCGTCGGCGGCCTGCGCGGTCGGCAGGGCGAGAGCGGTAAGAGCCAGGGCGCCGGTGAGAGTCGCGGCGGCCGCAGTGGCACGAATGCGCATGTTGTTCCCCAGGAGGAGAAGGGGCACCCCGGGTCGTCGTCGTCTCCGCGGTGCCCAAGTGATCTAGGAGTCTGGTGACTCAAGTGATCAGACATGCGGCTGAAGTGGTTGGTTGTACGAGTCGTGGAGAAATTTCAACCATCTTGCAAGGACGTCGATGAGACACCTGCTGTAAAGACATGCGTAAGCCGCCCGCCAAAGTCGAACCGGCGGCCCTGTCAGCCGAACCGACGGTCCCGTCAGCCGAACCGACGGTCCCGTCAGCCGAACCGACGGTCCCGTCAGTCGAACCGGCGGCCCTGTCAGCCGAACCGACGGGTCCCGTCGGCCGAACCGACGGGTCCCGTCAGCCGAACCGGCGGTCCCGTCAGCCGAACCAGCCGTCGCGCCTGAGTCGAACCAGGCGTCGCCCGTCAGTCGAACCAGCGGTCCCGGGCCAGTTCCTCCGTGCGGGAGGGGTCTTCCAGGAGGGCCGCGACCTCGAAGCGGCGGGGCCACTGGCCGGCCGCCCAGGCGAGTCCGGCGGCGACGCCCTCCAGGGTGGCGGCGTGCAGCACCCCGTCCCGGGTGCGTCGCCAGTCCAGCTCGGTGCCGTCGACGACGAGCTCCTCGTGTTCGACGTACGAGGTGGGGGTCGCCGGGCCGAGCAGCACCCGCACGGACTCCGGTACGTCGTGTTCGGTGCCCTCGGAGTCCACTTCCCCGGTGACGGACTCGCTCAGCCGCCGTACCTGGAACAGCTCGGCGAGCTCGGCGGCGCTCGACGGCCGGACGGGGAGCAGCGGCATCCCGCCGGTGAAGGGCAGCAGGTCGGGCGAGTCCACGACCACGGCGTCGGCCGCGTCCACGACGCGCACCTCACCGTCGACGACGGCCCGCAGCTCGTCAGGCAGGGTCACCTGCTCGGGGTCGAGGTCGGCCAACGCGCCGTAGAGCGCGTGCAGTTGGGCGCCGGAGATCTGACGGTCGGGGTCGGCGAGCCGGTCGAGGAGCTCGGCGGCGCCGCCGGGTTCGTCGAGGAGGGCGGCCACCGAGGTGCGGACGCCGAGCGCCCGCAGCACCTGCTCGTCCTCGAAGCCGGTGGCGTCGGCGGCGTCGTACAGGCCGTGCAGGAGCGGATCGCTGCCCTCCGCGCGCAGCCCGGCGGGGCGACGGCCGCCGAGGACGGGATGCCCGCGCAACCACCAGGCAGTGTACGGCCGGACGATCTCGTGCGTGCCGTCCGGCAGCAGGATCCGCACCGGCTGGGTGAGCGCGTCCCGCAGCGGCGGCCGGGAGAGCAGGGCGAGCGCCTCGGGCCACCGCTCCTCGTCCACCAGGTCCAGATCCCGTACGGCGACGATCTCGGTGGCGACCGGCGGCACCGGCGTGTCCGGCAGCCGGTCGAGGACGTCCTCGCACCACACGTCGACCGCGTCCAGCAGGCCCGCGTCGTCGGGTTCGGCGAAGTCGGAGTCGCGAGGCTCCAGTTCGTCCGGGTCGAGGACGACATCGGTGGCGCGTACGAGGGTGAAGTTGGCGAGCACACCACAGGCGGCGAGCGGCTGTTCGCCCCAGCGCGCGGCCAACTCGGCGTCCACGAAGGCGAGTTCGTCCTCGCGCATGACCTGGGCGAACGGGCTGCCGGGCAGCACGAGCTCGCCCGCGGGCGCCGGCTCGCCCTCCTCGTCCGGGAGGGCGAGGGCACCGAGCCAGGGCTCGTCGCCGGGTTCGAGGCCGGCGTCGCGGACCAGCCCGAGGACGGTGTCGGCCAGCTCCTCCGCGTCCGGGGCGTCCTCGTCCCACGCCCCGCCCTCGTCGTCGAGCGAGGCGGCGACAGCGGCGCGCACCTGCGGGGTGGTGAGCACGGCGCGGGGCGTGGCCGGGAGGGCGCCGAGCTTCTCCAGGAGCGGGTGGGCGGCGTCCGGGTGGGCGACCTTGAGGCCGAGGCGGGCGAGGGTGTCGGAGGTGGCGGCCCAGGTGTCGTCGGGGGTGGGCCCTTCGGGCACCGGCAGCAGGACCTGGCGGGGGCCGATGGTCGTACGCCCGTCGGCGAGCGGCACGGGCAGCCCGGAGAGCCGGTCGGGGTCGACCCCGGCGAGGCTGTCGTAGAGACTCCGCCACCAGCTCGGGTCCTTCTCCAGGCCGGCCAGCCGGTCCACGGCCTCGGTGAGGGGCACCCGTGCGACGCCCAATGTCCGCAGCTCCACGCGGCGTTCGAGCCCGGCGGGCAGGAGGCTGGGCAGCACTTCGGCGAGGACGCGCACGGTTTCGGCACCGGCGCCTTCGACGACCTCGGCGTCGCGGGGGCGGAGGGCCGCCGGGTTCTCCGCGATACCGGTGCGGGTGCCGGTTCCGGTGCCGATACCGATGCCGGTGCCGGTGCCGGTGCCGGTTTCGGTTTCGGTTTCGGGCCAGTCGGCAGAGGCGTCCGAGGCGTGGTCCGACTCGTCCGGCTCGATCGCGGGCGGCAGGAAGGCGGTGCGCGGCAGCCGGTCGAGGATCGCCTGACGCAGGGCGCCGTCCAGCTCGCCCTTGCCCAGCGGGCCGGGCACCAGGTCGATGATCCCGGCGCCCACCGGCTGCCAGGCGGCGAGCAGTTCGGCGTACGCGTCCGCCGCGCGCTCCACCAGGAAATCGGTGAGCGGGCCGGGGGCGGCGTGGCGCCGGGTGGTGTCGAGCGGGAGGGAGGCGATGAGCAGGGCGGGCACACCGAGGGGCTCGTCGCTGGGCGTGGGCGCGTGCACGACGGGGCTGGTGCGGGGGCGGCCGGGGCTGCCGTCGCTGCCGTCCACGGGCACGGCCCAGGTCACGGACCAGTGCGGGCGCAGCCGCTCCTCGACCGGGCGGTCGGCGAGGAGGGCGGGGTCGAGGGGGCCGTGGTGGGAGACGGTGCGGTAGCTGGTCGTCCCGTCGCGGGAGTCCTCGATGGTGACGCCGTGCCGGTCGGAACGGCGCCGAAGGGTGCGTACGCCCGCGTCCCCGGCCTCCACGACCACTTCCTCCAGCCCCGGCAGGGCGAGCAGGAGGGCGTCGTCGATGTGCTGCAGAAGCCGCTCGGCGAGATCCTCGGCCGCGGGGTCGCGCAGGGGCAGGATCACGACGGTGTCGTACGGGTCCGGGGCGGTGCCCTCGGCCGCGAACGGCAGCCGGAGCAGCGGCACATGACCGTCCCGCCGCCGGATCTCGTCCCCGAGTCCCGGGCTGTGGCGGGCGGTGTCGGCGGCGAGTTCGCGGGCCTCGGCGAGGGACCAGCGGACGCCGCCGTGCCGCCCGACGACGGCGGGCTCGTCGGTGACGGCCAGCACGGCGGCGAAACCGACGCCGAAGCGGCCGACGGCGCCGACGGCCGTGTCGTGCGCGTCGCGCTTCGCGGAGGCGCGGAGGGTGGAGAGCGACTCGACGCCGGCCGCGTCGAGGGGGGCGCCGGTGTTGGCCGCGACGAGTACGTCGCCGCGGAGGGTGAGGCGGAGGCGGCCGGGGACGCCGGCCCTTGCCGCCGCGTCGGCGGCGTTCTGGGCCAGCTCGACGACGAGCCGGTCTCGGTAGCCGCCGAGGACGAGGTCCTCCTCGGCGTTGGCGTCCTCGCGGAACCGGGCCGGGCTGGTCGCCCAGGCGTCCAGCACGCCGCGTCGCAGGCGCGCCGTCCCGAACGGGTCCGCGCCCTCGGCTGCCGGCCGCACGAACTTGCTCACGGTTCACTCTCCCTCTCGCCTGGCGCGACCGCGAGTGCTGCGCCGGGTCGCGGCACGAAGGTACCGCGCGCGGGGCCGGGCTCCGCCCGGGGCTCTCTTGGCCGGGCACCCTGGGCTGGTGCGGGCGTGGGGGGTTTTCGCCCCCTCCGCCCTTACCCGTCCCGTACCTGGGGCGTTCCCCGCGCCCCTTCAGGGGCGCGGGGAACTGCGCGACCAGCCCCCACCCACCCGCAGCCGAAGAACCACCCAGGGGTCTGGGGCAGAGCCCCAGGGACGGGACGGGTAGGGGCGGAGGGGGCGAAAAACACCCTCGCGGTTACGAGTGGCCCAGTTCTGCCGAGGTCTCGTCCGGGGTGATCGAGACCGAACCGGAATCCGGGGAGGGCCGGAGGGGGAAGGGGTCCACCCTGGTTTCGTCGATGACCGGTGGAGCCGGCCGGGGCGGCTTCGGCATCACTGCGGCCTCGGAGTGACCTCCACACCCGTACGAGAGGGAGACGACGTGCCCGTCAGCGGGCGAGAACTCGTTGGCACAAACGCCGAACGCCTGCCCGAGCGAGCCCCCGATGGGGTTGAGGAAGCCACAGCTGACGCACGTGGCGGGCGCGGCTTGCGCCATGGCCGTCTTCGCGCCGTGGGACTCCTCCCAGCGGTCGGCCGCGACATGGAGGCCGTAGCGGGAGAGGACACGCGCACGGCGCAGACCGAGCTCCTCGGCCACCGCCGCGATCGACCCGCGCCTCGGCGCGACCGGCAGCGTCGCCGGCGTCCCGCCCGCGACCTCCGCGTCCTCCGCCTCCACCAGCTCGGCCATCTCCTCCGAGACGGGAGAGTTCGGCGGGGGCTCGTCCTCGCCCGTGAAACCGGGTTCGAGGCGGAGGTCCTCGGCGTCCGTGGGCAGCAGGTCCCCGGGCCCCATGTCACCGGGGCGCAGACGCTCGCTCCATGGCACCCACTCGGGAGCGAGGAGAGCGTCCGAGCCGGGCAGCAGCACCGTCTCGTCGAGCGTGACGATCTTCGCGCGGGAGGCGCGGGCCACCGTCACCGCCCAGCGCCAGCCCCGGTAGCCCGGCTCCTGGCACTCGAAGAAGTGCGTGACAACACGGTCCCCTTCGGAGACCAGCCCCACGTGCTCGCCGACGACGCCGGGTGCGGCGACCTCCTCGGCGGCGCCGCGGGCGAGGTCGACGGCCTCGGCGCACAGGCGGTCGGGGGTGCGGCTTCGCGTTGTCGCTGCGCTCACAGGTATCGCTTCTCTCCTACGCCGTCTCACGGGTGCGCCATTCCTCGGCGGGGGTGCGGACGGAGCGGACCGGGGGGCCGCGTCGACGTCCGCGCCCGATCGCACTCGGGCGCACCTACTCCATCCATTCTGCGGGATGACCGAGAGGCGCGCGGCCGAGAACAATCGCCGCAGGCGCGCTACGCACGCTACCTTCTCCTGGCCCCTGGGCCCACACCGGCGGGACTCTTCTGCGCCCCGAGCCGGGTTCTTCTGCGCTCCGCGCCGAGCTCTTCGCCGCTCCGCGGCGGTTTTCTTCGGCGCTCCGCGCCGTGTTTCCCACCCGCCCACCTGTCTCAGTCCGTGAAACGGGCTCCGCCCGGCAGGCCGCTCGGCTCGGTCCGCCGCGCGGGCTCCGCCCGGTTGCCCGCCCGGCTCGGATCGTGAGGCAGGCTCCTCCGGGGCGGTCGGCCCCGGCGGCCGGCCCGGCCGTCGGCCCCGGCGTCGCGCCACTCGGCCCCCATACGCGCGGTAACCGCACTACGCACCCCCATCTCGGGGCACTATGACGGAGTGGCAGCCGCAAGGTCGCCCCAGGGAGCCACCGGAGTCGGTGGTGGTGCCAAGGGGAGTAGTCGGGGTGGCGGATCGGGCCGGATGAGCGGGTCCGTCCGTGCGGTGGGGCGTGCCCTGCACTTCCCGGTGACAGGGACGGCGCGCGGGATCCGGAAGGCGACGCACGCGCACGGGGCGGGTGAGTCGGGCCTCGGGAAGCTGATCGAGCTGCACGCGGTGAACGGCGCGGGCGATGTCATGATCACCATCGCGCTCGCCTCCACCGTCTTCTTCTCCGTCCCGACCGACGAGGCCCGCGGCCGCGTCGCCCTCTACCTCGCCGTCACCATGGCGCCCTTCACCCTCCTCGCGCCGGTGATCGGCCCCCTCCTCGACCGGCTCCCGCACGGCCGCCGCGCCGCCATGGCGGGCGCGATGCTCGCCCGGGCCTTCCTCGCGCTGCTGCTGTCGAGCGCGGTCGTCACCGGCAGCATCGAGCTGTATCCGGCGGCGCTGGGCGTGCTGGTGGCGTCGAAGGCGTACGGGGTCGTACGCAGTGCTGTCGTGCCACGGCTGCTGCCGCCCAAGTTCTCCCTGGTGAAGGCGAACTCCCGGGTCACGCTGGGCGGGCTGCTCGCCACCGGTGTCGCCGCGCCGATCGGGGCGGGGCTGCAGGCGCTCGGCCCGCGCTATCCGCTCTACGGCGCCTTCGTGATCTTCATCGCGGGTACGTTCCTGTCGTTCACGCTGCCGCACAAGGTCGACTCGGCCAAGGGCGAGGACAAGGCGCTGCTCGCCGCGGACGAGGAGCATCTGCATGGGCCGCATCTGAAGAAGCCGGTTCCGCGCCCCGGGCTGCGTACCGTCGGCACGGCGGTCACGCACGCGCTCGGCGCCAACGCCTCGCTGCGCTGTCTCTCCGGCTTCCTGATCTTCTTCCTCGCCTTCCTGCTGCGCGAGCATCCGCTGACCGGCGAGAGCGCGGCGGTCTCGCTCGGGATAGTGGGCGTCTCGGCGGGCGTGGGCAACGCGCTCGGCACGGCGGTCGGAGCCTGGCTGAAACAGCGCGCTCCGGAGATCATCATCGTGACGGTCGTCGCGTTCGTGCTGGGGGCGGCGATCATCGCCGCGCTGTTCTTCGGGGCGGCCCTCGTGGCAATCCTCGCCGCGGTCGCCGGGTTCGCGCAGGCTCTCGCCAAGCTGTCCCTGGACGCGCTGATCCAGCGGGACGTCCCGGAACTCGTCCGCACCTCCGCCTTCGCCCGCTCCGAGACGCTGCTGCAGATGGCCTGGGTCATCGGCGGCGGCATCGGCATCGCGCTGCCGCTCAACGGCACGCTCGGGCTTTCCGTGGCGGCCGCGATCGTCGCCGCGGGGTGGCTGACGACCGTACGGGGGCTGCTGAGCTCGGCGCGGCGCGGGGGACATGCCCGGCCGCGGGTGGCCTGAGGCGGGCGCCCGCCCGGGGGACGGGACGGCACGCCGTACCCCACGTGGGGAGAGCGGTGGACGTGCCCGATAGCCTTCCACCATGACATCCCTGCCCCGCGGCAGAGCCGCTAATGGACTCAGCGCTGCGCGCCGCCGTCGCGCCGTTGCCGTCGTCGGCACCGTATCCGCCGGACTTCTCGTCCTGTCCGCCTGTGACAAGCCGACGCCGCGTGCCACCATCACGGTCGGCAAGAACTCGGTGAGCTCCGAGACCGACTGCTACAACGACGGCAAGGCGGTGAAGACCGCGGAGCTGGCGAAGTGCCTGAAGTCCGAGGACATCAAGTCCATCAAGGTCGACCCCGACGAGACCGTGCGGTTCGGCGTGGACCCGGAGATCGCGGACAAGGGCTGGACGATCCTGATGAACGGTCAGCCGCTGACCGACTCCAGCACGAAGACGTACCGGACGATCCCGGGCAGCGTCTTCTTCAACGCCCAGTACGGCGCCAGCGGCAACTCCACGCTCGTCTCCATCAAGGAGGGCGAGAAGACGGTCACCGGCCTGTGGTCCTTCAAGCTCAAGAAGGACTCCTGACCACGTCTTCCGCAGGAGTACGTGTCCTCGTCGCCACCGCGGTCCCCATCGAGCGGGACGCGGTGGCCGGGGCGTTCACCGCCCCGACCCGTGAGATCCCGCTCCCCGGGGTGACCCTCCACCGAGCGGGCGCGGCACACCGGTACGACCTGCTGGCCGCCGGTGTGGGCCCCGCCCGCGCCGCCGCCTCCACCGCCACCGCGCTCACCGCGGCCGCGCTCGGCGGCGAGCCGTACGACCTGGTCGTCTGCGCCGGTATCGCGGGCGGCTTCCAGCCCGACGCCCCCGTCGGGTCGCTCGTCGTCGCCGACGACATCACCGTGGCGGATCTGGGCGCCGACACCGCGGACGGTTTCGTCCCCGTCACCGGACTCGGCTTCGGAACCATCAGCCACCGTCCACCAGAAACACTCGTACGAGCGATCGCTGCGGCCACGGGTGGACGCACCGGGACGGTGCTCACCGTCTCCACCGTGACCGGCACCGCCGCCCGCGCCGCCGAGCTGCGCGCCCGGCACCCCCGCGCCCTCGCCGAGGCGATGGAGGGGTTCGGGGTCGCCGAGGCGGCCGCGGCTCATGGTGTGCCCGTCCTTGAGCTCCGCGCGGTCTCCAACCCCGTCGGCCCGCGCGACCGCGCCGCCTGGCGCATCGGCGAAGCGCTCGCCGCACTCACCGAGGGTTTCGGGAAGCTGGCGCCCGCACTGGAGAGTTGGAACCCATATGAGCCCTGAGAAGCTGCCCGAGCCGAAGCTGTCCGAGCCCCTGCGGATCGCGTACTCGCCCTGCCCGAACGACACCTTCGTCTTCGACGCCTGGGCCCACGGCCGGGTGCCCGGCGCGCCCGCACTGGACGTCACCTTCGCGGACATCGACATCACCAACGGCATGTCCGAGCGTGGCGAGTTCGATGTGCTGAAGGTGTCGTACGCCGTGCTGCCGTACGTCCTCGACGAGTACGCGCTGCTGCCCTGCGGGGGCGCGCTGGGGCGGGGCTGCGGCCCCCTGGTGCTCACGCGGGAGGCGGACGCGGACCTGACCGGCCGTACGATCGCCGTCCCCAGCGAGAAGTCGACGGCGTATCTGCTCTTCCGCCTGTGGGCCGCGGACGTGCTGGCGGGCGGGGTCGGCGAGATCGTGGTCATGCCGTTCCACGAGATCATGCCGGCCGTGCGGGACGGGAAGGTCGACGCGGGACTCGTCATCCACGAGGCGCGTTTCACGTACCAGAACTACGGGCTGCACAAGCTCGCCGACATGGGCGAACACTGGGAGCGGACGACCGGGCTGCCGATCCCGCTCGGCGCGATCATCGCCAAGCGCTCGCTGGGCGAGGAGCGGCTGAAGGCCCTCGCCGAGGCGGCCCGCGCCTCGGTCCGCGCCGCCTGGGACGACCCGGAGGCCTCCCGCCCCTACGTCCTCGAACACGCCCAGGAGATGGACCCGAAGGTCGCGGACCAGCACATCGGCCTGTACGTCAACGAGTTCACGGCGGACCTTGGCGACGACGGTTACGCGGCGATCCGGGGCCTGCTCACGCGTGCGGCGGCCGAGGGGCTCGTACCGCCCCTCGGCCCGGACGCGCTGAATTTCCCGTGAGCGTCTAGACGTCCAACTGGTCGGCGACCGCTCGCAGCAGGCCGGCGATCTTCTTGCCGGAGGCCTTGTCGGGGTAACGGCCCTTCTCCAGCATCGGCGTGATGTTTTCGAGGAGGGTCGTCAGGTCCTGGACGATGGAGGCCAGTTCGTCCGGCTTGCGGCGCTGCGCGGCCGCGACGGAGGGGGTCGGGTCCAGGAGGGTCACCGAAAGCGCCTGGTCGCCGCGCTGACCGGCGACGACGCCGAACTCCACGCGCTGGCCGGGCTTGAGAGCATCGACTCCGGCGGGCAGGACCGAGGAATGAACGAAGACGTCGCCGCCGTCGTCGCGGGAGAGAAAGCCGAAGCCCTTCTCGCTGTTGAACCACTTGACCTTGCCGGTAGGCACGTCTGTCCTCGTCCTCGTACTCGTCGGAAACTGCTCTGAAAACTGCTCGGGCTGTTGCATGGGCAACTGCCAGTAAAACGGCTCTGGATAGCACTACAGCGGGTCGTCGGACCCGCCGGTACCAAGGCTAATGGTCCGGCGGCTGGTGACAAGACGTCGCTGGATTGTTCCTTCGCGCTGGGAACTACCCTGGTCGGGTGCGTGACAAAACCCAAACGAATTCCGCCGAGGCCGGCGACCGGCTGATCCGTGCCGGTGCCATCGTCTTCTTCATCGGAGCGGTGGCCACTCTGGTCACCGTGGCACCGCTGCTGCTCGGCACGACTCCTTTTCCGACGTACATGTTCGGCTTGAGCATGCTCATGGGCGTCGGATTCCTGTTGGCCGGAGCCGGGGTGCTCCAGTCGATCGCGGAAGGCCGCCGCAGGGCGCGCGCGACGCGCGGTGAGGACGTACTCCGCGCGGGCTAGGGCCGGTACTCCTCCAGCCACGCCGGGAACTCCGTGAGGTCGGTGAGGACGACGTCCGCGCCCGCCGCGCGCAACTCCTCCGCGTCGCACGGTCCGGTGGCCACGGCGACGGAGTACGCGTCCGCCGTGCGCGCGCCGCGTATGTCTCCGGTGTGGTCGCCGACGTACACACTCGCGCCGTGTTCGCGCAGCGCCTCCGCCTTCTGCTCGGCCCACAGGTTGCCGACCAGGGCGTCCGCGTCGATGCGCAGATGCTTCAAGTGCAGCTTGGCGTTCGGCTCCCACTTCGCGGTGACCACCACGGCGCGCCCGCCCGCGGCCTGCACGGCCGCGACGGCCTCCCGGGCACCGGGCATCGCCAGCGTGCCGGTGATGGCGTGTGTGGGGTACATCTCACGGTAAAGATCCGCGACGGCGGCGACCTCCCCCGCCGGGAACCAGTTGACGAGCTCCTCCTCCAACGGCGGCCCGAGCCGTGTCACCACCAGATCGCAGTCGATGTACGCCCCCGTCCGCGCGGAAAGCGCCTGGTAGCAGGCGTGAATACCGGGGCGGGAGTCGATCAGAGTCATATCGAGGTCGAAGCCGACGGTCAGCACGGGGGAAGTCATATGGGCCATTGTGCCCAGGGGGTGGGGGGTGGGGGCCAGGGATTTGGGGGTGGGGCGGGGCCGGGCTCGGGCGCGCCAGCTGTCGGTGGCAGCGGGGGCTGGGCTCGGCCGAAGCCGGGGCACCGCCGGGGGCACCCGGCGTCGGGGCTGGCTCGAGGTGGATGCGCTTACCGGCGCTTACAGGGTGCCGCTGCGCCCACCCGTGCCGCCCCAGCGGCACGATTGCCCGCAGCTAGGACAGAACGGGTGGGGCGCTGCCCCAGCGGCCCACATGCCCGCATTTGGATCCGTACGGTCCGCAGCGAGACGGCGTGGGCCGTACGGTCCGCAGCCGCTCACCGGCGTGAGGGGACGTGCCGGAACGTCCGCCCGCAGCGGATGGCGCGTCACCGCCGAGTCCCTCGGAACCCGACCGATTCCGCGCCAGACCGAGGACGGATGCTCCGGCACGGCCCCGCCCCACCACAGGCGGCAGGCGAACCCAGTACGGGCCGCAGGACAAAATCCGGCGGCCCGTTCCCGCGCCCCTCAGGCTGAGGGTCAGCGTTGGCGTTGGGAGCGCCATACCAGGTAGAGGGCGGAGGCGACGGCGGCGCCGCGGACGACCCAGGGCCAGGTTTCGAGGAGCGCGTCGTTCATGTGCCCCTTGGCGATGGGGTCGCCCCAGCGGCCGTTCGTGCGGCCCCACAGCCAGACGATGCCCGCCGTGGCGGCCAGGCCGGGCAGGACGAAGACCGCCCACTTGGACTCGGCGGGGGTCAGCCGGCGCGAGGCGTAGGCGATGAGCCAGCCGAGACCCAGGGCGAACCAGTTGCCGAGGACGGCGCCCGCGACGAGAAGTGCGGCGGCGATCAGGAGGAGGGGGTTGCTCCAGCCACTGGGGCTGGAGAGGAGACGGCGGCGTGGGGGCCGGGCAGTCTCTGCTCCGGCCTCCGGGGCAGCCGTCGCCTCGGCCTCCGGATCGGCCTTCGACCCAGCCCTTCGCCCAGCCTTTCGCTCGGCCTTCGGCCTGGGCTTCGGCTCCTCGTCCGGAAACGCTTCCTTCGGGGGTTTCCCGCCCTCGTCGGGCCTGTCCTCCGGCGGTCGCTTGAGCAGCTCGGGGATCTCCACGCCTCCGACGAACCCCGGCACGCTGTCGTCGAGCCCGAACGGGCTGCTGTCCCCGCGCCACCAGTCCGGCTGGGCGGCGCTGTCGCCCAGCTCGTGCGCGCTCGCGAGGTGCGGCGGGGACGGGGCGTCGGCGTTCTCGGAGGGTTCCGGTTCCGCGGGGCGCGGCTTCGGGACGACGCGGCGCAGGCCCTTGGGACGAGGTTCCGCTTCGGTGGTGCGCTGGGTGGGGACGGCGGCCCACGGCTCCGTACCGGGGCCGGCGTCGCCGCCAGCCGCCGCGACGATCTCCTCGGGGGTGCCGAGGCGGGAGAGGATCCGGCGGACGGCGGCGGGGCTGTCGACGGTCGCCTTCGCCCTGCGGCGGTCGATCTCGTTGCGCAGCTCCGACACCAGCCGCATCCGTGTCGCGGACGGCAGCTGGCGCTGCTGGGCCAGGTCTCCGACACGGCTCAGGTAGTCGAAGACGAGCTGGTCGCTCTCAATCCCCACGAAGTCCCCTCCGGGGCGGGTGCGTTGGATACCCCGTGGTGACGAAGGTATCGGTTTTCTCGCCCCCGCCGCCCCTACCCTCCCCCAAGCTCTCGGCTTCGCTCGAGCAGGGGGGACCCCCATCGTCCCCTGGGGCTCCGCCCCAGACCCCGTGGGTGGTTCTTCTGCCGCGAGTGAGTGGGGGCTGGTCGCGCAGTTCCCCGCGCCCCTTGCGGGGCGGGGCCCCGGACAACGCCCTGCTCGCACCCCACCCGCTACCGTTGACAGGATGAGCACCGAGACCGCTCCGCGTTCCCTGGCGGAAGCCCTCCGCGCGCGGGACGACGCCTCACTGTCCGCGCTCCTCAGGTCCCGCCCGGACCTGATCACCCCCGTGCCCACGGACCTCACCCAGCTCGCCACCCGCGCCGGCACCCGCGCCTCGGTCGTCCGCGCCCTGGAGCGCCTGGACCGGTTCGCGTTGCAGACGGCGGAAGCCCTGGCCGTGGCGTCGGACCCGGCGACGTACGACGAACTGCTCGGACTGATGGCCGGCGACGACAGCGACCCGGCGGTCACGGCGGCGTTCCCGCACGCTCTCGGGACGCTGCGCGACCAGGCCCTGGTCTGGGGCCCCGACGACCGCCTCCGCCTGGTGCGCACGGCACGCGAGCTGCTGGCGCCGTCCCCGCAGCACCCGTCCCCGACGGGGCTCGGACCGACCGTCGCGGAGGCGACGGCGGGCATGTCCCCGGGGCGTATCCAGGAGATCGTGGCGGCGGCCGGGCTGCCGAGCACCCACGACTCGGTGTCCGCCGTGGCGGCGCTGACCGACCTCTTCACGGACCGTACGCGCATGGCGGCGCTCCTCGACGACGCCCCCGCCGAGTCGGTGGACGTGCTGTCCCGGCTGGTGTGGGGACCGCCGTACGGCCAGGTGACGGCCGACCCGGCGCGCCATCTGCGCTGGCTGATCGACCGCGGGCTGCTGCTGCCGACGGCGCCCGGCACGGTCGTACTGCCCCGGGAGGTCGCCCTGCACCTGCGGGCGGGCCGCGCGCACCGGGCGGCGGAGCCGGTGGCGCCGGCGGTGGAGGCCGCGGCGACACACCGTCCACAGGTTGTGGACGCCGCGGCCGCCGGCCAGGCGTACTCGGCCCTGGCGACCGTCGAGGAGCTGCTCAAGGACTGGCACGAGGGCGGTCCGGCCGTGCTGCGCGCGGGCGGGCTGAGCGTGCGGGACCTGAAGCGGACGGCGGTGGCGCTGGACGTACCGGAGCCGGTGGCCGCATTCTGGGTGGAACTGGCGTACGCGGCGGGCCTGTTGGCGTCGGACGGCGAGGCCGACGAGCGGTACGCGGCGACGCCCGCGTACGACGAGTGGCTGGAGCTGCCCGCCGCCGAGCGCTGGGCACGGCTCGCCTCGGCGTGGCTGGCCGCGACCCGCACGGCGGGCCTGGTCGGCGGACGGGACGCGAAGGACCGTACGCTCTCGGCGCTCGGGCCCGGCCTGGACCGTTCCGCGGCCCCCGAGGTCCGCCACCGTGTCCTCACCCTCCTCGCCGCGCTCCCCGAGGGCGCCTCCCCCACCGCGGACTCCGTCCTCGCCCGCCTTCACTGGGAGCGCCCGCTGCGGGGCGCCCAGTCCACCACGGACGACCTGCGCACCCGCCTGGCCCGCTGGACCCTCTCCGAGGCGGAAATGCTGGGGATCACCGGACGGGGAGCGCTGTCCGCGCAGGGGCGGGCGCTGCTGGGCTTCCCGCCGGCGACCGCCCACGACACCGAATCCACCGGCCCCGGCGACAAGCTCCCCGTCCACAAGCGGCACCTCCCCCTCCCCGAAGCCCCAGCCACCCACTCCCCCGCCGAGCAGGCCGCGGCCGCCGCCCAGGCTGCCCGTCTGCTCGCCCCCCTCCTCCCGGAGCCGCTGGACCACGTCCTCCTCCAGGCGGACCTGACCGCGGTCGCGCCGGGCCCCCTGGAGCGCCCGCTGGCCGACACGCTCGGCGTCCTCGCGGACGTGGAGTCGAAGGGCGGGGCGACGGTCTACCGCTTCACCCCGGGGTCGGTGCGCCGCGCCCTCGACGCCGGCCGCTCCGCGTCGGACCTGCACGCGTTCCTTGCGGCCCACTCCCGTACCCCCGTCCCGCAGCCGCTCGCCTATCTGATCGACGACGTGGCACGCAAACACGGCCATCTGCGGATCGGCGCGGCATCGGCGTACGTCCGCTGCGACGACGAGGCGCTGCTGAACGAGATCCTCGCCGACAAGCGCTCGCAAGGCCTCCGCCTGGGCCGCCTCGCGCCCACGGTCCTGGCCGCCCAGGCCGACCCGGCCGCCCTGCTCGAAGGCCTCCGCTCCATGGGCTTCGCGCCCGCCGCCGAGTCCGCCGAGGGCGACGTCCTGATCACCCGCGCCCACGCCCACCGCACCCCGCCCCGCACGGCCCCGGAACCCGTCCCCGACGGCCCCCCGGTCCCCGACGCCACCCTCCTCGGCGCCGCGATCCGCGCCATCCGCGCCGGCGACCGGGCCTCGACGACCCCCCGTAAACCGGCCCCGGCCACCGACCGCCCCGGCGGCAACGGCGACCTCCCCCGCACCAGCTCCGCCGAGACCCTCGCCACCATGCAGGCCGCCGTCCTCACCGGCGAGTCCCTGTGGATCGGCTACGTCAACGCCGAGGGCGCCGCCAGCCAGCGCGTCATCGCCCCCATCCGCGTCGAAGGCGGCTTCGTCACCGCCTACGACCACACAGCGGACGAAGTCCGCACGTACCCCCTGCACCGGGTGACGGGAGTCGCGGAACTGGCGGACGACCAGGCCTGACCCGGCCCCCCTCTGAACTGGGGAAAGACAGACCCCCTCGGGTTCTGAGCCGGATGCGGCACACTGGACGTTTGGCCGGTCATCCGCGCGGGGTGCCGCCGCGCAGAAAGGGACGGGTGTGAACGGACCCCTCATCGTCCAGAGCGACAAGACACTCCTGCTAGAGGTCGATCACGAGCTGGCGGACGCCTGTCGGCGGGCCATCGCGCCGTTCGCGGAGCTGGAGCGGGCGCCCGAGCACATTCACACGTATCGGGTGACGCCGCTCGGGCTGTGGAACGCGCGCGCTGCCGGGCACGACGCCGAGCAGGTCGTGAACGCGCTCGTGGAGTTCAGCCGGTACCCCGTGCCGCACGCGCTGCTCGTCGACATCGCCGACACGATGGACCGCTACGGGCGCCTCACGCTGAGCAAGCACCCGGCGCACGGGCTCGTCCTCACCACCACCGACCGGCCTGTCCTCGAAGAGGTGCTGCGGTCCAAGCGGATCGCGCCGCTGGTCGGCACCCGGATCGACCCGGACACCGTGGCCGTGCACCCCTCCGAGCGCGGGCAGATCAAGCAGACGCTGCTGAAGCTGGGCTGGCCGGCCGAGGACCTCGCCGGGTACGTCGACGGCGAGGCGCATCCGATCGAGCTGGCGGAGGACGGGTGGGCGCTGCGGCCGTATCAGAAGCAGGCCGTCGAGAATTTCTGGCACGGAGGCAGCGGGGTCGTCGTGCTCCCCTGTGGTGCCGGTAAGACGCTCGTGGGGGCCGGGTCCATGGCGCAGGCCAAGGCCACCACCCTCATCCTCGTGACCAACACCGTCTCCGCCCGGCAGTGGAAGCACGAGCTGGTGAAGCGGACCTCGCTGACCGAGGACGAGATCGGCGAGTACAGCGGTACGAAGAAGGAGATCCGGCCGGTCACCATCGCGACGTACCAGGTGCTGACGACCAAGCGGAAGGGGATCTATCCCCATCTGGAGCTCTTCGACTCCCGGGACTGGGGGCTCATCGTCTACGACGAGGTGCATCTGCTGCCCGCGCCGGTCTTCAAGTTCACGGCGGACCTGCAGGCGCGCCGCCGTCTCGGTCTCACCGCCACGCTCGTGCGTGAGGACGGGCGCGAGTCGGATGTGTTCTCGCTCATCGGGCCGAAGCGGTTCGACGCGCCCTGGAAGGAGATCGAGGCGCAGGGGTACATCGCGCCCGCCGACTGTGTCGAGGTCCGGGTCAATCTCACCGACTCCGAGCGGCTCGCCTACGCCACCGCCGAGACCGAGGAGAAGTACCGCTACTGCGCGACGACGGAGACCAAGCGGAAGGTCACGGAGGCGATCGTCCGCCGCTTCGCCGGGCAGCAGATCCTCGTCATCGGGCAGTACATCGACCAACTCGACGAGCTGGGCGAGCACTTGAACGCACCCGTCATCAAGGGCGAGACGTCCAACGCACAGCGCGAGAAGCTCTTCGACGCCTTCCGGGAGGGCGAGATCAGCGTCCTCGTCGTGTCGAAGGTCGCGAACTTCTCCATCGACCTGCCGGAGGCGACCGTCGCCGTCCAGGTATCGGGCACCTTCGGGTCGCGGCAGGAGGAGGCCCAGCGGCTGGGGCGGGTCCTGCGGCCCAAGGCCGACGGCCACCAGGCCCACTTCTACTCCGTCGTCGCCCGCGACACCATCGACCAGGACTTCGCCGCCCATCGGCAGCGGTTCCTCGCGGAACAGGGGTACGCGTACCGGATCATCGACGCGGACGAGCTGCTGGCCGCGGAGGAATCGGAGAGCTGAGCGGAGGCCGGCAGGCACGGATCCCTCCAAGGGCCGGCCGGTCGGCGGCGAGCGCGAGCAGCAGCGCCAGCGCGAGCAGCGGATACGGCGACGCCAACGGCTGCTGCCACCAGGGCAGTTGAAGGTCCAGGTCGCCCTGGTGCGGGATCAGCCAGAGGGTGCGGGCCGTGAAGACCGCGGTCACCGTCGCGGCCAGCCGGCGGCGCTGTCCGGCGTACAGCACGGCGATCAGCGGGACGCACCACACCCAGTGGTGCGACCAGCTGATCGGAGAGATGAGGAGGGCCGTGAAGGCGGTGAGCAGCACGCCCCAGCGGTCATCGCCGGCCCAGCGGTCATCGCCGGCCCGGCCGTCATCGTCGCCCCAGCGGTCATCGTCGGCCCGGCGGGCGAGCCGGAGCCCCGCGCAGCCGATGGCCACCGCGGGCAGTGCCCAGGCGAGGCCCGGTGACGGCTCCCCCAGGGCGCGGGCGATCAGGCCCTGAAGCGACTGGTTGTCGACGATCCACGCCTTGCCGACGCGGTCGGTCTCGTACAGCCGCCTGGTCCAGAAGTCCACGCTCGCGGCGGGCAGCGCGAGCGCGCCCAGCAGGACGGTCCCGGCGAAGGCCGACGCGGCGGTGGCCGCCTCCCCGCGTCGGCGGGTGAGCAGCAGGTACGCGATGAAGAGGGCGGGTGTCAGCTTCACCCCGGCCGCGATGCCCAGCGCGATGCCCTTGCCGGGGGCGCCGGGCGGCCGGGTCAGGTCCCAGAGGATCAGGCAGGCGACGGCGACGTTGATCTGGCCGAAGAGGACGGTCTGGAAGACGGGTTCGAGCCACAGGGCGAGGGCGGTGGCGGCGCAGACGGCGGGCAGCCGCTCCGGGAGGCCCGCGAGACGGCAGGAGAGCCGGACCAGCACGGCCAGCAGGGCCACGTTTCCGGCGACGAAGGCCACCTTGAGGGCGTCCGGCGGAAGCCAGGCCGTCGGGACGAAGAGGAGCGCCGCGAAGGGCGGGTACGTGGCGGGCAGCTGCCACTCGGTGACGGTGAAACCGTAGAGATCCGTGCCGTGCGCTACGGCCGCGCCCTCGGCCCGGTAGACCAGCGCATCGGCCATGGGGGCGCGTGTGACGACGCACAGCGCGCAGAAGGCGGCGAAGGAGAGGGCGAGCAGGGTGACTTCGGTGAGTACAGGGGTGGTCACGTTCCGTCGAGGCACGGAGTGACCCTAGTGTCCGGGGCAGTTCAGCCCGGCGTACGGCTCACCGACGTGACGGGCTTACGGCTCACCGGCGCGAGTCGGGCGTACGACTGGGCGTCGGACGTACGGCTGCGCGTCAGGCGTACGGCCACGGGTGACACGTCCGGCCGCACGTCAGGCGTACGGCTCACCGGCGCCGTACGCCTGCCTCCTCGCCGTATTCGCCAAGGAGCACCACTCCGAAGGCCGCCTCCGCGAACACCTTGACGGCGCGCAGGGCGTCGCCGAGGCGGTGGCGGTGGTGGGTGGAGGTGACGGCCGTCGCGCCGGGCGGCGGGCTGGGGTGGACAGGGCCTGGGGTGAAGGTTGCTGCGCTCATGTATCCATGGTGGAACTCCTTGCCCCGAATGGCGTCGCCCTCCGGACCTAACCTCGTCGGCCTCCTCGTACACCCCCAGGTCCCTCGTCCTACGCCTCACGACGGACTCCGACCCCTAGGGTCCCGGGGTTCCCACCCCTGAGGCGGTGGAAAACCATTGGCCCCCGCATCCTCCCGTCACCTAGAATCTCCGCTCTTGCCCGCCTCCCGTCACGGAGTGCCGCCGCCCGGCCGGAAACCGGACGGCATCCACGGATTCACTCACGCAGCAGGTCCCCGGAGGCAACCCCCGTGTCCACCCCGCCCGACTATCCGGCCGACACCCGGTCCGACGACCCCCTCTCCCGCGAGCGGGCCCACCTCAGCGAGTCCCGTGCCGCCCTGCGCGCGATGCGCGAGGACGTGGAGAACCTCGACATCAGCGACGTCACCGCGAACTGGGTGAACGCCGAGGTGCTGCACCGGCAGATCGACGAGCGCATCAAGGCCCTCGCCGACCTCAGCCACACCCCGCTGTTCTTCGGTCGGCTCGACTACCTGCACGCGCCGGGCGCGGACATGGCGGAGGGCGCGGAGGGCGAGCAGTTCTACATCGGGCGGCGGCATGTGCACGACGCGGACGGCGACCCGATGGTCATCGACTGGCGCGCGCCGGTGTCGCAGCCGTTCTACAGGGCCTCGAAAAAGGACCCGATGGACGTCGGGCTCAGGCGCCGCTTCGGTTACACCGGCGGTGACCTCACGGCGTACGAGGACGAGCATCTGTCGGACCCGGCCGAGGTGGCGACCACCAGCAAGCTGCTCCAGCAGGAGATCGAGCGTCCGCGCGTGGGCCCGATGCGCGACATCGTGGCGACCATCCAGCCGGAGCAGGACGAGATCGTCCGCAGCGGGCTCGCCGGCTCCGTGTGCGTGCAGGGCGGTCCCGGCACCGGGAAGACCGCCGTCGGCCTGCACCGGGTCGCGTATCTGCTGTACGCCCACCGGGAGCGGCTCGCCCGCACCGGCACCCTCGTCATCGGGCCGAACAAGTCCTTCCTGCACTACATCGAGCAAGTCCTCCCGGCGCTCGGCGAGTTGGAGGTCAAGCAGGCGACCGTCGACGACCTGGTCGCGCAGGTCGAGGTGCGCGGGAGCGACGACGCGGCCGCGGCCGTCATCAAGGGCGACGCGCGGATGGCGGAGGTGCTGCGGCGGGCCGTCCGTTCGCATGTGACCCTGCCGAGCGAGCCGGTCGTGGTGGTGCGCGGTTCGCGGCGCTGGCGCGTACCGGCATACGAACTCGAAGAGATCGTGCGGGAGTTGCTGGACCGCGAGATCCGGTACGGCGCCGCCCGTGAAGCCCTTCCGCAGCGGATCGCGCACGCCGTGCTGGTCCAGATGGAGCGGTCGGGCGAGGCGCCGGACGACCGGGTGCAGGACGCCGTCGCCCGCAACACCGCGGTGAAGGCCGCGGTCAAGGCGATCTGGCCGCCCGTCGATCCGGCCAAGCTCGTGCTGCGGCTGCTCTCCGATGCCGACTTCCTCGCCGTCCACGCGGAGGGGATCCTCGACGAGGACGAGCAGAAGGAGATCCTCTGGCAGAAGCCGGTGCGGTCGGTGAAGTCGGCCAAGTGGTCCGCCGCCGACGCCGTGTTGATCGATGAGGCCACCGATCTCGTGCAGCGCACGCACTCGCTCGGGCATGTCGTGCTCGACGAGGCGCAGGACCTGTCGCCGATGCAGTACCGGGCGGTGGGGCGGCGCTGCACGACCGGTTCGGCGACGGTGCTGGGGGATCTCGCGCAGGGCACGACGCCCTGGGCCACCCGGAGTTGGGACGAGGCGCTGCGCCATCTCGGCAAGGAGGAAGCCGTCGTCGAGGAGCTGACGGCGGGCTTCCGTGTGCCCACCGATGTCATCACCTACGCCTCCCGGCTGCTGCCGCACATCGCGCCCGGGCTGACACCGGTGGCGTCCGTGCGGGAGAACCCGGGCTTCTTCGAGGTGCGGACGAGCGCGGCCGACGCCGAAGTCGTCGCGGCGGCCGAGGAGTTGCTGCGCAACGAGGGGTCGATCGGGCTCATCGCCGCCGACGCCCGGATCCCGATCCTCGCGGAGGCGCTGACGGCGGCCGGGCAGACGTACCTCGGCCCGGGCGAGGAGACGACGGCCGAGACCCGTCTCACCCTCGTACCCGCCTCGCTCGCCAAGGGCCTGGAGTACGACTACGTGGTCCTCGACGAGCCGCAGGCCGTCGTCGACGGCGAACCGGACGAGCGGACCGGCCTGCGCCGCCTGTACGTGGCGCTGACCCGGGCGGTCTCGGGCCTGATCGTCACGCACGCGGCACCGCTGCCGCCCCAACTCGCCTAATCCGGCACGGATTTCAGCAGAGCGTCCAGGAGGCCGGGGAACCGGGCCCCCGCCAACGCGCCCGTTCTGGTCTCCCTCAACAGCAGCGCGCTCTATCTGGGCATGGCGGCGGCGGGCGGCACCGGCAGCCTGGCGATCGCCCTGTTCGGCGACCGGTGGTTCCTGCTGGTGGGGGCGGGATTGATGGCGGTCGCGACGGGCGTGGCGGCGGTCACGACACGGGGGCAGACGCGCGGTGGCCCCCGGCGCCGAGCGCCGAGGGCCACCAACAGCCGTACGAATGCGGCTACTTGAATTACTTGAACTTGCGGCTGGTCGCCAGATAGACCTGCTTGGCGTTCTTGCCGAGGCGGGGCCCGGTGATGAACGTCTTGCGGTCACTCAGCGAGTTGTTGGAGACCAGATAGGTCCTGCCGTTGTGCGACATGAACCACGGTCCGCCGGAGGCGCCGCCGTTCATCGTGCACCCGATCATGAACTGGGCGGGGGCGTTGCTCGCCAGCACGAAACGCTTGGTGGCGCCGCGGCAGTCGTACATCTTCGAGCCGTCGTACGGCGACTCTGCGGGGTAGCCGCGGACCTTCATGTTCTTGACCTTGTTGGCCGACGGGGCGTTGAACCACACCGGCAGGGCCGAACCGAGCCGCTCCTGAAGGGACTTCTTGCCGCTCTCGGGCTTCACGTGCAGCACGGCGTAGTCGTATGCCGAGGCCGCGTTGCCCTGGTGGCCGCCGCCCTTGATCCACTGGGAGGACGTGGTGGCCCAGTTGGCCCACCAAACGCCGTACGGGGAGACGGACTTGGCGCGCGGGTCGGTGATCTGGCGGTTGCTCAGCTTCGCGCCGTTGTTGTACGAGGGGACGAAGGCGATGTTGCGGTACCAGCCGCCGCCCTTGCCCGCGTGCACGCAGTGACCCGCGGTCCACACCAGGTTGGACTTGCCCGGGTGCGCCGGGTCGGTGACGACCGCGGCGGAGCACACCATGCTGCCCTCGGGCGAGGAGAAGAACAGCTTGCCGACCGGCGCCGCGTAGCGGTGGTAGGTCGCCTTCACCTTGGTGGCGACCTTCCGCGTCACCTTCCCGTCGGGCAGGTACGACGTGGCGCCGCTGCCGGAACCGGAGCTGGTGCTGCCCGCCTGGGCGACCGGAATGCTGGCCTTCGCCTGGGCCATCTGCTCCGGCGTCCAGAAGTCCTTGATGTACGGGTTGGCGAAGTCCTCGGCCTTGGATGCCCAGTTGCTGTAGTCCTTCCACCCCCCGTTCTTCCACTTCTCCAGGGCGGCGCCGCTGAGGTCGGTGGGGATACCGGCGGGCAGCTTGTAGCCGCCGAGCGAGGTGGAGCCGTCGTCCTGGCCGGTGTCGACGTCCTTGTCCGCCTGGGCGGACGACGAGGGCTGCGCGGCGGCCCCGTTGTCGTCCTTCTTGCTGTCACAGGCCGTGGTGGTGACCATGATGGCCGCGATCACGGCTGCGGCGGCCGCGAGTGAGCGGCTGCGTATGGATGGCATGGAGCCTTGTCCCCCTGTTGGTGCGTGGTGCTTCGCGCGTGCGTCGTACTTGTCATGCCCCGGCTCACCGGGGCATCCCTAATATGCACGCACGCGACCGGGCCGTGATCGCGGGGAGACTCTCCACACACAACAACTACCGGGCGGATATGGATCTGTGACCTCGGGCGACGGACCGGGCGCACCCCTCGCCCGCCCCTCGCCCGTCCGCTTCCTACGCGTCCAAGGCGGCCCGCCACTCGCGTACCGTCTCCACCGAGACCGGGCCGGTCCATCCGCCCGGGCGGGCGGCGCCGCCGATGTGGAAGGCGTCGAGGCCCGCGGCACGCAGGCGCGGCACGTGGTCGAGGCGGAGCCCGCCGCCGACCATGATCCGCGGCTCATAGCCCGGTTCGCCGTGGCGCGCGGCCTCGGCGAGGAGCGTGGGGAGGCCGTCGTCCACGCCCGCGGGGGACCCGGCGGTGAGGTAGGCGTCGAGGCCCGGCAGGTCCGCGAGCTGCTTGCGCAGGGCGTCGCGGTCGGCGGCGCGGTCGATCGCGCGGTGGAAGGTCCAGCGGCAGCCGTCCAGTTCGGCGACGATCCGCTCCACGGCGGCCAGGTCGGGGCCGCCGTGCTCGTCGAGGAACCCGAGCACGAACTCGTCCGCTCCGGCGGTGCGCATCTCGCCGGCGACGCGTACGAGGGCGTCGACGTCCCCCGCCGCGAAGCCGTCCGCCAGACGGAGCATCACACGCAGCGAGATGTCGACGGCGGCGCGGATCCCGGCGAAGGTCTCCACCGGCGGGGTGAGTCCGTCGGCGGCGATGTCGGTGACCAGCTCCAGCCGGTCCGCACCTCCGGCCTGGGCGGCGACCGCGTCCTCTACGCCGAGGGCGATGACCTCCAGGACTGCGCGCATGCTCATAGGACCTCTTCCCTTGGGCGGCTACAGGTCTAGTCCAATCCCAGGGTACGCGGGTGGGGCTGCCGCCGCGAGAAGATCACGCCGAGTCGGGGTGGGGGTGGGGTGTTTTTCGCCCCCTCCGCCCCTACCCGTCCCTACCTGGGGCTCCGCCCCCCCAGACCCCGGGGTGGCTCTTCTGCTGCGGGTGGGTGGGGGCTGGTCGCGCAGTTCCTCGCGCCCCTGACGGGGCGGAGCCCCTCACCCACCCGTCACCCGAAGATGTTCAGCTCCTCCGCGCTCGCGCCCGCCAGCTCGTACCCCGCACCCCGCACCGGCCGCCCGGCGTACAGCCGTACAAGCGTCGCGGCATCCCCCAGGTACCGGGCCGGCGGCCGATCCCCCGGCACACCGCCCAGCCGCACCGGCTCGTCCACGTCGTCGAGGTCGGCGTGCAGCGGCAGGTGCCCCTTCTCGCGGGTGATCCGGGCGAGGAGCGTGAGCGCGTAGGGCAGCCCGTCGCCCGCGTACGCCCCCGGCTCCCCGAAGACCTCGCGCACGTCACCGGCGTGCACCCACTCGCCCAGCGCGATCGGGTCGAGCACACCGCCCGCCTTGGCGATCACCGGCCCGGCCTCGGTCATCCCGCGCTCCAGCTCGTCGACGACCCGTGCGTTCGGCCAGTCGGCGCGCTCGGCGATGTCCCGGTCGTTCGACTCGGGCGAGAAGACCCCCTTCTCGAAGCGGCTCTCCACCACCCGGATCAACACGGCCGAACAGTGCGCGAGCACATCCCGCACGGTCCACCCCGGACACGCCGCCGTCGCCAGCGCGAAGTCCTCGTCCGGCCGGGCGCGCAGCAGCGGTACCAACGCGTCGCGCTCGATGGTCAGGAGCCGTCCGGGCAGCTCGGGGTCCCGTACGTCGTGCACGTCAGCAGTAGTCATGGGTTCCACGCTAGGGGCCACCGGGCCGATGGCGGGAGAATGAGCGCATGGCCGATCTCGACGCGCTGCGTACCCGCTGGACCCGTGCCCTGGAAGGAGCCCGGGCGCCCGGCGGCGGCCCGGACCCGGTCCCGTACGCCGACAACCTGCTCAACCGCTGGCAGGAGCCCCAGCGCCACTACCACACCGTCGCGCACCTCACGGCGGTCCTCGACCACATCGACGTACTGGAGAAGTACGCGGACGACCCGGACGTCGTCCGCCTGGCCGCCTGGTTCCACGACGCCGTGTACCTCCCCGACCGTTCCGAGAACGAGGAGCGCTCGGCCCACCTCGCCGAACGCGCGCTCCCCGAGGCCAGGGTGTCCGAGGCGAAGACCGAGGAGGTCGCCCGGCTGGTCCGCCTCACCGTCACCCACGACCCGGCCGACGACGACCGCAACGGCCAGGTCCTGTGCGACGCCGACCTGGCGATCCTGGCCGCTTCCCCGAGCGCGTACGCCGCCTACACCGCCGCCGTCCGCCAGGAGTACGCCTTCGTCCCTAACGACGCCTTCCGCGAGGGCCGCGCCGCGATCCTGCGCCAACTCCTCGCCCTGCCCCGCCTGTTCCACACACCGCACGGGGCGACGGAGTGGGAGGCGACGGCGCGGTACAACATCGGCGCCGAGCTGGATCTGCTCACCGGCTGAACGATGGAACGGGTGAGCGGCTGAGCGGCTGAAGCATCCGCGCCGAAAACCGGTTCGACGACCGGCCCTGAACCACGTACGAAGGAAGGATGCCCCCAAGCCCTGGACCGTTGCCCTCCGAACCGTCGCCCTCCGAACCGTCGTCCTCGGGATCATTGGCCTCCGGACCATTGATCCCGGACACGCCCGCGCCCGTACCCGCGCCCGCTTGCGCACCCACCCCCGTCGCTCACCACCCCCGCATGCCCCTCGCCGTCTACATCCTCGGCCTCTCCGTCTTCGCCCTCGGCACCAGCGAGTTCATGCTCTCCGGGCTGCTGCCGCCCATCGCGGACGACATGGACGTCACGATCCCGCAGGCGGGCCTGTTGATCTCGGCGTTCGCGATCGGCATGGTCGTGGGGGCGCCCCTCCTCGCGGTGGCGACGCTGCGGCTGCCCCGCCGTACGACCCTCGTCACGCTCATCGCGGTGTTCGGCCTGGGGCAGATAGCCGGTGCCCTCGCGCCGACGTACGCCGTGCTCTTCGCCTCCCGTATCGTCAGCGCGCTCGCGTGCGCGGGCTTCTGGGCGGTCGGCGCGGCGGTGGCGATCGCGATGGTGCCGGAGAACGCCCGGGCCCGTGCGCTGGCCGTGATGATCGGCGGGCTGTCGATCGCGAACGTGCTGGGGGTACCGGCCGGTGCCTTCCTCGGCGAGGACCTCGGCTGGCGGTCGGCGTTCTGGGCCGTCGGCGCGGCGTCCGCGATCGCGCTCGTCGGGATCGTCACGCTCGTCCCGCGCATCCCTCCCCCACTCTCGGCTTCGCTCGAGCGGGGGGACCCCCATCCCGCCGAGAAACCGCGGCTGAAGCGCGAACTGCGCATCTTCCGCGACCATCAGGTCTGGCTGTCCATCGGCGTCATCGCGCTCGCCGGGGGCGGCGTCATCTGCGCGTTCAGTTATCTCGCGCCGCTGCTCACGGACGTCGCGGGGCTCGACGACGGCTGGGTGCCGACCGTGCTGGCCCTCTTCGGGGTCGGCGCGCTCATCGGTACGACGATCGGCGGGCGGATCGCCGACGCGCACCTCTTCGGAGTACTGATCAGCGGCATCGCGGCCGACACCGTCATCCTGGCCGCGCTCGCCCTCCTCGGGCAGTACGCCATCGCCGCCGTCGTCCTCTCCTTCCTCCTCGGGATCGCCTGCTTCTACACCGCCCCCGCGCTCAACGCCCGCATGTTCAACCTCGCGGGAGCCGCCCCCACGCTGGCGGGCGCCACCACCACGGCCGCCTTCAACCTGGGCAACAGCGGCGGGCCCTGGCTCGGCGGCACGGTCATCGACGCGGGCCTCGGCTACCCCGCCACCGCGTGGGCGGGCGCCGCCCTGACGGCAACCGCCATCGGCGTGATCACGGTCTCGCTGCGGCTGCATCGCCGTACGGGGGCCTCGCGCATCGTGGCCAAGACGGGCTCCGCGGACAGGGATACGGACAACGAAGCGGACACGGATACGGGCACGGAAGCGGGCAGGGACAAGGTCACGGACACCGCGAACAATCCAGTACGTACGGAGGGATGATCCGACCTATCCTCGCCCGCATGGGAGACAGGGGCGCAGACGTGAGCGGGGACATGGGCGGGGACGTGGGCGAGGACTTGGGGACCGTAGGCGGGAGCATGGGCGCGGACCAGGTGGCGGAAGCCGTCGCGGGATGCGTGGCGTTGCTGCGCACCGCGGCCGACGGGCGGGACTGGGACGGGGTCAAGGCGGGGCGCCTGGAGTGGAGTTGCCGGCGGACCGCCGAGCACATCTCGAGTGATCTCATCGCGTACGCGGGGCAGTTGGCCGGGCGGGCCACCGAGGCGTACGTGCCCTTCGAGATCGTGATGGAGGGCGGCACCGACAACGCGGGCGTCGTCGACGTGATCGAGACGACCGGCGCACTGCTCGCCGCCGCCGTCCGTACGACGCCGCGCGAGGTGCGCGCCTTCCACCCGTACCCCTTCCGCAGCGCGAATCGCGAGGGCTTCGCCGCGATGGGCATTGCCGAAGTCCTGCTGCACACGCATGACATCGCCGAGGGGCTGGGGCTTGCGTACGAACCCCCGGCCGCGCTCTGCGAGTGGGTCCTCACCCGCATCTTCCCGCACGTCCGGCCCGGGCCGGACCACTGGCGCACCCTGCTGTGGGCGACCGGGCGCGGCGAGCTGCCGGGCCGCGCCCCGGTCACCGAGTGGCGCTGGAACAACAACCTGGTGATCGAGTCCGAGCGGCTCACGCTCCAGGGGGTCACCCCGGCGGCCGCCGCCGAGCTGCGCGCGGGCGGCACGGGTGGCTTCGAGTGGATCGAGGGCGGTCCGTTCGAGGGCACGCGGGACGCTGCCGGGATGGTCGTGAAGGCGTACGAGGGCGGGGCGCACCGGCCGGAGTGGGGCATGTTCGTGCTCGTACGGCGGGAGGACGGGCGTGCGGTGGGCGGGATGGGCTTCCACGGCGTGCCCGACGAGGAGGGACGCGCCGAGGTCGGCTACGACCTCGCGGAGAACGCCCGCGGCCAGGGCTACGCGACCGAGGCCCTGCGCGCCCTCTCCGCCTGGGCCCTCGCCCGCGACGACGTCCGTCTCCTCTTCGCCGCCATCGACCGCGACAACACCCCTTCCCAGGGCGTCATCTCCCGCGCCGGCTTCACCCGCGTGACCGAGGACGTCGAGCAGCACGCATACGACGTCCACGGCATGGACCGCTCCCTGCAGCTGTACGCCAGAGAGAGCTGACGACGCGGGCTGCGCCCCGCCAGGGGCGCGGGGAACTGCGCGACAAGCCCCCACCCACTCGCAGCAGGAGAACGACCAGGGTCTGGGGCGGAGCCCCAGGGACGATGGGGGTCCCCCCTGCTCGAGCGAAGCCGAGAGCTTGGGGGAGGGTAGGGGCGGAGGGGGCGAAAAACCCGGTACGTCATCTTCGTGTCGTCACCGACGGACACCCGAACGCTTCCGGCGGCGCAGCCCCGCCGCGTACAGCAGCCGCACCACCTCACGGCTGCTGACCTGCACCGCACCGGCGCGCACGGCGTCCTCGTACCGGTGCGCGGGGATGTCGTAGTGGTCCCGCTCGAAGGCGCGCCTCGGGGCGCCCAACTCCGCGGCGAACGCGTGCAGTTCGTCGTACGAGACATCGCTGATCAGGTGGGACCACATGCGGCCGTGCCCCGGCCAGGTGGGCGGGTCGATGTAGACGGTCACGAGGACGGGGTCCCGCCGGTCGCCGAGCCCAGAGAGCCCACCGAGGCGACCTTCACACCCGCCTTGTGGCACACCCAGTGCGGGTCGGGCCCCAACTCGGGCTCGACGTCGAGGGCGTGCGGATCACCGGAGCCGCAGACGGGACACAGCGGCCACCGTCCATGGCGCTCCAGCAGGGCGTCCTGTACGTCCTGGGCGACGAGCCCGGCGACGTAGTCCGCGCCCTCCGGCCACTGCTCGACCCACCAGCGGCGCTGCAGCACCGATTCCTCGACGAGAGAGACGACGTCCGCCTCGGCGACCTCGCCCGCGATCAGGTCGGCGAGCACAAGGGCACGCGCCGCGTGCAACACCTGTTCCAGGGGGCTGATGGGGTCCATGCACCTATTGTGCGCACCCTTGACCGTATGCCCCAGTGGAAAATATCTTTCAGAGGTGACCCATAACGTGAAGGAAATTTTCGCGGGAGAAGCGCCGCCCGCCCCCGCCGCCCTCGCGGCCAAGGTGCGGACGCTCGCCCCGTCGATGACCCGCTCCATGCAGCGGGTCGCCGAGGCGGTCGCCGGCGATCCGGCCGGCTGCGCGGCCCTCACGGTCACCGGCCTCGCCGAGCTCACCGGCACCAGTGAGGCGACGGTCGTCCGTACCGCCCGCCTCCTCGGCTACCCCGGCTATCGGGATCTGCGCCTCGCCCTCGCGGGCCTGGCCGCCCAGCAGCAGTCGGGCCGCGCCCCCGCCGTGACGGCCGACATCGCGGTCGACGATCCGATCGCCGACGTCGTCGCGAAGCTCGCCTACGACGAGCAGCAGACCCTCGCCGACACCGCCGCCGGGCTCGACACCGTCCAGCTCGGCGCGGCGGTCGCCGCGCTCGCCGCGGCCCGCCGTATCGACATCTACGGCGTCGGCGCCTCGGGCCTGGTCGCCCAGGACCTCGCCCAGAAACTCCTGCGCATCGGGCTCATAGCCCACTCGCACAGCGACCCGCACCTCGCCGTCACCAACGCGGTGCAGCTGCGCGCCAAAGACGTGGCGATAGCCATCACGCACTCCGGCTCGACCGGCGACGTCATCGAACCGCTCCGGGTCGCCTTCGAGCACGGGGCCACGACGGTCGCGATCACCGGCCGCCCGGGCGGACCCGTCACGCAGTACGCGGACCACATCCTCACCACCTCGACGGCCCGCGAGAGCGAGCTGCGCCCGGCGGCGATGTCGTCGCGCACCAGCCAGCTGCTGGTGGTGGACTGTCTGTTCGTGGGGGTGGCCCAACGGACGTACGAGACCGCGGCACCGGCACTGTCCGCCTCGTACGAGGCGCTGGCACACCGCCACACCCCGCGCGGCGGACACCGCTAGAACGAGGCGCCCGCCCGGACCACCTCTTCTCGTCCTCTTCCCGTCCCCTTCTTGTCAGTCCGAACCATCTCTGCTCTTCTTCCCTCTTCTCTCTTCAGCAACGGGGCCCTTCTTCTCGCAGCACCGGAAAGTCGTCGTACCGCACGGAAAAGAGCCGTCCTCCATGACCTCCACCGCCGACGCCTCCTCCCACTACCGCGGCCTGAGGGCCGAGTTGGAGACGCTGACCACCGAGGCGTTCCGCCCCGAACTCGCCGAGATCGACCAGCTGGCCACACTGGAGATCGCGAAGATCATGAACGGCGAGGACGCGACCGTGCCACCGGCCGTCGCGGCGCAGCTCCCGCTCATCGCCGCCGCGATCGACGACATCGCGGACCGGATGTCCCGCGGCGGCCGCCTGATCTACGCGGGCGCGGGCACCGCGGGCCGCCTCGGCGTCCTGGACGCCTCCGAGTGCCCGCCCACCTTCAACACCGACCCGTCCGAGGTCGTGGGTCTGATCGCGGGCGGACCGACCGCGATGATCACCTCGATCGAGGGCGCGGAGGACTCCAAGGAGCTGGCGGCGCAGGACCTTTCCGGACTCGGGCTGACCCCCGACGACACCGTGGTCGGGGTCTCCGCCTCCGGCCGCACCCCGTACGCCGTCGGTGCCGTCGAACACGCCCGCGCGCGCGGCGCGTTGACGATCGGCCTGTCCTGCAACGCGGACAGCGCGCTCGCCGCCGCCGCGGACCACGGCATCGAGGTCGTGGTGGGCCCCGAGCTGCTGACCGGTTCGACGCGCCTGAAGGCGGGCACGGCCCAGAAACTCGTCCTCAACATGCTCTCGACGATCACGATGATCCGCCTCGGCAAGACGTACGGGAACCTGATGGTCGACGTCCGCGCCTCGAACGAGAAGCTGCGGGCCCGCTCCCGCCGCATCGTCTCCCTCGCGACCGGCGCGTCGGACGAGGAGATCGAGCAGGCCCTCGCCGCCACGGACGGCGAGGTGAAGAACGCGATCCTGACCATCCTCGGCGGCGTGGACGGCCCGACGGCGGCCCACCTCTTGGAGGAGAGCAAGGGCCACTTGCGCGCGGCACTGGCGGCAGCGCCGCGCTGAAACCGTCATGGCCGTGGGCAATCGCCGCTGGGGCGGCGCCCGCCCCAAAGGGGAGCGGCCCCCCAAAAAAGCCGTCGTAGCTGTGGGCATGCGTGCCGCCAGGCGCGGCACGGGTGGGCACAGCGGCACCTCGTCAGCGCCGAGCAGCGCACCCCACCCCCGAGCAACCAGGACCAACGCCCAGTGAAGAACACCTCCCCCCACACCACCGCCACCGCGATCCTCCCCCTGGTCGGCGGCCCCGCCAACGTCACCTCGGTCGCCCACTGCATGACCCGCCTCCGCCTGGGCCTCCGGGACCGGACCCTGGTCCAGGAGGACGCCCTCAAGGCCCTCCCCGCCGTACTCGGCGTAGTCGCGGACAACGACACGTACCAGATCGTCCTGGGCCCGGGCACGGTCGGCCGCGTAACCCCCGAGTTCGAAGCCCTGCTGGCCGCGGGCACGACCGCCGATCACCTGGCGGCCAAAGGCGCCGAGCTGAAAGCGGCCCAGCGGCACCGCAACTCCACCCCCCTCAAACTCCTCCTCCGCCGCGTCGCGAACATCTTCGTCCCCCTGATCCCCGCCCTGATCGGCTGCGGCGTCATCGCAGGCCTCAACGGCCTCCTGATCAACCTCCACTGGCTGCCCTCCCTCACCCCCGCCCTCGCCGCCATCGCCTCCGGCTTCATGGCCCTGATCGCCGTGTTCGTCGGGTACAACACGGCGAAGGAATTCGGCGGAACGCCCATCCTGGGCGGCGCGGTGGCGGCGGTCATCGTGTACGCGGGCGTCGCGAAGGTGACCGTGTTCGGGATGACGCTCGCTCCCGGCCAGGGCGGCGTCCTGGGCGCACTGGCGGCCGCGGCCCTCGGAACGTACGTCGAGAAGTGGTGCCGCAGCTGGGTCCCGCAGACCCTGGACGTCCTGGTCACCCCCACCCTCACGGTGCTGCTCACCGGCCTGGTGACGCTCTATGCCCTGATGTACGCGGCGGGCGAGCTCTCCATGGCCATCGGCACGGCGGCGAACTGGCTCCTGGAGAACACCGGCGCCTTCGCCGGCCTGATCCTGGGCGGTCTGTTCCTCCCGCTGGTGATGCTGGGCCTGCACCAGGCGCTGATCCCCATCCACACCACCCTCATCGAGCAGCAGGGCTACACCGTGCTCCTCCCCATCCTCGCGATGGCGGGCGCGGGCCAGGTCGGCGCGGCCGCGGCGGTGTACGTCCGGCTCCGCCACGACACGTCCATCCGTACGACGATCAAGTCGGCGCTCCCCGCGGGCCTCCTCGGCGTCGGAGAACCCCTGATCTACGGCGTCTCGCTCCCCCTCGGCCGCCCCTTCATCACGGCGTGCGCGGGCGGCGCGGCCGGCGGCGCCTTCGTCGGCCTCTTCTCGATGCTGGGCGACAAGGTCGGCTCGACGGCCATCGGCCCGTCCGGCTGGGCCCTGTTCCCCCTCCTCTCCGGCAACCGGGGCCTGGCCCTGACGGCCACCATCTACGCGGGCGGCCTCCTGACCGGCTACCTGGTCGGCTTCCTCGCCACGTACGCCTTCGGCTTCACGACCCGCGCCGATGCGCCCGGCGGCGGCAGCCCAGCGCGAGGCTGACGTGCGGGCCGGGTTGTCAGTGCCGTGTGCGAGGGTGGTCGAGGTAGAAACGACAACCGCTCGGCCGGGGAGGGAACCCACCACCGTGAACCACGCACAGCTGACCGCCCTCGGCCGCGCCCTGCGGCTGCTCGGGGAGCACGGCGACGCGCTGAACGCCGACACCCCCGACGCCAAGCTGCACGAGGTCAAGGCCGACCTGAAGCGGGCCCTGGACCTGCTCGACGAGACGGTGACGACGGCCGCGCCCACGACCCGCTGCTCGGAGCATCCAGGCGGCCCCGTCGACGAGGGCGCCGCCGACCTCTGCCTGCTCTGCGAGACCCGCCGCCGCGCCGCCCGCCGCTCCGAGGTCAACGACGCGTACGCGCACGGCCGCACCACCACCGGCCCCGAGGAAGCCCCCGAGCGCACCAAGTCCCGCTACGGCCTGCGCGGCGACCGCCCCCAGCCCCAGCAGCGCTGGCTCCCGGAGGTCTGGAACGGCCAGGCGTGGCAGCTCTGCGGCACCCCCCGCCGAGACCGCCACGAGGCCGAGCGCTACCTCGCCGCCGAGCGCCGCACCCCCCGCCCCGGAATGGCCTACCGCTTGGTCCACGAATTCACGGACTACGAGGTCCTACGCATCTGGGGCACCCCGGTAAGAATCGACATCGAACCAATGGGCAACCTCTAGCCGATCCAGGGGGAGCCCCCACCCGTCCGCACCCGAAAGTCAAACCCAGGGGGGTCTGGCGGGCGCAGCCCCCGGGGTACGGGAATGGGTGGGGGCGAAAACCCCCGAGGTCAGCTGAGGGTGCGGAGCGCCGCCGGGTCGTACGCCGCCAGGTCCGCGAACCGTCCGTCGAGAACCTTCGCCGCCCACTCCGGGTCCTGCAGCAGCGCACGCCCGACCGCGACCATGTCGAACTCGTCGCTCTCCAGGCGGTCGAGGAGGTTGTCGAGGCCGGCCACCGGCGCGCCCTCGCCCTGGAAGGCCTTGATGAAGTCGCCGTCCAGGCCGACCGAGCCGACGGTGATGGCGGGCTTGCCGGTCAGCTTCTTCGTCCAGCCGGCCAGGTTCAGGTCCGAGCCGTCGAACTCCGGGAGCCAGTAGCGGCGGGTGGAGGCGTGGAAGGCGTCCACTCCGGCCGCGGCGAGCGGGGTCAGGATGGACTCCAGCTCCTCCGGCGTCTCGGCGAGCCGGGCGTCGTACGCCTCCTGCTTCCACTGCGAGTAGCGGAAGAGGACGGGGAACTCCGGGGAGACCGCCGCGCGCACGGCGGCGACGATCTCCGCCGCGAACTTCGTACGGGCCACCGGGTCGCCGCCGTACGCGTCGGTACGACGGTTGGTGCCCGCCCACAGGAACTGGTCGATGAGGTAGCCGTGGGCGCCGTGGAGTTCGACGCCGTCGAAGCCGATGCGCTCGGCGGCGGCCGCGGCCTCGGCGAACGCCGCGATGACGTCGTCCAGGTCGGCCTGGGTCATCTCCTTGCCCTCACCGGCGGTGCCGTTGATGCGCAGGCCCGACGGGCCGACCGCGGGGGCGTCCGCGAACGGCGGCTCGCCCGCGCTGCGCACCATGCCGATGTGCCACAGCTGCGGCACGATCGCGCCGCCCGCCGCGTGCACGGCGTCGGCGACCTTCGCCCAGCCCGCCAGCTGCTCCTCGCCGTGGAAGCGCGGGACGCGGTCGCTCTGCCCTGCCGAGTCGTGGCCGACGTACGTGCCCTCGGTGACGATCAGACCGACGCCCGCGGCGGCGCGGCGGGCGTAGTACCCGACGACGTCCTCCCCCGGTATGCCGCCCGGCGAGAACATCCGGGTCATCGGGGCCATCGCGATGCGGTTGGGGACGGTCAGGCCGTTCAGGGTCACGGGGCGGGACAGGATCTCGGCTGCGCGCGAGGCGGCGGTGGCAGTCACGAAGGGGGCTCCTCGGAGAGGTCGGTCAGACATCGAGCAGACGGCGCATGGGGATTCCGTGCAGTATGTGCACATGCATCAAACCGTCTGTCAACGTCAACCGCCCCGCCCGCCAGGGCATTCCGCCGCCCCACGCCCCCTTCTGTGATCCGGACCACGCCCGCCCATGGCCCCTGCTGCGCCCCTGACCCCGAACACGCCCGAGGGCGGCACCCCCTGGGAGTGGGGGTACCGCCCTCGGAACGTAAGGACAGTGATCAACCAGAGGTCGATCAGAAGTCCATGTCACCGCCCGGCATGCCGCCCGGAGCGGCCGCGGAGGCCTTCTCCGGCTTGTCGGCGATGACGGCCTCGGTGGTGAGGAACAGCGCGGCGATGGAGGCGGCGTTCTGCAGGGCAGAGCGGGTCACCTTCGCCGGGTCGATGATGCCCTCGGCGATCATGTCGACGTACTCACCGGTCGCGGCGTTCAGACCGTGGCCGACCTGAAGGTTGCGCACCTTCTCGACGACGACGCCACCCTCGAGACCACCGTTGACGGCGATCTGCTTGAGCGGGGCCTCCAGGGCGAGCTTCACGGCGTTGGCGCCGGTCGCCTCGTCACCTTCGAGCTCGAGCTTCTCGAACACGGCGGAAGCCTGGATGAGAGCGACGCCACCACCGGCGACGATGCCCTCCTCGACGGCCGCCTTCGCGTTGCGAACGGCGTCCTCGATGCGGTGCTTGCGCTCCTTGAGCTCGACCTCGGTGGCGGCACCGGCCTTGATGACGGCCACGCCGCCGGCCAGCTTCGCCAGGCGCTCCTGGAGCTTCTCGCGGTCGTAGTCCGAGTCCGAGTTCTCGATCTCGGCGCGGATCTGGTTGACCCGGCCGGCGACCTGGTCGGCGGAGCCGGCGCCGTCGACGATCGTGGTCTCGTCCTTGGTGATGACGACCTTGCGGGCGCGGCCCAGCAGGTCCAGACCCGCGTTCTCCAGCTTGAGGCCGACCTCCTCGGAGATGACCTCGCCGCCCGTGAGGATGGCGATGTCGCCGAGCATGGCCTTGCGGCGGTCACCGAAGCCCGGGGCCTTGACGGCAACAGACTTGAAGGTGCCACGGATCTTGTTGACGACCAGGGTCGACAGGGCCTCGCCCTCGACGTCCTCGGCGATGATCAGCAGCGGCTTGCCGGACTGCATGACCTTCTCGAGGAGCGGCAGCAGGTCCTTGACGTTGCTGATCTTCGAGTTGGCGATCAGGATGTACGGGTCGTCGAGGACGGCCTCCATACGCTCCATGTCGGTGGCGAAGTACGCCGAGATGTAGCCCTTGTCGAAGCGCATACCCTCGGTGAGCTCCAGCTCCAGACCGAAGGTCTGGGACTCCTCGACGGTGATGACGCCTTCCTTGCCGACCTTGTCCATGGCCTCGGCGATGAGCTCGCCGATCTGGGTGTCGGCGGCGGAGATGGAGGCCGTGGAAGCGATCTGCTCCTTGGTCTCGACATCCTTCGCCTGCTCCAGCAGAGCGGCGGAGACGGCCTCGACGGCCTTCTCGATACCGCGCTTGAGGGCCATCGGGTTGGCACCGGCGGCGACGTTGCGAAGGCCCTCGCGGACCAGCGCCTGGGCCAGGACGGTCGCGGTCGTCGTGCCGTCACCGGCGACGTCGTCCGTCTTCTTCGCGACCTCCTTGACCAGCTCGGCGCCGATCTTCTCGTACGGGTCCTCGAGCTCGATCTCCTTGGCGATGGAGACACCGTCGTTGGTGATCGTGGGGGCGCCCCACTTCTTCTCGAGGACGACGTTGCGGCCCTTGGGGCCGAGGGTCACCTTGACGGCGTCCGCGAGCTGGTTCATGCCGCGCTCGAGGCCTCGCCGCGCCTCCTCGTCGAACGCGATGATCTTGGCCATGTGAAGTGGTCCTCCCGGACGGGGTGGATTGCTCCGGATCGTGCCCGCGCCCGCGACGGACGGCCTGCAAGCCTTGTGGTTCCTTGCCCCACCGGCCTGCGGACCTCACCGGCCCGATCCAAGTTCTGTCACTCTCACTCGGAGAGTGCTAACGCCAATGATTAGCACTCGACCCCGTCGAGTGCAAGGTGCGCTCGCGCAGCGAGCTCGTTGAGGGGTGGTGGTCGGGCGACGGGTGGGCGCAAGGTGCGCTCGCGCAGCGAGCTCGTTGAGGGGTCGGCCCGGGAACGCACGAGGGGCCCGCATCCCTGGTGGGATGCGGGCCCCTCGGCGTGAGTGCGTCGGTGGCCGTTCGCGCCGGGATCAGACGGCGAGCTTGACCATGTCCGCCTGCGGACCCTTCTGGCCCTGCGAGATCTCGAACTCCACTCGCTGACCCTCTTCAAGGGTGCGGTAGCCGTCCATCTGAATCGCGCTGTAGTGCACGAAGACGTCCGCACCACCGTCGACCGCGATGAAGCCGTACCCCTTCTCCGCGTTGAACCACTTGACGGTGCCCTGAGCCATGCCTAACTCCCCTATTACTGGCCCTTGCACAGATCCACACTTCGCGGATCCGGGTCAGACCTCACCCCCCAACGGTTGGGGGTGTGCGCCGGAACGCGTCGACCGCGGCTGAATGTATCTGTCCAACTGCCGTCTGCAACAGGTCAATCGGACGAGAATTCTGGGCACAGCCGATCGGGAATATGCGGAGAATTCGCAAGGATTCAGGGCAAGTCGGGCCCCGTATATGCCATAAACGGCTCAAAAAGGCGGGGCACTTTGGCTGCTTCTAGTCGGGCGCCCGGCAGGTACTCATATGCGCCCGGCATGAAAGGCGAAGCAGGTTCCCCAACTGTACCCCGCTCAACCATGCAGAATTGCCCCCTCCGTTTCTCTCACGGAGGGGGCAATTCGGTGAACTCTTCGTGCTGGAAGCCGGGTCAGCAACCGCCCGCACTGTGACTGGTGGTCAGCCTCCGGCGACGGCGGGGATGATCGAGACGCCCGCACCGTCCGGCGTCGCCGTCTCCAGGCCCTGCTCGAACCGGACGTCGTCGTCGTTGACGTACACGTTGACGAAGCGGCGCAGCTTGCCCTGGTCGTCCAGGACACGCGCGGCGATACCCGTGTGGTTCTTCTCCAGATCGGCGATGACCTCGGCGAGGGTCGCACCCTCGGCGCTCACCTCGGCCTGACCGCCGGTGTAGGTGCGCAGGATGGTGGGGATACGGACGTTGACGCTCATGGGTGATGACCTCCGGTCAGGTACAGCGCCCCGTAAGGGGCGCGGGGCTCTGCTGAATATGCGGCTCCGCCGCGCGGGCGCGACCAGCCCCCACCGGCCCGCAGATGGAGAACGGTCCTTACGCGAGGCCGGCTTCCCGGAAAGAGTCCAGGTTGGGCCGGATCGTCGCGGTGAGCCCCGTGCCGGCCACCGCGTCCAACGTCTTGAGACCGTCACCGGTGTTGAGGACGACGGTCGTCAGCGTCGGGTCGAGCAGCCTGTTCTCGATCAGCTTGCGTGTGACGCCGACGGTCACGCCACCTGCGGTTTCGGCGAAGATGCCCTCCGTGCGCGCGAGGAGCTTGATGGCGTCGACGATCTGCTCGTCGGTCACATCCTCCACCGCACCGCCCGTACGGCGCGCGATGTCCAGCACGTACGGCCCGTCGGCCGGGTTGCCGATGGCGAGCGACTTGGCGATGGTGTTCGGCTTCTGGGGGCGTACGACGTCGTGCCCGGCCTTGTAGGCGACGGACACCGGCGAGCAGCCCTCGGCCTGGGCACCGAAGATCTTGTACGGCTTGTCCTCGACGAGGCCGAGCTTGATCAGCTCCTGCAGACCCTTGTCGACCTTGGTGAGCTGGGAGCCGGAGGCGATCGGCACGACCAGCTGGTCCGGGAGCTGCCAGCCGAGCTGCTCGCAGATCTCGTACGCGAGGGTCTTGGAGCCCTCCGCGTAGTACGGCCGCAGGTTGACGTTGACGAAGCCCCAGCCCTCGCCGGCCGGGTCGCCGATCAGCTCGGAGCAGAAGCGGTTCACGTCGTCGTAGTTGCCCTCGATGCCGACGAGCTCGCCGCCGTAGATCGCGGCCATGACGACCTTGCCCTGCTCCAGGTCGTGCGGGATGAACACGCAGGAGCGGAAGCCGGCGCGGGCGGCGGCGGCACCCACGGCACCGGCGAGGTTGCCGGTCGAGGAGCAGGAGAGAGTGGTGAAGTCGAAGGCGCGGGCGGCCTCGATGGCCTGCGCGACGACGCGGTCCTTGAAGGAGTGCGTCGGGTTGCCGGAGTCGTCCTTGACGAAGAGCTTGCCGGCGTCGACGCCCAGCTCGCGCGCCAGGTTGTCGGCCTTGACGAGCTTGGTCCAGCCGGGGTTGATGTTCGGCTTCTCGGCGACGTCCGCCGGGACGGGGAGCAGCGGCGCGTAACGCCAGATGTTCGCGGGGCCCGCTTCGATGCGCTTGCGGAGTTCCTCGGTTTCGTAGGCCGAGAAGTCGTACGCGATCTCCAGCGGGCCGAAACACTCCTCGCAGGCGAAGACCGGGCCGAGGGGCACGCGGTGACCGCATTCGCGGCATGAGAGCGCCGCGGCGGGACCCAGATCGACAGAGTTCGTGGTGGTGGCAACTGTCTGCGCAGCCATGGAGGCGAGGCCCTTTCTCCTCATCTTCCTCACGACGCACTTCGCCGTGAGACGGATTTGGCACCTTCCCTAGCCGGGAGCCTCGCCACGTCCGCGTGACAGGAACCAGCTGGAGGGTTGCCGGGGCTTCATCGGGCCGTATCCCTCTGCCCCTCTGGATGAGCGGTATTCGGTTGTACGCGGATGATCTACGCAATGCGATGGTCATCCGCGTTGTTCAAGACTGTAACCGAAGGCCAGGACAGTTGAGATAGTCGTCCGAACCGCGAGACGGCCCTATCCGATCTGCCGCTGCCGCGGCGGGCACGCCGATGAGAGTGTGTGATCAGACAGTAAGGAGCCGCAGACTGTGCTGGAAGAAGTTGAGCGCTGGCTGAGCACCCGCTCGTGGTCCGTGACCGATCGCCCGCTCCACAAGCTCATGGCCGCCAAACGCACCACAGGGTCGACGGTCAGTGTCGTGCTGCCCGCGCTCAACGAGGAGGAGACCGTCGGCGAGATCGTCGCGATCATCCGCCACGATCTGATGCAACAGGTCCCCCTCGTTGACGAGATCGTCGTGGTCGACTCGGGCTCGACGGACCGCACCTCCGAGGTGGCCGCCGCCGCGGGCGCGCGCGTCGTGCACCGGGACGAGATCCTGCCGCGGATACCGACCGTGCCCGGCAAGGGCGAGGTCCTGTGGCGGTCACTGCTCGTGACGAGCGGGGACATCGTCTGCTTCATCGACGCGGACCTCAAGGAGTTCTCGTCCGACTTCGTCTCCGGGATCGTGGGCCCGCTGCTCACCGACCCGGGCGTGGACCTCGTCAAGGCCATGTACGACAGGCCGCTCGGCTCCGCCGCCGGTCAGGGTGGCCGCGTCACCGAACTCATGGCGCGCCCCCTGCTGAACATGCACTGGCCGCAGCTCGCGGGCTTCGTCCAGCCGCTCGGCGGCGAGTACGCGGCCCGGCGGTCGCTGCTGGAGCAGCTCCCGTTCCCCGTCGGGTACGGCGTCGAGCTGGGCATGCTCGTCGACGCCCTGCACCTGGTGGGCCTGGACGCCCTGGCCCAGGTCGACGTGGGCGTCCGCAGGCACCGCCACCAGGACGGGCAGGCGCTGGGCCGGATGGCCGCGGCGATCTATCGCACGGCCCAGCTGCGGCTGGCGCGCGGCCACATGATCCGTCCCGCGCTCACACAGTTCGAACGGGGCGAGGACGGTTTCGAGCCGCGCACGCACTCCGTCGACACGGAGGAACGCCCTCCGATGGCGGACATCGCCGAATATCAGTCACGCAGAGTGGCATAGCCGTCGACAAGGAGTGACCGACTCCGGGCGGTCGTATACGGCCTGTTCGGACCTCGGCCGTACGTTTGAGCGTTTCCGGGCCGGGCTAGGTTGAGGCGTATGGCTTCCACGCATGGTGCCCATCGGATTCTGGTCGCGTCGAACCGCGGCCCGATCACCTACGAGGTACACGAGGACGGCTCGCTGCACGCCAGGCGCGGCGGCGGCGGGCTGGTCTCGGGCCTGTCGGCGATCGGGCCGGACGCGGACGCCCTGTGGGTGTGCTCGGCGCTCGGCGCCGGGGACCGCGAGGCGGTGCGGCGCGGGGTCGGCGAGACCGGCGTACGGATGCTGGACATCGACGCCGAGGTGCACGCCGACGCGTACAACGGCATCGCGAACTCCGTGCTGTGGTTCGTCCACCACATGCTGTACCAGACACCGCTGGAGCCGGTCTTCGGCGTCGAATTCCGCCGCCAGTGGGCTTCGTACGAGGCGTACAACCGCGCGTTCGCCGAGGCGCTGGCCGACGAGGCGGCCCAGCGTGCGGTGGTGATCGTCCAGGACTACCACCTGTGCCTGGTGCCGGGGATGCTCCGCGAGCTGCGCCCCGACCTGAGAATCGGGCACTTCTCGCACACGCCGTGGGCACCGGAGGAGTACTTCCGGATGCTGCCGGACGACATCCGGGCGCAGCTGGTGTGGGGCATGCTGGGCGCCGACCGGCTGGGGTTCCTGACCTGGCGCTGGGCGTCGGCCTTCATGCGGTGCGCCGGGGAGGTGGACCGCGAGCGGATCTTCCCGACCTCGCCGAGCGGTGACCCGCGCCGGTCCGTCGAGCACTCGCCGACCGGGCGCCCGCCGCTGCGGACCACGCAGATCGGCGTGCACGGGCTCGGCGCGGACGCCGAGTTCCTGCGAGCGCGCTCCCACGAATCGGACGTCGACCAGCGCATGGCGGTGCTGCGGGCGGAGATCGGCGAGGGCCGGAAGGCGATCGTGCGCGTCGACCGGACCGAGCTGTCGAAGAACATCGTGCGCGGGCTGCTGGCCTATCGGCAGCTCCTGGAGGACCACCCCGAGTGGCGCGAGCGGGTCGTACACGTCGCCTTCGCCTACCCGTCCCGGCAGGACCTCGCCGTCTACCGCGACTACACGGCCGAGGTGCAGCGGGCCGCGGACGACATCAACTCCCAGTACGGGACGCCGGGTTGGACCCCGGTCATCCTGCACGTCAAGGACGACTTCGCCCGCTCCCTGGCCGCGTACCGGCTCGCCGACGTGGCCCTCGTCAACCCGATCCGGGACGGCATGAACCTCGTCGCCAAGGAGGTGCCGGTCGTCTCCGACGAGGGGTGTGCACTGGTGCTCTCGCGGGAGGCGGGGGCGTATGAGGAGCTGGGCGAGGACGCGGTGGTGGTGAATCCGTACGACGTGATCGGCACCGCCCGCGCGCTGCACGAGGCGCTGAGCATGCCGCTCGGGGAGCGGGCCGAGCGTACGAAACGGCTCGCCGCCGCGGCGACCGCGCTGCCTCCGGCGCAGTGGTTCCTGGAGCAGTTGCGCGAGCTGGAAGTCTGACGGCACGGCACCCGGCGCTCTCGTCTGTGCCCACCCTCCCCCAAGCTCGATTACGTCAGCTGAGTCGCGAGCGCGGACAGCAGTCGTACGACGCCGGGCGGGCCGTCCACCACCAGGTCGGCCCGGTCGGCGAGTTCGGCGACCTCGGAGCTGCCGCTGCAGACCAGGAGCCCGGGGATGCCGTCCGAGCGAAGCTTGTCGACGGCGGCGAAGGCGGGCAGGTCGCCCAGGTCGTCGCCGGCGTAGAGGACGGATTCGGCGCCGATCTCGCGGACGTACTCCAGGAGGGCGACGCCCTTGTCCATGCCGGGGGGACGGAGCTCCAGAACCATGCGGCCCGGTTCGACGATCAGGCCGTGCCGGGTGGCCAGGTCGGAGAGGGGCTCGCGCAGGGCCTCGAACGCGGCCTGCGGGTCGCTCGCGCGGCGAGTGTGCACGGCGACGGCGCGGCCCTTCTCCTCGATCCACGTGCCCTGCCAGGCGCCGATCTTGTCGAGGAACCCGGGCAGCTCGGCGCGGACGGCGGCGACGCCGGGGTGCGGGGCGGGGGCGCTGACCGTGCCGCTCACCGCGTCCCAGCGTTCGGCGCCGTAGTGGCCGAGGACGACCAGGTGCTCCAGGCCCGGTACGCCCGCGAAGCCGCCGTGCCGGACCGCGACGCCGGCCGGGCGGCCGGTGACCACGGCGACGGAGGCGACCTTCGGGGCGAGGGCCGCGAGGGCGGGGACCGCGTCGGGGTGGGCGCGGGCCTGTTCTGGGTCGGGGACGATCGGGGCGAGGGTCCCGTCGAAGTCGAGCGCGATCACGGCACGGGTGGGCCGTGATCGGATGGCGTCGAGGCCGTCGCGTCCGGCGGGGGTCGCGGGTGTCGGCAAGGAGTCCGTGGACTCCGGCGATTCCGGATGGCTGCCCATACGCCGACCCTATCCGCGCGAGGCCGGGCGCACCCATGTCTCATCGGGTCACACCCGCTTTCCCGCCCGGGGGGCTGGGGGTGGGGTGGCTTTTTCGCCCCCTCCGCCCCTACCCGTCCCGTCCCTGGGGGCTGCGCCCCCAGACCCCCCTAAAAGATTGCGCAGTTCCCCGCGCCCCTTCAGGGGCGCGGGGAACTGCGCGG
>NZ_JBIAVS010000018.1:211132-231353 GCF_042894545.1 Streptomyces sp. NPDC001530
CCCCCGGCCCCCCCCCCCCGGGGGGGGGGGGGGCACCGCCGCGACAAGCCCCCACCCACCCGCAGCCGAAAGGCTGGTACGGGACGGGTAGGGGCGGAGGGGGCGAAAAAACCCACCCCCCACCCCCGCGTCACCGCTCCCCCCTCCGCGCCTCCCTCACCCGTCGGAGGCGGTTCACCGTGACCGGGTCGTGGGCGAGGGCGCGCGGGTCGTCGAGGAGAGCGTTGAGCAGCTGGTAGTAGCGCACCGGCGCCAGGCCCAGTTGTTCGCGGACGGCGCGCTCCTTGGCCCCGGGGCCGGGGAAGCCGCGACGCTCCAGGGCGAGGATGGCCTGTTCCCGCGGGGTGAGGTCCTCCATGGACAGCACCGTATCCCCCGGCACCGACAGTGCTACGCCGCGCTGTCCTCCGTGGTCGCCGTGATCTGAAGCGACCCCAGGATCCCGGCCGGGCTACCGCTCGGGCTCACCGCCTTGCCGATCTGCTTCTTGATGTCGGCACTGATCCCGGCCCAGGAGGTCCTGCCGACGGGGTAGAGCACGGAGGCGGGGAGCTCGTCCAGGAACGGGGCGAGGTCCTGGTCGTCCTTGTCACCGGCCATCGCCTCGGACGCGGACGCGGTGACCGGCAGCAGGTTGTACTCGTGGGAGAAGGCGAGCACGTTCTTGTCCTCGTAGACGAAGTTGAGGAAGTCGCCGATCTGTTTGCCGTGGCGGTTCTTCTTGAAGGCCATCATCCAGTCGGCGACACCCATCGTGGCCTTGGTCCTGCCATCGACACCGGGCATCGGCACCATGCCGAACTTCACGCCCTTCTTGGCGGCGATCTGCATCAGCGTGGGGTGCCCGACGAGCATCCCGACCTCGCCGCGCGCGAACGCGGAGAACGCGTCGGCCCGGTTCAGCTTCGCGGGCGCGACCGGCCCGGTCAGCCCCTTGCCGACCAGCTCGTCCTTGAGCCAGGTGAACGTCTTGACGTTCTGCGGCGAGTCGATGGAGTACGTGCCGACGTCGCCGGTGTAGCCGCCCCCACCGCTCAGCAGCCACTGCATCGTCTCGGCCTGCGCCTCCTCCGGCCCGAGCGGCAGGGCGTAGGGGAACTTGACGCCCTTGGACTTGAGCGCCTTGGCGTCGGCCGCGAGCTCGCTCCAGCTCTCCGGCGGGGTCAGGCCGGCCTCGGAGAACAGCGTCTTGTTGTAGAAGAGCAGCCGCGTGGAGGACGCGAACGGCATGCCGTACTGCGTCTTGTCCATCTGCCCGGCGTCCGTGAGCTGCGGGACGAAGTTGGCCTGAACGGGTATGGAGAGCAGGTCGTCGACCTTGTACAGCTCGCCCTTCGCGGCGTAGTCGGCGTACGCGCCGATCTGCGCCATGTCGGGCGCGTTGCCCGCCGCGACCATCTCCTTGACCTTGCGGTCGACATCGGTCCAGGAGTAGACGCTGACGTCGACCTTGACCCCCGGGTGGTCGGCCTCGTACTCCTTGGCCAGCCTGTCCCAGTACTTCTGGGAGCTGTTGGCCTTGGAGTCGCCGTAGTCGGCGGCCACCAGCTTGAGGGTCACATCCGAGGAACCGCCCGAGCCGCCGCAGCCCGCGAGGGTCGCCGTCATGCCCAGGGCGGAGACCACCGCGATCAGTCCTGTCCTACGCCGCTGCACAGCTGTTTCTCCCAACCCCCGGCCAACCCCTGGCCGGCCGCTAGCCCGATTTGCTTCTGCGTCCGTTGCATCTGTCTCGGAATGCGGATACAAGGTCTACACCACGTGAGTGGACTAGACCTCTCCTGGGGTAAGGGGCGACACTGTCCCCCGTGAGACATGTCATCGCCCTCGATGTGGGCGGCACCGGGATGAAGGCCGCCCTCGTGGGGGCCAATGGCGAGCTGCTGCACCAGGCCCGCCGGGCGACCGGCCGGGAGCGCGGTCCGGACGCCGTCGTCGAGACGATCCTCGGCTTCGCCGCCGAACTGCGCGCCTACGGCGAGCAGCGCTTCGGCGAGCCCGCGTCCGCCGCCGGAGTCGCCGTCCCCGGCATCGTCGACGCCGCGCACGGCATCGCGGTGTACTCGGCCAACCTCGGCTGGCGTGACGTCCCGCTGCGCCGGCTGCTCGGCGACCGGCTGGGCGGCGTACCCGTGGCGCTCGGGCACGACGTGCGCACCGGCGGGCTCGCCGAGGGCCGCATCGGCGCGGGGCAGGGAGCGGACCGTTTCCTGTTCGTGCCCCTCGGTACCGGTATCGCGGGCGCCATCGGCATCGACGGCAGCGTCGAGGAGGGCGCGCACGGTTTCGCGGGCGAGATCGGCCACATCGTCGTACGCCCCGGAGGGACCCCGTGTCCGTGCGGGCAGCGCGGCTGTCTGGAGCGGTTCGCCTCCGCGGCGGCCGTCAGCCAGGCCTGGGCCGAGGCGTCCGGCGATCCGGCGGCGGACGCGGCGGACTGCGCGAAGGCCGTGGAGTCGGGGGAACCCCGGGCGATCGCCGTCTGGCAGGAGGCCGTCGACGCGCTCGCCGACGGTCTCGTCACCGCGCTCACCCTGCTGGACCCGCGCACCCTGATCATCGGTGGCGGTCTGGCGGAGGCGGGGGAAACCTTGTTCACACCGCTGCGGGCCGCCGTCGAGCGGCGCGTCACCTTCCAGAAGCTGCCGTCCATCGTTCCGGCGGCCCTGGGGGACACGGCCGGCTGCCTGGGCGCGGGCCTGCTGGCCTGGGATCTACTCGAAACCGACGTAAACGAAATAAATCCGGCAAGCAAACCCAGCCCCCACCACACCGACCGCTCGGAGGTAACCACCTGATGGCCCTTAGCAAGGTTCTCGCCGGCGCCCGGGTGGTCCTGCCCACCGGGATCGTGGACGGCGGCCGCGTGATCGTGGACGGTGCGCGGATCGTCGGAAGCCTTCCCGCCGAGACGGAGACCGTCGACCTGTCGGGCCACTGGCTGGTCCCCGGCTTCGTCGACATGCACAACCACGGCGGCGGAGGCGCCTCCTTCACCTCCGGGACCGTCGAGGAGGTCCTCAAGGGCGTCCACACGCACCGGCTGCACGGCACCACGACCGTCGTCGCCTCGACCGTCACCGGCGACATGCACGGCCTGGCCCAGCGCGCGGGGCTGCTGTCCGAGCTGGCCGAGCAGGGCGACATCGCGGGCATCCACTTCGAGGGCCCGTTCATCTCGCCGTGCCGCAAGGGCGCGCACTCCGAGGAGCTGCTGCGCGACCCGGACCCGGCGGAGGTCCGCAAGCTGATCGACGCGGCGCGCGGCCGCGCCAAGATGGTCACGCTCGCCACCGAACTGCCGGGCGGCATCGACTCCGTACGCCTGCTGGCCGAGCACGGGGTGATCGCGGCGATCGGGCACACGGACGCGACGTACGAGCAGACGGTGGAGGCCATCAACGCGGGTGCGACCGTGGCGACGCACCTGTTCAACGCCATGCCCGCGCTCGGCCACCGCGACCCGGGCCCCATCGCCGCCCTCCTCGAGGACGAGCGGATCACCGTCGAGCTGATCAACGACGGTACGCATCTGCACCCCGCCTCCCTGGAGCTGGCGTTCCATCACGCGGGGGCGGACCGGGTCGCGTTCATCACGGACGCCATGGACGCGGCGGGCTTCGGCGACGGCCGCTACATGCTCGGCCCGCTGGAGGTCGAGGTGGCGGACGGCGTCGCCCGCCTCGTGGAGGGCGGTTCGATCGCGGGCTCGACGCTGACACTCGACCGCGCCTTCCAGCGCGCGGTGACGATCGACCGGCTGCCGGTCGAGGACGTCGTGGCGGCGCTCTCCGCCAACCCGGCGCGCCTGCTCGGCGTATACGACAAGGTGGGCTCGCTGGAGCCGGGCAAGGACGCGGATCTGGTGGTCCTCGACGCGGACTTCGCCCTCAAGGGCGTGATGCGCAAGGGCGAGTGGGTGGTCGATCCCCAACTGGGGTGATTCACACCTTTGTTGCCGCACGGCGGTTGGCCCGGGGGACTGGGCCGACCGCCGTTGTCTTTGGCATGATCGTGCCTCCGGAACAACCGGCAAGCGCATACCCAGCGTCTACTTCATGAATCTCTTCGGGGGAGGTCGGCCCAGGTGATCCTCACGGTCACACTGAACACCGCTCTCGACATCACCTATCGCGTACGGTCCCTGCGGCCGCACACCTCGCACCGGGTGACCGAGGTGACCGAACGCCCGGGCGGCAAGGGCCTGAACGTGGCCCGGGTGCTCGCCGCCCTCGGCCACGAGGTGACGGTCACGGGCTTCACCGGCGGCGCGACCGGCCGCGCGGTGCAGGACCAACTCACGTACACACCGGGCGTGGTGGACGCGCTGGTCCCGGTGACCGGATCGACGCGCCGCACGATAGCCGTGGTCGACGCCGGCACCGGCGACACGACCCAGCTGAACGAACCCGGCCCGGAGATCACCCCCGCCGAGTGGTCGGCCTTCCAGGAGGCCTACGAGCATCTGCTGCGCTCCGCCTCGGCGGTGGCCCTGTGCGGCAGCCTGCCGCCGGGGGTGCCGGTGGGGGCGTACGCCCAACTCGTGCGCGCCGCCCGCGCGTCGGCGGTCCCGGTCCTGCTGGACACCAGCGGCGAACCGCTGCGCCGCGGGGTCGCGGCCCGCCCCGACATCGTCAAGCCGAACGCCGACGAACTCGCCGAACTCACCGGCTCCCACGACCCGTCGCAGGCCACCCGGGACGCCCGCAGGCGCGGCGCCCACACGGTCGTGGCCTCCCTGGGCGCCGACGGCCTCCTCGCGGCCAACGCGGACGGCCGCTGGCGGGCCGTCCCGCCGCGCCGCGTACACGGCAACCCGACGGGCGCGGGTGACTCCGCGGTCGCGGGACTGCTCTCCGGCCTGGTCGAGCGCCTGCCCTGGCCCGACCGCCTCGCCCGCGCCGTCGCCCTGTCCGCAGCAACCGTACTGGCCCCCACAGCGGGCGAGTTCGACCGCGCGGCGTACGAGACGCTGGTGGGCCAGATAGCGGTGACGGGGGACGCTACGGCGGCGTGACCGCCGTCGCCCGGGCTACTTCTTGACCTGGCCTTCCTTCAGCCACAGCTGGTCGAGCAGGACGTTGCACTTGTCGCCGGCCTGGCAGGACAGGGAGATCGTGTTGGTGCCCTTGTTGAGGGTGGGCCACGCGTAGGTCTGGGTCCAGCCCTTCGCGAAGTCGCCGTCGGCGGCGCCCGTGAAGTTGCCCAGGTTCATCTTGCTGCCGAACGTCTTGCCGTTGACGGTGAGCGTCATCGACTGGTCCTCGCCGGTCGCGCTGAATCCCGCGAAGAGGGTGTAGAGGCCGTCCTTGGGAATGCCGTTCACGGTCCAGGTGACCGAGGCACCGACGGCGTTGAGGCCCGTCACATACACGCCGCCGTCGGCGCTCGCGCCCGCGACGTCCGACGCCGTCGTCACGCCGGTGCCGAGGTTCAGCGCCTTCGCGTCGATCTTCGGCAGCTCCTCGGCGGGACCGGCGCTCTGGGAGGCCGACTGGCTCGGCGACGCGCTCTGGGAGGCCGAGGGGGTCGAGCCCGCTTCGTTGCCGCTCTTGTCGTCGTCCGAGCCGCCGCCCAGCATGGCGACGCCGATGCCGATGACGACGGCCGCGACCACGGCGATCGCGCCGATGAGGAGGCCCTTGGTGTTGGGGCCGCGGCCGCGCCCGCCGCCGTCGCCGGGCAGCGGCTGCCGGGTGGTGGGCGCGCCGCCCATCGTCTCGGGGGCGGCGTAGTGCGCGTTCGGCTGTCCGTACGCCTGCGGCTGGCCGTACGCGGGCTGCTGGCCGTACGCCTGCTGCTGCGGGACCTGGCCGTAGGGGGCCGTCGGCGCCTGCTGTCCGTACTGGCGCTCACCGACCGCCCGCACCCGGTTGACCGAGCCGGGGTAGCCGTAGCCGCCGCCTCCACTGGGCGGGGTGGCGCCGTTGGCCTGACCGTCGGCGTAGAGATAGCCGAACGGGTCGTCGTCCTCGGGCGTGCTCGCGCCGTTGTTGCCGGGCGTCATCCCTTGGTCTCCTCAGCGGGTGCGGTTCAGATGCGGTACACGGATGAATGGCGAGCCTACCCGCTCTCGCTGGGCCGAACGGGGTTCCTTCACCGCATCAACCCACTGACCTGCGATTTATCCCGCACGCCTGTGCTGTTTGGGACGAGACCGTTTCTCGACGTACATCCGTTCGTCAGCGGATTTCAACACCTCGTCCGCCGTCATGCCGCAGTGTGCCCACCCGATGCCGAAGCTGGCACCCACGCGGACGGCCCGTCCGTCGACGCGGATGGGCGGAATGATCGCGTTCCGCAGCCGTACAGCGAGGTCCTGGGCGTCGGCCCGGCCGAGCCCGTCGGCGAGCACCACGAACTCGTCGCCGCCGAGCCGGGCGACCGTGTCGCCGTCCCGGACGCCGCTGGTGAGCCGGCGCGCCACCTCGATGAGGACCGCGTCGCCCGCGTTGTGCCCGAACCGGTCGTTGATCGACTTGAAGCCGTCGAGGTCGCAGAAGAGCACCGCGAGCCCCTTGGTGCCGTCGTCCGTCTCGCCCTCTGGCGCGATGGTGTGGACGTGGTGGTCGAAGGCGTCGTACGCCTCGGAGCTGGACCGGAAGTCGAAACCGTGGCCGTTCCCGTCGTACGCCGGGTGGCCGTTCCCCTCGAACGCGCCCTGCCCGGCGTCCGGCAGCTCCGCGTACTGCCCGTGCCCGTACGCCGCGTCCAGCGAGGCGACCGCGCCGGGCGGCAGGGACTGCGGGCGCTGACAGAGGCGGGCGCTGAGCCGGGAGCGCAGCTCGGCGGAGTTCGGCAGGCCGGTGAGCGCGTCGTGCGAGGCGCGGTGGGCGAGCTGCAGCTCGCGGCGCTTGCGCTCCTCGATGTCCTCGACGTGGGTGAGCAGGAAGCGGGGGCCGTCGGCGGCGTCCGCGACGACGGAGTTGCGCAGGTGGACCCAGACGTAGGTGCCGTCGCGGCGCCCGAGCCGCAGCTCGGCGCGCCCGCCCTCGGCGGAGGTTCTGAGCAGGGTGCCGATGTCCTCGGGGTGCACGAGGTCGGAGAAGGAGTAGCGGCGCATCGCGGAGGCGGGGCGGCCAAGGAGGCGGCACAGCGCGTCGTTCGTCCGGAGAATCCGGCCGTGCTGGTCGCCTCCCATCTCGGCGATCGCCATGCCGCTCGGCGCGTACTCGAAGGCCTGCCGGAAGGACTCCTCGCTGGCGCGCAGGGCCTGCTGCTCACGCTCCAGGCGGACCAGGGCACGCTGCATGTTCGCGCGTAGACGCGCGTTGCTGATCGCGATGGCTGCCTGGAAGGCGTACATCTGGAGCGCCTCACGGCCCCACGCGCCCGGCCGCCGGCCGTTGCGCGGCCGGTCCACGGACAGGACACCGATCAGCTCGCCGGTGCTGCCGCCTGAGATGCCCGGGGTGTACATGGGCGCGAAGAGGCGGTCGGAGGGGTGCCACTCGTCCTCGAAGCGGGGCGCGGGACCGTCGGTGTACCACTGCGGTACGTCGTCCTCGTCGAGGACCCAGCCCTCGGTGTGCGGTATGAACCTGAGGTCGCCCCAGGCCTCGCCCATGCTCAGCCGGCGGTCCCAGGAGGCGCGGGAGCCGACGCGGCCGGTGATCAGGGCCTCGGCGGCGGAGTTACCGGCGAGCGCGGCGACGACGAGGTCGCCGTCCGGGCGTACGAGGTTGACACACGCCAGCTCGTAGCCGAGGCCGGTGACCACGCCGTCGGCGACCGTCTGCAGCGTGTCGGCCAGGCTGCGGGCGGTGTTCATGTCCGCCATCACCTGATGCAGCTGCCGCAGGGTCGCAAGACGGACGTAGGGCTCCGACTCGGTCTCCATTCGCCCTCCCCTCGAGACCTCGCAGCAACTCCAGGGTTCTCTTCGGCTTACTACTTGGTAGCTTCTTGCCTAGCTTCTCCGCCACTGAATCACAGCGCGCTGCCCACTCGGTACACAGGGTCAACAAAATATGGCTCCTGTGACTCAAGTCACAGCGTAACGTGAACAATTAAGTGGGGTTTCTGCATTTTTCCCGTGCGATTACTGAACGCATATCGCGGACCTGTGCAGGGGCTGTGACTCATTGTGTCCGTCGTCTTGTCCGTCGCCGGCATGCGGGGGTGTGCATGGAATCCGTCGTCGGCATGCGGGGGCGCGTGGTGTCCGCTGTCGGCATGCGGGGGTGCGTGGTGTCCGCTGTCGGCATGCGGGGGTGCGTGGTTCGTCCGTCGTTGGTCCTAGGACCCGGCTCGGGCCGAGGTCCGATGTGCGGGCCCGGGGGCGGAGACTAGCGTCTTGGCGTGCTGAAGACTCACCCTGCCGCTCCCCCCTCTCCCTCCGTGCATGCTGTGGGGGTGAGCAACGACGAGTTCCGTGCCGCCATGTCCCGGCTGGCCGCGGGTGTGGTCCTGGTAACCGCGCACGAGCCGCCGCTCGACCCGGACGACCCTGATGCTCCGGGCGGCGAGGACGTCGGCATGACGGCCACGGCGTTCATGTCGGTGTCCCTCGACCCTCCCCTGGTGCTGGTCAGCCTGCGCGAGGGCTCCCGTATGGACGACCTGCTCGACGAGCAGCCCCTGTGGGGCGTCTCCGTGCTGTCCGAGAGCCAGCGGCACATCGCCGGCCGCTTCGCCATGAAGGGCCGCATCAGCGACCGGCTGCTGTTCGAGGACATTCCCTACGTACGGGGCGAGGCGAGCGGTGCTCCCTTGGTGGGCGGCGCCCTGGCGACCCTGGAGTGCAGCACGGAGCAGCGGGTGACCGCCGGCGACCACACGCTCGTCATCGGCCGTGTGCTGACGGCGCGGGTGCCGAGTGCGGACGGGGGGCCGCTGACGTACTTCAAGGGCCGGTACCGGCAGTTGGGCTGAGCCGCGGCTATCGGTAGCGAGCTGCGGTGATGGGAGTGAGCCGCGGCTGATGTGGCTGATCCGGGGCTGGTGCGTTGATCCGGGGCTGGTGTGCTGATCCGGTGTTGGTGTACTGATCCGGGGCTTTTTTGGCCGGCCCGCGGCTACCGGTCGAGGACGGTGACGTCGAGCCCGGCCAGTCGCTCCGGGTCGTTGAGGATGTCGATCACGGCGATCCTGCCGTGTACGACCGTGAAGGCCAGGACGCTGACCAGGCGCCCGTCGGCGACCACCACGACACCCGCGGCGCCGTTGACGAGGGCGGGCCGGGCGATCCGGGCGAGGTGGGCGAAGCTGCTCGCCCCCGAGGCCACAGCGGCCGCGCCGGCCGTCACGCCGCCCTCGGAGCGCGCCACCACATCCGGGTCGAGCACCGCGACGAGCGCGTCGAAGTCGCCCTCGCGCGCCGCCGCCAGGAACGCGTCGACCACCTCCCGCTGCTGGGCGAGGTCGGGATCCGGCGCGGGCGCCCCGCCCTGGACCCGGCGCCGGGCGCGGCTGGCGAGCTGACGGGACGCCGCCGGCGTACGGCCCACGATGGGCGCTATCTCCTCGAACGGCACGGCGAACAGGTCGTGCAGTACGAAGGCGAGCCGCTCGGCGGGCGTCAGTGTCTCCAGTACGACGAGCAGGGCGAGGCCCACCGAGTCGGCGAGCAGCGCCTCCTGCTCCGGGTCGATGCCGCTGACGGGGCTGATGACCGGCTCCGGCATCCGCACGCCGGGCTCCTCCAAGGGCTCCTCGCCGCGTGTCCTGCGGGAGCGCAGCATGTCCAGGCAGACCCGTCCGACGACGGTCGTCAGCCAGCCGCCGAGGTTGTCGACCCGGCCGGCGTCGGCCCGGCTCAGCTTGAGCCAGGCCTCCTGCACGGCGTCATCGGCCTCGGCGAGCGAGCCGAGCATGCGGTAGGCGACGGCGCGCAGATGACTGCGGTGCGCTTCGAACCGCTCGGCGAGGAACTCGCTCTCGGCCTTGCTCACGTCGCCCATGGGTCACATCTCCTCGTCGCGGTCCGTCCCGTTACCGGATTGACGGATCGCGCGGAGTGAATGTGACGAGCGCTGGGGAGTGGATGTGACGCACGCTGGGGAGCGGATGTGACGAGCGCCGAGAGCGCAGGGCCGACCGCTAGCCCCAGTCGCGGCCGGAACGCCCCCGTTTGGTGTCGGAACGCTGCTTCTTCTCGCGCAGCCGGCGCTCATTGATGCCACGCGGGATACGGGTGGGCCGGCGCGGCTTGGGCGGCGGAGCGGAGGCCTCGGCGAGCAGGGAAGCCAGCCGTACGGCGGCGGTCTCCCGATTGCGCCACTGGGACCGGTGCTCGGAGGCCCTGACGCTGATGACGCCGTCGACGAGCCGCGCCGCGAGCTTGGCGAGGGCGCGCTCCTTCCAGACGGGCGGCAGCGCCTCGGTCCTGGCGAGGTCGAACCGCAGCTCGACCTGCGAGTCACTGGTGTTCACGTGCTGTCCGCCGGGCCCGCTGGACCGCGAGAAACGCCAGATGAGCTCGGCCTCGGGAAGGGAGACGGAGCCGCGGATGACGTAAGGACCGGACATGCCGTCCATGGTCGCGCGCCTGTCCGGTCCACGTCACCAGGTTTTCGGGAACCCGGCACGGCCCCTAGGTAAAGAAAGTAAAGAGGGACGGAACCTATGGGACCCCTCTCGTCGTTCATAGGGGTGACGGTAGCTTCGTCCTCAGTGCGAAGCCCGTACGAACGCAACGAGGGAAGGGACTCCCAACAATGGCTGTAAGCCTGTCCAAGGGTGGCAACGTCTCGCTCACCAAGGAGGCTCCGGGCCTGACCGCCGTCACCGTGGGCCTCGGCTGGGACGTCCGCACCACCACGGGCACCGACTTCGACCTCGACGCCTCGGCCATCGCGGTCAACCAGCAGGGCAAGGTCTACTCGGACGCCCACTTCGTCTTCTTCAACAACAAGCAGACCCCGGACAACACGATCGTCCACACCGGCGACAACCGCACCGGTGAGGGCGCGGGCGACGACGAGGCGATCAACGTCAACCTGGCGGGCCTCCCCGCCGACATCGACAAGATCGTCTTCCCGGTCTCCATCTACGACGCCGAGACCCGCTCGCAGAACTTCGGCCAGGTCCGCAACGCCTACATCCGCATCATCAACCAGGCCGGCGGCGCCGAGATCGCCCGCTACGACCTCTCCGAGGACGCGGCCACGGAGACGGCCATGGTCTTCGGCGAGCTCTACCGCAACGGCGCCGAGTGGAAGTTCCGCGCCGTCGGCCAGGGCTACGCCTCGGGCCTGGTCGGCATCGCCCAGGACTTCGGCGTGAACGTCTGACGTTCGCCTGCGGCACGCTCAACGTCCGCCTGCCCGGGGAGAACCTCCCGGACAGGCGGACGTGCCGTTTCCTACGGTGCTCACCCGGCGGGTTGACCCAGGGCGTTCAACTCAGCCTCGATCAGCCTCCGCGCCTCTGCCCCGTAGACCGCTGAACGTTCGAGCCAGACGAACGCCTTCTCGTAGACCGCGACTTCCTCGCTGCTCGTGATGTCGAGCCCCGCGGAGAACGTCTCGACCATGACCAGACGGCCGTCGAAAATCGAGAACGCGTGGGCGGGATAGAGGGCGAGCTCCGCCCGCGACGGGATGATGCCTAACTTGAGGCCGTTCAGGTCAAGGGCTTGAAGCAGATGCCTCAGCTGGCCCCGCATCACGTCCGTGCCGCCCAGATTCGTCCGCAGAGCCTGTTCACCGAGCAGAGAGTGATACGTCCGGCCACCCTGGCCCAAGAACTGCGCCCGAGCCCGGCGCCGTGCCACTCCGGCCTCTACGTCATCCGGCGTCTCATGAAAATCGACGACTCGCCGAAAAACGGCCCGCGCGTAATCCGCGGTCTGGAGATTGCCCCAGACGGTGTTCGGAGAGTAGTGACGGGAGTCCTTGGTCCTCCGCACCAGCTCCAGGAACTGGTCCTGGACCGGACCCGTCCCCTCTTCAAGATGCCTGTCCCACGTTCGGTGCTCGTGCCCGGTGGTGTTCATGCGCGATTTCCTCCCCTACGGCGTGAGCCGGTATTCGTCATGTGGGACCGCCCGCGCCCACACCGCTTCGAATGCGGTTGAGGCCAGCTGTGCCACGGCGAGTTCGGTACGAACCTCCCAGCCGGGCTCGGCCCAGTGCCCATTGCCCGTGAAGTGGTTGAAGAGCACGGTCTCACTGTCGAACACCCAGCAGTCGTTTCCCGGCAGAGCGATGTCCGACGCCCGGCGCCTGGGCAGCCAGCGAACCTGTTCCCCCGCATGGACGTTGACCACGCTGCCTGCGTGCTCGTAGCGGATGTAGTCGGTAGCCGGTTCCGACACGACTCGGGCACGGCGGACGACGACGCCTCGGGCCACCGTGCACCGAATCAAGTCAACCCAGGGTGTCCAATAGTCCGACGCGGGGTCCACATCGCGCTTTCCCGTGCGCTTCCAGTTGTCGAAGTCCTCGGCCTCGTCGCCGATGCCGTACGAGTCGCGCATCTCAAGGTGCACAGCTGAGCGGCTGGCCTTGCCCAGCAATTCCTCGAACGACGGTCCCTTCGTCACGCTTCATCTCCTCTGTGGAGCAGGGCACGGCAGATCGGGAGCCGCACGGTTCGGTGAGCAGGTGACCAGAGCCAGAGAGAGATACGAGGGGCGTTCGAGGTAGAAGCCCAGGGATACGTCACCGCCCCAACTCAGTTGTTCCATCGTGGAGTTCACGAGTAGCGCGATGCGCATGATGTCACGCTCCTCAGCGCAGTCGAAACGGGGCGCATATTCGGTCAACCGTTCCCCGAACCAGGCAGCCGCGTCCTTCGGCTCGTCCCACGTGGCACGGACGACAGAGCGCGGCTTCATCAGCCAGAACGCCGTTTCCAGGGGCGGCAGATCAGAGATGGAGAATTCCGCGACCACCTCGCGGTATCGCTGGATCAGTTCCGGTCTGCTCCCAGCAGGGGGCGGATCAGGATGCGGAGGCCGCCGGAGCGCTTCCTGGTCGAAGCGTTGTTTCGGGCCCGTCCACAGATAGCCATGGTGGTGCTGCACAAGTCGTCCCAGCGGGCTCAGAGGCGGGAGGGAGCCAGTCGGCCCCACCCTCCATGAAGAAGGAGAGGTAGAGCCGACCGGACAAGGCAGGATCAGGCCGACAGACCGAACCGCGCCGGGTCGATACCGGCCGCGTACAGTTCCGCGGTGGTGAACCTCAGAGGTTCCGCTTGAGGCTTCTTACTGTCGCCCAGGGCCCACGCGTCAGGGCCGATCCTGGCCAGCGTCACACAGGACTCGCCGTCGGGATGGGTGTTGCCCCCGCAGGCCTTCGAGAACTCGGCACGGTCGATGGGGATGCGGTAGAGATCGGTTTCACGCATGGCTCACCTTCCAGATCAGCCTCCAGCGCGGCCAGTTCGGCTTGCCGTTTCTCGGTTCCCCTGCGCCATGACGATCGCTTGCCCTGCCACTCGGTATTGGCGATCCGGGCCATGACCAAGATGTCGGCGACCAGTTCCGGGGGCGCGTCGAGTGCTCGTAGGATGCGCTCGACATCGACAAGCTTCGGCGTCTTCTTACCCGTCTCGAATTTGCTGATCTGCGACTGGGACATGTTGCAGCGCCGGGCGAGCCTGTCTCCCGTAAGACCGGCTCGCTTGCGCAGTTCACGCAACTTCTCCGCCAAATCGCTCTTGGACTGGCCCAGTTACTCAGGCTCGTATGTCACCGTGTTCTTTCGCATACCGCGCGAACGGCACCGCGTGGAGCAGGGCAATACGCTTCCACTCTCGATACGGACTCAGATCGCCTTCGAAAGCTTCGCGATTGATTTGCGTCCAGTCAGGACGGAAGTTCAGATGAACGATCCGGGAGTCGTCGAACAGCCACCAGTCCTGGCCGGCCAGCGGAAGACCGTAGTCGTCGTCTGTGACGTCAAGGATGCGAATATCCTCACCGGCCTCAATGTTCCCCGGAATGCCCCATGCGAACTGGTACCCCTGGTAGTCGGTCAGCGGACGGCGGACCACTCTCACTCGGCCGATTCGCCTCCCGGAGGCGACGTATCCGCGCACCCGCTCATGCCAGCGTGCATTGTGATCCTCCGGCTTTGGCTCTCCCCGAAGAAAACGTGCCACGTTCTCTGCCTCCCGGGGCATGGTGTAGACGGGCTGAGCCTCGAAGCGCCATGCCTCTCGCTCATAGGCGTCGAACGCGGCCCGCCACGCCTCACCATCCAAGAGCACGGACAGCCTCCCGCAGTACCGCTTCCGAAATCTCAATCAGCCCTTCACCGTCCGGCACGGCGAAGCCGTCGTACACTTCGCCTTGCACGACGATGGAGCCTCGTCCGTTGTGCCGATAAACGTTCGGGCAATCGTCGTCATCGCAATTCGGCCCGCCCACCTTGCCGGTGAGCCGAGTCAGTTCTTCACGAGCCACGGAGCCCCCTCGCGCCCGGCCTCCGGCGGAGGCCCACTGCACTCGACGCTACGGAGTCCGTCGCCGCACGTCCACGCTTACTCCGGACTATTCCCGTCCTGGCATAAACGAGTGGGTCTTGGCTCCGCGTATCAGGAACGCGAGGCTGTGCGGCAGTACAGCGAGTACGTCACCGGGGGAATCGCTCTCACGTATGAGGGTCCTCCCCCCATGGTGGGCGAGCTCGACGCAGTCCTCGCCGTCCACGCCCGAGAAGGACGACTTCTGCCAGCGGATCACGTGCGTGGAAAACGTAGTCATAGCTCTCTCTCGATGTCGCAAATGAGCCGAAGGGACTCCTCCGTACCGAGTGCGGCCCGGTCGGCGACCTCGAACTGCGCACGGTACTTCTTCAGCGCGGCGTCGGCGTACAGGCTCCGTCCGCCCAGAGCACTGTCGACGCGAGCAGTGTCCAACTCCGGTACTGGGCCACCTGTGTAGGACACAGGCTGAGTCGCCTCGATGAAGCCCTCGTAGGCGAAGGGGATGACGCGCACAGTCACGGCTGGCCGCTCGGAAGCTTCTCGCAGGTACCTCAGCTGCGCCTGCGTGACCTTACGGCCGCCGAACCGCATTCGCAGGGCAGCCTCATGGATGAACGCCTCGAATGGGGGCGGGTCGTCGCGGTCAAGAATCTGGCTTCGCCGAAGCCGGAACTCCACCCGCAGGTCGACCACAGCCGCGGGAAGCGGTGGGATGCGACCATCATGGATGGCTCGTACGTAGTCCTCGATCTGCAAGATCCCCGGGATTGTCACCGTCTGCAAGGAACGCAGATACGAAGCCCCGTGCTCAAGTTCGGCGACATCGAGGAAACCTGGGGCGAGGGCGCTGCGGTATTCCTCCCACCACCCCTTGCCCCGTACCTCGGCCATGGCACACAGGGCATCGACCAGGCGAGCGTTCGAGGCCTCGTAGTGAACGGCCAACTGCCTCACACGCGAGGCGCTGACACCCCACCGGCCTGCCTCGATGTGGCTGATCTGGGCCTGGTTGCCTCCGAGCAGGGCGCCGGCCTCCGTGGTGGTCAGCCCTGCTGCCTCACGCAACTTGCGCAGCTCCGCGCCCAACCGCACCTGGCGCGCGGTGGGATGGCTCCTGGGGGGCATCGATTCCCTTCCTGACTCGCGGACACAGTCTGCCGCTCGGTCTTCCAGCGGGTCCACTCACACGAGTGGAAACTACGTCACAGCTATGCGACGTCACATATCTGTGCCCTACTGTCTTCCCCACGCCGCTCCGCACACCAGTAAGACCGCAGTGCAGCCAGGCCAGTTGGCCCGGCCGAGCCATGGCGGTGTGCGGCACGGAGATCCCTAACACCAGGACCAACGACGGAGCCCCCCCCCCACATGGACGACCCGACTCCACACCCCCCACAGATCTACCGCCTCCGCACCCCCAACTCCCCCACCAGCCCCAAGATCTGCCGAGACACGATCGCCCTCCTCCTCCAGGCCACGGGTCACCGTGAACTCGCCGATACTGCCCGTCTGTTGGTGTCGGAGGTCGTGACGAACGTCGGCGCGCACACCGCCTCCCTCGTCGTACGCCTGGAAGCAGTCGTCCGGCACGACCGCGTACGCGTCTCGGTGTACGACGAGACCGCCGACGCCACGCCTCGCCCGATCGGCCCCGACACGCAGGCGGAGAGCGGTCGGGGCTTACTCCTGGTCTCCGGGTTCGCCCACGACTGGGGTGTGACCGGCAGCGACGGATTTCCGGCCACAGGAAAACGTGTCTGGTTCGAGCTCCGAGATGATCCCGGCGGCAGCTAGTGCTGTGACCGGGAAGGTTTGCCGGGTTGCTCGTTGTGCCGGTTGGAGGTGAGGACGCTCCAACCAGCGTGGGGAGGCGGGACGGCATCACCGGAAGGGGAGTAGCTGATGTCAAGCACGTGGTAGGGGCTATGCCTGTGCCCGTACCCGGTGCCGCTTTGCGTATGACCAGGTCACCGCGGTCATCAGGGCAGGGATGGCGAACAGCGGGGCGAAAGCGAAGCCCCAGACGGTTTCTGCCGTACTGCTCGACATGTACGTCCGGCTCTCGACGGTGAAAGCGACCACGAGTTGCCACAGCGCCACCAGGACCAGGACGCCCGAGGCGGTCCAGGCCAGCGCGGCCAGGGCCCGGGGGCGCCGCGGCCGCCACCGGTCGCTGACGAGCAGCAGCGGAAACAGAGCGGCCAGCTCGGCAAGGACGGAGAGGCCGACGACGTATGCGATGCCCCAGCCGGGGATGTCGTAGACGTCGCGCAGCACCTGGTCGCTGTAGCCCACATAGACACCGGATGCCATGGCGATGCGCCACAGGCCGGACGGGACTGCGCACAGAGCGATGGCGTGGGCGGCGCGACGAGCCCAGACAGGTGCGGGTGTGAGGGTGGGGAGGGGAGCGTTCGCCGTCGTCATGCCGTACATGCTGGTCCTAGACATGGCAGCCGCGCTTCGTCCGCTGCGGCGGACTGTCTCCGCCTTGCGGAGGAGGGCGCACCCGCTGAGGGAGGAGGACCTGAGCAGGTTCAATCGCCGGACAGGTTGGGGTGTCCACCCGTCCGGCGATCGAGGGCATCGCGACCACCCCGGTGAACGTTCCCGGCCTCAGCACTAGCGTGCGCAGCATGCTGATCGAATCCCTCACGCCCGAAGACGGCGTCCCGAGCGGCGAGTTGCTCACTGAGCTCACCGCCCTCTACGCCTCCCACCGCGACTTCCATGCCCTGAGCGGAGACTTCCCCGACCCTGACGACATCCGCCCGGAGCAGGTCTCGGTCGCGCTCGCCGAGGAGTTGGCGCATCCGGACGTGGAGGTGCTCCTGGGCCGGAGTGGCAGAAAGCTCGTCGGGGTCGTGATCACGCTCGCGCGGCATCCCGACCCGGACGATCCCGATCCGTGGATCGGGTTCCTCATGGTGGAGGCCGGCGAGCAACGCAAGGGGTACGGACGGGAGTTGGTGGCAAGCGTCGAGGGACGGTTCCGGCGCGCGGGGCGGGACGCCGTGCGGCTCGCCGTGCTCGACAGCAACCCCGAGGGCCTCGCCTTCTGGACCTCGCTCGGGTACGAGGTCATCGGGCGGCGCAAGGACCGCCGACTCGGCCGACCCTGCGCCGTGCTGCGGAAGGCGCTGCGCACACCGCGCGCGGCCGCGCGCGTCGCCGTCCTCGATCCCGACGGATCCGTCTTCCTCTTCCGGTACGACAACGAAGAGGTCGGCGTCCACTGGGCGATGCCCGGCGGCGGGATCGAAGAGGGGGAGAGTCCGCGGGAGGGCGCGCTGCGGGAGCTGCGCGAGGAGACCGGGTGGGGCGACCTGACGCCGGGCCCGCTGCTGTGCACCTGGGAGCACGACTTCACGCGGGCCGGGGTTCCCGTGCGCCAGCACGAGCACATCTATGTGGCGCACGGCCCGCGTCGCGAACCGGTCGGCGACCATCTCGCCGCCGCACACGCCGAGGACGGGATCCTGAACTGGCGCTGGTGGACCCGCGAGGAACTGGCCACCTCTCCGGACGCCCTCTGGCCGCCCCGACTCCCCCAGCTGCTGGCCGAAAGGGAAGGAAGGTGAGCCGTGGAGTGGATGACCTTGGCGGGGGACGGGGCTCGGGACGGGCTGACCGGCAGACGGGCTGGCGGGCTGGCGGGCCGACGGGCTGACCGGCGAGAACAGCGGGTGACACCTCTGCCTATGGAGGCTGTCAGAGCTCCTTGGCGCAGGCGACGGTGTCGTCGTGGTCGGAGGCGACGTCCATCACCTCCGTGATGGATACGCCCGTCAAGCCGTCGGGGCAGGGGTTGTGCGAGAGCCCGCTGATCACCGTCTGGTCGTACAGGAACGAGACCACCTTGTGCGTGGCTCCGTCCTTCCTCCCCTTTGTGCGGCACGCGACCTCGTCCACCGCGTCGTCCGTCACGCGCAGGCAGTCGCCCTCCACGATGGCGGGCCCGCCTCCCTGGCCCACGTCACCCGGGTGCGGGGCCTTGAGATTGCGTACGCAGACCACTTGGCCGTGGCCCAGCCGGTAGTCGTACGACGCGCGATGGATCTCCACGCCGAAGTCCGCGCCGACAGGGCAGTTGGCGGCAGTCGCGGAGGGGTCGTCCGCGCTGAGCATGGTCAGCACGGTCCCCCGCGCCGCGGTGCTGTCGCAGGACACCTTGCGGTAACTGCCGTCGTCCACACCGCCGGCGTCCGCACCTCCATCGCCCACATCGCCGTTGTCGGCATCGCCGTTGTCGACATCGCCGTCGCCCGCACCGCCACCGTCCGCATCGCCGTCGCGAGCCACGCAGTCGCCCTCTTCGAGCGCGGCCTCGCTCTCCGAGGGACTCGCGCTCGCGGTCGCACCCGCGGCGGAGTCGTCCGGGCGATAGCCCTCGGCCCGGCCGCACCCGCCCAGCGCCACAGTCGCGAGCACCAACCCCACCGCCAGTGCCCCTCTTTGACGAACTCCCACGTCAACTCCCCCCATCCCCAAGGGCTTTGGTTGCGCACGAGCTGTCAGTATGCCCCACCCAATCGTTTGCGCCAATCGTTTGGCCCAAACGATTGCGCAAGCCTGCTCGGACCTCTCACCCGAGGTGAGCGACAATGAGCGTCATCCACGACACGGCGGGGCAACGCACGGCGGGGCAAGGCATGCCGGGGCAACGCACGGCAGAGAAGGCCAGAGCAGGCCAAGGCAGGGGGACGGGGTCATGGCGGACAAGGGTCCTGTGACCCTCCAGAGCATCGCCGAGCGACTCGGTCTGCACGTCTCCACCGTGTCCCGCGTGCTGAACGGCCCTCGCGACCGAGGAGTGCGCGCCGCGTCCGGCGACACGGCCCAGCGCATCAGAGAACTCGCCGACGAGCTCGGTTACCGGCCCAACCCGCTGGCCGCGGGGCTGCGCACCCGGCGCAGCAACCTCATCGGCGTCCTCGTGCCACGGCTGTCCGAGATCGTGATGGCGACCGTCTACGAGGGTGCCGAGGAGGCGGCCGCCGAGCGTGGACTGTCGGCGTTCGTCACGAACACCCACGACGACCCCGCGCTCCAGCGGGAACGGATCGCGATGGTGCTGGCCCGCCGCGTCGACGGGCTGATCATCGGCGACGCGCATCTGGACGGCGCGGCCCTCGACCTCCCCGAACTGCGCGACACGCCTTTCGTCCTGGTGAACCGCCGTACCCGGGCCGGGCACACCTCCGTCACCTGCGACGACCGTCTCGGCGGCCGGCTCGTCGCCGAGCATCTGCTGGCTCTGGGGCACCGGTCCGTCGGGGTGATCGCCGGGGAGCCGTTCGCCAGCACGGGCGCCGACCGGACGCGTGGCTTCGTCGACCGGTACCGGGAGGCGGGGCTGCCCGTCCCGCCGCACCGCGTCGTGCACTCCGCGTTCGACACCGCGGGCGGGCGACGCGCCGCCTCGACCCTGCTCGCGGCGGTCGACGACCGCCCCACCGCCCTGTTCGCCGTCAACGACTTCGCGGCGATCGGCGCCGCCGGAGCGGCCCGCGACCTGGACCTGCGGCTGGGCCACGACCTCGCACTCGCCGGCTTCAACGACACCCCGCTGGCCGCGGAACTCCCCGTCCCCCTCACGAGCGTTCACTCACCCATGGCCGAGCAGGGGCGCCGCGCGGTGGCCCTGCTGGTGCGGCGTATCGCCGGGGAGGACACCGCCTCCGAGGTGCTGCCGCCGCGGCTGATGGCGCGCGAGTCGACGGGCGGGCCGGTGGGCCCGCCACTGCTCGGGCCCTAGAAGGCTCGTGAAGATCTTGGGTTCTGGCCCTGCCGCGTCAGCGGCAGGGCCAGACTCGTCGTGTGGCGATGGGCGAGTGGGTCGGCG
>NZ_JBIAVS010000019.1:0-231198 GCF_042894545.1 Streptomyces sp. NPDC001530
CCGTCCGGCGTTTGAGGACGAGCGCGTTAGCGCGATACGGGGGTCTGGGGGCGGAGCCCCCAGGGACGGGACGGGTAGGGGCGGAGGGGGCGAAACAACGGTGGGGCCCACAGGCGTGGCGCAGGTGGGGCACAGGGTTTCCTGAGGCGGGCGGCCTACGGTCGGCGTACGCACTGACTGGAGGTGGGGAACGTGAGGAGCAGTCGGATGGAGAGCACGCAGAAGACGGCCGGGTGGGCGAAGGCCGCACGGAGCCCGTGGACGGTGGTCTGCGCGGTGGCGACGGTCGTCCTGGGCCCGGCGGCGGTCACCGCGTCCGCCCTGGACCAGGCCAACGCGGCCCCGCTGCACCACGCGGTACGGGCCGACCAGCAGCAGGCGTACATCCCCTCGGACTTCGGCCGCCGACGCACAACGGCCTGAACCCGGGTACGGCGTCAGTCCCTGAACCGGTCCCACAGCTTGGGGTAGCGCTCCGCGACGACCGACTCGTTCTCGAAGTCGAGCGGCGCGCCCTCGGGCTCCGCGGCCGCGGGCGGGATGCCCAGGTCGGGAGCGACGGAGCCGGTGAGCTGCTCGTACGCCTCGTCCGCGGCGTAGCCCAGCTCCTCGCCGTCGCCGTCGATCTCCTCGTCGAAGTCCTCCAGGAGGTCGGCGAGCGCGTCCGGATCGTGCACCGCGCCCTCGAAGACCTCCCGGCCCTGGCCGATCAGCCAGCACCGGAAGAAGTCGAACGCGTCGTCGCTGGCGCCGTCGAGCAGCACCCAGGCCGCGCCCCAAAGGTCCCAGCGGTACGCGCGGTTGTAGCGGGCCTCGAAGTGCCGGGCGAAGTCGAGGACCGCATCCGGGTCCAACTGGACGAGCCGCTCGACGAGCAGGTCGGCCTGTTCCTCGGGGTCGCCCTCGGCGGCCTCGCGGGTCGTGTCCACCAGCTCCCAGAACTCCGTCTCGTCCATCACGGGTCAAGCATCGGGCCTGGACGGGAGGGACGCACGTGGAGTGAGGCAGATTGTTATGCGTGCACATGCCGAAGGTAAAACCGTCGGGTTCGTACGCATTTCAAGGGGGCGGTCACCTGTCCCACACGGCGCGGTCACCCAAGTTCAAGCCCTCCGTCACCCAAGCGCAAACGCGCCGTCACCCGTAGAGCGTCGCCAGCCGGACCGCGTCCCGCGCGAAGCGGTCGCGGAGCGTCCCCGGGGCGAGCACCTCCACCTCCGGCCCGAGCGCCGTGAGCTGCGTATGGGCGACCTCCTCGGACTCGACGGGAAGTGTGACGGTCAGCCAGCCCCTGCGGCCGGGGGCGCCGGGCGCGTCCAGGGCCTCCCGCGCGGACGTGGGATCAACGACGTACGGCAGTCGTCGCACGCCGTGCGGGGACAGCCGTACGACGACCTGCGTCCGCAGGATGGACCGGGCGAATTCCTCGGCCCGCTCCTCCCAGAACCCGGGCAGGTCGAAGCCCTCGTCCCGCCGGAAGCGCTCCTCGCCGGGGTCGACCGCGGCGAACCGGTCGATCCGGTACACCCGGAAGGACCCTGCCTCGGGCACCCGGGCGCACAGGTACCAGACGCCCGCCTTGAGGACGAGCCCGTACGGCTCGAGCGCCCGCTCGACCTCTATCTCCGCCTCGCCCCGCCGGTAGCGCGCCACGATCCGCCGGTCGTCCCACACCGCGTCCGCGACCGAGGGCAGCAGCTCGGGCGTCTCGGGCTCGCTGAACCAGGCGGGCGCGTCCAGATGGAACCGCTGCGCCGCCGTGCGCGACGCGTCCCGCAAGGACGGCAACAACGCCGCGGACACCTTCAACCGGGCCGCCGAGGCCGTGTCCTCCAGGCCCATCTCGCGCAGCGCCCCTGGTACCCCGCTCAGGAACAGCGCCTCCGCCTCACTCCGCGCGAGGCCCGTCAGCCGCGTCCGGTACCCCCCGACCAGCCGATATCCCCCGGCCCGCCCCCGGTCCGCGTACACCGGAACCCCCGCCTCCGAGAGGGCCTGCGCGTCCCGCGTGATCGTCCGCTCGGACACCTCCAGCTCCCGCGCCAGCTCGGCGGCGGTCATCGACGGCCTCGACTGGAGCAGCAGCACCATCTTGATCAGACGAGCAGCACGCATAGGTTCATGATGCAGGGCACCACTGACAACGAAGAGACGTACGACAGACGCCGAAGGGGCACGGCAGTCGCCGTACCCCTTCGCCGAGTTGAGCCTCGCGTCGAATCTCAGGTCCTACAGAACCTCAGGTCCTACAGAACCTCAGGTCCTACAGCCCGTAGCGCTCCCGGGCCTCCTTCACCGCCGATGCCTGGACCTCACCGCGGCGGGCGAGCTGCGCCAGCGCCGCGACGACGATCGACTGGGCGTCCACGCCGAAGTGGCGGCGGGCGGCCTCACGGGTGTCGGACAGACCGAAGCCGTCGGCACCGAGCGAGGAGTAGTCCTGCTCGACCCACTGCGCGATCTGGTCGGGTACCTGGCGCATGTAGTCGGAGACCGCGAGGACCGGGCCCTCGGCGCCCTGCAGCGCCTGGCGGACGAACGGCACCCGCTCCTCGCCGCGCAGCAGCGCCGCGTCGGCCTCGAGCGCGTCGCGCCGCAGCTCGGTCCAGGAGGTCGCGGACCACACGTCGGCGGCCACACCCCACTCCTCGGCGAGCAGCTTCTGCGCCTCGAGGGTCCAGTGGATCGCCGTGCCGGAGCCGAGGAGCTGGATGCGCGGCGCGTTGGCGACCGGGGACAGCCCCGCGGACTCGGCCGTGTTGAAGCGGTACAGGCCCTTGACGATGCCTTCGTCGATGCCGAGTCCGGCCGGCTTGGCGGGCTGCGGAATCGGCTCGTTGTAGACGGTCAGGTAGTAGAAGACGTTCGGGTCCTCGCCGGGCGCGGCCTCGCCGTACATGCGGCGCAGACCGTCCTTCACGATCGCCGCCACCTCGTACGCGAACGCCGGGTCGTACGTCAGCGCCGCCGGGTTGGTCGCGGCGATGACGGGGGAGTGGCCGTCGGCGTGCTGCAGACCCTCGCCCGTCAGCGTCGTACGACCGGCCGTCGCGCCGACCAGGAAGCCGCGGCCGAGCTGGTCGCCGAGCTGCCACATCTGGTCGGCCGTGCGCTGCCAGCCGAACATCGAGTAGAAGATGTAGAAGGGGATCATCGCTTCGCCGTGCGTGGCGTACGCGGTGGACGCGGCGATGAAGTCCGCCATGGAACCGGCCTCGGTGATCCCCTCGTTGAGGATCTGGCCGTCCTTGGCCTCCTTGTAGTACATCAGCTGGTCGCGGTCGACCGGCTCGTACGTCTGGCCCTTGGGCGAGTAGATGCCGAGGGACGGGAAGAGGCTCTCCATGCCGAAGGTGCGCGCCTCGTCGGGGACGATCGGCACCCAGCGCCTGCCGGTCTGCTTGTCGCGGACCAGGTCCTTGACCAGGCGGACGAAGGCCATCGTCGTCGCGACGTTCTGCGAGCCGGAGCCCTTGTCGAAGGACGTGAACGCCTTCTCGGCGGGCGCGGGCAGCGGGGCCAGCGCGTGCGTACGGCGGGCCGGGGCCGGGCCGCCGAGGGCCGCGCGGCGCTCCTGGAGGTAACGGACCTCGGGGGCGTCGGCACCGGGGTGACCGTAGGGAACCACACCATCCACGAACTGGCTGTCGGAGATGGGCAGTTCGAGCAGGTCACGCATCTGCTTGAACTCGTCCACCGTCAGCTTCTTCATCTGGTGGTTGGCGTTCTTGGACGCGAAGCCCTCGCCGAGCGTGAAGCCCTTGACCGTCTGGGCCAGGATCACCGTCGGGGCGCCCTTGTGCTCGACGGCCGCCTTGTAGGCCGCGTACACCTTACGCGCCTCGTGACCACCGCGGGAGAGGTGGAAGCACTCGAGGATCTTGTCGTCGCTCAGCAGCTTCGCCATCTCGACGAGCGCCGGGTCGGCGCCGAAGAAGTCCTGGCGGATGTAGGCGGCGTCGCGGGTCTGGTACGTCTGCACCTGCGCGTCGGGTACCTCGCGCAGCCGGCGTACGAGCGCGCCGGTGGTGTCGAGCTGGAACAGCTCGTCCCAGGCCGAACCCCACAGCGACTTGATGACGTTCCAGCCGGCGCCGCGGAACTGGGCCTCCAGCTCCTGCACGATCTTGAAGTTGGCGCGGACCGGGCCGTCGAGGCGCTGCAGGTTGCAGTTGATGACGAAGGTCAGGTTGTCCAGACCCTCGCGGGAGGCGAGCGCGAGTGCCGCGGTCGACTCGGGCTCGTCCATCTCGCCGTCGCCGAGGAACGCCCAGACGTGCGACTGCGAGACGTCCTTGATGCCGCGGTTGGTGAGATAGCGGTTGAAGCGCGCCTGGTAGATGGCGGAGAGCGGGCCGAGGCCCATCGACACCGTCGGGAACTCCCACAGCCAGGGCAGGCGGCGCGGGTGCGGGTACGACGGGAGGCCGCCCCCGCCCGCCTCCTGGCGGAAGTGGTCGAGGTGCTGCTCGGTCAGCCGGCCGTCGAGGAAGGCGCGGGCGTAGATGCCGGGGGAGGCGTGGCCCTGGATGTACAGCTGGTCGCCGGAGCCGTCCGCCTCCTTGCCCTTGAAGAAGTGGTTGAAGCCGGTCTCGTAGAGCCAGGCGGCGGAGGCGAAGGTGGCGATGTGGCCGCCGACGCCGTATTTGCTGCCCCGGGTCACCATCGCGGCCGCGTTCCAGCGGTTCCACGCGGTGATCTTCCGCTCCATCTCCTCATCGCCGTCCACGACGGGCTCGGCGGCGGTGGGGATGGTGTTGACGTAGTCCGTCTCAAGCAGCTTGGGCAGCGCGAGGCCGTTGCCCTCGGCGCGCTCCAGTGTGCGGCGCATCAGGTACGCGGCACGGTGCGGCCCGGCCGCCTTGGTGACGGCATCCAGGGAGGCCTGCCATTCGGCGGTCTCCTCCGGGTCGCGGTCCGGGAGCTGATCGAGCTCGCTCGGCTGGATTGCGGTGGGGTCGGTCATTGCGCCGCCTTCCGGATGCGGAGGGGGGTTCCCTCATCGGTAAGGGGTTTTCGGGGGTGCCCTTGGTCTTTGGCAGGACAGGGCGGCGGGCTTTGGTGGAAGCCCGTCGGTGACTGTAACTCCCTGATCGATGATCGATCAAAGGGTTGCGGGCCAAAACCTCTTCAGATCGAGAAAGTCGGCACCCGGTGCCTTCGAGGCAGGCACCGGGTGCCTTGAAATCGAAGGTTTGCGCAGGTGAGAGCACGCCTGAGCACGTGCTCGCTCCCCTGTGTCAGGCGCGCGGGGCCCTGTGCCGGGTGTGCGGCGGGCTGTGCTGTGCGGGGCGTGCGGGGCATGGCGTCAGGCGCGCGGGGCGCAGCCCAGCACATGCGCCTTCACCAGGTCGGCGATCAGCGGATCCCGCCGCCGGAAGGCGTCCACCAGGGCCTCGTGCTCCTCCGCGTACGACTGCTGCACGGTCCCCAGCCACCGGATCGACAGGGCCGTGAACACCTCGATGCCCAGCCCCTCCCACGTGTGCAGCAGCACGGAGTTCCCGGCGGCCCGCACCAGCTCGCGGTGGAAGGCGACGGTGTGCCGGACCTGCGCGGTCCCGTCCGCCAGCCGGTCGGCCTCGTACAGCGCCGTGACGTGCGGCTCCAGGGCCGAGCAGTCCTCGGCGAGCCGCTCGGCCGCCAGCTCCGCCGCGATGGCCTCCAGACCGGCCCGTACCGGGTAGCTCTCCTCCAGGTCGGCGGCGGTCAGGTTCCTCACCCGTACGCCCTTGTTCGGCGCCGACTCGATCAGCCGCAGCGACTCCAGCTCGCGCAGCGCCTCCCGCACCGGCGTCTGGCTGACCTCCAGCTCGGTCGCGATCCGCCGCTCCACGATCCGCTCGCCCGGCTTCCAGCGCCCGCTGACGATCCCCTCCACGATGTGCTCGCGGATCTGTTCGCGCAGCGAGTGGACGACGGGCGCGGTCATGAGGGCTCCTTTGAACGGGGCGCACCGGCCCCGGGGCGTTTGACGTTTAGACAATAAGGCCGCGCCCCCGCCGGTGAGAGGCGCACGGGGGCGCTTTCCCGCAGGTGAGACGAGACTTACACGCTGTCAGAGTGCCCGCGGCTGTAAAGACCCGTACCGGGTACGGCGCGGAGGTGTCACCACCGTGTCACCCCGAGAACCCGTGAGCCCCCACCCGCCGTGGCGATGGGCAGAGGGGTCGCTGCCATCGGCACCTCCGGTCACATCAGGGGGATGTCATGAAGGGTCGGGTACGCACACTGCGCTGGGCCGTCGCCGCAGCGGCGGCAGCCGCGGTCGTGGGGATGACCACCGGCTGCCAGCCCATGGACACGGGAGCCGCGGCGAAGCCGAGCGGCGGCACGCACTCCCCGGGCTCCTCGCCCGCCGGGGGCTCGGCCGGGCAGCCCGCGGGCCCCGGCGGCGCCTGCGTCTTCGTCAAGCCCGACGGCGCGCAGAAGTTCGGCCACACCGGCTGGGGCTTCCGCATCACGGGCACCGACCGCTGGGAGTACGGCGCGGTCGAGAACCCGACCAACGCGCTCTACACCCCGCCCGGCGGCGACATCGGCGCCTGGCACGCGGAGGGCACGTACGCCCAGATGCTCAGCGACATGTCCCGCGACGCCCACTACCCCGGCAAGTCGACGCACCCGTACAGCCGTTACCGCTGCACGTCCTCGTCGACCAGCGATGTCACCGCGGCCCGCCGCATGATCCGCATCGTCGCGAACCGTGGCTTCCTCGTCGGCGTCGACCCGGAGACAGGCGACCTCGGCTCCCGCGACTGCCTCGACGCGACGTACAACGTCCTCCAGGCGTACCGCACACGGCACTTGACCCCCGCGTACCAGACGGAGATCCCGAACGTGTGGGTGGAGACCCTGGTGCTGTGGACGGACAAGACCCTCAAGCCGCACTAAGCGGCCCTGCTGAGAAACGCGATGCCCCCGCCCGGAAGGTCCCGGACAGGGGCGTCGCACAAGCGATACGGCGATGACGCGGTGCGGGACTACAGGCCGAGCTCGACCTCGAACTCGCCCGCTTCCAGGATCGCCTTGACCGCGGTCAGGTAACGGGCCGCGTCGGCGCCGTCCACCAGACGGTGGTCGTAGGAGAGCGTCAGGTACGTCATGTCGCGGACGCCGATGACGGTGCCCTCCTCCGTCTCGATGACGGCCGGACGCTTGACCGTGGCGCCGATGCCCAGGATCGCGACCTGGTTCGGCGGCACGATGATCGTGTCGAAGAGCGCGCCGCGCGAGCCGGTGTTGGAGATGGTGAAGGTCGCGCCGGACAGCTCGTCCGGGGTGATCTTGTTGGCCCGGACCTTGCCCGCCAGGTCGGCGGTGGCCTTGGCGATGCCGGCGATGTTCAGGTCGCCCGCACCCTTGATGACCGGGGTCATCAGGCCCTTCTCGGAGTCCACCGCGATACCGATGTTCTCGGAGTCGAAGTAGGTGATCGTGCCCTCGGCCTCGTTGATCCGGGCGTTGATGACCGGGTGGGCCTTCAGCGCCTGGGCCGCCGCCTTCACGAAGAACGGCATCGGGGAGAGCTTGACGCCCTCGCGCGCGGCGAAGGAGTCCTTGGCCTGGGCGCGCAGGCGCATCAGGCGGGTGACGTCCACCTCGACGACCGAGGAGAGCTGGGCCTGCTCGTGCAGGGCCTTGACCATGTTGTCGCCGATGACCTTGCGGATGCGCGGCATCTTGACGGTCTGGCCACGGAGGGGGGAGACCTCCAGGACCGGGGCCTTCTTGGCGGCGGCAGCCGGAGCAGCGACCGGAGCCTGAGCGGCGGCAGCAACCTTCGCGGCCTCGGCGGCGGCGAGGACGTCCTGCTTACGGATACGTCCGCCGACGCCGGTGCCCCTGACGGCGGCCAGGTCGACGCCGTTCTCGGCGGCGAGCTTGCGCACCAGCGGGGTCACGTACGCACCCTCGTCGGTGGCCTGCGCGGCGGGCGCCGGAGCCGGGGTGACGGGGGCGGGAGCGGCGACCGGCGCGGGAGCCGGAGCGGCGGGCGCGACCGGGGCCGGAGCCGCGGGCTGGACCGGAGCCGGGGCGGCAGCGGCCGGGGCGGCCGGAGCAGCGGGGGCCGGAGCCGGAGCGGCGGGGGCCGGAGCCGGAGCGGCGGGGGCGGCCGGGGCGGCGGGAGCCGCGGCCGGGGCAGCCGGAGCCGCGGGGGCGGCGGCGGCCGGAGCGGCGCCGGGGGCGCCGATGACGGCGAGCTTGGCGCCGACCTCGGCGGTCTCGTCCTCGCCGACCACGATCTCCAGCAGGACGCCGGCGGCCGGCGAGGGGATCTCGGTGTCGACCTTGTCCGTGGAGACCTCGAGCAGCGGCTCGTCCTCCGCGACCTCCTCGCCGACCTCCTTCAGCCAGCGGGTGACGGTGCCCTCGGTGACCGACTCGCCCAGTGCGGGCAGCACGACGTCGGTACCGGTGGCGCCGCCGGCCGGAGCGGCGGGGGCGGCGGGGGCCGGGGCGGCCGGAGCCGCGGGGGCCTCGGCGACCGGGGCGGGGGCGGGGGCGGCCGGCGCGGCAGCCGGGGCCGGAGCCTCGGCGGCGGCCGGAGCGGGGGCGGCAGCGGGCGCGCCCGTGCCGTCGTCGATGACGGCCAGCTCGGCGCCGACCTCGACCGTCTCGTCCTCGGCGACCTTGATGGAGGCGAGCACGCCGGCGGCGGGCGAGGGGATCTCGGTGTCGACCTTGTCGGTCGACACCTCCAGCAGCGGCTCGTCGGCCTCGACGCGCTCGCCCTCGGCCTTCAGCCAGCGGGTGACAGTGCCCTCGGTGACGCTCTCACCGAGCGCCGGAAGGGTTACGGAAACCGCCATGGTTTCTGTTGCTCCTTACGAATGGTGCGGAAGTCTGTGGTCGTCTTCGCGCCCTACTCGACGCGGTGACTGGGGACAGCCGGCGGCTGATCAGTCGTGCGAGTGCAGCGGCTTGCCCGCGAGGGCCAGGTGGGCCTCGCCGAGCGCCTCGTTCTGCGTCGGGTGGGCGTGGATGAGCTGGGCGACCTCGGCCGGCAGCGCCTCCCAGTTGTAGATCAGCTGGGCCTCGCCGACCTGCTCGCCCATACGGTCGCCGACCATGTGGACGCCGACCACGGCACCGTCCTTCACCTGGACGAGCTTGATCTCGCCCGCGGTGTTGAGGATCTTGCTCTTGCCGTTGCCCGCCAGGTTGTACTTCAGCGCGACGACCTTGTCCGCACCGTAGATCTCCTTGGCCTTGGCCTCGGTGATGCCCACGGAGGCGACCTCGGGGTGGCAGTACGTCACCCGCGGCACACCGTCGTAGTCGATCGGAACGGTCTTCAGACCGGCCAGACGCTCCGCCACCAGGATGCCCTCGGCGAAGCCGACGTGCGCGAGCTGGAGCGTCGGGACCAGGTCACCGACGGCGGAGATGGTCGGGACGTTCGTCCGCATGTACTCGTCGACCAGGACGTAGCCGCGGTCCATCGCGACGCCCTGCTCCTCGTAGCCGAGACCGGCGGAGACCGGGCCGCGGCCGACGGCGACGAGCAGCACCTCGGCCTCGAACTCCTTGCCGTCGGCGAGGGTGACCTTGACACCGTTCTGGGTGTACTCGGCCTTCGAGAAGAAGGTGCCCAGGTTGAACTTGATGCCGCGCTTGCGGAACGCGCGCTCAAGAAGCTTGGAGGAGTTCTCGTCCTCGACCGGGACGAGGTGCTTGAGGCCCTCGATGACCGTGACGTCGGAGCCGAAGGACTTCCACGCGGAGGCGAACTCCACGCCGATGACGCCGCCGCCCAGGATGATCGCGGACTGCGGGACGCGGTCCAGGACCAGCGCGTGGTCGGAAGAGATGATGCGGTTGCCGTCGATCTCCAGGCCCGGCAGCGACTTCGGCACGGAGCCGGTCGCCAGCAGGACGTGGCGGCCCTGGACGCGCCGGCCGTTCACGTCGACGGAGGTGGGGGAGGACAGTCGGCCCTCACCCTCGATGTACGTCACCTTGCGGGACGCGATGAGACCCTGCAGACCCTTGTACAGGCCCGAGATGACCCCGTCCTTGTACTTGTGGACGGCCGGTACGTCGATGCCCTCGAAGGTGGCCTTGACGCCGAACTGCTCGCTCTCGCGGGCCTGGTCGGCGATCTCGCCCGCGTGCAGCAGAGCCTTGGTGGGGATGCACCCACGGTGCAGGCAGGTACCGCCGACCTTGTCCTTCTCGATCAGGGCGACGTCCAGGCCCAGCTGCGCTCCGCGCAGCGCCGCGGCGTAACCGCCGCTACCGCCGCCGAGGATCACTAGGTCGAAAACGGTGCTGGCGTCGTTCGCCACGTCACGTCCTCCATGCATGTGCGCCGTACGCCGGTCGTCCATGACCGCGCGGCGGCTGGTGTCCGGCCGCTCTTTCTCCGGCCCTGTGGTGGGGGCCCTGTCCTGCCGAGCCCCATCTTCGCACTTGTCGGCGGCGTTCGAGACGCCGGGCCGGTGTGTGAGACGTCCCACTGTCCCGTTCACGGCGGACAAAACGGCCCCGGGCGACTTGGCACCCGGGGCCGTACGGAGCGTTCGGCGTCAGCCGAGATCCCCGGCCGCGGTCAGCTCGGCGAGGCGGACCAGGGTGCGTACGGCCGACCCCGTACCCCCCTTCGGCGTGTACCCGAAGGGGCCGGACTCATTGAAGGCCGGGCCCGCGATGTCGAGGTGCGCCCAGGTGATGCCTTCGCCGATGAACTCGCGCAGGAACAGGCCCGCGACCAGCCCGCCGCCCATCCGCTCACCCATGTTGGCGATGTCGGCTGTGGGGGAGTCCATGCCCTTGCGCAGGTGCTCGGGCAGCGGCATCGGCCAGGACGCCTCGCCGACCTCCTCCGCGGCCTCGACGATCGCGGTGCGGAACGCGTCGTCGTTGGCCATCACGCCGAAGGTGCGGTGGCCGAGCGCCAGCACCATCGCTCCGGTCAGCGTCGCCACGTCGACGATCGCGTCCGGCTTCTCCTCGGACGCCTTCCACAGCGCGTCGGCGAGGACCAGGCGGCCCTCGGCGTCCGTGTTGAGAACCTCGACGGTCTTGCCGCTGTACATGCGCAGCACGTCACCGGGACGGGTGGCGGTGCCGGAGGGCATGTTCTCGGCGAGCGCGAGCCAGCCGGTGACGTTGACCTCCAGGCCGAGGCGCGCGGCGGCGACCACGGCGGCGAAAACCGCCGCCGCACCGCTCATGTCGCACTTCATCGTCTCGTTGTGCCCGGCGGGCTTGAGGGAGATGCCGCCCGAGTCGTAGGTGATGCCCTTGCCGACGAAGGCGAGGTGCTTGGTCGCCTTCGGGGAGGTGTACGACAGCTTGACCAGGCGGGGACCGGCGGCGGAGCCCGCGCCGACGCCGAGGATGCCGCCGTAGCCGCCCTTCTCCAGGGCCTTCTCGTCGAGCACCTGCACCTTGATGCCGTGCTCCTTGCCGGCCGCGGTGGCGACGGCGGCGAAGGACTCCGGGTTGAGGTCGTTCGGCGGGGTGTTGATGAGGTCGCGGGCGCGGTTGAGCTCCTCGGTCACGGCGGTGACGCGCGCGATGGCCGCCTTGTACGCCGCGTCGCGGGGCTTGCCGCCGAGCAGCGCGACCTCGCCGAGCGGGGCCTTGCCGTTCTTGGCGGCGTCCCCCGACCTGCCGGTCTCCTTATAGGCGTCGAAGGCATACGCGCCCAGGCGGGCGCCCTCGGCGATGGCACCGGCGTCGGCGGCGTCCGCCATCGGCAGCGCGAAGGCGGCCTTCTTGGCACCGGCGAGGGCGCGGGCGGCCGCACCGGCCGCGCGGCGCAGCGCCTCGGCGCTGAACGTGTCGTCCTTCTCCGGGACCGCTCCCAGGCCGACGGCCACGACGACGGGTGCCTTGAAACCGGAGGGCGCGGGCAGCTTGGTCACCTCGCCCTCGGCCCCGGAGGCACCGAGGGTCTCCAGGATTCGGGCGAGGGAGCCGTCGTACGCCTTGTCCACGGCCTCGGCGCCCGGTGCGACGACCGGGCCCTTGGGGCCCTTCGCGACACCGACGACGATCGCGTCGGCCCGCAGACCGGACGCTGCGGCGGTGCTGAGAGTGAGAGCAGTCACGGTGGTGAAATCTCGCTTCCGTTGAAGTTGCTGTGGCCGAGTGGGGTGGGTCGACCGGGCCCGACGGCTGACCCTAGATCCGGCCTGCGGGGGCGGTCCCTACCGGGGTAGGTAAGTACCCGGGACGAGCCTACGCTCGGGGCCGGGTTTCGCTCATTCCAGCAGGCGTTCACCGACCGGTGGCGTCGTGTCCACTTCTCACCCGTCACTCCCGGTGACCCGCGTCACGCTGGGGGTGTGGCGCCGGGCGTGCTGAGCCCGAGGCCGGTGACCGCCGTGCCGGCCAGGCGGTCGGCCAGGGAGCGGCGGGTGGGGGAGAGCACGGGCAGGGCGTTGAGGAAGAAGAGCACCACGGCGATGCCCCACACCAGGACCGAGAGGGCGAACTCGCCCTCGACCAGGAGGATGCAGGCCAGGGCGTACACGGCGACGTCGGCCGTGGTCGTGATCGCGGCCCGTAGCGCGGCCTTGCGCGGGGCGGTCGGGGTCACCTTGAGGCCGAGCAGGGCCTTGCCGATGGTGCGTCCGGTGAGGGCGAGCGTCGACCACTGGTAGAGGAAGGTGGCGATCACCAGCAGCCCGAAGGCCTGCTCCACATCCCGGACGACCTTGTGCCACAGGGAGAGCCCGAAGCCCTCGGAGGCGTCGACGACATCGCCGCGCGAGGTGAGGATGTCCCAGCCGCCCCGCGTCGCGAGGTCCGGCACGTCCGTCACGAGCGCGGATATCCGGTGGAAGGTGAGCACGGCGAGCGCGGACGCCGCCGCGAGCACCAGCGCGAAGTCGATGAACCAGGCCATGAACCGCCGAAGTTTCGGCACAGACGTCCCCCGATCACGATCTTTTGTCTGTTCGGCGGATCAGATTAGTGGGGGTGGAGGGGCCCGAGAGCCGTCCGCCGGTGATCGTTTCAGCCCAGTGACAGAACGACCAGCGCGGTGGTCGCCGCCGTCTCCGCGAGGCCGCCGAAGACATCGCCCGTAACGCCGCCGAAGCGGCGCGTGCAGTGGCGCAGCAGCAGTTCGGCGACGGCACAGGCGGCGAGCACCGCCACCGCGCCGCGCACGAGGTCGTACGTCCCGAAGAGCGCGCCCGCGCCCGCCGCCGCGCCGACGGCGGCCACCGTCACCAGCAGCGCGCCACGCACCGGCACCGTGCCCGCGACGGCCGCGCCCAGGCCCTCGGGGCGGGCCGGGGGCACCCCGGTGCGGGCGGCCAGGGTGAGGGCGAGGCGGGCCGCGGTCGCCGCGACGACGGCCGCGAAGGCGCCGCGGGCCCACGAGGTGTCGTACGCCTGGAAGAGGGCGGCCACCTGGGCGAGCAGCACGAACAGAAGGGTGATCACACCGAACGGGCCGATGTCCGACTGCTTCATGATCCGCAGCGCGTCCTCGGCGGGCTTGCCGCTGCCGAGCCCGTCCGCGGTGTCGGCGAGGCCGTCCAGGTGCAGGCCGCGGGTGAGCGCGGCCGGTACGGCGGCGGTGGCCACGGCCGCGAGCAGCGGGCCCGCGCCCATCGCGAGCAGTGCCACGCCCACCAGGGCCGCGCCCGCCCCGACCACCAGCCCGGCCACGGGCGCGCACAGCATTCCGCCCCGTGCGGCCTCGCGGTCCCAGCGGGTCACCTTCACGGGCAGCACGGTGAGGGTGCCGAAGGCGAAGCGGAGGCTGTCGGGGAGGGGGGTCTTGGACACCGTCTTGGACACCGGCGCAGGCTATCCGGATGCCCGGGGAGCACAGACAGCGGCTGTGGATAAAGTTCACATATGGGTCATTGGCTGTATCGGAACATCGTCGAGCCGGGAAAATTGCCGCTGTTGCTGGCGCTCGCCTCCTTTGTGCTGACCTTCGTGATCACGCGCGTCATCGTCCGGCTGATCCGTGCGGGCAAAGGTCCGTTCGGCAATGTGAAGGCCGGTGGCCTGCACATCCACCACGTCGTGCCGGGTGTCGTGTTGATCGTGATCGGTGGCTTCGGCGCGGTGGCCAGCAGCCGGTACGGGTTCGGCGCGGGCCTGAGCGCCGTGCTGTTCGGAATCGGCGCGGGCCTGGTGCTCGACGAGTTCGCGTTGGTCCTGCACCTCGACGACGTCTACTGGACCGAGGCCGGCCGCCAGAGCGTCGAGGTCGTGGTGGTCACGGCGGCCCTCGTCGGCCTCGCACTCATCGGCTTCTCGCCGTTCGGGGTCAACGACCTCACCGATGAGGAGCTGCAGGACCGCGGAGGCGTGATTCTGACCGTCGCGGTGAACTTCCTCTTCGCGCTGCTCGCCCTCAGCAAGGGCAAGACGCGCACCGCCGTCTTCGGGGTGGTCATCCCCTTCATCGCCCTGATCGGCGCGGTCCGGCTGGCCCGGCCCGGCTCCCCGTGGGCCAAACGCCTCTACCGCCGACGGCCGCGCGCCCGGGCCAGATCGAGCCTGCGCGCCTACCGCCACGACCGCCGTTGGGTGGGCCCCAGCCGCAAGTTTCAGGACTGGATCGGCGGCAAACCGGATGATGAGCTCACCGGTTCCCTGCCCGAACGCCGGTGACGTCCATGGCGCAGCGCGGAGATCGCGCACACCACCAGGACGGCGGCGATGGCCGCGAGGTGCTCCTTGCCCGCGAGGTTCTCCTTGAGCAGCACCTCCACCACCATGGCCCCGATGACCACACCCGCCGTGACATACGCGCGATAGCGCCAGCCGAGGAACACCGCGAGGCCCACCACGGCCGCCGACGGGCCGGTGTCGACGACCTGCGCGTCCGACCCCGGCAGCCCCAGCGGGCTGTGCGGGCCCAGCGCGATGCCGACGCGCGCGTAGAGCGTCCCGGCCAGCGTGGCGACGTACGCGATGACGAGGGTGCGCCACCAGCCCAGACAGATCTCGGCGATACCGAACACAATGAGGATCTGCGCGAGCGCACCCCACACGGGAAGGTCCAGGGCCGGTACGAACAAGGAGAGCGGGGTGCGCAGCAGGGCCGGCCAGAGCGGCTCCTCGGCCCGTACGGAGCCGATGTTCTGGACGAACCGATAGCCCCACGACTGGTTCTGCGTGAACTGGAGGGCGGCCGTCAGACAGACCGCCCCGAGCGTCATGGGGATCGCTCGCCGGCGCCGTGCGCGAAGGGCCTGCCGCACGGTGACGTACAGCAGTCCCCATTCGGCGCGGGCCCAGCGGGCCGGCGTACTCATCTGTGCGACTCCAGGTGCTTGCGGTGCAGCCACTTCGGCAGCCCCGGCGCCTCCAGAAACCCCTCGGCACGCGCGGACGCGACACCGATGCGCAGCAGGTCCGCGCTCTTCTCGAAGAGCAGGAACCGCGGCTCCCAGATGGGCCGGTACTTGGCGTTGGCGCGGTACAGCGACTCGATCTGCCACCAGCGCGAGAAGAAGCTGAGCAGTGAGCGCCACAGCCTCAGCACCGGCCCGGCGCCGAGGCGTGCGCCACGTTCGAAGACCGAACGGAACATCGCGAAGTTGAGCGAGACCTGAGTGATCTCGATCTCCCGGGCCCGTCGCAGGAGTTCGATCACCATGAACTCCATCAGCCCGTTCTCCGAGTCGCGGTCACGCCGCATCAGGTCCAGGGAGAGCCCGTGCGGCCCCCACGGCACGAACGACAGCACGGCCCTCAACTCGCCCTGCGCGTCGGTGCATTCGAGCATCACGCACTGTCCGTCGTCGGGGTCGCCGAGCCGCCCGAGCGCCATGCTGAACCCGCGCTCGGTCGCCCCGTCCCGCCAGTCGTCGGCGCGCTTCAAGAGGTACGCCATCTCGTCCGCCGCGATGTCCTCGTGGCGCCGGATGCGCACCTGGTACCCGGCGCGCTTGACCCGGTTGTAGGCCTGCCGGACCGTGCGCATGGCCCGCCCCTCGAGGGTGAACTCGGCGGTCTCCACGATGGCCTCGTCGCCCAGCTCCAGCGCGTCGAGACCGTGCCGGGAGTAGATGGTGCCCGCCTCCTCGCTCGCACCCATCACCGCCGGAATCCAGCCGTGCGCGCGGGCCTCGGCGAGCCAGGGCTCGATGGCACCGGGCCACGCCTCCGGGTCGCCGATCGGATCGCCGGAGGCCAGCGAGACCCCGCCGACGACGCGGTACGCCACCACGGCCTTGCCGGTCGGCGACCAGACCACACTCTTCTCCCGGCGCAGCGCGAAATAGCCGAGGGAGTCGCGGTCGCCGTTCCTCTCCAGCAGCGCGCGCAGCCGTTTCTCGTCGTCCTCGGTGAGCGGGTCGACGGCGCGGCGGGAGCGGAAGGCCGCGTAGAAGACGGCGAGGACCAGCACGGTGCTGAGCACGTTGATGGCGACGTTGACCCAGTTGGGCGTCGCGATCCCCGGGAAGTGGGAGTCGTCGGCGGCGACCGAGACCAGTCGCAGGGTGCCGTAGCGCCAGCGGTCCAGGAAGGTCGAACGGTTCGCGCCGTGGGCGTGGTTGGTGACCGTGACCAGCAGTGCGGCGAGCAGCGAGGTGACCAGCAGCCCGCCGACCGCGACGGCCGCGGCGAGCTTCGGGTTCGACCGGTCGCCCTTCGCGTAGAACTCCCGGCGGCCGACGACGAGCGAGGCGACGAACGCCGCGGTCAGGACGAGCGAGATCCAGTTCTGCGCGTACTGGCGGATCTCCGGGAACGCCATCGCCACCGCGAACAGCAGCAGGAACAGCCCGCTGAGGACGAAGTTGAGGATCCACGCGGCCCGCTTGCGCCGCCGCATGGTGATGGCGAGGAACATCGTGAACACACCGGAGGCGAAACCTGCCGTCAGCAGGTACGGCGTGAAGTAGTTCTCCGTGTTGTGCCGGCGCACGTCCTGCCCGAGCGAGACCCACACGGCGCTCAGGAAGTTGATGAACGCGACGGCACGCAGATACCAGACGGCGAAGGCGGCGGCGCGCCGTGAGGCAGCGGTGGACCGCCGGTCCCCGTCCCCCTGGCGGGCCGACGCCCGTTCCTGCTCGATGGCAATTCGGGCATCTCCCATAAAGGGCGATGATATGGGGCGGGGTGGTGTGGGCGGGGGAGGGATGCGGCGGATGATGCGGGCCGGAGGATTGTGACGCGACGGGTTGCGCCGTCGTGCCCGGCGCCGGGCATTCCGCCGCTCCGCGGCCCGTTTCGCGCCGCTCCGCGCCGGGATCTTCGGCGCTCCGCGCCGGTGCTTCCCGCCCACCCGCCCGTCTCGGTCAGCTGCCAACGGCGCCCTCGAACGACCGCTGCCGCGCCGCTCCGCGCCGGGATCTTCGGCGCTCCGCGCCGGTGCTTCCCGCCCACCCGCCCGTCTCGGTCAGCTGCCAACGGCGCCCTCGAACGACCGCTGTCGCGCCGCTACGCGCCGTGTGTTTCCCGCCCACCGGCCCGTCTCGGTCGGCTGCCAACGGCGCCCTCGAACGACCGCTGCCGCGCCGCTACGCGGCCGCGCTTTTAACCGTCCGCCCGCCCGACTCGTCCGCCACAAGGGAAATCCGCCGCAACGGCGCTCAGCCAAGGCGGCGGATTTCGGCGGATCCGAACCGGGCGTAGCCGGTTACTCGTCCTGGGCGGAGGCCTCGGGCTCCGACTCCGGCTTCGGCTCCGGCTTCGGCTCGGGAGACGGTGCCTCAGGCAGCTCGGCTGCCAGGGCCGCCGCTGCCTGGACCAAGGGCAGCGCCAGGAGCGCGCCGGCGCCCTCGCCGACGGTCACCCCGTGGTCGAGGAGGGGCTCGATGGCCATCCGGTCCAGGGCCTTCGCCTGGGCCGGCTCCCCGCTGTTCTGGCCGGCCAGCCACCAGTCCGGCGCGCGGAAGGCGACCCGCTGCCCGACCAGGGCGCACGCCGCCGAGACGACCCCGTCGAGAATGACCGGCATCTTCCGCACCGCGCTCTGCAGCAGGAACCCGGTCATCGCCGCGAGATCCGCCCCGCCGACGGTCGCCAGCAGCTGCAGCTGATCCCCGAGTACGGGCCGGGCCCGCCGCAAGGCGTCCCGCACGGCGGCGCACTTGCGCATCCACGCGAGGTCGTCGATGGCCCGCCCGCCCCGCCCGGTGACGACGGACGCGTCGGTCCCGCACAGCGCGGCGACCAGCACGGCGGCGGCCGTGGTCCCGCCGACGCTGATGTCGCCGAGCACCACCAGATCCGTACCGGAGTCCGCCTCTTCGTCCGCGACGGCGACGCCCGCGCGGAACGCGGCCTCCGCCTCCTCCAGGGTCAGCGCGTCCTCGACGTCGATACGACCCGAACCGCGCCGCACCCGATGCCGTACGACCTCGTCGGGCAGTCCCTCCGGCTCGCAGTCCAGCGCCATGTCGATGACGCGCACCGGCACGCCGAGCCGCCGGGCGAGGATCGCCGCGGGACTCGCGCCCTCCAGGACCGCCCCCACCAACTGGTCGGCGCTGCCCGCGGGCCGCGCCGACACGCCGAGTTCGGCGACCCCGTGGTCGCCCGCGAACAGCACCACACGCGGGTGCTCGATCGGCCGCACCGGCACCGCGGACTGCGCCGCCGCCAGCCACTCACCCAGGTCGTCGAGGCGGCCCAGAGACCCGGGCGGCACGATCTGGCGCTCCCGGCGCGCCTCGGCGTCACGGCGGACGCCTCCGTCGGGGCGCTCGATCAGATCGGTGAAGTCGTCGAGATTAAGCGAGCTCATTCGCCGAACAGTACCGGCAGCGATCGAACACGTCCGCGCCACGTCGTTGCACCCCGGATCGCGATCCGCTCCGTACCGTTTGTGTCGGATTGTCGTATGGCCGGCTGGTCGTTCATCCAGGACCTTGGCCGCCCCTCGTCACGCCACGTTGTCCCACGTCGCCCCACGCCCCCGCGTCCCCCCAGGAGCGCCCATGCCCCCCACCCCGCAGTCGATCGCCGAACGCCGCGCCGCCTACGCCGCCGAACTCGCCCAGGGCACCGACCGCTTCCACGAACCGCGCCGGGAGGACTGCCCCTGGTGCGGCTCGAAGCGGCTGCGCACCCGGTTGCGTACGCCGGACCTCGTGCAGCGCAAGCCCGGTACGTTCGTCGTCGACGAGTGCGGGGACTGCGCGCACGCCTTCCAGAACCCCCGGCTCACCGCGGAGGGGCTGGCCTTCTATCACCGGGACCTGCGCGGCGGCGCCCACGAAGGCCTCGTCGAGCGGCTCCTCGGCGCCCGCGGCAGCCGCGCATGCCACCGCGCCGCCGCCCGCGCGATGCTGCCGTACGGCGAACCGGAGAGCTGGCTCGACGTCGGCACCGGGCACGGGCACTTCCCCGCCGTCGCCAAGGAAGTCCACCCGTACACGGCGTTCGACGGGCTCGACCCCACGCGGCGCGTCGAGAAGGCGCGGGCCGCCCGGCGGATCGAGGAGGCGCACCGCGGCCAGCTCACCGACGCCCGGATCGCCGAGCGGCTGCGCGCCCGCTACGACGTCGTGAGCATGTTCCACCACTTGGAGCACACCCCCGACCCGCGCGAGGAACTGCGCGCCGCCCTGGTGGTCCTGCGGCCCGGCGGACACCTTCTCGTCGAAGTCCCGGACCCCGACTGCGCGTTCGGCGCACTGCTGGGCAAGTGGTGGGTGTCGTACGGCCAGCCGCGCCATCTCCACCTGATGCCGCTGCCCAACCTGCTGGGCGAACTGGAGTCCCTCGGCTGCGAGATCGTCGCGACGGACCGTCGCGAACCGCACATCCCCTACGATCTCGCGGGCGCCCTCGCGCTGGCCCTCGGGCGCGTGCTGCCCGACCTCGACGCGCCCTGGCGGCCCGCGCCGCCGACCCCCCTCCAGCGCACGCTGCACGCCGCCCTGACCCGAGCGTCCAGCCCTCTCCTGGCCTCTACCTCAGCCCTGGACCACGCCCTCGCCCCGTTCCTCCGCCGCACCCGCTTCTCGAACGCCTACCGGATCATCGCCCGGCGGTGAGCCCCGGCCCGCTCCCCCTTTTCCCCGCCGTTCCGCGGCGGTCTCCCCCCGCCCTTTTTTGACCGCTCCGCGGTCCCCGCACCCCGCCGCTCCGCGGTCCTCACCCCCGCAGAGCCACCGCCTGCCCCGCCACCACCAGCACCACGTGCTCGCACTCTCCTGCGAACACCGCGTTCAACCGCCCGAGTTCGTCGCGGTAGCGGCGTCCCGACGCGGTGGCGGGGACGATGCCGGAGCCGACCTCGTTGGAGACGGCGACGATGGTGCGGCGGGTGCGGCGGACGGCGGTGGTCAGCTCCTCGACCCGGGCCCGCAGCGCGCGCTCGCCGCCGTCCGCCCACTCCGCGTCGTCCCAGGCGTTCACGGAGTCCATCGCGTCCGTCAGCCACAGGGACAGACAGTCGATGAGCAGGGGAGGGCCGTCCTCCTCCAGGAGGGGGACGAGGTCGCAGGTCTCGGCGGTGCGCCAGGAGCCGGGGCGCCGCTCACGGTGCGCGCTGACCCGCGAGGCCCACTCGGTGTCCCCGTTGCGGGAGCCGCCCGTCGCGACGTACAGGACGTCGGGGAAGCTCTCCAGCCGCCGCTCCGCCTCCACCGACTTGCCCGAACGCGCGCCTCCGACCACGAGGGTGCGGCGCGGCACGTCCGGTACGTCCTCGTAGACGCCGACGTCCAGCGTCGTCCCGTCCGGCACCGCCCGCGCACCCGCCGCCGCGAGCCGCCGCCGCAGTTCCGGGCCCGGCGGTACCTCGTGGTCGAGGTGCACCGCGATCACGTCCGTCGTCGGCCCGACCGCTCCGACCGCCCGCAGCTTCGCCAGAGCGTCGGGGCGCCGCACGACATCGGCGAGCACCATGTCGTACGCGGCACCGTTCGCGTCGAGCCCGGCGGGCGCCGCACCCGGCGGCAGATAGAGCAGCCGCTGCCCGTCCGGCCCGGTCACCGCGTACCCCGTGCCGGGCGCGTCCAAGGCCACCGCCCGCACCCGGTGCCCGGTGAGCAGCGCCAACTCACGCCCGTCGGGCACCCGCCCGGGCTGCGGCAGCCCGGCCGGCACCTCGACCGGGGGGCCGTCGTGCGGATGCGAGAGCAGTACCTGCCGTACGCCGCCCAGCGAGTGCCCGGCGCGGGCGGCCGCGAATGCCGCGCCGGGCGTCAGGTCCAGCAGCAGCGTGCCGTCCACGAGCAGCGCGGTGGCCGCCCGCGCGTCCTCGCCGAGCGCGGTCGCGCAGGCCGCGCAGGGACAGTCGGGGCGGGGCAGGCCCTCGGGGGCGCCGGTGCCGAGCAGAGTCAGTTCCACGAGGTTGATTTTTGCGTGTCCCCGCAGGTCTTGCGCGTCCGGCTAGGCCCTGTCGTCAAATTCCCGTCGTCCGCCCGGAGGGCGGGCCTCGCGGCGTCAGGTGCGTGCTCTCGGCGTGCCGGGCCCAGAGCCTCGTACTGGATGTACTTGAGTCTGGGCCCGGTGCGGCGAGTGGGGGCACCTCCCACGCCCTCAAGGCAGTGGGGGAGCGTGCATGGCGTCTCGAGGCAGGCGGGAATTTGACGACAGGGCCTAGGCTTCGGACAGGAGCCGGATCTTGTCCGGCTTTCGCTGTGGAGTGTGCTCATACCCTGGAGGCGTACATGGCGGCATGGACGTGGCGGTTCGAGAAGTCCGACGGGACAGAGGTCCAACCCGCGGTGCAGCCCGAGGAGTTCACCACGCAGGGGGACGCCGAGTCCTGGATCGGCGAGGTGTGGAAGGACCTTCTGGAGGGCGGCGCGGACCAGGTGTTCCTCTTCGAGGACAGCACCAAGATCTACGGGCCGATGAGCCTGCACGCCGAGCCGGAGTAGGCCGGTCGGGGTTGCCGGGCCGGTCCCCGGCAACCCACTCCCCTGTACGTGCCCGGCGCCCACCGCTCACCCGACGTCAGATCTCGCCCAACGTCACCTCCACCGTCTCCTCGCTCCCGCCCCGCAGGAACGTCACCTTCGTCTTGCCGCCCGGTTTTTCCGCCGCGAGCGCCTCGGCGAGCGAGGTGATCGTGGTGATGTCGGTGTCGCCGACCTTGGTGATGACGTCGCCGGGCCGGATGCCCGCCTTGTCGGCCGCGCCGCCGCTCTTCACCTCGACCACGGCGACCCCCACGGGCTGGTAGTCGTCGTTGACGACCGTACGGCCGGTGATGTCGAGCGCGGCCCGTCCCGAGTTGGTGACCCTGCCGTTCTTGATGATCTGGTCGGCGATGGTCTTCACCATCGACGCGGGGATCGCGAAGCCGATGCCGGGTGCGCTGCCTCCGAGATCGGGGGCGGTGGCGGCGAGGGTGGGGATGCCGATGACCTGACCGTCGAGATTCACCAGCGCGCCGCCGCTGTTGCCGGGGTTGATCGCCGCCGACGTCTGCACCAGGTTCCCGATGGTCGCTCCCGTACCGCCGTCGGTACGGTCCTCGCTGACGGTGCGTCCGGTCGCCGAGACGATGCCCTGGGTCACGCTGGACGACAGCCCGAGCGGCGACCCCATCGCCAGGACGATCTGGCCGACCTCGACCTTCGACGAGTCCCCGAAGTCGGCCGCCTTCAGCCTTTCGGGCAAGTTGTCCAGCTTGATGACGGCGAGATCCTGGTCCGGGTACGCGTAGACGAGCGTCGCCGTCAGCTCGTCCTCGCTGTTGGCGGTCGTGACCCTGAACTTCCTCTCGTCCCCGACCACGTGCGCGTTGGTGACGATGTGCCCCTTGTCGTCGTAGACGACCCCCGACCCCAGATCGTGGCTCGCCTGGATCTGCACCACCGACGGCAGGGCTTCCTTGATCACCCTCAGGTAGTCGTCCTCAAGGTCATTGTTCGCCGCGGGGACGGCGGCCTGCGTCGTCGTCGAGCCGTCCTTCTTGGACGACGAGGAGTCGTCGGAACAGCCGCAGAGCAGGGCCGCCGCACAGGTGAGAACGGCTACGGGCGCGAGGAGCCGGAAGGTGCGGAGGCGAGGGCGATGGCGAGGGCGGGTGCGGGGACGAGTACGGGGGCGGGTACGCGTACGGGAAGCATCCATGCCCGAAGTGTCCCTTTTCGAGGGATGTCCCGACCCGTGAGGCACACCCGAACGGGTCGCTCAGCCACGCACTCCGCACAGGTGCAGCAACGCCGCCACCTGCCGATAGGGATCCGTACGCCCGGCCCGCTCCTCGGCGGCCAGGAGAGTCTCCACATCCGGCGGAACCGGCGCCCCGTCGGCCGCGGTGTCCGTGAAGACCCGCACCCCGTACCAGGCGTGCAACGGCGCCCCGATCCCCGCGAGCGTGGCCGTCAGCGTGGCGAGCCGGTCGGCGCGCACATCGAGGCCGAGCCGGTTGGTGTACGCGGTCGTGTCGAACGAGGCGAGCGTCGCCGCCCAGTCCCCGGACAGGCCGGGCCGCATGGCCAGCGCGTCCGCGTTCCGCACGAGCAGCGAGAGCAGCCCGCCGGGGGCCAGCATCCGCGCCAGGCCGGCGAGCAGAGCGTCCGGCTCCTCGACGTACATCAGTACGCCGTGGCACAGCACCACGTCGAAGCTGCCCGGCAGGAAGTGGACGCCGGTCTCGCGCCCGTCGCCCTCGATGAGGCGGACACGGCTACGGATGCCCTCGGGCTCGGCGGCCAGCGCCTCGCGGGCCACGGCGAGCATCTTCGCGTCCTGCTCCAGGCCGGTCACCTGGTGCCCGGCGCGGGCCAGGCGCAGCGCCTGCGTGCCCTGGCCCATCCCGACGTCGAGGACCCGCAGCCGCCGGCCCACCGGGAACCGTGCGGCTATCTGCTCGTCGAGCTGCCGGGCCACCAGCTCCTGTCGTACGACATCACGCAGCCCGCCCAGCTTGTTCAGCCAGGCGTCCGCCGCGCCCCCGGAGAAAGACGTCGTGCTCAGGGCCGCTCTCCGCGCTTGACCTGCGGCTTCGGCAGCCTCAGGCGACGCATCTGGAGAGTGCGCATCAGCGCGTAGGGGACCGCGCCCTTCTTGGGCAGGTCGGGGAAGCGCGCGTTCAGCTGCTTCCTCAGCCGGATCGCGATACCGATCGAGTCGACCACGATCATCACGATCACGACGAGCCACAGCAGCAGCGCGATGTTCTGCAGCGAGCCCACGCGGACCATGCTCAGGACGAGGATGACCACGGCCAGCGGCAGGAAGAACTCGGCGATGCAGAACCGCGAGTCCACGAAGTCGCGAGCGAACTTCCGCACCGGCCCCTTGTCACGGGCGGGCAGATAGCGCTCGTCACCACTGGCCAGCGCCTGGCGCTGCCGCTCCATCGCGGCACGGCGATCGTCGCGCTGCCGCTTGGCCGCCTCCTTGCGCGTCGTCGGCGTATTGGCGACGCTGCGACGCTGGGTCTGGGCCTCACTGCGCTTGGGCGTGGGGCGGCCCTTGGGGGCCTGCGGATCACGGGTCTGCTTGGAGTCGGTCACCTGCGCCTTGTCGGCGGGGGCCTTCTCTTCCTTGGCACGGCTACGGAACACAAAACCCAAGGGTACGGGGTTCGGGGGCATGGACGTCGTTCGAGTGGGGAACGATCCGGCAACACCGTACGTCTGTAGTGGGACAGAGGGGACGTTGCGCGCGGCTCTGCCGGGCGGTGGGGCCGGGGGATCCCCGAGGTCCACCTACTCCCTACGCCGGAGCGGTGCCGTACGCAGTCGTCCTTGGGGATGAGCGCATCCGTCCCCGAACAGTGCGGTAATGGATGCAGACCCCGTACCGTGGGATCTGTTGCAGTACCTGGAGCTGGAGTCCGTCAGAAGGGGGCGCGCGAAGCCCATGAGCGGTGTCATGAAGCGTATGGGGATGATCTTCCGCGCGAAGGCGAACAAGGCCCTTGACCGGGCCGAGGACCCGCGCGAAACCCTCGATTACTCGTACCAGAAGCAGCTGGAGCTGCTGCAGAAGGTGCGCCGCGGCGTCGCGGATGTGGCGACCAGCCGCAAGCGCCTCGAACTGCAGCTCAACCAGCTCCAGAGCCAGTCCACCAAGCTGGAGGACCAGGGCCGCAAGGCACTCGCGCTCGGCCGCGAGGACCTGGCCCGCGAGGCGCTGTCCCGGCGTGCCGCCCTCCAGCAGCAGGTGACGGACCTGGAGACCCAGCACCAGACCCTGCAGGGTGAGGAGGAGAAGCTCACCCTCGCGGCCCAGCGCCTCCAGGCCAAGGTGGACGCCTTCCGCACGAAGAAGGAGACCATCAAGGCCACGTACACGGCGGCCCAGGCGCAGACCCGGATCGGCGAGGCGTTCTCCGGCATCTCCGAGGAGATGGGCGACGTCGGCATGGCCATCCAGCGTGCCGAGGACAAGACCGCCCAGCTCCAGGCGCGCGCCGGCGCGATCGACGAGCTGCTCGCCTCCGGGGCCCTCGACGACCAGTCCGGTATGGCCAAGGACGACATCCAGGCCGAGCTGGACCGGCTGTCCGGTGGTACGGATGTAGAGCTGGAGCTGCAGCGTATGAAGGCGGAGCTGGCCGGCGGGTCCTCGTCGCAGCAGGCGATCGAGGGCGGCACGGGCCAGTCCCAGTCTCAGACGCAGGACACTCCGCGCTTCGACAAGCAGTGACCGGCTCGACAAGCAGTGACCGACTGATCGGGGCCCACGCCTGAGGAGGGCGACATGATCGTACGGATCATGGGGGAGGGGCAGGTGAGGCTGGACGACAGCCACCTCACCGAACTGAACAAGCTGGACGACGAGCTGCTGGCGGAGATGGAGAACGGCGACGAGTCCGGCTTCCGCCGCACCCTCGGCGCCCTCCTGGAGTCGGTCCGCCGCCTCGGCGCTCCGCTCCCCGACGACGCGCTCGAACCCTCGGAACTGATCCTCCCCTCCCCGGACGCGACCCTCGCCGAGGTCCGGGAAATGCTGAGCGACGACGGCCTGATCCCCGGCTGAGCCCCCTCCGCGCCCCTGCAGGGGCGCGGGGAACTGCGCGACAAGCCCCCACCGGTCCGCGCCCAAAAGACCCAGGGGGGTCTGGGGGGCGGAGCCCCCCAGGTACGGGACGGGTAGGGGCGGAGGGGGCGAACAAACCCTCCCGGCGCTACCCCGTAGCACCGTTCCAAGCCCGGCAGGGCCCCCGTACCGTAAACGGAGTGAGCACCCTAGAGCGCACGAGGGACTGGCTGCGCGCCCACCCCCTCGCCCTGGACGCCGCCCTGGCCGCAGGCGTCCTCGCCAGCATGGTCGCCGGCTCCTTCGTAGACCCGCACGGCGAGAACGGCGCGACATGGGGCGCCCGCACCCCGAATGCTTTCAGCCTCACCCTGATGGTGCTCGGCGCCGCGGCCCTGGTCTTCCGCCGCCGCGCCCCCATGACGGTCCTCGCGGCCACCGGCGCCGTCTCCCTGGTGGAGCTGGCCACCGGCGACCCCAGAGCCCCGGTGGCGATGTCCGCCGTCGTCGCCCTCTACACCGTCGCGTCGGCCACCGACCGCCCCACGACCTGGCGCGTCGGACTGGTCACGATGACGGTCCTGACCGCGGTAGGGATGCTCGCCGGCCCGATGCCCTGGTACGCCCAGGAGAACCTCGGCATCTTCGCCTGGACCGGCATGGCCGCCGCAGCGGGCGACGCCGTACGCAGTCGGCGCGCCTTCGTGCACGCGATCAAGGAGCGTGCCGAACGCGCCGAACGCACCCGCGAGGAAGAGGCCCGCCGCCGCGTCGCCGAGGAGCGGCTGCGGATCGCCCGCGATCTGCACGACGTCGTCGCCCATCACATCGCCCTGGTGAACGTCCAGGCGGGGGTCGCCGCCCACGTCATGGACAAGCGGCCCGACCAAGCGAAGGAAGCCCTCGCCCACGTCCGCGAGGCCAGTCGGTCCGCCCTCAATGAACTCCGCGCCACGGTCGGGCTGTTGAGGCAGTCCGGAGATCCCGAAGCGCCCACCGAACCCGCCCCCGGCCTCGCCCGGCTCGACGAGCTCGCCGACACCTTCCGCAACGCCGGCCTCCCCGTCGAAGTCGCCCGCTGCGACCACGGCACCACCCTTCCCGCCGCCGTCGACCTCGCCGCGTACCGCGTCATCCAGGAAGCCCTCACCAATGTGCAGAAGCACGCGGGCCCGGAGGCGAAGGCCGAGGTCAGCGTCGTACGCGTGGGACCCAATGTGGAAGTCACGGTGCTCGACAACGGGCCCGGGCAGGACGGCGGGCCGGAGGAGGGCGGCGGGCACGGGCTGCTGGGCATGCGCGAGCGGGTCACCGCGCTCGGCGGCACCTGCACGGCCGGTCCCCGGTACGGAGGCGGCTTCCGGGTCCATGCGATCCTTCCGGTCAAGAACCGCACGCCTGCCATGGGGGACCCCGTATGACCATCCGTGTCCTGCTCGCCGACGACCAGGCATTGCTGCGCAGCGCCTTTCGCGTGCTCGTCGACTCCGAGCCCGACATGGAGGTCGTCGGCGAGGCGTCCGATGGCGCGGAGGCGGTCAGGCTGACCAGGGACGAGCGCGCCGATGTCGTCCTCATGGACATCCGGATGCCGGGGACCGACGGGCTCGCCGCCACCCGGCTGATCACCGCCGACCCGGGGCTCGCGCATGTACGGGTCGTGATGCTGACGACGTTCGAGGTCGACGAGTACGTGGTGCAGTCGCTGCGGGCCGGCGCGTCCGGGTTCCTCGGCAAGGGGGCCGAGCCCGAGGAGCTGCTGAACGCCATTCGGATCGCCGCGGGTGGCGAAGCGCTGTTGTCCCCGGCGGCCACCAAAGGGCTCATCGCCAAGTTCCTCGCGCAGGGCGACGGTTCGGACGACGAGCGGGATCCCGCCCGCGCCGAGCGGCTCGACGCGCTCACCGGGCGCGAGCGCGAAGTGCTCGTCCAGGTCGCCGGCGGGCACTCCAACGACGAGATCGCCGAGCGCCTCGAAGTCAGCCCGCTGACGGTGAAGACGCACGTCAACCGGGCCATGGCGAAGCTCGGCGCGCGCGACCGGGCCCAGCTGGTCGTCATCGCGTACGAGTCCGGGCTGGTACGTCCAAGGGTGGACTGAGCTCCACCCGGGCGTACTGCGCCTGGAGTAGGAGCCGTATAAGGAAATGGACCTGGGGGCGACGGATCGGCTCCCGTGGATGGCTCAGGGTGTGACACAGGGCGCTCACATGTGCGTGCTCCCGTAACTTCTGCACCTCTGGCCATGCCTGTCACTTCTGGCAGACATGCCACACCCGCCACGGAAGAGAGACCCGCCACCCATGTCCTGGCTGTCCCGATTCAGCCTCGCGCAACGGGCCCTCATAGGGCTGATGTCGATCGTCGCGCTCGCCTTCGGAGCGATCGCGATCCCCCAGCTCAAGCAGCAACTGCTGCCCACCATCGAACTGCCCATGGTCTCCGTGCTCGCGCCGTACCAGGGTGCGTCTCCCGACGTGGTGGAGAAGCAGGTCGTCGAGCCCATCGAGGACACCCTCGAAGCCGTCGACGGCATCACCGGTGTCACGTCCACGGCCGGCGAGGGCAACGCCGTGATCATGGCGTCCTTCGACTACGGCAACGACACCGAGCAGCTCGTCGCCGACGTCCAGCAGGCCGTCAACCGGGCCCGTGTCCAGCTCCCGGACGACATCGACCCGCAGGTCATCGCCGGCTCCACGGACGACATGCCGACCGTCGTCCTCGCCGTCACCTCGGACGCGGACCAGCAGGCCCTCTCCGACCAGCTCGACCGGACCGTCGTGCCCGACCTGAAGGACATCGACGGCGTCGGCCAGGTCACGGTCGACGGCGTACGGGACCTGCAGGTCACCGTCACGCCCGACGACAAGAAGCTGGCGAAGGCGGGCCTCACCTCCGCCGCCCTCGGCCAGGCCCTGCAGGCGGGCGGCGCGACCGTCCCCGCCGGCTCCTTCGACGAGGACGGCAGCAACCGCACCGTCCAGGTCGGCGGCGGCTTCACCTCGCTGCAGCAGATCCAGGACCTGATGGTCACCGGCCAGAGCGGCAAGAAGCCGGTGCGCCTCGGTGACATCGCCACCGTCAAGCAGCAGCAGGCCACGGCCGACTCCATCACGCGTACCGACGGCCGCCCGAGCCTCGCCGTGAACGTCACCATGGACCACGACGGCAGCGCGGTCGCCATCTCGGACGCGGTCAAGGACAAGCTGGCGGACATGCGGGGGGACCTGGGGGCCGGGGCGACGATCACGGTCGTCAGCGACCAGGGCCCGGCGGTCTCGAAGTCCATCCACGGCCTGACCACGGAAGGCGCGCTGGGCCTGCTCTTCGCGGTCCTCGTCATCCTGGTCTTCCTGGCGTCGATCCGCTCGACGCTCGTCACGGCGGTGTCCATCCCGCTGTCGGTGGTCCTCGCCCTGATCGTGCTGTGGACCCGGGACCTGTCGCTCAACATGCTCACGCTCGGCGCGCTCACGATCGCCATCGGCCGCGTCGTCGACGACTCGATCGTCGTCCTGGAGAACATCAAGCGGCACCTCGGATACGGCGAGGAGCGCGAGGAGGCCATCCTCAAGGCGGTCCGCGAGGTCGCCGGCGCGGTTACCTCGTCGACCCTCACCACGGTCGCCGTCTTCCTGCCGATCGGCCTGGCCGGTGGCATGGTGGGCGAGCTGTTCGGCTCCTTCAGCCTGACGGTCACGGCGGCGCTGCTCGCCTCCCTGCTCGTCTCGCTGACGGTCGTCCCCGTCCTGTCGTACTGGTTCCTGCGCGCCCCGAAGGGCACCCCGGCGGACGCGCAGGAGGCGCGCCGCAAGGCGGAGGAGAAGGAGGCGAGGAGCAGGCTCCAGCGCTTCTACGTCCCCGTCCTGCGCTTCGCGACCCGTCGCCGTCTGACCAGTGTGCTGATCGCGGTCGTGATCCTCGTCGGCACGGGCGGCCTCGCGACCATGCTGAAGACGAACTTCTTCGACCAGGGCGACCAGGAAGTCCTCACCGTCAAGCAGGAGTTGAAGCCGGGCACCAGCCTGGCGGCGACCGACGCACAGGCGAGGAAGGTCGAGAAGCTGCTGGACGGCGTCAAGGGCGTCAAGGACTACCAGGTCACGGTCGGCTCCTCCGGCTTCATGGCCGCCTTCGGCGGCGGCACGGACAGCAACCAGGCCTCGTACCAGGTCATGCTGGAGGACTCGGCGTCGTACGAGGATGTCCAGGACCGCATCGAGGAGGGGCTCGGCGAACTCTCCGGCATCGGCACGACCACGGTCGCTGCCGGTGACGGGTTCGGCAACCAGGACCTCAGCGTCGTCGTGAAGGCGGCCGACGCTGACGTGCTGCGCAAGGCGGCCGACCAGGTGCGCGACGAGGTCGCGAAGCTCGACCACGTCACGGACGTGACGAGCGACCTGGCGCAGAGCGTGCCGCGCATCTCGGTCAGGGCCAACTCCAAGGCCGCGGCGGCCGGTTTCAACGACACGACGCTCGGTGCGGCCGTCGCCGAGGCGGTCCGCGGCACGACCAGCGGCAAGGCGATCCTGGACGACACCGAGCGGGACGTCGTCATCAGGTCGGCGAAGCCGGCCGGCACGCTGGACGAGCTGAGGAACCTCCGGCTGGGCGCGGTGAAGCTCGCTGACATCGCGAAGGTGAAGCTGGTCGACGGTCCGGTCTCGATGACCCGGATCGACGGTCAGCGGGCCGCCACGATCACGGCGAAGCCGACCGGCGACAACACCGGTGCGGTCAGCGCCGACCTCACCTCGAAGCTGAAGGCGCTGAAGCTCCCCGCGGGTGCGACGGCGGAGATCGGCGGCGTCTCGCAGGACCAGGACGAGGCGTTCGCGTCCCTGGGCCTGGCGATGCTGGCGGCGATCGCGATCGTCTTCATGCTGCTGGTGGCGACCTTCCGCTCCCTCGTCCAGCCGCTGATCCTGCTGGTGTCGATCCCGTTCGCGGCGACCGGTGCGATCGGCCTGCTGGTCGCCACCGGCACCCCGATGGGCGTACCGGCGATGATCGGCATGCTGATGCTCATCGGCATCGTGGTGACGAACGCGATCGTGCTGATCGACCTGATCAACCAGTACCGCCGACAGGGCTACGGCACGGTCGAGGCGGTCATCGAGGGCGGCCGCCACCGTCTGCGCCCGATCCTCATGACGGCCCTGGCGACGATCTTCGCCCTCCTCCCGATGGCCCTCGGCGTCACCGGCGAAGGCGGCTTCATCGCCCAGCCCCTGGCCGTCGTCGTCATCGGCGGCCTGATCACATCGACCCTGCTGACCCTCCTGCTCGTCCCGACGCTCTACACGGTGATCGAACTCCGCAAGGAGCGCCGGGCGAAGAAGAGGGCGGCGAAGCGAGCGAAGAAGACCGGAACGCCCTCCCAGCCGACGCCGGCTGCGGACGAACCGGAACCCGCGGGCGTCTAGCCAGTCGTTCGGGTGCGGGGCCTCGGCCGCCCTGCATAAGGTCTGGGGGCTGTGCCCCCAGCCCCCAGCAGCACGGAGGCCGGGTCCGCACGACGTGCGGACCCGGCCTCCGTCGGACCTCGACCCAATGGTGGGCGGGTGGGTGGGAACGAGTCGCCGCGGAGCGGCAGACCCCGCACCCGCGCATGGCGGGAAGCCCCTGCCGGGTGGGCCGGCCGCCACACAAGCGATGGGGTGCTCCCCAGCAAGAGGGGCACCCCATCGGCGTACGCACAGCGCGAGCGTTACGGCAGCGCCAGCATCCGCTCCAGCGCCAGCTTGGCGAACTGCTCGGTCTCCCGGTCCACCTCGATGCGGTTGACGAGGTTGCCCTCGGCGAGCGACTCCAGGGCCCACACCAGGTGCGGCAGGTCGATGCGGTTCATCGTCGAGCAGAAGCAGACCGTCTTGTCGAGGAAGACGATCTCCTTGCCCTCGGGCGCGAAACGGTTCGCGAGCCGCCGTACGAGGTTCAGCTCCGTGCCGATCGCCCACTTGGAGCCGGCGGGGGCGGCCTCCAGCGCCTTGATGATGTACTCCGTGGAACCCACGTAGTCCGCCGCCGCGACGACCTCGTGCTTGCACTCGGGGTGGACGAGGACGTTCACGCCGGGGATCCGCTCGCGGACGTCGTTCACGGAGTCCAGCGAGAAGCGGCCGTGGACCGAGCAGTGGCCCCGCCACAGGATCATCTTCGCGTCGCGCAGCTGCTCCGCCGTCAGCCCGCCGTTCGGCTTGTGCGGGTTGTAGACGACGCAGTCGTCGAGGGACATGCCCATGTCGCGGACCGCGGTGTTGCGGCCGAGGTGCTGGTCGGGCAGGAAGAGTACCTTCGACCCCTGCTCGAAGGCCCACTCAAGGGCCCGCTGGGCGTTGGAGGAGGTGCAGATCGTGCCCCCGTGCTTGCCCGTGAACGCCTTGATGTCCGCGGACGAGTTCATGTACGAGACCGGTACGACCTGCTCGGCTATCCCGGCCTCGGTCAGCACGTCCCAGCACTCGGCGACCTGCTCGGCGGTGGCCATGTCGGCCATCGAGCAGCCCGCGGCGAGGTCCGGCAGCACGACCTTCTGGTCGTCGCTCGTCAGGATGTCGGCCGACTCCGCCATGAAGTGCACACCGCAGAAGACGATGTACTCGGCCTCCGGGCGCGCTGCCGCGTCCCGGGCCAGCTTGAAGGAGTCGCCCGTGACGTCCGCGAACTGGATGACCTCGTCGCGCTGGTAGTGGTGGCCGAGCACGAAGACCTTGTCCCCGAGCTTCTCCTTGGCCGCGCGGGCGCGCTCCACCAGGTCCGGGTCGGAGGGCGAGGGCAGGTCGCCGGGACACTCGACGCCCCGCTCGCTCCTCGGGTCGGCCTCGCGGCCGAGCAGCAGCAGGGCGAGGGGCGTCGGCTGTACGTCGAGCTCCTGGGTCTGGGCGGTGGTCACGACACGCACCCTTTCTGTTCTGCGGCTCGCCGGGCTCGTAAGGAAGCGGGCCCGGCGGAACGATGCCTTTTCGTCGAATTGACGCTATCTATCATAACCGCTTCACGTCACGTTGACGATGTCCATAGCGTCGATGTGACGTGAATCCCGGTCGCCTCTACGGCAGGTGACATACAGGTGTCGGCCGGGTTGTCCGTGGGGTTGTCCACAGGTCGGTGTTCGTGTCTGGGCGCATGTGCGAGCATGAAGAGAGAAGGCACAAGACACGCGCTCGGCCCGGAATGAATCCGCGGCCCCGCCGGTTGCAACCGTCGGCAAGCAGTCTCCGTACAACCCGGGAGAGAAGCAGATGTCCGTATCGGACGAGACCACCACCGTGAGCGACGGCATCATCCTGTCCGACGCCGCCGCGGCCAAGGTCAAGGCCCTGCTCGACCAGGAAGGCCGCGACGATCTGGCACTGCGCGTCGCCGTTCAGCCCGGCGGCTGCTCCGGCCTGCGCTACCAGCTCTTCTTCGACGAGCGCTCCCTCGACGGCGATGTCGTCAAGGACTTCGGCGGCGTCAAGGTCGTCACCGACCGCATGAGCGCCCCGTACCTGGGCGGCGCGTCCATCGACTTCGTGGACACCATCGAGAAGCAGGGCTTCACGATCGACAACCCGAACGCGACGGGCTCCTGCGCCTGCGGCGACTCCTTCAGCTAAAACCGGCAGCTCCCTCAGCCAAAGCCGGCAGCCCACGGCTGACTCCATGCTGAGAACGCGATAACCGCGTACGAAGGCGGCGTCCCCCTCCGACAGGGACGCCGCCTTCGCGTATCCGGAGCCGCCGCGCCGCTACTGGGGCTGCGTCGCATTCTGATTCCGAGCGCCCGGGGACTGCACCGAGACGCCCGGCACCTTCCCCTCCGGGATCTCCTTGCCGTCCGACCCCACGACCTTGCGGTCACCGAGCGGCTGGTCCAGGTGCACCGTCTTCTCGTAGATCTTGGCGATCAGGATGCAGATCTTGTCCGGCCAGGGCTTCTCGGTGACCGTGACGGTCACCTTGTCGGAGCTCTCGCTCGCCGAGGCCGAGTAGTCGGCGCACACCCCGCCCGTGAAGCTGACCGTCAGGTCCTTCCCGTCGACGGTGTAGCCCTGCACCTTGACGTCACGGGTGGTCGGGGCCGCGGTCGGTTCGTCGCCCGGCGCGGTCGGCGACGGGGTCGGGCTCGGCTCCGCGGTCGGCCCCCCGGAGGCCTTCGGCGAGGTCAGGTACCGCGGATCGACCGCCGGATGCGTGACCGTGAAGCTGTCGTCGGCGCCGTTCGTGCGGACGTCGAACAGCCAGGACGGCACCAGCGTCTGCCGCCCGTTCGCGTAGTGCGTCGCCAGCCCGAAGGTGGCCTTCTCGACGGTCACCGCCTGAGGCGCCGGCGTCACCGTCGTGTGCTCGCACGGCATCTCGTCCCGGTCCTTCAGTGGTACGGGACTGGCGCAGCCGCCGATGCCCTTGCGCCCGCCGCCCGACGCGGACGCCGAGCCGTTCATCAGGTCGAGGGTCTTCTGCGCACTGATGACGGGGTACGTGTCGCCCTTCACCGGTGCCTTCAACTGGCCGCTGCCGCTGAAGACTTCGCCCTCGGAGTTGACCTGGAGGCCGGTCGTCCAGCCGTACGTCGGCAGCCCGCCGATCACCGGGTCGGCGTTCACCACACGTACCCGGTCATCGTTCATGAGCTGGCTCGCGTCCAGCTTCGCGTCGTCCTGACCGATCGCCTTCAGCACCGGAGCGGCCGCCTTCTTGGCCTCCTCCTCGCTCACCGCCGCCGGGCGCAGACCGGCCAGGCCGCTCGACCCGACCGGTACACAGCGCTTGCCCTTGGGGCAGTTGTCGGTCCCCGGCACATACGAGCTGAACGTCCAGGTCCCCGGCGCGTTCAGGCTCACCCGCAGGTTCGGCTGCGAACCGTCGTGCGTGGAGCCGACCGTCCAGCCGTCGCCGACCAGCCGCGGTGTGCCCTTCAGGCCGAGGGCCTTCGCGAGGCGGGCCACCTCGTCCTTCGTCACCTCGCCCTTCGCCCAGTACACGGGCGCCGAGTCCGGGCCGCCGGGCAGCTTGCCGTCCGCGTGGTAGGTCGCGCCGTACGGGTTGGGCTCGCCGGGCGCGATGCCGTTCGTCCTGCCCGTACCGCTGGTGCCCTCGGAGTAGCCGTCGAGGGCGAGGGGCGGGGGAGTGCCGTTGCCACCGGGCGTGGAGGAGTGGTCCTCGGAACCGCCGGACGCCGTCGTCGCGAAGTACGCCCCGCCGCCCCCGACCAGCAGGACCGCGGCCGCGACCGAGGCGACGACCAACGGCGAATGCCGGCGGCGCGGCCTGGCCGGCTCGGCGCCCTCGGCGGGACCCTCGACGGGATCGGTCGCGTCCTTGTCGGGTCGCTCGGTGCTCACCGCATCGCTCCTTCGGCTCACTGCTGTCCCAGATGACCCGGCCCTGCCAAAAAAGGGCACTGAAGGGTCGTATACCGCATCCCCAATACGGGGGACAGCGATGGGACGCAGCGGGGGAGCGCACGGTTCCCTGCGGGCGCTCTCCGAATTCCCCCGTTCGGCGTCGCCCGTTCGGCTCAGGGCCTGATCAGTCGCCGTAGTCGGACATCGCGTCCAGCAGCCGTGCGGAGGTCGGCGGCACGGTCACCCCGTGGATGAGCGAGGGAGACACCGGGAGGGGAGTGACCGGCGCGGGTGCCGACCAGTGCCGGGCCATCCGGGCGCAGTCGCCGCGCAGCGACGCCAGATCGCCTTCGAGGTCGCTCACGAGGCCGAGCGGTGCGGAGCCGTGGACCTTGAGGTTCGTCATACCGGAACCGTATGCACCGGTGCCGTCACGAAGAAAGATCTACTATCGGGTAGTTTTGCCCGCTTCAGTGAGCCCGTGCGGACCGGGTAGCGTGAACTGTCAATCCCCTCCCCTCGCAGGAGCGTGTCCTAGCCGTGCGTATCGCAGTCACCGGCTCCATCGCCACCGACCACCTCATGACCTTCCCCGGCCGTTTCGCCGACCAGCTCGTCGCGGATCAGCTGCACACGGTCTCCCTCTCCTTCCTGGTCGACAACCTCGACGTACGCCGGGGCGGGGTCGGCGCGAACATCGCCTTCGGCATGGGCCAGCTCGGCACCCGGCCGATCCTGGTCGGGGCGGCGGGCTCCGACTTCGACGAATACCGCGCCTGGCTGGACCGCCATGGCGTCGACACCGGCTCGGTCCGCATCTCCGAGGTGCTGCACACCGCGCGCTTCGTGTGCACCACCGACGCCGACCACAACCAGATCGGCTCGTTCTACACGGGCGCGATGAGCGAGGCCCGCCTCATCGAGCTCAAGGCCGTCGCGGACCGGGTCGACGGCCTCGACCTCGTCCTGATCGGGGCGGACGACCCCGAGGCGATGCTGCGCCACACCGAGGAGTGCCGCTCCCGCCAGATCCCCTTCGCGGCCGACTTCTCCCAGCAGATCGCCCGGATGAACGGCGACGAGATCCGGATACTGCTGGACGGGGCGACCTACCTCTTCTCGAACGAGTACGAGAAGGGGCTCATCGAGTCCAAGACCGGCTGGACGGACGAGGAGATCCTCGCCAAGGTCGGCCACCGCGTGACGACCCTCGGTGCGCAGGGTGTGCGCATCGAACGGGCCGGCGAGGACCCGATCGAGGTCGGCTGCCCGGAGGAGGAGCGCAAGGCCGACCCCACGGGCGTCGGCGACGCGTTCCGCGCGGGCTTCCTCTCCGGCCTCGCCTGGGGCGTCTCCCTCGAGCGCGCCGCCCAGGTCGGCTGCATGCTCGCCACGCTGGTCATCGAGACGGTCGGCACCCAGGAGTACCAGCTGCGCCGCGCCCACTTCATGGACCGCTTCACCAAGGCGTACGGCCATGACGCCGCCGCCGAGGTCCAGGCCCACCTCGCGTAACGACGTACCTACGAGAGCCGGCGGACCACATAGGCCGAGCCCCGGTCCGCCGGCTCCTCACCCACGTACTCCTGCCCGCGCATCTCGCACCACGCCGGGATGTCCAGCCGGGCCGCCTCGTCGTCGGAGAGGACGCGGACCGTGCCGCCCACCGGCACGTCCCCGATGACCTTCGCCAGCTCGATCACCGGGATGGGGCAGCGCTTGCCCAGGGAATCCACGACCAGGGTGTCGGCGGCCGCAGGCGCCTTCGTCGGCGCCGCCGGAGCCCCCAGCTTCTCGCGGACCGCGGAGACCGTGCCCGGGAGCACCGAAAGGAAGCGGTCGACGTCTTCTTCCGGCGTGCTCGGCGGCAGTGACACGCGGATGTTGCCCTCGCTCAGGACGCCCATCGCCTTCAGGACATGGCTGGGCGTCAGCGTGCTGCTCGTGCACGACGATCCCGAGGAGACCGAGAAGCCGGCGCGGTCCAGTTCGTGCAGGAGTGTCTCTCCGTCGACATAGAGACAGGAGAAGGTGACGATCCCCGGCAGCCGGTGCTCCGCGTCGCCGACCACCTCCACGTCCGGGACGAGTTCGGGGACGCGACCGCGGATCCGCTCCGTCAGCTCCCGCAGCCGTTCGGCCTCCGCGGCCGACTCCGCGCGTACGGCGCGCAGCGAGGCCGCCGCCGCCACGATCGCGGGGATGTTCTCGAACCCGGCCGCCCGCCCCGACTCCCGCTCGTCCACGGCCCCTTGGGGAGCGAACCGCACCCCTTTGCGTACGACGAGGAGACCGACCCCCGAAGGGCCACCCCACTTATGGGCACTTGCCGTGAGCAGGGACCAGTCGCCCTCCACCCGCCCCCAGCCCAGCGACTGCGCCGCGTCCACCAGCAGCGGCACCCCGGCCGCCCGGCACGCCTCGGCCACCGCGGCCACCGGCTGCTCCGTACCCACCTCGTGGTTGGCGGACTGCAGACAGGCGAGCGCGGTGTCGGGGCGCAGGGCGTCCGCGTACGCGGAAGGGGACACCCGGCCCGCGCGGTCGACCGGGATCTGTGTCACCGGCCCGCCCGCCGCCTCATGGACGTCTGCCGAATGGAGCACCGACGAGTGTTCGACCGCTGACACGATCAGGTGGCGTCCGACGCGGCGGCGGCCGGCCAGGGCACCCTCGATCCCGGCGTGCACCGCCCGCGTACCGGACGCGGTGAAGACCAGCTCGTCCGGGCGGCAGCCCACCGCCTCGGCCGCCGCCTCCCGCGCCGCGTCGAGCAGCAGCCGGGCCCGCCTTCCCTCCCGGTAGAGCCGGGCAGGATCGGCCCACCCCTCGTCGAGCGAGGCCTGCAGGGCCTGCCGGGCGACGGGGTGGAGGGGAGCAGCGGAAGCAGCATCGAAGTAGGCCACACAGCAACGCTAAATCCTCCGGCCAGGGAAGGGGGGCGCGGGGGGAACGGCGCGATCGGCCACGGACGACCCGCAGTCGCCGACGGACGTGGCCGACCGGGCCACCAAGCGCCCCAAACCCCCGTCAGAAGGCACTCGGAGCCGGGCATTCCACCCCTTCGGGGTGCCTCGCGGCGCGTTGGGCACCCTCCCCGCGCGACCCCAAATAGCGTCCAGTAGGGTTTGGTCCGCATAAACATCCAAACCCCTGCCCGACGCAGGGCGGCGACCGACCAGCGAGAAGGCCGCAGCCAGTAGCGCGGGCGAGACTCTCGGGAAGGCGCTACGTGAGTCCCAACGGCTCCGACCGCTCGCCGCGGCGCCCGATGCGGCGGAAGCTGCTGCAGGCAATGACTGCGGGCCTGGTCCTGGCGACAGCCACCGGTTGCTCGTACAACTGGGAAGACTTCCCCCGCCTTGGTATGCCCACCCCGGTCACGGAAGAGGCTCCGCGGATCCTCTCGCTGTGGCAGGGGTCCTGGGCGGCCGCGCTCGCCGTCGGCGTGCTGGTGTGGGGCCTGATCCTGTGGGCGGCCATGTTCCACCGGCGCAGCCGCACCAAGGTCGAGGTTCCTCCGCAGACCCGGTACAACATGCCCATCGAGGCGCTGTACACGGTGGTCCCGCTCATCATCGTCTCGGTGCTGTTCTACTTCACCGCCCGCGACGAGTCGAAGCTCCTCAGTCTCTCCCCGAAGCCCGACGTCACGGTCAACGTGGTCGGCTTCCAGTGGAGCTGGGGCTTCAACTACATCGCGGACGTCCCCGGTTCCACCGGGAACGCCAAGATCGACCCGAACCTGGCCGCCATTCCGGACCGGTTCAAGGAAGACTTCCCGGCGAACGCCGGCGGTGTCTACGACGTCGGCACGCCCGGCACGCGGAACCCGCAGACGGGCAACCCCGGCCCGACCCTGTGGCTTCCCAAGGGCAAGACGGTCCGCTTCGTTCTCACTTCGCGTGACGTCATCCACTCCTTCTGGGTGGTGCCGTTCCTGATGAAGCAGGACGTCATCCCGGGCCACACCAACGCCTTCCAGGTGACCCCCAACAAGGAGGGCACCTTCCTGGGCAAGTGCGCCGAACTCTGCGGCGTCGACCACTCCCGGATGCTCTTCAACGTGAAGGTCGTCTCCCCCGAGCGCTACGAGGCCCACCTCAAGGAGCTCGCGGCGAAGGGTCAGACCGGTTACGTCCCGGCCGGTATTGAGCAGACGGGCCACGAGAAGAACCGGGAGACGAACAACCTGTGAGCATCCTCAACGAACCCCAGGGTGCCGCCGCAGCCGAAGACTCGTACGAGAACGAGCTGCCGGTACGGCGCAAGCAGCCCGGCAACGTCGTGATCAAGTGGCTCACCACCACTGACCACAAGACGATCGGCACGCTGTATCTGGTCACGTCGTTCGCGTTCTTCGTGATCGGTGGCGTCATGGCGCTGCTCATGCGCGCCGAACTCGCCCGGCCGGGTCTGCAGATCATGTCGAACGAGCAGTTCAACCAGGCGTTCACGATGCACGGCACGATCATGCTGCTGATGTTCGCCACCCCGCTGTTCGCCGGTTTCGCGAACTGGATCATGCCGCTGCAGATCGGCGCGCCCGACGTGGCGTTCCCGCGGCTGAACATGTTCGCCTACTGGCTCTACCTGTTCGGCTCGCTCATCGCGGTCGGCGGCTTCCTCACCCCGCAGGGCGCGGCCGACTTCGGCTGGTTCGCCTACAGCCCGCTGTCGGACGCGGTCCGCTCGCCGGGCATCGGCGCCGACATGTGGATCATGGGTCTGGCCTTCTCCGGCTTCGGCACGATCCTCGGCTCGGTCAACTTCATCACCACGATCATCTGCATGCGTGCCCCCGGCATGACGATGTTCCGCATGCCGATCTTCGTGTGGAACGTGCTGCTGACCGGTGTGCTGGTCCTGCTGGCCTTCCCGGTCCTCGCGGCCGCGCTGTTCGCCCTGGAGGCGGACCGCAAGTTCGGCGCCCACATCTTCGACGCGGCCAACGGCGGAGCCCTGCTCTGGCAACACCTCTTCTGGTTCTTCGGTCATCCAGAGGTGTACATCATCGCGCTGCCATTCTTCGGCATCATTTCCGAAGTCATCCCAGTGTTCTCGCGCAAGCCGATGTTCGGCTACATGGGCCTCATCGCCGCCACCATCTCCATCGCCGGTCTGTCCGTGACCGTGTGGGCCCACCACATGTACGTCACCGGCGGCGTATTGCTGCCGTTCTTCTCCTTCATGACGTTCCTGATCGCCGTGCCAACGGGCGTGAAGTTCTTCAACTGGATCGGAACGATGTGGAAGGGGTCCCTGAGTTTCGAGACCCCGATGCTCTGGGCCACCGGCTTCCTGATCACCTTCACCTTCGGTGGTCTGACGGGCGTCATCCTGGCCTCCCCGCCGATGGACTTCCACGTCTCGGACTCGTACTTCGTGGTGGCGCACTTCCACTACGTGGTCTTCGGCACCGTGGTGTTCGCGATGTTCTCCGGCTTCCACTTCTGGTGGCCGAAGATGACGGGCAAGATGCTCGACGAGCGCCTCGGCAAGATCACCTTCTGGACGCTGTTCGTGGGCTTCCACGGCACGTTCCTCGTCCAGCACTGGCTGGGCGCGGAGGGTATGCCGCGCCGGTACGCGGACTACCTCGCGGCCGACGGCTTCACCGCACTGAACACGATCTCGACGATCAGCTCGTTCCTGCTCGGCCTGTCGATCCTGCCGTTCCTCTACAACGTGTGGAAGACGGCCAAGTACGGCAAGCCGGTCGGCGTCGACGACCCGTGGGGCTACGGCCGTTCGCTGGAGTGGGCCACCTCGTGCCCGCCGCCGCGGCACAACTTCCTCACCCTGCCGCGGATCCGCAGTGAATCCCCGGCGTTCGACCTGCACCACCCGGAGATCGCCGCGCTCGAGCAGCTCGAGAGCGCCGGTCACGGTACGTCGGCTCTGTCTGGTGGCAAGGAGGCCGGCAAGTGAAGGTCCAAGGCAAGATGTTCATCTGGCTGGCCGTCTTCATCCTCGTCATGGCGATCGTCTATGGCGTGTGGTCGAAGGAGCCGGCCGGCACCACGGCGCTCTTCCTGGCCTTCGGCCTGAGCATGATGATCGGCTACTACCTGGCCTTCACGGCCCGGCGGATCGACGCGCTGGCGCAGGACAACAAGGACGCGGACGTCGCGGACGAGGCCGGCGAGGTGGGCTTCTTCAGCCCGCACAGCTGGCAGCCGCTCGCGCTCGGCGTCGGTGGCGCGCTCGCCTTCCTGGGCATCGTCTTCGGGTGGTGGCTGCTCTACTTCTCGGCCCCGATCATCATGATCGGTCTGTGGGGCTGGGTCTTCGAGTACTACCGCGGTGAGAACCGCACGCAGTAACACGCGCTGAACGCCCGGGAGCCCGGACACTCCGTCAGGAGGGTCCGGGCTCCCTCGTTTGCTCTACATCGTGTCCCTCACACGGCTCACTCGCCGCGCCGTAGTTGACGGTCGTTCATAGCGTGAAGCCATGAACCACTCACCGCGCATCCGCACGGTCGTCAGCTGCACCACGCTGGTGGTCGCCCTCGGCGCGGCCGTCACCGCCTGCAGTTCCGACGGCCACCCGCTCTCGGCGAAGCCGTACGACGCGGCGGGGCAGATCTCCTTCAACGGCAGCGGCGACAGCCGGAAGGTCGACCCCGACAAGCCTCTGGAAATCACCGCCACGGGCGACGACGGACGCATCACCGACGTCACGGCCACGGACGCCTCAGGTCGCTACGTCGCGGGCGAACTCGCCGCCGACGGCAGCCGCTGGCACAGCACCTCACCGCTGGCCGCGGGGGCCCACTACACGGTGTGGGTGAGCACCGAGGACGAGGACGGCGCCCCCGGCCGCAAGGTCATCGACTTCGACACCATCACACCCAAGACGAAGAAGCAGCTGGACGTGAAGTTCGGGCCCGAGGCGGGCAAGTACGGCGTCGGTCAGCCCGTCACCGCCGCACTCAGCGTCCCCGTCAAGGACAAGGCCGCCCGCGCGGTCGTCGAGCGCGCCCTCAAGGTCGACTCGGAGCCCGCCGTGGAGGGCGCCTGGCACTGGGTGGACGACAAGACGCTGCACTACCGCCCCAAGGAGTACTGGCCCACGAACGCCACCGTCCAGGCGCACAGCAACCTCACGGGCATAAAAATCGCCGACCGTCTCTGGGGCGGCAACGCCAAGTCCCTCAAAATCACCACGGGCGACCGCCTCATCGCCGTCACGGACGCCTCCGCGCACTCCATGACGGTCTACCGCGACGACGAGGCCATCAAGCAGATCCCCGTCACCACCGGCAAACCCGGCTTCGAGACCCGCAACGGCGTCAAGGTCGTCCTCGGCAAGGAGTACTTCGTACGGATGCGCGGTACCACCGTAGGCATCGCCGAGGGCTCCGCGGACTCGTACGACCTGCCCGTGTACTACGCGACCCGCGTCACCTGGAGCGGCGAGTACGTGCACGCGGCGCCCTGGTCCGTGGGCGACCAGGGGTACGCCAACGTCAGCCACGGGTGCACCGGGATGAGCACCGCCAACGCCCAGTGGTTCTTCAACAATGTGCGCCAGGGCGACATCGTGAAGGTCCAGAACTCCAACGGCGCCATGATGGCGCCGTTCACCAACGGCTTCGGCGACTGGAACCTCGACTGGAAGAAATGGCGCGAGGGCAGCGCCCTGGTGGCCGGGGTTCCCGAGGGCCCGACTCCGCAGGACAGGGCCAGACTGCGCCCCGAGTCAGTGTGAGCTTGGGCTGTGCGCCCCGTAAGGGGCGCGGGGCCGTGCCATGTACGGCTCCGCCGCACGGGCGCGACAAGCCACAATCAACCCGCGGCCGCCGAACCACAAGGGGACCCGAGCTCTCAGGCGCCCGTAAGAGCCTTACGACGCAGCAGAGAGGCCAGCGCAGAGGCGAACTCCACCGGATCCACCGGCAGCGTCACGGCGGCGTCCGCACGGCTCCAGGTAGCCAGCCAGGCATCCTGGGGCCGCCCGATCAGCACCAGCACGGGCGGACAGTTGAAGACCTCGTCCTTGATCTGACGGCACACCCCCATGCCGCCCATGGGCACGGCCTCACCGTCCAGCACACAGACGTCGATCCCGCCCTTGTCCAGCTCCTTGATCACGGCGCCGGGCGTCGCGCACTCCACGAACTCGACGGAGGGAACGTCCGGAGCGGGCCGGCGCCCGGTAGCGAGCCGCACCTGTTCGCGGGTGTTGGAGTCGTCGCTGTAGACGAGCACCGTGGCGGTCGGCTGCATTGTTCCTCCACGCATCTAAGACGCACAGCATTGGTCGGGAACCACTGGTACCGATGGCGCGGATGCTACTCCCTTGAACACCTCGTCAACACCGGTTCGGACAGGGCTTCGATGGGCCATACGGGCTGGACACACCCCGTCAACACTCCGAACGGCACCCCCCGGGGTGAGGGCGGGATAAGCGACCGACATAATGTCGGTCGTGGCGACAGCAACGACAGTAGAAACCGGGCACGCGCACCCGTCGGTCAATCGGCCGAACCTCACCAGCGTCGGAACCATCATCTGGCTGAGTTCCGAGCTGATGTTCTTCGCGGCCCTCTTCGCGATGTACTTCACCCTGCGATCGGTGACCGGGCCGGAGCACTGGAAGGAAATGGCCGAGAGCCTGAACTTCCCGTTCTCGGCGACGAACACCACGATCCTGGTGCTCTCCTCCCTGACCTGCCAGCTCGGCGTGTTCGCCGCCGAGCGCGGGGACGTGAAGAAGCTCCGGATGTGGTTCATCGTCACCTTCATCATGGGTGCGATCTTCATCGGCGGTCAGGTCTTCGAGTACACCGAACTGGTCAAGAAGGACGGGCTCTCGCTCTCCTCCGACCCGTACGGCTCGGTGTTCTACCTGACCACCGGCTTCCACGGACTGCACGTGACGGGCGGTCTCATCGCCTTCCTGCTGGTCCTGGGCCGCACCTACGCGGCCCGGAGGTTCACCCATGAGCAGGCGACCGCCGCCATCGTCGTGTCCTACTACTGGCACTTCGTCGATGTCGTCTGGATCGGCCTCTTCGCCACGATCTACATGATCAAGTAATCGGGCCCACCGCCCGAAACATCCAGAAGCATCGACGCAGAAGATCCTGACACCGGGGTAATCCGTGAAAAAGCTCTCCGCACGACGACGCCATCCGCTGGCGGCGGTCGTCGTCCTACTCATCGCGCTGGCGGCCACCGGGGGGCTGTACACCGCCTTCGCACCCGCGGGCCAGGCGCAAGCCGATGAGACCGCCCAGTCCCTCGCCATCGACGAGGGCAAGAAGCTGTACTCCGTGGGCTGCGCAAGCTGCCACGGCACCGGCGGTCAGGGCACCTCCGACGGGCCGAGCCTCGTGGGCGTCGGCGCCGCGGCGGTCGACTTCCAGGTCGGTACCGGCCGTATGCCGGCCCAGCAGCCGGGCGCGCAGGTCCCGAAGAAGAAGGTCATCTACTCGCAGGCCGAGATCGACCAGCTCGCGGCGTACATCGCCTCGCTCGGTGCCGGTCCCTCGATCCCGACCAAGAGCCAGGTCAACCCCGAGGGCGCGGACATCGCCAAGGGCGGCGAGCTCTTCCGTACCAACTGCGCGCAGTGCCACAACTTCACCGGCAAGGGCGGCGCATTGACGCACGGCAAGTTCGCGCCCAGCCTGGACGGTGTCGACCCGAAGCACATCTACGAGGCCATGCAGACCGGCCCGCAGAACATGCCGTCCTTCCCCGACACGACGCTGTCGGAGAAGAACAAGAAGGACATCATCGCGTACCTCGACGCGGTCAACGGTGACGACACCGAGAACCCCGGCGGTCTCGAACTGGGCGGCCTCGGGCCGGTCACTGAAGGACTGTTCTCCTGGATCTTCGGACTCGGCGCCCTGATCGCCGTCGCCGTCTGGGTCGCCGCTCGGACCGCAAAGGCCAAGAAGTCATGAGTAGCCAAGACATTCCAGAAGAGAACGTGCCCGCTGAGCGGGCCACCGACGAGCACGGTCAAGCGGTAGCCGTCGCGGACGAGAAGAACCCGTTCGCGGACCCGGGACTGCCGCCCCACGAGCACCGCGTCCAGGACATCGACGAGCGGGCCGCCAGGCGGTCCGAGCGCACCGTCGCCATGCTGTTCACGCTGTCGATGCTGGCCACCGTCGCCTTCATCGTCTCGTACGTGGCGATCCCGAACGACAAGTCGATCTTCGTGTTCCCGATCGGGCACATCAGCGCGCTGAACTTCGCGCTGGGGCTGACCCTCGGTGTGGCGCTGTTCTCGATCGGCGCGGGCGCGGTCCACTGGGCCCGCACGCTGATGTCCGACGTGGAGATCGTCGACGAGCGTCACGCGATCGAGGCGGAGCCCGAGGTCAAGGCCAAGGTCATGGCCGACTTCAAGCAGGGCGCCAAGGAGTCCGCGCTCGGCCGCCGCAAGCTGATCCGCAACACGATGTTCGGCGCGCTGGCCCTGTTCCCGCTCTCCGGCGTCATGCTGCTGCGCGACCTCGGCCCGCTGCCCGGCACCAAGCTGCGCCACACGATCTGGTCCAAGGGCAAGCTCCTCGTCAACATGAACACGAACGAGCCGCTGCGTCCCTCGGACGTCGCCGTCGGTTCGCTCACCTTCGCCAAGCCCGAGGGCTTGGAGGAGCACGACGAGGACTTCCAGAAGGAGATCGCCAAGGCGGCCCTGATGATCGTCCGGATCCAGCCGGACAACATCAAGGACAAGCAGGAACTCGAGTGGTCCTACGAGGGAATCGTGGCCTACTCGAAGATCTGCACCCACGTCGGGTGCCCGGTCTCCCTGTACGAGCAGCAGACGCACCACGCCCTCTGCCCGTGCCACCAGTCCACCTTCGACCTCTCCGACGGTGCCCGAGTCATCTTCGGCCCGGCCGGTCACGCCCTGCCGCAGCTGCGCATCGGTGTGAACGACGAGGGCTACCTCGAGGCGCTCGGCGACTTCGAAGAGCCCGTCGGTCCTGCATTCTGGGAGCGCGGATGAGCACTACCACCACCTCCGACTCGCGCTCGCCGCGCGAGAAGGCGCCCGCCGGCGAGCGGGTGGCCGACTGGGCCGACGGCCGTCTGGGGATCTACTCCCTGGCCAAGTCCAACATGCGCAAGATCTTCCCCGACCACTGGTCGTTCATGTTGGGTGAGGTCTGCCTCTACAGCTTCATCATCATCATCCTCACGGGTGTGTATCTGACGCTGTTCTTCCACCCGTCGATGAACGAGGTGGAGTACCACGGCAGCTACATCCCGCTGCAGGGCCAGCTGATGTCCGAGGCGTTCAACTCGACCATGCACATCTCCTTCGATGTGCGCGGTGGTCTGCTGATCCGGCAGATCCACCACTGGGCGGCGCTGATCTTCCTCGCCGGCATGTTCGTGCACATGATGCGCGTGTTCTTCACGGGTGCGTTCCGCAAGCCGCGTGAGGTCAACTGGCTGTTCGGCTTCCTGCTGTTCGTCCTGGGCATGTTCACCGGCTTCACCGGTTACTCGCTCCCGGACGACCTGCTCTCCGGCACCGGTGTCCGCTTCATGGAGGGCGCGGTCCTGTCCGTGCCGATCGTCGGCACGTACCTGTCGTTCTTCCTCTTCGGCGGAGAGTTCCCGGGCGGCGACTTCGTGGCCCGCTTCTACTCGGTCCACATCCTGCTGCTGCCGGGCATCATGCTCGGCCTGGTGGTCGGCCACCTGATCCTGGTCTTCTACCACAAGCACACGCAGTTCGCGGGCCCCGGACGGACCAACAAGAACGTCGTCGGCATGCCGCTCCTTCCGGTCTACATGGCCAAGGCCGGAGGCTTCTTCTTCCTGGTCTTCGGTGCCATCGCGGCCATCGCGGCGGTCGCTCAGATCAACCCGATCTGGGCCATGGGCCCCTACCGTCCGGACCAGGTGTCCACCGGCGCCCAGCCCGACTGGTACATGGGCTTCTCCGAGGGCCTGATCCGCTTCATGCCGGGCTGGGAGGTCAACCTCTGGGGTCACACGCTCGTCCTGGGTGTGTTCATCCCGCTGATGATCTTCCCGCTGGTCCTGGTCGCGATCGCGGTCTACCCGTTCATCGAGTCCTGGATCACCGGCGACAAGCGCGAGCACCACATCCTGGACCGCCCGCGCAACGCCCCGACGCGTACCGGCATCGGCGTCGCGTGGATCACCCTGTACATGGGGCTGCTGATCGGTGGCGGCAACGACCTGTGGGCCACGCACTTCCACCTGTCGATCAACACGGTCACCTGGTTCGTGCGGATCTTCTTCTTCGTCGGACCGGTCCTCGCGTTCCTCATCACCAAGCGGATCTGCCTCGGCCTCCAGCGCCGCGACCGGGACAAGGTGCTGCACGGCCGCGAGTCGGGCATCATCAAGCGCCTGCCGCACGGTGAGTTCATCGAGGTCCACGAGCCGCTGCCGCAGTCGTCGCTGCACGCCCTCACGGCGCACGAGCAGTACCTGCCGGCCGAGATCGGCCCGACGGTCGACGAGAACGGTGTCGAGCGCAAGGTCACGGGCACGCAGCGGCTGCGCGCCAAGCTCAGCAAGGGCTTCTACGGGGAGAACAACCAGATCCCCAAGCCCACGGTCGAGGAGTACAAGGAGATCACGAGCGGCCACGGCCACCACTGATCCTCTGATCGGTCCTTATTGATCGCCACGGCTGGAGCCCCGTCCATTGCATGGACGGGGCTCTTTGCCGTCTCCCGGGCTGGATAGGGTGTTCCCATCCCTATAAGGAGTCCCTTTCCGGGACTGAACCAGGAGCGGCTTATGAGCGCTGTGAACCCCGCTGGAGGCGACACCGCGGCGGGCCGTTCCTGGCCCCAGGTGCTGAACGGCCTGCTCGACGGCCGTGACCAGAGCGCGGACGACACGGCCTGGGCGATGGACCGCATCATGCGCGGCGAGGCGACGGACGCGCAGATCGCCGGTTTCGCGGTGGCGCTGCGGGCCAAGGGCGAGACGGTCGAGGAGATCTCCGGGCTCGTCCGGACGATGTACGAGCACGCCAATGTGATCGAGGTGCCGGGGCCGACCGTCGACATCGTCGGTACGGGCGGCGACGGCGCGAAGACCGTCAACATCTCCACGATGTCGGCGATCGTGGTGGCCGGGACCGGCGCCAAGGTCGTCAAGCACGGCAACCGTGCGGCGTCCTCGGCCTCCGGTGCCTCGGACGTCCTGGAGAAGCTCGGCGTCAACCTCGAGCTGCCCCTGAAGCGGGTCGCCGAGGTGGCCGAGGAGGCCGGGATCACCTTCTGCTTCGCGGTGAAGTTCCATCCGGCGCTGCGTCATGTGGCGGCGGCGCGGGGTCAGTTGGGGATCCGGACGACGTTCAATGTCCTCGGGCCGCTGACGAATCCGGCGCGGGTGCGGGCGCAGGCGGTCGGGGTCGCGGATCTGCGCATGGCGCCGATCGTGGCGGGCGTCTTCGCCGAGCGCGGCAACTCCTCGCTGGTCTTCCGCGGCGACGACGGCCTCGACGAGCTGACCACCACGTCGACGTCCAAGGTCTGGGTCGTCCGCGACGGCAAGGTGACCGAGGAGCGCTTCGATCCGCGCGACGTCGGTATCGACCTCGTCCCTGTGGAGGCCCTGCGCGGCGCCGACGCGTCGTACAACGCGGACGTGGCCCGTCGACTGCTGAACGGCGAGACCGGGCCCGTACGGGACGCGGTGCTGCTGAACTCGGCGGCGGCCCTGGTGGCGCTGTCGCCGGGCGACGCGCCGCTGGTGGACCAGATCCGCGCGGGCATGGCGAAGGCGGCGGAGGCCATCGACTCCGGGGCGGCGAAGAGGACGCTGGAGCGGTGGGTGGCGGCCACCAACGCATGAGCCGTACGCCGACTCCGAGCCCATTGAGCCGTACGTCGGCTCCGAGGCCGTACGTGAGGTGACGCGAGGCGCAGTCCGGATCCTGGACTGCGCCTTGCGCGTCGAAGATCTTCTGGCAAGATGCTGTACCAGGTCATGAGCGACAGCCATCAGGCCCCGGCCGGCTGTCCGGCAACCCTCCGTCCGTGGCGGGGTGCCCCGGGTGAAGACCAGGCCGTAGGCAGCGAGGTCTACGGCAAGCGCGGACCCCTCGCACGCTTTCAAATAAGCGCGGTACCAGGGGTCCTGGTCGTTCGAGGGAGCCTTCTGTGAGCAAGCGAATGCGATAGGGCGTAGAGCCCCGCCTCCGCATACCCCCTTTCCACCCTTCCCGCGCTGAGCCGTATTCCGGTGTACCCGATCCCGGTGTACCCGGTACCCGCTCGCGCGGTGATTCCTTCTGCCTCTCACAGGAGCTCGCCATGTCTGTCTTCACCGCTGCCGCCGACCAGACCGTTTGTGCCCCTCTGCCCGTCCTGGGGCGAGATGTCACCGTCCCGCTCGTCACCGGTGGCGAGGTCACCTACGCCGCGCTCGACTACGCCGCCAGTGCCCCGGCCCTGCAGCGGGTGTGGGACGACGTGGCCGCATACGCCCCGTACTACGGCAGCGTGCACCGCGGTGCCGGGTACCTGTCGCAGCTGTCCACCGACCTGTTCGAGAACGCTCGCAAGACCGTCGCCGAGTTCCTGGACTGCCGCGAGGGCGACCAGGTGATCTTCACCCGGTCCACCACCGACTCACTCAACCTGCTCGCCGCCACCCTTCCGGCCGACTGCCAGGTCTTCGTCTTCGAGACCGAGCACCACGCCTCGCTGCTGCCGTGGCGGGATGCCCGGGTGACGTACCTGAACGCCCCGCGCACGCCTGACGAGGCCGTCGCGACGCTGGAGCGCGCGCTCGCCGACCGCGACCCGTACGGGCCGGCCCTCGTCTGCGTCACCGGGGCCTCGAACGTCACCGGTGAGCTGTGGCCGGTGCGGGAGCTCGCCGCGGCCGCGCACGCGCACGGCGCGCGTATCGTCCTCGACGCCGCGCAGCTGGCCCCGCATCACCCGGTGTCCGTCCGCGACCTGGACGTCGACTGGGTCGCCTTCTCCGGCCACAAGCTGTACGCGCCCTTCGGCTCCGGTGTCCTCGCGGGCCGCTCCGACTGGCTGCGCGAGGCCGAGCCGTACCTCGCGGGCGGCGGTGCGAGCCGGAAGGTCGCGCGGCGTACGGATGGTGGCGTGGACGTGGAGTGGCACGAGAGTGCGGCGCGGCACGAGGCCGGGTCGCCGAACGTGATCGGCGCCTACTCGATCGCGTCGGCCTGCAAGGCGCTGGCGGAGGCCGGCTTCGAGGGGCTCGTCGCCCGGGAGCAGCACCTGATCGACACGGTCCGCGCGGGGCTGGCCGAGGTGCCCGAGGTGCGGGTCCTCTCCCTCTTCGGTGACGACGCGCCGCGCGTCGGCGTCATCTCCTTCGTCGTCGAGGGGTGGAACAGCTCGCACTTCGCCGCCGCGCTCTCCGCTGAGTACGGCATCGGGGTCCGGGATGGCCTCTTCTGCGCCCACCCGCTGGTGCGCACCCTCCTCGGCAGCGACCCGGGGACCCAGGGCGAGTGCGGCGCCCCCGAGGCCGCGCCCGGCGAGAAGTCCCTCAACGCCATCCGCGTCAGCTTCGGCGCGGGCACTCCCGACGAGCACGTCCAGCGCTTCGTGACCGCCGTGAAGGAACTCGTACGGGACGGCGCGAAGTGGAACTACCGCACGGAGGACGGCCGCTGCGTCCCGGCGGTCTGACCCGACCGCAGGTGGGTGGGGGCTCGGGCGGGTGGGTCTTTCGCCCCCGCCGCCCCTACCCGTCCCCTCCACCTGGGGCTCCGCCCCAGACCCCGCGAGGGGGCACTGCCCCAGCCCCGGCGAGTGGGCGCTGCCCCAGACCCCGTGAGGGGCGCCGCCCCAGACTCGGCGAGGGGGCGCCGCCCTCTGGACTTTCCCGCACGGGGCTCCGCCCCCAGGGCCCCCTCGGGGCTCCGTCCTTGACCCGCCCGGGGCTCCGCCCCCGTCCCCGCCCGGGGCTCCGCCCCTGACCCGCCGGGGGCTCCGCCCCTGACCCCTGCGCGCGGCTACGTCCTTGGACCTCGTCGGGGGCGCTGTCCCCCCTCGGGACTCGCCTCTGGCTCCTGTCCAGGACTCCGCCTCTGGCTCCTGTCCAGGGCTCCGCCTCTGGCTCCTGTCCAGGGCTCCGCCTCTGGCTCCTGTCCAGGGCTCCGCCTCTGGCTCCTGTCCAGGGCTCCGCCTCTGGCCGCTGTCCGGGACTCCGCCTCTGGCCCCTGTCCAGGGCGCCGCCCCTGGCCCTGTGGGGTGGGCGCTGGCCCCTGTGCCCTGACTGCGGTGCGCCTGCCTCGTACTCGTGGCCGAGGGCTTCGCCCTGGACGCGACGGAGGCTTTGGTTCGGAGCCCGCCCCGCAGCTTCCCCCGGAGCCCTGCCTGGTTCCGGCTCCTCAACCGTCGGAGCGGACCTGTTCTGTCTGTTCAGCCTGTCCGGCGTTTGAGGACGGGGCCGTTCAGGTCGAAGCGGGGGTCTGGGGGCGGCAGCCCCCAGGGGTGGGAATGGGTAGGGGCGGCGGGGGCGAATTCAGCCGTCCAGGCCGATGGCGAAGGCCGCTTCCAGGTCGTGTTGGGAGTAGGTGCGGAAGGCGACGTGGGTGTCGGTGGCCTCGACGCCGGGGATCTTGCTGATGCGGCCCGGGATGACGTCCGCGAGGTCTTCGTGGGCCTTGACGCGGACCATGGCGATCAAGTCGTACGTGCCGGTGACGGAGAAGACCTCGCTGACGCTGTCCAGCGCGGCGATCGACTCGGCGATCTCGGGGATCCGGTCCACGCTGGTCTTGATGAGGACGATCGCGGTGATCACGGTTGGTTCTCTCCCTCGGGGGCGGCCGTCGCTGGGGCCTTCACTCTAGTCGTACGGCCGAATCGGACCGATGCGTAGAGGAAGCCGGCCGAGAAGCCCACCAGGTGGGCCAGATAGGCGACGCCGGGGCCCGATGTGTCGCGGCCCGCCGCGAGCCACTGCAGGGTCACCCAGAAGGGCAGCACCACCCAGGCCGGGAAGCGCAGCGGCAGGAAGAAGAGGAACGGGAAGAGACTGGTCACCCGGGCCTTGGGGAACAGGTACAGGAACGCGCCGAGGATCGCGGAGATCGCCCCGGACGCGCCGACCAGGGACTGTTGCGAGGAGGCGTTCGCGGCGGCGTAGCCCAGCAGGGCGAGATAGCCGCACCCCACGTAGAAGAGGGCGAACTGCACGTGGCCCATGCGTTCCTCGGCCATCGCCCCGAAGACGTAGAAGAAGAGCATGTTGCCGAGGAGGTGGAGCCAGCTGCCGTGGATGAACAGGGCCGTGGCGGGAGTGAGCGCCGCGCGGGGCGCGCCCTCGAAGAGCTCGGTGGGCACCACGCCCCAGCGCCGGAAGTAGGCCCGCTGGGCGACCAGTAGTTCGTCCCCGCTGCCGTACACCGGATTGAGGCCCGCCGCCGGGCCGATCACGAAGATCAGACAGCAGAGGGCGATCAGGCCGTATGTCACCGGCGCCGACTGTCCCCGGATCGCTCTGCCGACCGTCGTACTCCAGTTGCTGATCATGGTGCAGAGCATGGCGTAACGGGAGCCATGCGGACAGACCGCCTCGCCGCTGTGGACAGCCGAGCGTCGGGTACCCGCCAGGCCGTAGGGTTACGAGCCACATGCACCAGGGAGACTGGCGCTGGACGGACACTAGAAGGAAAGCGACTGCCACATGACGGTTCCCCTGCCGGACGCCAAGACTCGCTGGCGCTGCACGCTCTGCGGCAACCTCACGCGTTTCGACGTGACCCGCTCGTCGAAGGTCGTCGAGTATGTGCACCTCGACCTGGCCGGTGAGCCGAAGGTCGAAGAGCGCGAGGTGGTCAGTGAGACCATCGAGTCGGTCCGCTGCCGCTGGTGCAACGCGGTGGATCAGGTGGAACTCGTGGACAGGCCGGGCGCCGGCTCCTGAGGGAGCGGGCCCCGCACAGGCATTGGGGTGACGGATGGTGGAGACCACAGGCGGGGAGCCGGACGACGGCGCCGCTGAGGTGCTCGACCGTCCGCTGCCCGATGGTGTGCGGAGAAGAGTCGTCCAGATTGTCTCCGATGGTTTCGGTGGGCTGACCGTTGGTGAACTGCCTACCCAATTGCGGCAGTACGCCCGGTTCGCCCCCAACCGGCGGGCGAAGTTCGCCGGTAACGCCATGGCTGCGGCGCTGGAGACGGACCCTCTCTTCAGACAGCGCATCGCCGAGAAGCTGAGAGAGGCGCAGCCGGAGCTCACCGGTGCCCTCGACTCGGGCGCGCCGCCCCCGGCCGCGGACCCGCTGGACGTGGCGGCCGCGGCCTATGTGCTGCGCCCCACGGGCTGGGTGAAGCTGGTGACCGCCGCGGGCGAGGAGGCCCTGCGGGCGGACGCCGAGCGCGCCGACGAGGAGAACCGGGCCGAGCTGGAGCGGCTGCGTGAGGAGCTCGCGCAGGCCCGCGGCCAGACGAAGGCCGAGACCGAACGGCTGCGCACGGAGCTGGAATCGGCCAAGAAGGAAGCCGAATCGCTGCACCGCAAGCTCCGCGGCGCCCTCAGCGACGTCAAACGCGGCGAGGCCGCACTGCGCAAGATGCGCGGCGAGATGGACGCCGTGCGGGCGGAGGGGCAGGCCCAGGTGTCCGCCGCCGAGAGCGAGACGCGGCGGCTCAAGGCGCGGCTGGGGGAGGCCGAGGCGACCCTCGAGGCGACGCGGCGAGCGGCGCGCGAGGGACGCAGCGTCGAGGACATGCGCGTACGGCTGCTGCTCGACACCGTGCTGGACGCCGCTCAAGGGCTGCGGCGGGAGCTGGCGTTGCCGCCCGTGTCCGTACGGCCCGCCGAGACCGTCGATGCGGTCGAACCGGGACGGATGACGCCAAAAGACATCGCCGCCCGCGCCCTGTCCGAAAATGATCCGGCGATCCTCGACCAGCTCCTCGCGCTGCCGCAGGCCCATCTGGTCGTCGACGGCTACAACGTCACCAAGACCGGCTATCCGCAGATGCCGCTCGAGAAGCAGCGCCTGCGGCTCCTCGGGCAGCTCTCGCAGCTCGCCGCGCAGACCGGCGCCGAGGTGACCTGTGTCTTCGACGGGGCCGAGCTGGCGGCTCCCGTGCTGCTCGCGCCGCCGCGCGGAGTGCGGGTGCTGTTCTCCAAACCCGGTGTCACCGCCGATGAGTTGATCCGTCAGCTGGTGCGTGCCGAGCCGCCGGGGCGGCCGGTCATCGTCGCCTCCACCGACCGTGAGGTGGCCGACGGCATCGCCAAGGCGGGTGCGCGGCCGGTCGCTTCGGCGGTGCTTCTCAAGCGTTTTTCGCGGGGCTAGTCGAGCGCATCTCGCTCGGTTGACCATCTGGACTGTACGTCTCATAGGGAACGTAAGTCCCATGCGCAACATCCGGGCGTGATGCCCGAATTGGCAAGACCTTCACGCAACGTAGTGTCAAGCCCGCATCACTGCATGTGAGTTGTCGGCAAAGAATGCGCTCGGTGACCGAGATTTTTCCTATGAGGATTTGAACTGATCACGAGAGGGTCACTAGGGTCAGGCCTCGAACCTCCGCTCGGGTGATCACTCATTGGGAGTGACGGCGGAGGGGCACCGCCCGTCGGCGCAATCGGCAGGCGGCTGGAGGAAGAAGGAGCTCGCCTTCGTGGCGTCCCACCGTCGACCCAAGCAGCCGAGCCGCACCCGTGTGACCGTGCTCACCACCGCCGCCGCCGCTGCCGTGGCCCTCAGCGCGAACGCCGCCAACGCCGCGCCGAGCGAGAAGCCGAGCAAGGACGAGGTCAAGGCCAAGGTCGACAAGCTCTACGAGGAGGCCGAGCAGGCCACCGAGAAGCTCGACGGGGCCAAGGAGAAGCAGGAGAAGCTGCAGAAGCAGATCAGCGCCCTGCAGGACAACGTCGCCCGCGGCCAGGAAGAGCTCAACGACCTGCGCGACGGCCTCGGTTCCATGGCCAGCGCCCAGTACCGCACCGGTGGCATCGACCCCTCCGTGGCGCTCTTCCTCTCCTCCGACCCGGACGACTATCTCGACAAGGCGTCCACGATGGACCAGCTGAGCGCTCAGCAGGTCGAGGCGCTGAAGAAGGTCCAGGAGAAGCAGCGCTCGCTCGCCCAGCAGCGCAAGGAAGCCTCCGACAAGCTCAAGGACCTCGCCGACACCCGGGCGGAGCTGGCCAAGAAGAAGAAGGAAGTCCAGAGCAAGCTCGGCGCGGCGCAGAAGCTCCTCAACACCCTGACGGCGCAGGAGAAGGCGGCTCTCGCGGCCGCCGAGCAGGAACGCGCCACCCGGGCCAGCGAGCGCGTCGACCTCGGCAACAGCAAGGCCGCCTCCGGGCGCGCCGGCGCCGCGTTCTCCGCCGCGCAGAGCAAGATCGGCTCGCCGTACGTCTACGGCGCCTCCGGTCCCTCCTCCTTCGACTGCTCGGGCCTGACGTCCTGGGCCTACGCCCAGGCCGGTGTCTCCATCCCGCGCACCTCGCAGGCGCAGGCCAACGCCGGTACGCGCATCTACTCGCAGAGCGACCTGCAGGTCGGCGACCTGGTCATCTTCTACAGCGACCAGCACCACGTCGGTCTCTACGCGGGCAACGGCCAGGTACTGCACGCCCCGCGCACCGGAACGGTCGTCCGCTACGAGTCGATCGGCAACATGCCCTTCCAGTTCGGCGTCCGCATCTGACGCACAGCTGTTGAGGGGACCCCTCGCAGCGCCGCCCAAACGGGCGAATTGCGGCAACTCCCGCTGACCCCACGCCCCGTCGGTGACCTGCGTCTCCGGCGGGGCGTCGCTTTAGTGTGCCCGCGGAGGTCTTTGGCCGGTGCGTAGTCGCACGGCTACTGTCTGGCGCGTTTCCCCCAACTCCGGGGGACCACCGTCAGCGGAAGGGAGAGCGGCTACCCGTGGGGTCCCATCGCCGCCTTGCACCGTCCGGCTTCGACCGGGGCGCAAGCGTCGCCGGTTTCGCCGTCTGCGTGATGTCCGCCGCGGTCGCGGCACTCGGCGCCCTACCGGCGGCCGCGGCACCGCGGGACGACGCCCAGGCCGAGGTGGACCGTCTGTTCGCGCAGGCGGAGAAGGCCACCGAGGCGTTCAACAAGGCCGACGAGCGCGCCGATTCGCTGCGGGGGCAGGTGAGTACGGCACAGGACGAGATCGCCCGGCAGCAGGAGCGCATCAACACCATGCGGGACGCGCTCGGTTCGCTGGCCGGCGCCCAGTACCGGTCCGGCGGCCTCGGTCCCTCCCTCGCGCTGCTGTTCTCCGACGACCCGGAGGAGTACCTCGACAAGGCCGCCGCGCTGGACCGGATCACCGCGCACGAGGCCGGTGAGCTCAAGGACCTCCAGCTCGCCCTGCGCGACCTCGCCCAGAAGCGTGAGGAGGCCACCGGCAAAATCGCCGAGCTGGAGCGCAGCCGCAAAGCCGTCGCCCAGCACAAGCGGACCGTCGAGCGGAAACTGGCCAAGGCAAGGCAGCTGCTCAACTCGCTGCCGGACGCCGTGCGCGACGCCTACGACCGGGCGTCGCGTTCCACGCGCTCCGACATGCCCGACCCCGGGGGCGCGCATCCGTCCTCGGCCCGCGCGGCCGCCGCCGTCGCCGCGGCCCGCTCGGCGCTCGGCCGCCCGTATGTGTGGGGTGCCAACGGGCCGGTCGGCTTCGACTGTTCGGGCCTCATGCAGTGGTCGTACGCGCAGGCCGGAGTCGGTCTGCCACGCACCTCGCAGGCCCAGCGGTACGCCGGACAGCAGGTACCGCTCTCCCAGGCACAACCCGGCGACCTGATCACCTACCGCTCGGACGCGAGCCACATCGCGATGTACATGGGCAACGGCCAGGTGATCCACGCGCCCTACCCCGGCGCCCCGGTGCGCTACGACCCGGTGGGCATGATGCCGATCTCGTCCGTGACGCGGGTCTGACCCCTGGGCGAAGCCGCCGTACGATCGGGAACGTGGCTGGTCGAAGGCGTGCGTCGCGAGTGGTTCTCTCCCTGGTACTGCTGCTCGCCGTGCTCGTCGGCTGCGGCGGCCGGGCGCCTTCGGACACCGCGTCGGCCGAGGTGCAGCGGGTGCTCGACCGGCGGGCGGCGGCGGTCCTCGACCGTGACGAGCCGGCCTACCGGGCCACCGGGCAACTGGCCGCCGCAAGCGCCGAGTTCGCGCATCTGCGCGGTGTCCCGCTGGCGTCCTGGTCGTACCACCTGACCGGCCTGCACCGCTCCGGCGACCGGGCCACGGCCGACGCCGAACTGCGCTACCGCATAAAGGGCTACGACACCGTGCCCGTCACCGTCGCCCGCACCCTCGGGCTGACCCGCACCGGGGGGAGCTGGTACGTCACCTCGGACGAGCCCGCCGAGAAGGCCGGCGAGCAGCTGTGGGAGCAGGGGGCCGTGACGGTCGTACGGGGTGAGCACAGCCTCGTCCTGGGGGTCGGACAGTCCGGCGAGCGGCTGCGCGGGTACGCGGATCTCGCGGACCATGCCGTGCCCGTCGTGTCGGAGGCGTGGGGCACCGACTGGTCGGGGCACGTCGTCGTGCTCGTACCGAAGTCGCTGCAGGGGATGGCGGGGCTGCTCGGCGCTCCGGCGTCCGGGTACCGGGGGATCGCGGCGGTCACCACGGGCGAGGCGGGCGGCTCGGCCCGGGCGCCCGCGGACCGGATCATCGTCAACCCCGAGGCGTACGGCATCCTCGGCGACTTCGGCAAACAGGTCGTGCTCACCCACGAGACGACGCACGTCGCCACCCGCACGCACACCACGGTCGCAACTCCCCTGTGGCTCTCCGAGGGGTACGCGGACTGGGTCGGCTACCGCGGCAGCGGGCGGACGGGCGCGCAGGTCGCGCCGGAGTTGGAGCGTGCCGTGGCGGAGGGGAGGGTTCCGGCCGCGCTGCCGGACGACGAGGACTTCGGGTTCAGCGGGGACGCGGGGCGGCTGGCGCAGGCGTACGAGGGCGGCTGGATGGCCTGCCGGCTGATCGCCGACCGCTGGGGCGAGGTCCGTCTCAACGACTTCTACCGAGCGGTGGGCGACCACAAGAAGCGGGCCGGGGCGGTCGAGGGCGCGCTGCGGGACGTGCTGCACACGACGCCGGAGAAGTTCACCGCACAGTGGCGGGACTACCTCAGGGCGCAACTCGGCTGATTCTCCGGCGTCTTCCGCGTCGCGTCTTCCGCGTGTCCCGCTGGTTCCGCGTTTCGCGGGCCTGCTGCTGCCGTTCAGCCTTCCAGCTGCGCGATGGCTTCCGCCAGCCACTTCCGCTCCGCCTCGCCCGTCGCGCGCGCCACCCGCAGCATGCCCTGCTGGAACAGGTCGTCGGTCTCCTCCGCCCGTACGGGTTTGCCGTCCCGGTAGAAGAAGCTCGCCGGCGTCTCCAGGAACTCCTGACGGCGGCGCAGGACCGCGGCCTGCTCCCGGGGATCGGGGAGGTGGCGCAGGAACGCGAGCAGCGTGTTGAAGCGCACGTGGTCGGTGATCTCGGCCTGCTTGGGGTGGCGCAGCCGTTCCAGGAGGTCCTCGCGGCCCTTGTCGGTGAGCGACAGGATGCGGCGCGGGGCGGCGCTGCTGCCCGGCTCCGTGCGCTGGTCCAGCTTGCCCGCGGCGACGAGGCGGGTGATCGCGGGGTAGAGCGCGCCGTCGCTGACCGGGCGGACATGGCCGCTGAGCGCTTTGATGCGCTCCTTCAGCTCATAGCCGTGCAGGGGCTCTTCGGACAGAAAGCCGAGGATCGACAGCTCCAGCATGGGGCGGCTCCGTGGTTTCGGGTCTCGTGGGTTGCGGGTTCTCGTGTGAGCATGCTACCTCTTATCGAGCTACCTCTAAACGAGATAGCTCGAATCGAGGGAATCGGGAGTGTTCCTGTGAACGCCCACCGCAAGCAGCTCATCTCTCTCGCCCACCCCGTCTACTTCTCCCTGCTCGCCTCCGTCGCCGCCGGGATCATCAACACCGTCTGGGTCTCCCGGCTCGGCGGCGCCGCCGTGGCCGCCGTCGCCGTCGCGACCAACACCGAGAACGTGCTGCTCGGCGTCGCCCTCGTCTTCGCCTCCGGCACCACCGTCCTGGTCTCGCATGCCAGGGGCGCCCGCGATCCGAGCGCGGTCCGGGCGGCCGTACGCGGGGGATGGGCGCTGTGCGCGGTGGTCACACCCGTGGTCGCCGTGGGCGGATATCTGCTGCGGGAGCCGCTGGCCCGGCTCGTGCTGGGCGGCGACGGGCACGCCCTGTCACTCGCCGTCGGCTACTTCGTGATCTCTTTGCCAGGCATCGCCGTCTTCTTCGCGCAGAACCTCGTCGACGGAATCCTGAAGGGCACCGGCGACACCCGCACCCCGATGCGCCTCGCCCTGCTCGCCAACGGCCTGATCCTCGGCCTCGACCCGCTGCTCATCCACGCGTACGGCGTCCAGGGCGCCGCCGCCTCCACCGTGCTGTGCCGCTGCGTGGCCCTGGCCGTGGGACTGCGCGCCCTGCGCCGGAACGCGCTGCTGCGGGAGGCGGCCGTCGCCGCGCCCGCGGAGGCGACGGGTGCCGCGCTGCGCCGGACCCTCACGACCGGGCTGCCGATGTCCGCCGACTTCACCGTGCGGCAGGGCGGGGCGCTGGTCCTGGTCGCGATCGTGGCCCGGCTCGGGGTGACGGCCGTGGCGGCGTACTCGATCGCGTACAAGGTCCTGTACGTCGCGACCATGGCGTTCTACTCGGTCCGGCAGGCCGCCTCGATCCACACCGCGCACACCCGGGGCGCGGGCCGGGACGAGCGGGGTGCCATCGGGCGGCAGGCCGTGCTCGTCTCGGGAACGGTCGGCGCGCTCGCCGCGGCCCTGCTCGGGCTTCTCGCCCCCTGGATCATGCGGGCCTTCGGCGCCGGACCCGACGTCGCGCACGAGGGGGTGCTGTTCCTGCGCTGCGTCGGGCCCTACCTGCTGCTGATGGCCTGCTTCATCGCGCTCGGCGGGGTCTTCGAGGGGAGCGGGGGAGCACCGCTGCTGCTCCGGGTGACGCTGGTCGGCACGGCGGTCCAACTCCCGCTCGCCTACGCCCTGTCGGGGCTCGGGCTGCCCGGCATCTGCCTGGCGCTGGCGCTGTCCATGACGGTGCAGTGCGCCGTTCTCCTCGGCTGGGTCAGGCGTCGGCGTCAGGAGGACGCCAGGCTCTCCCTGGTGCGGGCGGCCTGAGAGGGGAGCGTCGCGGCCGGTTCGGACACCGTGTCCCGCCACAGTTTCAGGGCGGCGAGCAGGGTGGCGATCACCAGCAGCCCGTTGCGGACGAAGAGCAAGGTGATGCCGAGCCGGTCGCTGGAGACGACGTGCGAGAACCAGAGCGGGAACTCCAGGACGGTCACGAAGCACGCGGCCAGCACGACACCGACGGGCAGGGTCATCCGGCTGCGGCGGAAGCACAGACAGACCGCCGCCAGCCCGACCAGCCAGACCATGTACTGCGGGCTGATGACCCGGCTGGTGGTCGTGAACATCAGCACGGCCACGAACGCGGCGTCGGCGAGCGTGTGCGGCAGGAACCGCTTGGCGCACAGCCGCCACAGCAGCAGCCAGCCGAAGGCGATCGCGGTGAGCCCCAGGGCCGCCGTGCTCACCAGATCGACGTACGGACCGAGGAACTCCACGGAGCCGTAGTTGAGCAGCACCTGGCCGTCCCAGCCGTACTGCCGGGCCACATGGAAGACGAGGGAGCCGAGCGACTCCACCTCGGTGCCGCGGTCGCGCTGGAAGGTCAGGAAGGAGAAGGCGCCGGGCATCGCCACGGAGAACACCGCCACGATCCCTCCGGCGGTCACCACCGCCGCGGCCCACGCCCGGCGCCGCACGGCCCCGACGAGCAGCAGCACCGGCCACACCTTCAGCACCGCGCCGAAGCCCGCGAGCGCCCCCATCAGCCGCGGATGGCGCGCCCCGGCGAGCAGCGCGGCGACCGCGACGGCCGTCACCATCACGTCGTAGCGGGCGTACACGGTCGGCCCGAGCAGAGAGACGCCGATCACCCACACCCAGGCGCCGCGCAGCGTTTTGCCGGCGCGCAGGCCCGCGTACTGGAGCAGCCCGAACACCACGAAGTCGGCGAGGAAGGCCAGCACGAAGAAGGCCTGTGCGTAGTCGAGGAAGGGCAGCAGGGCGGGGGAGAGGATCGGCAGCGCGGCGGCCGGCGGGTACTGCCAGGTGACGTCGTCGAGCGGGAAGGTGCCGTGCCGCAGCACCTCGTACCAGCCCTGGTAGATCACGGACACGTCGCTCGTGACGTCCGGGCCGGGGAAGACGTACACCTTGAACACGAAGAGGAGCAGCAGCAGCCTGGTCAGGCCCCAGGTTCCCAGCAGAGCGACCAGCCCGAACGGGAACCTCCCCCTTGCGCCCGTCATGCCCACCTGGCCCTTGATCGTCCGGAACTCATGTGCTGTGCTGCCCGTGTTGTCGCTGTTCGCGGAGCCCGCGGCGGGTGCGCGGAGCCGCCGCGTTTTCGCGGAGCCATGATGTCGTGCCACCCTGTGCGCGAGCCGTCAAGCGCGGCCGTGCGGAGCTGTGAGTATAGGTTCGATACTGTCGAACACGATGCATAAGACCCTGATCGTGACGAACGACTTCCCGCCCCGCCCCGGCGGCATCCAGGCGTTCCTGCACAACATGGCGCTGCGCCTGGATCCCGAGCGGCTCGTCGTCTACGCCTCCACCTGGAAGCGGAGCCGCGAGGGCGTCGAGGCGACCGCCGACTTCGACGCCGAGCAGCCCTTCACCGTCGTACGGGACCGCACGACGATGCTGCTGCCGACCCCGGGCGCCACCCGGCGTGCCGTCGGACTGCTGCGCGAACACGGCTGTACGTCGGTGTGGTTCGGGGCGGCGGCCCCGCTCGGCCTGATGGCGCCGGCGCTGCGCAGGGCGGGCGCCGAGCGGCTGGTGGCCACCACGCACGGGCACGAGGCCGGGTGGGCTCAACTGCCCGCGGCGCGTGGGCTGTTGCGCCGGATCGGTGAGTCGACGGACACGATCACCTATCTCGGGGAGTACACGCGCTCGCGGATCGCCTCCGCGCTGACCCCCGAGGCCACGTCCCGGATGGTCCAACTGCCGCCCGGCGTCGACGAGAAGACCTTCCACCCCGGCTCCGGCGGCGACGTGATCCGGGCCCGGCTCGGCCTCACGGACCGGCCGGTGGTGGTCTGCGTCTCCCGACTGGTCCCGCGAAAGGGCCAGGACACGCTGATCCTCGCCATGCCGCGCATCCTGGCCAAGGAGCCGGACGCCGTGCTGCTGATCGTCGGCGGCGGGCCGTACGAGCGGGACCTGCGCAAGCTCGCGTACGACACCGGGGTCGGCCAGTCCGTCCGCTTCACCGGGGCGGTGCCCTGGGCGGAGCTGCCCGCGCACTACGGCGCCGGAGACGTCTTCGCGATGCCCTGCCGGACGCGCCGGGGCGGGCTCGACGTCGAGGGGCTCGGCATCGTCTACCTGGAGGCCTCCGCGACCGGGCTGCCCGTCGTGGCGGGCGACTCCGGCGGGGCGCCCGACGCCGTCCTCGACGGTGAAACGGGCTGGGTCGTGCGCGGTGGCTCCTCGGAGGAGGCCGCCGACCGCATCATCACCCTCCTCGGCGACTCCGAGCTGCGGCGCCGGATGGGGGAGCGGGGCCGCGAGTGGGTCGAGGAGAAGTGGCGCTGGGACCTGCTGGCGGAGCGGTTGAAGGAGCTGCTGTAGCGCCTCATGGGGTGCCGCTTGCGGGCTTGCGGCGACTGCGGGTTGTCGTGGGCTGGTAGCGCGGTTCCCCGCGCCCCTTCAGGGGCGCGGGGAACCGCGCGAGCAACCAGCCACGGCCGTGAGCCGCAAGAAAACCTCCGCCGCTACGGCGGGAGCGCGGCCGCTGGGGCGTCAGCCCCGATAGATCGCCTCGATCTCGTCGGCGTAATCCTTGGCCACCACGTTCCGCTTGAGCTTCAGGGACGGCGTGAGGTGCCCCGACTCCTCGGTGAACTGCGAGGCGAGGATACGGAACTTGCGCACCGACTCGGCCTTGGACACCGCCGCGTTGCCGTCATCGACGGCATCCTGAATCGCGGCGACCAGGTCCGCGTCCTCGCGCAGCGACGCCGCGGTGGAGCCGGCCGGCTTCCCGTGCTCCTCGGCCCAGCGGCCCAGGAACTCCTCGTCGACGGTGACCAGCGCGCCGACGAACGGCCGCCCGTCGCCGACCACCATGCACTCCGCGACCAGCGCGTGCGCGCGGATGCGGTCCTCGATCACGGCCGGGGCGACGTTCTTGCCGCCCGCGGTGACGATGATCTCCTTCTTGCGGCCCGTGATGCTGAGGTAGCCGTCCTCGTCGAGGGTGCCGATGTCACCGGTGTGGAACCAGCCGTCGGCAAGGGCCTCGGCGGTCGCGCCCTCGTTGTTCCAGTACTCCTTGAACAGGTGCTCGCCGTGCAGCAGCACCTCCCCGTCGTCCGCGATGCGGATCACGGAACCCGGCAGCGGCTGCCCGACCGTACCGATCTTCGTCCGGTCCCAGGGGTTGAACGCGGTGGCCGCGCAGGACTCGGTGAGGCCGTAGCCCTCCAGGACCGTGAAGCCGATGCCGCGGAAGAAGTGTCCGAGCCGCTCGCCGAGCGGGGCGCCGCCGGAGATGGCGTACTCGCCGCGACCGCCGAGCACCGCGCGCAGCTTGCTGTAGACGAGCTTGTCGAACGTCTTGTACTTGATCTTGAGACCGAGCGACGGGCCGGACGGGGTGTCCAGCGCGCGGCTGTACGCGATCGCCGTGTCCGCCGCCTTGTCGAAGATCTTGCCCTTGCCGTCCGCCTGCGCCTTGGCGCGCGCCGAGTTGTAGACCTTCTCGAAGACGCGCGGCACACCGAGGATCAACGTCGGCCGGAACGCGGCCAGTTCATCGGTGAGGTTCTTGATGTCCGGGACGCAGCCCAGCTTGATCGGCGCCATCATCGGCGCGACCTGCACCAGCCGCCCGAAGACATGCGCGAGCGGCAGGAACAGCAGGACGGAGCACTCGCCCGTACGGAACAGCGGGCGCAGCCGCTCCACGATGTTGCCGCACTCGGCGAAGAACGCGCGGTGGGTGAGGACGCAGCCCTTGGGCCGGCCGGTCGTGCCGCTCGTGTAGACGATGGTCGCCGGGTCGTCGGCCTTGGCGAGCGAGCTGCGCTCCTCGACGGTGGCGTCGCTGACGTCCTTGCCGAGACGCCCCAGCTCCTCCACACCGCCGGCCTCGATCTGCCAGACGTGCTTGAGGGCGGGCAGCCGGTCGCGCACCGACTCCACGGAAGCCGCGTGCGTGTCCAGCTCCACGATGCAGGCGGTCGCGCCCGAGTCGCCGAGGATCCACTGCACCTGCTCCGCCGAGCTGGTCTCGTACACCGGCACGGTGACCGCGCCCGCGCTCCAGATGGCGAAGTCGAGCAGCGTCCACTCGTAGCGGGTACGGGACATCAGGCCGACCCGGTCGCCGGGCTGGACGCCGGAGGCGATCAGGCCCTTGGCGGCGGCCCGCACCTCGGCGAGGAAGGCGGTCGCGCTGACGTCCGTCCAAGTGCCGCCCACCTTGCGGGCGATGACGGCTACGTCGGGATGCTGCGCGGCGTTTCTGCGGACGATGTCGGTCAGGTTGCCGTCGGCAGGGACCTCGTACAAAGCCGGAAGGCTGAACTCGCGCAAGACTGCTGCTCCTCATAGGGCGCCGACGCCACGACTCTGTGTGATGCGACGGTGCGGTCCAAGGCTCGGGCAAGTACTCAAGAGATCACTTGTTGAAATCCTGAGTACGACTGGACGGCCCGGACGTTACCCGCCGGTATGGCTTCTTCGACAGGGGGTCCCGGCGAGATGTTCTGTGCGTCACACGTGTGGGCGTTCCTTCGCGCACAGTAGTCCACCCTTTTCCTGACTAGCCAGTAACCGCAGGTCCAGCCGCCTCTATTCACGTTTGCCCCACAGGCCTACGCTTGATCGTCATGGCACCCACACCGGTCGGTAACCCGAGGACGCGCATTCATGTGGTCAGTGACGTGCACGGCAACGCCCGGGACCTGGCCAGAGCCGGTGACGGTGCGGACGCCCTGATCTGCCTGGGTGACCTGGTCCTCTTCCTCGACTACGCCGACCACTCGCGCGGCATCTTCCCGGACCTGTTCGGCAAGGAGAACGCGGACCGCATCGTCGAGCTGCGCACCGCCCGCCGCTACGAGGAGGCGCGCGAGTTCGGTGCCCGGCTGTGGTCCGGCATCGGCACGGACCGGGCCGCCGCCATCGAGAAGGCGGTGCGCAAGCAGTACGCCGAGATGTTCGCCGCGTTCCCGACACCGACGTACGCGACCTACGGCAATGTCGACATGCCGACCCTGTGGCCGGAGTACGCCGGCCCCGGCACGACCGTGCTCGACGGCGAGCGCGTGGAGATCGGCGGCTGGACGTTCGGCTTCGTCGGCGGAGGCCTCAGGACCCCGATGCGCACGCCGTACGAGATCAGCGACGACGACTACGCCGCGAAGGTCGAGGCGCTCGGCGAGGTCGACGTGCTGTGCACGCACATCCCGCCGGACGTACCGGAGCTGGTGTACGACACGGTGGCGCGGCGTTTCGAGCGCGGGTCCCGCGCTCTGCTGGACGCGATCCGGCGTACGCGCCCCCGCTACTCGCTCTTCGGCCATGTCCACCAGCCGCTCGCCCGCCGGATGCGGATCGGAGCGACGGAATGCGTGAATGTGGGCCACTTCGCGGGGTCGGGCCGGCCGTTCGCGCTGGAGTGGTGAGCCGCCCACGGTGGTGAACCCCAGGTGGGGTGATAGCGCCCGCGGCTGTGCGCGGTAGCCTTCACGCTGCACACACGTGCGCACCACCCTCCCTCACCGGACCGCATCTGGAGGAGCCACCGCGATGGCGGAACACACCAGTTCGAGCATCACGATCGAGGCGGCACCGGCTGACGTCATGGCGGTGATCGCCGACTTCGCCCGCTACCCGGACTGGACGGGTGAGGTGAAGGAGGCCGAGGTGCTCGCCACGGACGAACAGGGCCGCGCCGAGCAGGTGCGCCTGGTCATGGACGCCGGCGCCATCAAGGACGACCAGACCCTCGGCTACACCTGGACCGGCGACCACGAGGTCTCCTGGACCCTGGTCAAGTCCCAGATGCTCCGCTCCCTGGACGGCTCGTACATCCTCAAGCCCGCCGGCACCGGCGCCACCGAGGTCACCTACCAGCTGACCGTCGACGTCAAGATCCCCATGCTCGGCATGATCAAGCGCAAGGCCGAGAAGGTCATCATCGACCGGGCCTTGGCGGGCTTGAAGAAGCGCGTGGAGTCCGGGGAGAAGTAGGGGTCGCCGTCGCAGCTGTGGGCCATCGTGGCTTCTTCAGCCCGTCCGGCGTTTGCGGACGAGGCCGTCAAGGCCGATGCGGGGGTTTGGGGGCGGCAGCCCCCAGGGGACGGGAATGGGTAGGGGCGCAGGGGGCGAAACACCCCTGCCGGCGGCGCTGAACCCCGGCCCCGCCAAGGCGCCCCACCCGCACAGGTACCGTTCACCCTCATGCGCACCATCCTGATCACCGGCCAGGGCGGCACCGGCCGTACCACCGTCGCCGCGGCCACCGCGCTGCGGGCAGCCCGCGAGGGCACCCGCACCCTGGTGCTCAGCGCCGACCGCACCGACACCCTCGGCGCCGTCCTCGGCGTACCCACGGGATCGGCCCCCGTGGCGGCGGCCCCCGGCCTCACCGCCTGGCGCCCCGACGCGGCGGAACGCTTCCGCGACGACCTCACCACCTTCCAGCAGCGCGCGCAGACCGCCCTGGACCTGCTCGGCGCCTCCCGCCTGGACGCCGAGGAAGTCACCCCCTTGCCCGGCGCCGAGGAGCTCGCCCTGCTTCGCGCCCTGCGCGACGCGGCGATGTCGGACGCGTACGACCTCCTGGTCGTGGACCTCCCCCCGGCCCCGCAGGCCCTCGCCCTCCTCGCCCTCCCCGAGGAACTCCGCCGCTATCTGCGCCGGCTGCTCCCGCCGGAGCGCCAGGCGGCCCGCGCCCTGCGCCCCGTCCTCGGCCGCCTCGCGGGCGTCCCGATGCCCGCGGAGTGGCTGTACGAGACGGCAGCCCGCTGGGACATCGAGCTGGCCGCCGTGGCGGCGGTCGTCGAGGACCGCGCCACGACCGTACGGCTGGTCGCCGAGCCGGGCCCGGCCGGTACCGACGCCGTACGCACCGCCGCGACCGCCCTCGCCCTGCGCGGCCTGTCCGTGGACGCCCTGGTCGCGAGCCGTGTGCTGCCCGGCGCCACCCACGACACCTGGCTGGCGGCCCTCGCCGCCCAGCAGCGCAAGGCGCTGGACGAGTGGCAGGAGACATACGCCGTCCACGAGGTCCCCCACCTCGGCCACGACCCGCGCGGCACCGACGACCTCGCCGCGCTCCCCGTACCCGGCGTCAACGAGACGCCACCCCCGGTCGAGTGGCCCGTCACCGACCACCTCGCCGACGACGGTGTCCTCGTATGGCACATCCCGCTCCCCGGCGCGATACGCGAGGAACTCGACCTCATCCGGCGCGGCGACGAACTCGTGATCACGGCAGGGCAGGTCCGCCGTATCGTTCCGCTTCCGTCGGCCCTGCGCCGCTGCAGCGTGGCCGGCGCCGCGCTGCGCGAAGGCGAGCTGAGGATCCGATTCGCACCGGACCCCGATCTGTGGCCCCGGACACGGTGAACGGTGTACCCCCGTTCGGGTAACGTCGAAAGCACGAACCGTAGGCAGGAGTCCGCCATGAGCGAAGAGCGCCCCACGTCCGACGCCGCTCAGGAGGAGGCGGCCGAGGAGGTACGCGCCGAAGAGGCGCGCGCTACCGACGCCGACGCCTGGGCGAAGGCCTGTGCCGAGGATCTCGCGGCGGAGAAGGCCCGCCGCCGCGCCCAGTACGGCCCACAGCAGGGCTCGGCCGCCGAGGAACTGCGCAAGCTCGTCGACGCCGTCGCCGACAAACTGTCCGGACTCCAGTCGCCGCTCTTCGGCGCGATGGCCTCCGGCACCGCCCAGCAGATGGTCAACCAGGTCGTGCAGCAGGCCAAGGCCGCCGTCGAGCCGGTGCTGGAGCGCAATCCGGACGTGTTCGACCACCTCGCGGCCGCGGGTTCCGAGCTGCTCGCCGCCTACCGCTCGGCCGTCGAGGCACAGGAGCGGCGCTGGACGACCCGGGACACGCGCCCGCGCGACGAGGGGACCGGTCCAGGGGAACACATCGACTTGGACTGAGGGCCCCTCGGGTACGGTTGGCCGTAGCGGGGCTCGACCGAAACTGAGGGATTCATGGGACTCACCATCGGCGTCGATATCGGCGGCACGAAGATCGCGGCCGGTGTGGTCGACGAGGAAGGCAACATCCTCTCGACCCACAAGGTGCCGACCCCCAGCACGCCGCAGGCCATCGTGGACGCCATCGCCTCTGCCGTGGAGGGCGCGCGCGCCGGACACGACATCGTCGGCGTGGGCATCGGTGCCGCCGGATACGTGAACCGCCAGCGCTCGACGGTCTACTTCGCACCGAACATCGACTGGCGGCAGGAGCCGCTCAAGGCCGAGGTGGAGCAGCGCGTGGGGCTGCCGGTCGTCGTCGAGAACGACGCGAACGCGGCGGCGTGGGGCGAGTACAAGTTCGGCGCGGGCAAGGGCCACCGCAACGTCATCTGCATCACCCTGGGCACGGGCCTGGGCGGCGGCATCATCATCGGCAACAAGCTGCGCCGCGGGCACTTCGGTGTGGCCGCCGAGTTCGGCCACATCCGGATGGTGCCGGACGGTCTGCTGTGCGGCTGCGGCTCGCAGGGCTGCTGGGAGCAGTACGCCTCGGGGCGCGCCCTCGTCCGGTACGCCAAGCAGCGGGCCAACGCGACCCCCGAGAACGCGGAGATCCTGCTCGCGCTGGGCAACGGCACCCCCGACGGCATCGAGGGCAAGCACATCTCGGTGGCCGCGCGGCAGGGCGACCCGGTCGCGGTGGACTCCTACCGTGAGCTGGCGCGCTGGGCCGGAGCGGGCCTCGCCGACCTGGCCTCGCTCTTCGACCCCTCCGCCTTCATCGTCGGCGGCGGCCTCTCGGACGAGGGCGAGCTGGTCCTCGACCCGATCCGCAAGTCGTACAAGCGCTGGCTCGTCGGTGGCAACTGGCGCCCGGTGGCCGAGGTCATCGCCGCGCAGCTGGGCAACAAGGCGGGGCTCGTCGGGGCGGCGGACCTGGCCCGGGAGCCCGACCCGATCATGTGACACCGTCGGCACGGCACCCGGTACGGCGGCGCCCGCCGTGCTGGATGCCGTGCCTTGTCGGGCGGGTTTCCGCCCGCGAGTGGGGCGCCTTCGGATCGTCGTGGGTCGGGGCCGCGCCGGTACATCCGCCCGCATCCGAACGGATCGGCTGGGGGTTCTCAGGGAGCCGTCCGCTGGGGATCCGTCCGGATGCGGGCATTTGATGTACCGGCACGGCCCCTTCCGTGCGTGGGCGGCTGCGGGGCGGTGCCACACCGCCGTCAGCGACGTGTGAGCTGTCCGTCACCAGCGCGTGAGCTGTCCGTCATGGGTGCGTGAGCTCTCCGCCATCGTCCGTCATGGGTGCTTGAGCTGTCGTATCTTGATCGCCATGCCGACCAGCCCCTCAGCCAGTCCGCTGCCCGACTCCCGTACCGAAGCCGACGGTTCCGCCGTCATCAGGGTGCTCAGTTACAACATCCGGTCGATGCGCGACGACACCGGCGCGCTCGCGCGGGTGATCAGTGCCTGCGCACCCGACCTGGTCCTGGTCCAGGAAGCGCCCCGGTTCTTCCGCTGGCGCAAGAAGCTGGCGCGGCTCGCGGCCGCGTCCGGGCAGGTGATCCTGTCGGGCGGCGCCACGGCGTCGGGGCCCGCGCTGCTGTGCTCCCTGCGGGCCACGGTGGAGCGCACCGAGGACGTGCTGCTGCCGCTCACCCCCGGTCTGCACCGGCGCGGTTTCGCCACCGCCGTCGTACGGTTCGGCGGTGCCCGCCTCGGTGTCCTGAGCTGCCATCTCTCGCTTCAGAAGGACGAGCGGTACGAGCAGGGCGGCATGCTCCTCGACCGCCTCGCGGGGCTCGGCACCCCGCATGCCGTCGCGGGCGGGGATCTCAACGAACGGCCGAACGGCCCCACCTTCAAGCGCCTCGCCGGCACCCTCCAGGACGCCTGGGCGACCCGGCCCTGGGGCGCGGAGTACACCTCCACGCCCATGGACCCCCATCAGCGCATCGACGCGATCTTCGCCACCGAGGGCGTGGAAGTCCTGGGCTGCGGGGTGCCGCTCGGCCTGCCCGGAGTGGCGGAGGCAGACCTGAGGGCGGCCACGGATCACTTGCCCGTGTTGGCCGCCCTCAGAGTGCCCGTGTCCTGAAGCGGGGTCAGACCACCGCGCCTCGCCCGGGGTCGTCCCCGTCCTCGTCGTCGGTCTTCATGCGCATCACCAGCGTGGCGAAGCCGCCGAGGAAGCCGCCGATGCCGAGGGTGGCGAGCCACCAGGTCATGTCCCAGCCGAGGAGGACGGCCAGCAGGAGCAGGATGGGGCCGCCGATGACGGCGAGCCAGGCGAACTTGGCCGTGGTGTCGGCGGCCGGCAGCGGGGGCGGCTCGGGCGGTACGAAGTGGCCCTCGTCGTCCTCGTCGAAGTCGTCGTCGGAGGGCTCGGACGCCTGGTAGTCGCGCGGGCCGCCGACACCGGGAGCGAACGCGACCGAGCTGCCCAGGGGCTTGGCCGTGGGGGGCGTGCCCTCGGATCCGGCCCCGGGCTTCTCGTCCCCGCCGTCGCCGTCAGGGGCGTCGTTCGTCTTCGGGTCGAGGAGTGCCAGGTCCTCGACCGACTTGAACGGTTTCGCGCCGGGCGGGTCCGGCGGCTCCTCGCCGTACCCGGCGACGATCGCCTGCCACGCGGCGTCCTCGTCGAAGGGCACGCTCTGCTCCTCGCCGAGGGGCTCGCCGAGAGGTACGCCCTTCTCCTCGGAATCGCCGCGGTCCGCGTCGTGCTCAGCCACCGGTGGCCGTCCCTTCCTGCTGACCCACCTGTCCCACCTGACTCACCTGTCCCACCTGACCCGCGTCGGACTTCTTGCCGGCACTGGGCGCGAGCCGGGCGATGAACGCGTGGCTCTCCTCGAAGATCCGGTCCGCGTCGTGGTCCAACGTCGCGACGTGGTAGCTCTGTTCCAGCAGGATCTCCGTCACGTCCGTGGACGACACCCGGCTGAGGACGCGCGCCGAGTCGGCGGGGGACACCACATGGTCCTGGGCGCTGTGCAGCAGCAATATCGGCTGGGTGACCTGCGGCAGCTCGCCGTCGACGAGTCCGCAGAGATTCCGCATCGAGTGCGCGGCGTGCAGCGGCACCCGGTCGTACCCGAGCTCCGCGGCACCCTCCTTCGCGATGTCGCTCACGATGCCCTTCGTCGACCGTACGAAATGTCGCAGCACTGGAAGGGCGTGCGCCGCCAGGCCGTGCACCTTGTTCAGCGGATTGACGATCACGATGCCGGTGATCTCGTCACCGTGCTTGGCCGCGAGGCGCAGCGTGAGCGCGGCGCCCATGGAGAGGCCGCAGACGAACACCTGCGAGCACCGGTCCCTCAGGGCGCGCAGCTCGCGGTCCAGCTCCGCGTACCAGTCCTGCCAGCCGGTGAGCTGCATGTCCTCCCAGCGCGTCCCGTGCCCCGGCAGCAGCGGCAGGCTGACGGTCAGGCCGCGCTCGGCGAGATACTCCGCCCAGGGGCGCAGCGACTGCGGGCACCCGGTGAAGCCGTGGCAGAGAAGGACGCCGACCTCTCCGCCCTCGTGGCGGAACGGCTCGGCTCCAGGAAGGACCGGCACCTTCGGTCTCCTGTTCATAGAGGCGGGCGAAACGGAACCCCCGAGGCTTCGAGGCGTACTTCACCGTACGCGACCGCACTGACACCGACCAGGGTCGTCGGGTCCTTTGACAGTGCTCCGGGTTAAGGTCTGATCGACGACACAGGAGGCACTCGGGTGATCTGCGGCGCAATGAAGTTTTCCATCGGAGGGCCGCTGAAGCTTGCCTTCAGGCCCTGGGTGGAAGGCCTCGAGAACATCCCCGCCGAGGGCCCCGCCATTCTGGCGAGCAATCACCTGTCGTTCTCGGACTCGTTCTTCCTGCCCGCGGTCCTCGACCGCAAGGTGACCTTCATCGCCAAGGCCGAGTACTTCACGACGCCCGGCATCAAGGGCCGGATGACCGCCGCCTTCTTCAAGGGCGTGGGCCAGCTCCCCGTGGACCGCTCGGGCGCGCGCGGCGCGGGCGAGGCGGCCATCAAGAGCGGTATCGAGGTCATCGAGCGCGGTGAGCTGTTCGGCATCTACCCGGAGGGCACGCGCTCGCCCGACGGCCGCCTCTACCGCGGCAAGCCCGGCGGCCTCGCGCGCGTGGCGCTCGCCACCGGCGCGCCCGTCATCCCGGTCGCGATGATCGACACCGAGAAGATCCAGCCGCCGGGCAAGGTGATGCCCAAGCTGATGCGCCCGGGCATCCGCATCGGCAAGCCGCTGGACTTCAGCCGTTACCGCGGCATGGAGCACGACCGCTTCGTGCTCCGCGCGGTGACCGACGAGGTCATGTACGAAATCATGAAGCTCTCCGGCCAGGAGTACGTCGACATATACGCGACCGCCGCCAAGCGGCGGATCGCGGAGGCGGCGAAGGCCGAGAAGGACGCCGAGAAGGCGGCGAAGGCCGCGCTCGCGCAAGCCGAGAAGCAGGCCGCCAAGGAAGCCGAGCAGGCGGAGAAGGAACGGTCCGGCTCCTAGACGCGTCCGTCAGGACGTGCGGGAGTTGGGGGGGTGGGGGAGATGGCCAAGCGCGAGCGCGTGATGAGGATGTCGGTCGAGCAGCCGCTGTGGCGTGCGCTCACCGCGTATCGCGTTCTGACCATGCTGTACGCGATCGGCCTCTTCGCCACCGCGTACGACAAGTTCGCCCGCCCCTGGGTGGCCATCGCGTTCTACGCGCTGCTCTTCGTGTGGACCCTGGCGACCCTCCGCAGGGTCGCGAACGCGGCCAGTTGCACCAAGCGGTTCCTCACCGCCGACCTCACCATCGCGCTCGCCGGCATCCTGCTCACCCGGGTCGCCGACGACGCGTCGCGGATCGAGTCCGGCGGCCCGACCCTGCCGTCGATATGGACCGCCGGTTCCGTCCTGGCCTTCGCGATCAAGGGCGGCTGGCGCTGGGCGGCCTTCGCCTCCACACTCGTCGCCGCCGTCAACCTCGTCGAACGCGGTGCCCCGACCCGCGACACCATCCACAACGTGGTCCTGGTCTGGGTCGCCTCCATCGCCATCGGATACGTCGTCGAGGTCGCCCGCGCCTCCGAGCGCACCCTCGCCCGCGCTCTGGAGATCGAGGCCGCCACCCGCGAACGGGAGCGCCTGGCCCGCGACATCCACGACGGCGTACTCCAGGTTCTCGCCATGGTGCAGCGGCGCGCTTCCGCGCTCGGCGGCGAGGCGGCGGAGCTGGGCCGGATGGCCGGCGAGCAGGAAGCGGCGCTGCGCACGCTGGTCTCGGGCGGTCTCGTGCCCGTCTCGCGGGTGTCGGAGGACGCCGCGCTCGGTGCGGTCGTACGAGCCGTCGAGGAGCAGGACGAGGACGAGGACTCCGCGGGCCCCGTCGACCTGCGCGCGCTGCTCGTCCCGTACGCCACCGCGCGCGTGACCCTCTCCGAGCCCGGCGCGCCCGTGCCGCTCGCCCCGGCGGCCGCCAAGGAGCTGACCGCGGCTGTCGGTGCCGCCCTGGACAATGTGCGCAAGCACGCCGGTGCGGACGCCCGGGCCTGGATCCTGGTCGAGGACGAACCGGACGCGGTGATCGTGACCGTACGCGACGACGGCCCCGGCATCCCGGAGGGCCGGCTCGACCAAGCCGAGGGCGAGGGGCGTCTCGGGGTCGCCCTGTCGATCCGCGGACGGCTGCGCGACCTGGGCGGCACGGCCGAGCTGATCTCGGTCCCGGGCCAGGGCACGGAGGTCGAGCTGAAGGTACCGAAGGTTTCACGGGGGAAGGCGGAACGGCGATGACGAAGACGGTGGAACGGCGATGACGGGGACGACGGAGGCCACAGACGTGCAGCAGGGGCCGATCAAGGTCATGGTGGTCGACGACCACCCCATGTGGCGCGACGCCGTCGCCCGTGACCTGGCCGAGTCCGGCTTCGACGTGGTCGCCACCGCGGGCGACGGCGAGCAGGCCGTGCGCCGCGCCCAGGCCGCCGCGCCCGATGTCCTCGTGCTCGATCTGAACCTGCCCGCCAAGCCCGGCGTCCAGGTCTGCAAGGAACTGGTCGGCGCCAACCCGGCGCTGCGTGTCCTTGTCCTGTCGGCCAGCGGCGAGCATGCCGACGTCCTGGAGGCGGTGAAGTCCGGCGCCACCGGCTATCTGCTCAAGTCGGCCTCCACGGAGGAGCTGATCGACGCGGTGCGCCGTACGGCCGTCGGCGACCCGGTGTTCACGCCCGGCCTCGCGGGCCTGGTCCTCGGCGAATACCGCCGGCTGGCCTCCGAACCGGCCCCCGCCGCGGGCGCCGACGAGCCCAAGGCCCCCCAACTCACCGACCGCGAGACCGAAGTGCTCCGCCTGGTCGCCAAGGGCCTGAGCTACAAGCAGATAGCCGAGCGCCTGGTCATCTCCCACCGCACGGTGCAGAACCACGTGCAGAACACCCTCGGCAAGCTGCAACTCCACAACCGCGTGGAGCTGGTGCGCTACGCGATAGAGCGCGGACTTGACGAGGCGTAAGCCTCTCGCGCCAGCCCTGGTACACCTCACGCACCCGTAGGCGTAAACCTGACGCACCCACACCATCGAGTGAAGACGACTGATCAACACCCGCACAATTCACCGGAATTGACCTTCCGCACCATGCCGAAGTGACCTGGATCACTATTAGCGTGAGTCCATCAGGCAACCGCGGCGAAGGGACTTTCCATGCGGGTCGGAGTACTGACCGGAGGCGGCGACTGCCCCGGGCTCAACGCCGTCATCCGGGGCATCGTCCGTAAGGGCGTGCAGGAGTACGGCTATGACTTCGTCGGCTTCCGGGACGGCTGGCGAGGACCGCTCGAGGGCGACGTCGTGCGGCTCGACATCCCCGCCGTGCGTGGCATCCTGCCCCGTGGCGGCACCATCCTCGGCTCCTCGCGCACCAACCCCCTCAAGCAGGAGAACGGCATCCGCCGGATCAAGGAGAACCTCGCCAAGCAGGAGGTCGACGCGCTCATCGCGATCGGCGGCGAGGACACGCTCGGCGTCGCCGCGCGTCTCACCGACGAGTACGGCGTCCCCGTCGTCGGCGTACCGAAGACCATCGACAACGACCTGTCAGCCACCGACTACACCTTCGGCTTCGACACCGCCGTCGGCATCGCGACCGAGGCGATCGACCGCCTGCACACCACCGCCGAGTCGCACATGCGCGTCCTCGTCTGCGAGGTGATGGGCCGGCACGCGGGCTGGATCGCGATCCACTCGGGCCTGGCCGGCGGCGCCAACGTCATCCTCATTCCTGAGCAGCGCTTCGACGTCGACCAGGTGTGCGCCTGGGTGACCTCGCGGTTCAAGGCCTCGTACGCGCCGATCGTGGTCGTCGCCGAGGGGGCGATGCCCAAGGACGGCGACATGGTCCTCAAGGACGAGTCCCTCGATTCCTTCGGGCATGTGCGCCTCTCAGGGGTCGGCGAGTGGCTGGCCAAGGAGATCGAGAAGCGCACCGGCAAGGAGGCCCGGACCACGGTCCTCGGGCACGTCCAGCGCGGCGGCACCCCCAGCGCGTTCGACCGCTGGCTCGCCACCCGCTTCGGGCTGCACGCCATCGAGGCCGTCCGCGACGGCGACTACGGCAAGATGGTCGCCCTGCGCGGCACGGACATCGTCCGCGTCCCGATCGCGGAGGCAACGGCCAAGCTGAAGACGGTCGACCCGAAGCTCTACGAGGAGGTCGGAGTCTTCTTCGGCTGACCCGGCACACCAGGGTTATGGGCCGTATATTCGGCCCATAACCCGGTGGAACGGGAGGAAGCGTGGAGATCCTCGCCTTCGGCGTCCAGGCCGACGAGAAGCCCCTGCTCGAGAAGGCCTTCGCGGGACACCACGAGCTCCGCAGCCTCGATGTCTTCCTCAACGAGGACACCGCTCCCATCGCAGCCGGCTACGAGGCCATCTCCACCAGCGTCAACTGCGGCCTGGGCCACCGCGTCCTGCAGACCCTGGCGGCCGGCGGGACACAGCTCGTCGCCCAGCGCTCCACCGGCTTCAACAACATCGACCTCGAGGTCGCCGAGCGCCTCGCCATGACGGTCGCCCGGGTCTCGTCCTACTCGCCGTACTCGGTCGCCGAGTTCGCCTGGACCCTCGGCATGGCCGTCAACCGCCGTATCGTGCGCGCCGCCATCCGCACCCGCGACTTCGACTTCCGGCTCGACGGGCTGATGGGCCGTGACATGCACGGCCGTACGGTCGGCGTCCTCGGCACCGGCAAGATCGGCGAGGCGTTCACGCGGATCGCCCACGGCTACGGCATGAACCTGCTCGGCTGGGACGTCGTCGAGAACCCGGCCTGCGTCGAACTCGGCATGAAGTACGTCTCCAAGGACCAGCTCCTCGCCGAGTCCGACCTGATCTCCCTGCACGTACCGCTGATGCCGGAGACCCAGCACCTCATCGACGCCGCCGCCCTGCGCACGATGAAGGACGACGCGATCCTGGTGAACTCCAGCCGCGGCGGCCTGATCGACACTGCGGCCCTCGTCGCCGAGTTGCGCGAGGGCCGCTTCACGGGCGTCGGCCTCGACGTGTACGAGGCGGAAGCCGGGCTCTTCTTCCTCGACAAGTCCCTGGAGCCCGTCGAGGACGACACCCTGGCCCGCCTCGTCACCTTCCCGAACGTCCTGGTCACGTCCCACCAGGCGTACTACACCGAGGACGCCGTCGGCCAGATCATCGAGGCCACGGTCAAGAACGTCCTCGACTACACGGCGGGCCGCCGCTCGGAGAACGTGCTGGTGCCCCGCAGCTGACCGATCAGCTCCCGTACGACCGCCGTGCCGTTCAGCGTCAGCACCGACTCCGGGTGGAACTGCACGCCCGCGAACCCGGGACCGCGCATCGCGTGCACCTCGCCGCTGTCACTGCGGCTGACCTCGACGCCGTGCGCGGACAGCTCCACGAGGGCCTCCTCGTCGCACCGCGCCACGAAGCTGTTGTAGAAGCCGACGGTCTCCGCCCGCCCGAACAGGTCGATCTCCGTCTGCGCGCCCTGGTACGGCACTTCCTTGCGGACGATCTCCAGGCCCAGCTCGGCCGCGATCAGCTCATGGCCGAGGCAGACACCGAGCACGCCGTGACGGTGACCGCGGATCACCTCGGCGGTGAGCTCCCGCAGGAACCGCATCTTGGGATCGGTCATATCCGAGGGGTCGCCGGGGCCGGGCCCCAGCACGAGCGGCCCCTCGTGCGCGAGCACCGCGTCCCGCAGCCCCGGCTCGTCGTAGCGCCGTACCGTCACCGCCAGCCCACTCGACCGCAGCACATGCGCGAGCATCGCCGTGAAGGTGTCCTCGCCGTCCACGACCAGGGCGTGGCCTTCCAGCGAGTCGGCCCGCGCCTGCATCCGCAGCCAGAACGGTGCGAGCGAGGCCCGCCGCCCGTCCAGCGCCGCCTGCACGCGCGGGTCGTCGCCCAGCTTCGGCCGTACGCCCTCCGCACGCGGCCGCCCCGCCCGTACCCCCAGAGCCGCCAGCACGCCCGCCGCCTTGGCATGCGTCTCGGCGACCTCGCTCGCCGGATCCGATCCCCGGACGAGCGTGGCGCCCACCGGCACCCGCAGCCGTCCCCCGGCGTCGATGTCGGCGGTCCGGATGAGGATGGGGGAGTCCAGGGTCTGCGCCCCGCCGGCGTCCCGCCCGACGAGGGCCAGCGCACCCGCGTAATAGCCTCGCCCACCGACCTCGTACCGCTCGATCACCCGGCACGCGTTCTGCACCGGCGAGCCGGTGACCGTCGCCGCGAACATGGTCTCCTTCAGCACCTCGCGCACATCCAGCGAGGACCGGCCCCGCAACTCGTACTCGGTGTGCGCGAGATGGGCCATCTCCTTGAGCCGCGGCCCGATCACCACCCCGCCCATGTCGCCGACCGTGCACATCATCTTGAGCTCCTCGTCGACGACCATCGAGAGCTCCTCGATCTCCTTGCCGTCGGCGAGGAAGGCGAGCAGATCCTCGGGCGTCGGCCCCTCGGCCGGGTAGCGGTACGTGCCGCTGATCGGGTTCATCACCACGGTCCCCCCGGACATCCGGACGTGCACTTCGGGGCTGGCCCCGACCAGCGTGCGCTCCCCGGTGTGCACGACGAACGTCCAGTACGCGCCCCGCTCACCGACCAGAAGCCGCCGGAAGAGGGCCAGCGCGTCGGCCTTCCCGAACCCCGGGATCTCCCCCTCGTACGTACGCCGGATCACGAAGTTCGCGCCCTCGCCCCGCCCGATCTCCTCGCGCAGCACCCGCCCGACGATCCCGGCGTACTCCTCGTCCTCGACGTCGAAGCCGCCGCCCTCGACGCGCACGTCGTGCGACGGCAGCTGCGACAGGGCCTGGTTCAGCGGCAGTTCGTACGTCTCCTCGGGGGCGAGCACCGTGAGCGGTGTGCCGTCGTCGCGGACGTCGAAGCCGCGCTCGCGGATCTGGCGGTAGGGGATCAGCGCGAGGCCCTCGTCGGGGATGTCGGCGAGGCGGTCGTAGGTGGCGACCGGGCCGAGCAGCACCTCGACCACGTCATGGTCGTGGCCGGGGGTGCGGCGGCGCAGCAGGGCGAACGGACGGGGATCGTCCAGGAGGTCGAGCAGGTTCACGGGTCCTGTTCCTTCTCACTCAGAGACTCACTCGGAGAGGAACGGGCCCGGAAACACCGAAGGCCGCCCCTCGGGCGGCCTTCGCGAAGTCTTGCGTACGCGCAGTCAGTGGGCCGCCGGATGAGCGGTCCACCACCAGTTCTGGATCGAGTGCGCGAACATGCGCCGCACCCTACCCGACCCGGGGGCCCGGCAACAGCGTGAACCGTTCGCGTACGGGGTTCGGACGGCTCGGACACCGGCCATTCATGGCCAGGTAGACCGACCGATCCGACCGAGGAGAGAGTCATTTACGCACCTCGTTCACCCATGCCCAGCCGGAGCGTGCCCCGCCGGAGCGTGCCCCGCCGGAGCGGCGCACGCGCGCTCGCTGTGTTCGCCGCGGCCACGGCCCTCGCCGCCGCCCTGCCCGGCGCCGCCCAGTCGGCCCCGCGCTCCTCCGACGACACCACCCGGGTCACCTACCGGGGCCACGCCTTCGACGTGCCCGCCTCCTGGTGGGTCGTGGACCTGGAGAAGAACCCGGAGGCCTGTGTCCGCTTCGACCGTCACGTCGTGTACCTCGGTACGCCGGGCGAACAACAGAACTGCCCGGCGCGCGTACGGGGACGTACCGAGGCGCTCCTGATCCAGCCCGATACCGGCGCCGAGAGCGCCGCGGCCGCCGCCGGGAGCCCCCACGTCGTCACCAGCGCCGTCACCGAGGACCGTACGGCCGGTACGTACCGGGTCACCGCGGACCGCATCGCCGTGACCGCCGCGTACGGGGACGACCGCACGCGGATCCAGGACATCCTCCGCGGCGCCGGCCTGCCCGTCGCCGCCGCACCGGCCGCCGCGCCGCCGCCCGCCGTGGCGCCCCTCGCCAAGGACGCGACCTCCTTCCGCGGCGAGGGCTTCGACGCCTGTACCGCACCGAGCCAGAAGGCCATGGACGCCTGGCGGGACGCGTCCGACTACCGCGTCGTCGGCATCTACATCGGCGGGATCAACCGCGCCTGCGCCCAGCCGAACCTCACCGCCCAGTGGGTGCGGAAGCAGTACGCGGCCGGCTGGCGGTTCATCCCGCTGTACGTCGGCCGGCAGCCCGCCGCGGACGGCGGCAGCTGCGGGGGCGGCTGCGCGGAGATCACCGACCCGGTGCCGCAGGGCACCGCGGCCGCCGACGACGCGGCCCGGCAGGCCGCCGCGCTGGGGCTCGGCAAGGGAACGGTGATCTACGACGACCTGGAGCACTACCAGCGCGGAGACGCCGTGACCGCCCGGGTCCTCTCCTATCTCGGCGCCTTCACCGAGCGCCTGCACAAGCTGGGCTACCGCTCCGGCGCGTACGGCAACACCTCGTCCCTGGTCACCGACCTGGTGGACAACCGCGACGACGTCACCCTGCCCGACGTCATCCACTTCGCCAGCTGGAACTACGAGTCGACCACCGACGACCCGGCGGTCCCCGCGACCCTGTGGGCCAAGCACCAGCGCATCCACCAGTACGTCGGAGACACGACCGAGACCCACGGCGGCGTGACGATCTCCATCGACCGCGACCGGATCGACGTGGACTAGGAACGTGGGTGCTCCGGGCGGCGCGGGCAGCTGCCGCACGACCGCCCGGAGCACCCCCGATCGAGCGGGCGGCGTCTCAATTGATGAGCACGTGAAGGGACGCCCGACACGACCCCGTAATGTTGTGGAGGTGACCGTGAACGCTAAGTCCAGCGCGAGCGCTGGCAACACCTGGCGAAACCTGCCCGCGGCGCAGCAGCCCGAGTACCCCGATGCCGAGGCTCTGCGCGATGTGATCGCGGACCTCGAGTCGTATCCGCCGCTCGTCTTCGCGGGCGAGTGCGACCAGCTGCGCGCCCGGATGGCGTCCGTCGCCAAGGGAGAGGCGTTCCTTCTCCAGGGCGGCGACTGCGCCGAGGCCTTCGACGCCGTGTCCGCCGACCACATCCGCAACAAGCTCAAGACCCTGCTCCAGATGGGCGCCGTGCTCACGTACGCCGCCTCGGTGCCGGTCGTGAAGGTCGGCCGCATCGCCGGCCAGTACTCCAAGCCGCGCTCCAAGCCGACCGAGACCCGCGACGGCGTGACGCTCCCGACCTACCGGGGCGACTCCGTCAACGGCTTCGACTTCACCGAAGAGGCCCGCATCCCGGACCCCGAGCGCCTGAAGCGGATGTACAACGCGTCCGCCTCCACGCTCAACCTGGTGCGCGCCTTCACCACCGGCGGCTACGCCGACCTGCGCCAGGTGCACGCCTGGAACCAGGACTTCGTGAAGTCGTCCCCGTCCGGCCAGCGCTACGAGCAGCTGGCGCGCGAGATCGACAACGCGATGAACTTCATGCGGGCCTGCGGGACCGACCCGGAGGAGTTCAAGACCGTCGAGTTCTACTCCTCGCACGAGGCGCTGCTCCTCGACTACGAGTCGGCGCTGACCAGGGTCGACTCGCGTACGGGCCACCTGTACGACGTCTCGGGCCACATGGTGTGGATCGGTGAGCGCACCCGTCAGCTGGACGGCGCGCACATCGAGTTCGCCTCGAAGATCCGCAACCCGATCGGGATCAAGCTGGGCCCGACGACGACGGCCGAGGACGCGCTGCAGTACATCGAGCGCCTCGACCCGGACCGCGAGCCGGGCCGTCTCACTTTCATCGTGCGGATGGGCGCGGACAAGGTCCGCGACAAGCTGCCCGAGCTGGTCGAGAAGGTCACCGCCTCCGGTGCGACCGTGGCCTGGGTGACCGACCCGATGCACGGCAACACCTTCGAGGCGGCCTCGGGCCACAAGACCCGCCGTTTCGACGACGTGCTCGACGAGGTCAAGGGCTTCTTCGAGGTCCACAAGGGCCTGGGCACGCACCCGGGCGGCATCCACGTCGAGCTCACCGGTGACGACGTCACCGAGTGCGTGGGCGGCGGCGACGAGATCTTCGTCGACGATCTGCACCAGCGCTACGAGACGGCCTGCGACCCCCGCCTGAACCGCAGCCAGTCCCTTGACCTGGCCTTCCTGGTCGCCGAGATGTACCGCGACCAGTAGCAGATCAGCGGGAGCCGCGCCTGTTACCGGCGGATGAAGTGGGGCGCGGATCACATACGATCCGCGCCCCTCCCCACTTTTGCGCTCCCCGCCCGGCGGGTAAGGTTAGGTAAGCCTCACCGATTAATCGGGCAATTCGCTCTATCGGTACGGCACGACCTGTGAATCCCGCCGGGAGGTGAACCGCGTGTACGTCTGCAACTGCTTCGGAGTGACCGAAGCGCAGGTGAAGAAGCACGCGGAGGGCGGCGCCTGCACCCCTCGGCAGATAGCCTCGGCCTGCAAGGCGGGCACGGACTGCGGCTCGTGCGTGCGCCGCATCCAGGAGCTGCTGGGCCGGGGTGCGTGTCCGCGCCGGGAGCTCGCGGATCGGGGCAAGCCGGTCCTCTCGGAGATCGCCGAGAGCGCGGAGCCGGCGGCCGAGCTGAAAGAGGCCGCCTAGCTCGCCGGTCAGCTCTCCGGCTGCTCGACCAGCTGCGCGATGTAGAGCGCCTCGCCGAGTTTCTCGACCAGCTCCAGCTGGGTGTCCAGATAGTCGATGTGGTGCTCCTCGTCCGCGAGGATCGACTCGAAGATGTTCGCGGACGTGATGTCGCCCTTCGTGCGCATCACCTCGATCCCGCGCCTGAGGCGGTCGATCGCCTCGACCTCCACCTGCCGGTCGGCCTCGAACATCTCCTTGACGGTCTGCCCCACGCGGACGTGGAACAGCCGCTGGTAGTTCGGCAGGCCCTCCAGGAAGAGGATCCGGTCGGTGAGCACCTCCGCGTGCTTCATCTCGTCGAACGACTCGTGCCGCGTGTACTTCGCGAGCTTGGTCCAGCCGAAGTTCTCCTGCATCTTCGCGTGCAGGAAGTACTGGTTGATCGCCGTCAGCTCGGCGGTCAGCTGCTCGTTGAGGAATTCGATGACCTCGGGGTCGCCCTGCATCGCAGAGGCTCCTTCCAAGCGGGGGACTGGGGAGGTTGCGCCGCATCTTTGCACCGGCGTAGGGGGCAGTCCAGTAAGTGCATGCTTAGTAGGAGTTGCCCGAATCCGACCGAGGCTGGTCATGTGCACTGTCCCGGGTCTGTCAGGATGGAGTCATGGGTCAGCCGGTGGAGCGTGAATCTGGAGAAGCGGCGCAGTCGGAGCTTCCGCCGGGGCAGCGACTTCAGCGCGGCTGGCCGGTCACGCACTACGGGCCCGTACCCAAGTTCCGCCCCGAACGCTGGGAGTTCAGGGTCTTCGGCGCCACCGCCGACGGCGAGAAGCACTGCTGGACCCACGAGGAGTTCACGGCCCTGCCGTACGCGACGGTCGTGGCCGATCTGCACTGCGTCACGAAGTTCAGCATGCTCGGGGCCGAATGGGGTGGCATCCCCGCCCGTACGATCCTGGAGATCGCCCCGCCCGCACCCAGCGTCACCCATGTGATGGTCTGGGCCGAGTACGGCTTCAGCTCGAACCTCCGTCTGTCGGACTTCGCCTCCGACCGCACGATCTTCGCCACCCACAAGGACGGCGAGCTGCTGACGGCGGAACACGGCTTCCCGCTCCGCCTCATCGTCCCGCACCTGTATGCCTGGAAGGGCCCCAAGTGGGTCCGCGGCGTCGAGTACATGACGGCCGACCGCCGCGGCTTCTGGGAGGAGCGCGGCTACCACAACATCGGCGACCCCTGGCGCGAGCAGCGCTACTCGTACCAGGAGGAGCCCGGGGACGGCCCCGAGCTCTGACTCCTGGCACGGCTGCCGGTCAGTGGTGGTACTGGTGCACCACCGCGTGCCCCTTGCCGCGGCCGATCATCCACTTGTTGACGGGCGTCGTGGCCACGAAGGCGATCACCAGGGAGAGGGCCAGCGCGCCCCAGAACAGCAGGTCGTCGAGGTGCGCGTCCATCGCGTCCGGCCACAGCGCGATCACGCCGTTGTCGATCAGCTCCATCACCGCGATGGACAGGGTGTCCGCGGCGAGCGCGACCCGGAACGCCGTCCTGAAGTCGACGCCGGCCCTGAGCACTCCGCGCAGCGTGAGCGAGTAGCCGAAGAAGAAGGCCAGGGCGATCGCCAGGATCATCGTCGGTGCATTGCCCCAGCCGAACGCGGTGCCGATCACCATGCCGAGCACCTCGCCTATGGCGCAGCCGGTGAGGCAGTGCAGGGTGGCCTGTGCGGCCATCGACCAGGAGGCCGTGCCTCCCGTGTCATGGGTGTGTGCGTGTACCTCGTGATGCGCGTGCGTGTCGTGCTGCATGAGGGCCCCCAGCGCCGAGTAGCGGTTCGTGTCTCGTACAGGACAGGAACCCTATACCCCCTGGGGGTATTCCCCATTTCTTTGTTGGGCTCAGCCGTCGCGGAGCTTCTTCAGGCGCTCGACATCCGCCGCGTGCCCTTCCTTGCCGCCGGGCGTCTCGATGATCAGGGGTACGCCCTCGGTGGCGGGGTGGGTCATCAAGGCACGGAACGGGTCCTCGCCGATGTGGCCCAAGCCGATGTTCTCGTGGCGGTCCTTGTGGGCGCCGACCACATCCTTGGAGTCGTTGGCGTGGATCAGCTTGAGCCGCCCCTCGCCGACCGTGTCCACCAGCAGATCGAGGGTCTGGTGCATCCCGCTCGGCCCGGTCAGGTCGTGGCCCGCCGCGAAGATATGGCAGGTGTCGAGGCAGACGCCCAGCTTCGGATGGGCGTCGAGCGCCTCGAAGTACGGCCCGAAGTCCCAGGTCCGGGAGCAGAGGGAGGCGCCCTGGCCGGCCGTGGACTCCAGGAGGAGGTACGGGTCGTCGTCGTGGGTCAGCTCGTCCAGCAGCGGCAGCATGTGCTCCCGTACCTGCTTGAGGGCGACGGCCCGCTCCCGCCCGCCGGTGGCGCTCCCGGTGTGCACGACCACCCCCAGGGCGCCGATCTCCCGCCCGCGCCGCAGCGAGTGCCGCAGCGACTCCACCGACTTCTCGAGCGTCGCCTCGGTGTGCGAGCCGAAGTTGATCAGATACGGGGCATGGACGTACGCGGGGATCGACTCGGCGGCGCAGGCCGCGCGGAACTCCTCGTCCTGCCTGGGGTTTCCGGCGGGCGTTGCCCAGCCGCGCGGGTTGGCGACGAAGACTTGAACGGTCTCGGCCTTGAGGTCGCGGGCATAGGTCAGGCCGACGGAGTGGAGACCGCCGGCCACGGGGACATGGCCGCCGACGGGGTTGCGGGACAGCTGACTCATCACGTTGACAGGGTCCCACGCAGGAGACGGAGGTTTTTCGCCGCCTCCGCCCCTGATTCTCAGCCCGTCCGGCGTTTGAGGACGAGCGCGTCAGCGCGATACGGGGGTCTGGGGGCGGAGCCCCCAGGGACGATGGGGGTCCCCCCTGCTCGAGCGAAGTCGAGAGCTTGGGGGAGGGTAGGGGCGGAGGGGGCGAGAAACCATCGGTGCGCCACCGGGGTCAGCGGATCTCGATGGTGATGGTCGACCCCTTGGGGGCCGTCTCGCCGCCGTCCACCGACTGGCCCTTGACCTTGTCCCCGAAGAGCCCGAGCAGCCCACGGTCCTCGTCAACCTTGAACCCGGCGTCCTCCAGCTTCTGCCTGGCGTCGTCCACGCTGTCACCCACGACGTCCGGGACCTCGACCATCTCGGGGCCCTTGGAGATCGTCAGCGTCACGGTGTCGCCCGAGGCGGCCTGCTTGCCCGCGCCCGGCGACTGCTCGGCGACCAGGCCCTTGTCGAACTCCGAGTTGACCCGCTCGGAGGCGATCTTCACCTTCAGGCCGGCCTCCTCCAACTCCTCGGTGGCGTCCTCGACCGACGCGCCCCTGACGTCGGCCACCTCCACCGGGCTGCCCTTGCTGACGGTGAGCGCGATGGCCGAGCCCGCGTGCCGCTTGGTGCCCGCTCCCGGGTCCGTACTGATCACAAAGCCCTTGGTGATGTCCTCGCTGAACTCGCGGGTGACCATGCCCGCGGCGAGTCCGTTGTCCTTCAGCACTTCCTTCGCCTTGAACAGGGCGAAGCCCTTCAGGTCGGGCACCTTCACCGTCTCCGGGCCATCGGAGATGGTCAGCGTCACGGAGTCGTTGTCGCGGATCCGGGCGCCGACATCCGGGTCGGTGCTGATGACGGCGCCGCGCTTCACGGTGTCGCTGTACGCGTGCTTGACGTCCTTGACGTCCAGTCCGGCCGCCTCCAGCCGCTTCGTGGCCTCAGCCTGGGACTTCGCCAGGACCGGCGGGACCTTGGTGAACTGGCCGGAGTTGATGTACCAGATGCCGGCACCGAGGCCCAGCACCAGCACGATGGCGGCGACGACCGCCAGGATCCCGCGCCGGGGCCCCGAGGTACGCCGCGAAGGAGCGGGCGGCGAGCTCTCGAAGCGGCTGGTCTGCTCGAACCGGTTGGTCTGCTCGAACCGGCTGGTCCGGTCGAGGACCGCGTTGTCGTCCTCGTCGTCCTCGTTCACGGGCAGCAGCCGTGGCACGGACAGCGAGCGCGGGATCACACTCGTACGGTCCTCTGCGTTGTCGTGGCCCAGGGCGAGGGCCCCCGGCGGCACGGCGTCGAGCTGCTCGGCGGTGAGCCCGGCGCGCGCCTCGAGGACCTGGCCGAGCAGCGCCACCGCGTCGTGCGGGCGCACCTCGGGATTGCGGGCGGTCGCCGTGGTGACCAGTTCGTCGAGCCCGTACGGCAGCCCCGGTACGGCGGCCGACGGCGGTGGTACGTCCGCGTGGAGGTGCTGGTAGAGCACCTGAGCGGGGGAGTCCCCGGAGTGCGGCTTGTCGCCGGTGAGCATCTCGTAGAGGACGACTCCGCACGCGTAGACGTCGACGCGGGTGTCGGCGGTGCCGTGCTCGATCTGCTCGGGAGCGAGATACGACACGGTGCCGAGGACGGCCCCCGTCGTGTTCGTGACGGTGTCCACGGCTCGTACGAGACCGAAGTCCGCCACCTTGACCCGGCCGTCATCCCCTATGAGGACGTTCTCCGGCTTCATGTCGCGGTGCACGAACCCGGCGCGGTGGGCGGCGCCGAGCGCGGCGAGCACCGGCTCCAGGATGTCGAGCGCGGCCCGCGGCTGCAGGGCGCCACGGTCGCGCAGTACGTCGCGCAGGGTGCATCCGGCGATGTACTCCATGGCCAGATAGACGTACGACCCGTCCGTCCCCTGGTCGAAGACCTGCACCACGTTGGGGTGGGCGAGCCGGGCCACCGACTTGGCCTCGCGGATGAAACGCTCGACGAACGAGCCGTCTGCGGCCAGCGTCGGGTGCATCACCTTGAGCGCGAGCACGCGGTCGAGGCGGGTGTCCAGGGCCCTGTAGACCGTGGCCATCCCGCCGACCGCGATTCGTGCGTCAACGCGATAACGGCCGTCGAGCACGTGCCCGACAAGCGGGTCCTGAAGGGTCGTATCCACGCAGGTGAGTGTACGAGCCGCCACTGTCACGACACCCCGTTCAGCCGATACCGGAGCGCGACTGCAGCCGACCTGTGACGCACACCGCACGCGGGGGCCGGGGGAGGGCCGCAATGCCGCGAGACCGCCCGCACCCGCCAACGGCGAACAGGCCCCACAGGAGACCCGCACCTTCCAGCCGACGGGAAACGAGCGGTGCGGGGGCGGGAGAACTCCGCAGCGTCGGCGCCGGGTGCCTAGAAAGCAGGCCTCTCGGGATCCAGCCGCGCCATGCCCTCCGCAGGAGACGACGCCTCGGCGAAATGGCGCCGAGGAATGCGCCCGGCACGCCGTGCGAGACGGCCGGCCTCCACCGCGTGCCTCATGGCCTCCGCCATCAGGACGGGCTCCTGCGCACGGGTCACGGCTGAGGCAAGCATCACACCCGCACACCCCAACTCCATGGCGAGCGCCACGTCGGACGCCGTACCGGCCCCCGCGTCCAAAATCACCGGCACACGCGCGTGCTCCACGATCAACTGGAAGTTGTGCGGATTACGGATCCCGAGTCCGGACCCGATCGGCGACCCGAGCGGCATGACCGCGGCGCAGCCGACGTCCTCCAGCTTGCGCGCCAGTACCGGGTCGTCGTTCGTGTACGGCAACACGGTGAACCCGTCGTCGACGAGAGTCTCCGCGGCGTCGAGCAGCTCGATCGGGTCCGGCAGCAGCGTCCGCTCGTCGGCGATGACCTCCAGCTTGACCAGGTCCGTGCCGAGGGCCTCGCGCGCGAGACGGGCGGTCAGCACGGCCTCGCCCGCGGTGAAACACCCCGCCGTGTTCGGCAACACCCGGATGCCGAGCTTGTCGAGCACGGACAGGACCGACCCGTGCACGGAAGCGTTCACCCGCCGCATCGCGACCGTCGTCAGCTCCGTACCGGACGCCACGAGCGAGCGCTCCAGCACGTCGAGGCTGGGCGCACCCCCCGTACCCATGATCAGCCGGGACGAGAAGGACGTACCACCGAGGACGAAGGGATCGTCGGCCATGGGTCAGCCTCCTTGGACGGCGGTGAGGACTTCGACCCGGTCTCCCTCGGAGAGGGAGGTGGACGACCACTGCGCGCGCGGGACGACGGTTTCGTTGAGCGCGGCGGCCACGCCGGACGGGGCGGCGGTGAGGGTCGCGACGAGCGTGTCGAGAGCGGTCCCCGGGGCGATCCGCTGTCGCTCTCCGTTGACGAAGACGTTCATGCGGGCTGCTCCGTGAGGGCGGCGGCGCCGAAGCGCCTGGGGGTGAAGGGGCGGGCCTCGTCGGGGAGTTCACCGGTGGTCAGGACGTGCGTCATCACGTCACCGGTGACGGGGGTGAGGAGCACGCCGTTGCGGTAGTGCCCGGTGGCGAGCAGCAGGCCGTCGAGTTCGGTCGGGCCGAGCAGCGGCGCGTTGTCGGGAGAGCCCGGGCGCAGTCCGGCGCGCGTCTCGGTGAGCGGCAGCTCGGTGATCCCGGGGACCAGCTCATGGGCGTCGCGCAGCAGCTCGTAGACGCCGCCCGCGGTCACCGTCGTGTCCCAGCCCAGCTCCTCACTGGTCGCGCCGACGACGAGTTCACCGCTCTCGCGCGGCACCAGATAGACGTGGCTGCCGCGCACGACGGCACGGACGGTACGGCTCAGAAAGGGCGCGTACCGCTTCGGCACGGTCAGCCGCAGGACTTGCCCCTTCACGGGGCGCACGGGCGGCAGGGCGTCGTCGGGAACGCCCGCCAGGCGCCCGCTGAGGCTGCCCCCGGCGAGCACCACCTGGCCCGCGGCCAACTCGGTGCCGTCCGTGGTGACGACTCCGGCTGCCCGGTCCCGTACGACGGACAGACGCTCCGCCCACGTCCGGTGGAACACCACTCCGGCCCGTTCGCACGCCGTGACCAGGGCCGCCGCGAGCCGGCGCGGATCGACCTGGTGGTCGCCGTCGACCCGGAGACCGCCGCGCACGCCGGGTGCGAGCATCGGCTCCAGACGGCGGCACTCGCGCCCGCTCAGCCACTCCGAGTCGAGCCCCGACTGGCGTTGCAGAGCGTGCAGTTCGCGCAGATGGGCGCGGTCGTCGGCGTCCAGCGCGACGGCCAGCGTGCCGCACTGGCGGTAGCCGAGGTCCTGGCCCGTCGCCTCGGTGAGTTCGGCGGCGAAGTCCGGATAGCGGCGCGCGGAGGCGAGGTTGAGGCCCAGCAGGGTCTGCTCGCCGTAGTGCAGTTCGGTGACGGCGGCCAGCATTCCCGCCGCCACCTGGGCCGCTCCGCCGCCGGGTTCGGGGTCCACGAGGGCGGTCGTGAAACCGCGTTGCGCGGCCCGCCAGGCCGTCACGAGCCCGATGATTCCGCCCCCGATGACAAGGACGTCTGACGTACGCGTAGGCGACATGGGCGTCCAGCCCCTCCCTTCGCCGGCATGACCCGGATCAGGTTCGTACGGTCGGAGGCCGTCCCAGCCTCCCTCTCAGCCCGGTGCGTCCGGGCTCCCGCGAGTGCTTTACGTTGGCCACCCTAGCCCGCCGCCACTCGTCTCAGTAAGGGAGCCTCCGTCCATGGCCCGATCGCTCGACGGCCTCGTCCTCGCCCCCGTCGCCGACCAGGCGCCAGGTCAGGTGGGCACCCGCACCCGCTTCACGTACCACGAGAAGGACGGCGAGATCTGGGCCGAATACGCGGGCGGCGATGTCGTACGCGGGCATCTCGTGGGTACCCGCGAGGGTGACCGCCTCGACTTCCGGTACGTGCAGCTGAAGCGCGACGGCAGCACCTCGTCGGGGCACTGCGTGTCCCTCGTGGTGGAGCTGCCCGGCGGGCGCGTACGCCTGGAGGAGACCTGGGAATGGGAGTCGCAGACGGGCAGCGGGACGAGCATTGTGGAGCAGGTCACTGAGCACGTCCACTGACTGACGAATTGTCAGTTGACTATGGTGATCAGGTGAGCGAGCAGACGCAGGCGCAGACGCGGTCCGAGTCGCAGTCGCAGAGGCGTACGGCACGGCGGGTCGTCGTGGTGGGCGCGGGCATGGCCGGTGTGCAGACCGCGGTCGCCCTGCGCGAACAGGGCTTCACCGGCAGCGTGACGCTGATCGGCGCGGAGCCCCATCAGCCGTACGACCGGCCGCCGCTGTCCAAGGCCGTGCTGCTCGGCAAGGCCGAGGGCTCCGCCTTCGACGTCGACTTCGAGGCGCTGGACATCGACCTGCAGCTCGGGCGCGAGGCGCTCGGCGTCCGCCCCGCGGACCATGAGCTGGACACCGAAACCGGGCCCGTGCCGTACGACGTCCTGGTCATCGCCACCGGTGCGGAACCGATCCAGCTGCCGGGCGCGGAGGGCGTGCCCGGGGTCCATCTGCTGCGCACCCTGGACGACGCCGAGCGGCTGCGTCCCGTCCTCGCCCGACAGCACGACATCGTGGTCGTCGGGGCCGGCTGGATCGGCGCCGAGTTCGCCACGGCGGCGCGCGAGGCGGGGTGCGCGGTGACGGTCGTCGAGGCCGCCGACCGGCCGCTCGCCGGGGCGCTGCCCGCCGAGGTGGCCGCACCGATGGCGTCCTGGTACGCGGACAGCGGCGCGTCGTTGCGTACCCACGCGCGCGTGGAGCGCGTCGAGCCCGGTGCCGTGGTTCTCGACGACGGCAGCCGGGTGCCCGCGGACGCGGTCGTCGTCGGCATCGGGGCGCGCCCCGCGACCGCCTGGCTCGCCGGCTCCGGGATCGCGCTCGGTGCCCACCGCGAGGTCGTGGCCGACAACCACCTGCGCACCTCCGTACCGGACGTCTACGCGGTCGGCGACTGCGCCTCCTTCCCTTCGGGAAGGTACGAGGACCGTCTCCTGGTCCACCACTGGGACAACGCCCTCCAGGGGCCGCGCACGGTCGCCGCGAACATCATCGGCGAGGCCCCCGTCGCGTACGACCCCGTCCCGTACTTCTGGTCCGAGCAGTTCGGCCGCTTCGTCCAGTACGTCGGCCACCACGCCCCCGAGGACACGACCCTCTGGCGCGGCGACCCCACCGGCGCCGCCTGGACGGTCTGCTGGCTCCGCGAAACCCGCCTCGTCGCCCTCCTGGCGGTGGGCCGCCCGAGGGACCTGGCCCAGGGCCGCAGACTCATCGAGGCAGGCACCCCGATGAACCCGGACCTCCTGGCGGACCCGTCGAAACCGATGAAGTCGGCGACCGCGTAGGCAAGGTTTCTCCGCCACCGAAGGCGGCACTCGATCCGGCGAAGCCGGAGGGTCTTTTTCGCCGCGCCGGCGAGTCGTTCCGGGGTGCCGAGCGGCAGAAACCCACCCGATCGCCGGAGCGCGGAGACCCGGCCCGGGCGGGACTCGGGTACCGAGTGTCAGTCCGGGATGGCAGGCTTGTCCCCGTGACCGAGATTGACGCAAAGATCGATGCTCTCGTCCCCGCCTGGCTCACCCTCCCCGACATCGCCGAACAGCTCGGCGTCGAGGTGACCCGCGTCCGGCAGCTGGTCAAGGAGGGCCAGCTGATCGCCGTACGCCGTGGTGAGAACCGCGCGCTGCACGTCCCCGCCGCCTTCATCGACGGGGACAAGGTCGTCAAGGGCCTGTCCGGCACCCTGACGCTCCTGCGGGACGACGGCTTCACCGACGAAGAGATGCTCGAGTGGCTCTTCACCCCCGACCCGACCCTGCCCGGCACCCCCGCGCAGGCTCTGAGCGAGAATCGCGGCACGGAGGTGAAGCGCCGCGCCCAGGCGCTCGCCGTCTGACCTGAACGGACCGTCCGGCGTACGGACCACGGCCGGCCACGGGCCGAAAGGCCACCGGGCCACCGTGGTCCGTACGCACCGACAACGGGGGACACACGCATGCCCGAGAACGCCGCCACCACCGCGCGCGCCCAGCTCGCCGACGCCCGTCTCTACCTCTGCACGGACGCCCGCAAGCGCCAGGGCGACCTCGCCGACTTCCTGGACGCCGTCCTGGAGAGCGGTGTGGACATCGTCCAGCTGCGCGACAAGAGCCTGGAGGCGGAGGAGGAGCTCGGGTACCTGGAGCTGTTCGCCGACAAGTGCCAGATGCACGGCAAGCTGCTCTCGGTGAACGACCGGGCGGACGTGGCCCACGCGATCCGCACCGCGCACCCGACCGGCGCCGACGTGCTCCACCTGGGCCAGGGCGACCTCCCGGTCCTCGCCGCCCGCGCCATCCTCGGCGACGACATCCTGATAGGCCGCTCCACGCACGCGGAGTCCGAGGCCGCGGCCGCCGCGGTCCAGGAGGGCGTGGACTACTTCTGCACCGGCCCCTGCTGGCCCACCCCCACCAAGCCCGGCCGCCACGCACCCGGCCTCGACCTGGTCCGTTACACCGCAGCGCTGGGCACCGACCGTCCCTGGTTCGCCATCGGCGGCATCGACCTCGGCAACCTCGACGAGGTGCTCGAGGCGGGCGCCCGCCGCGTCGTCGTCGTACGGGCGATCACCGAGGCGGACGACCCGGGAGCGGCGGCGGCGGAGTTCGCGAAGCGGCTGCGTCACGCATAGTCATCCGGCGGTCATCCGGTGCAGTCGTCCCGCGCAGCCGTCCGATAATTGTCCGAGGGGTGGACAAGAAGTCGACAAATTGGACAAATCCCATCGGTTCGGTTGGGCGACCGGCGCCCCCTGGCTAACCTGCGGGTATGGCCCTCGGATCTGCTTCCACCAGGACTGATCGCGCACGCACCGTGCGCGACATGCTCGCGACCGGCAAGAAGACGTACTCGTTCGAGTTCTCCGCGCCGAAGACCCCCAAGGGCGAGCGGAACCTGTGGAACGCGCTGCGCCGGGTCGAGGCCGTCGCGCCCGACTTCGTCTCCGTGACCTACGGAGCGGGCGGCTCCACGCGCGCGGGCACCGTCAAGGAGACCGAGCAGATCGTCGTCGACACGACGCTCACCCCGGTCGCCCACCTCACCGCGGTCAACCACTCCATCGCGGAACTGCGCAACATCATCGGCCAGTACGCGGACGCCGGTATCCGCAACATGCTCGCGGTCCGCGGCGACCCGCCCGGCGACCCCATGGGCGAGTGGATCCCACACCCCCGGGGCCTGACCTACGCGGCCGAACTCGTCCGTCTCATCAAGGAGTCGGGCGACTTCTGCGTCGGCGTCGCGGCCTTCCCCGAGATGCACCCGCGGTCCACCGAGTGGGACCTGGACGTCGAGCACTTCGTCGACAAGTGCCGCGCCGGCGCCGACTACGCGATCACGCAGATGTTCTTCCACCCGGAGTCGTATCTGCGCCTGCGTGACCGCGTCGAGACGGCCGGCTGCGAGACCCCGGTCATCCCGGAGGTCATGCCGGTGACGAGCGTGAAGATGCTGGAGCGGCTCCCGAAGCTCAGCAACGCCTCGTTCCCGGACGCCCTGAAAGAGCGGATCCTCACAGCCAAAGACGATCCGGCGGCTGTACGCTCCATTGGCATTGAGTTCGCGACGGAGTTCTGCGCGAGGCTGCTGGCCGAGGGAGTCCCCGGACTGCACTTCATTACGCTCAACAACTCCACGGCGACGCTGGAAATCTACGAGAATCTGGGCCTGCACCACCCACAGCGGGCCTAGACCGGTCGCACCCGCGTACGACAGACTGCGTAGCGGCCACTGGGAGAGGGGCGTACATGGGCTGGACGGTCCTCTATATCGCGTTCGGCATCGTCGCGCTGTGGCTGCTCGGCGAGGTCCTGCTGCAGTACAAGGCGCGGCTGCGCTACCGGCTGCTCGCCTTCGTCGGCTTCCTCGGCGTGGTCCTCGGTGTGCTGATGCCCTCCGTGGTCGTCATCGGACTCGGCGCGGCCGCCTTCGCGGTCGGCCAGACGTACGTCACCCTGTCGTTCCGCCGTGGCTTCGCCCAGGGCTGGGCCATCAACGGCCCTTCCGCGCCCGGCAAGCCCAGCAAGCGCCGCCGCGGCGAGCCGGAGTACCAGGACCCGACGCTGGAGGTCTCCGACCTCGAAGCGACGTCTGCCGCGGCCTATTCGCAGGACGACGAGTACGCCGCCGATGACGACGTCTTCTCGCCCGCGCAGTCCGACCGCTTCATGCCGCCGGGATCCGGCGAGCACGCGGCCGCCGAGACCACCGCCGTGTACGAGCCGCAGCCCCTGCCCGAGGACACCGGCTCGTACGGCATCTACAGCGACACCTCCTACGCGGCCGCCACCGACCAGTCCTACGCCGGCGCCGCGCAGTCCCAGGACCAGCAGGCCTATGCGACGGCCGGGCAGAACCAGGACCAGCAGGCCTACGCGTACGACGGCTACTCCGGCTACGACCAGCAGCAGTACGCCTACGACAACGGCCAGCAGCAGTACGCCGCCTACTCCGACCCGTACACCGGCGCCCAGACGTACACCGGTGCCTCGTACGACACCACGTACGGCGGCGGCGAGCAGCAGTACCCGCAGCAGCAGGTCTACGGCCAGGACCAGTACGCCACCGGCACCTACGCGGGTGAGACTCCGGCCAGCGGCGTCTGGGTGCCGCAGCAGCGCACCACCGACGACCCGTACGGCGGCGAACTCCCGCCCGAGCAGCCGTACCCGTACCAGGGGAACGGCAACGGCGCCGGGTACGACGAGCAGCAGTACCGGTACTGACGGGCTGTACGGCCGGTAGAACGGGGCCCCGTGCCCGCCGTCGACCGACCGCGCTTCAGCTTCTTCTCCGGCGCACCGGCGTGCTCACTGCGAGCCCCGGAACTCCGGTCCCTCCACGATGAGTCCGGCCACCAGCGCGCCCGACATGCCCGCGTGCGGGAGTCCACCGCCGGGGTGCGCCCAGCCGCCCGCCGCGAACAGGCCCGGCATCCGGGTGCCGTTCGACGGGTGCAGCAGATGGCCGTCCGCCGCGGCGAGCGCCGGGGCGGGGACGGCGCCGCCGTCCGCGCCGGTCGCCTCCGCGATGTCGGCCGGGGTGCGGACCTCGCGCCACAGGAGACGGTCGCGGAGGCCGGGTAGGGCGCGCTGGGCGACGCCGAGGACCCGCTCCACCTCCGACTCGGACACCGGAAGACCCGAGGGCACGGTGACGGTCAGCGTGACCGCTTCGTGCTCCCCGTCCGGTACCAGCGCGGTGTCCTCGGGGCGCGACACCATGACCGTGGGTGCGGCCGGGAGTCCCGGGCGCTCACCGAAGAGCCGGCCCAACTCGTCCTCGCGGTCGGGCGCATGCACCACCGTCCGATGCGCCGCTCCCTCGGGCCGCCCACCGCGCAGCGCCAGCAGCACGGTCAGGCGGCTCGGCGCCCCGCGCCGCGGCGAGACCTCGCCGTCGCCGCGTATCGCCGTGCCCGGGACGAGGCTGTCCAGCACGCCCGGCGCCACGCCCGCGACGAGGAAGTCGGCCTCCTCGACCGTGCCGTCGGCGAGTTCGACGCCCGCCGCCCGGCCGTCCTTCTCGACGATCCGCTCGACGGAGGCCCCGAAGCGGAACTCGACTCGGCGGGCGAGGCACCGCTCGTACACCGCGCGCGCCAACTCCCTTATGCCTCCGCGCACATACCAGGTGCCGAAGGCGTGCTCCATGTAGGGCAGCACGGCGGCGCTCGCCGGGGTGACGCGCGGGTCGAGCCCGTACGCGAGGGCGTGGCTCTCCAGGAGGGCCGTGAGGCGCGGGTCGCGCAGCTCCCAGGCGGCGACCTCGGCGAGGGTGCTGGCCCGGCGGGTGCGCAGCAGCTTCTTGTGGGGCACCGACGGGTAGGGCTCGCGCTGGGCGAGCACCGACCAGTTGGGCCACAGCGGCTCCTCCAGGAGCGGCCGGCGCGAGCGGTCCCATGCCTCGCGGGCCCGCACCAGGAAGTCGCCCCAGCGCCCGCCCGTGCCCGCCCCGAGCGCTTCGTCCAGCGCGGTGACGACCCCTGCGCGCGAGGCGTTCGGCAGGGACACCTCCGTACCGTCGGCGAAGACGTGCCGCGACGACGGGTCCACCTGGACCAGCTCGACGCACTCCTCCAGGGGCTGCTTGCCCGTCTTGACGAACAGGTCGCGGTAGACCGCGGGCAGCGGCAGCAGTCCCGGGCCCGTGTCGAAGGCGAAGCCGTCGCGCTCGAAGCGGCCCACCGCACCGCCGTACGTCGCCGCGCGCTCGTACACCACCACCCGGTGGCCCGCGGCGGCCAGCCGGGCGGCGGCCGCCATCGCGCCCATCCCGGCGCCGATCACCGCAATCCGTCCCATGCCAGCGACTTTATCGGCCGCCACTGACAGTCCCGTCCCCAGCCGTGAGTGGCCGCCGGTGACCCGTGCCCGCAGCGGTCAGTGGCCGCCGATTTCTGATCTTGTCGGCGACCGCCTCGCAGAGGAAGAGAACGCCGACTGTGACCAGGATCTCAGGGCGTTGGAGCGACTCCAGGACGTCGTCGCTCAGCCCGGTCGCGCCGAAGACGCCGAGGAGCAACACCACCGCGTACGCGGTGATGCCGCTGGTGAAGACAAGGGGGAGTACGGACACGGACGCGATCGTCACCAGGCGACAACGGTGGGGCCTGGGCTTGAGTGCGCAGGACTGAGTATCCGTACCTAGGGAGTGAGATGAGTACGCGCGCGGATGGGCCGGACCTGCGCGAACGAGAGAGTGGAGACACGGAAAGGGGCGCGGCTCCGGCACCGCCGACACGGGGCGGCGGAACGGAAATCGCGCCCTTGGCCGCTCCTTCCGCCGACACCCTCGGCGGGAGCGAGGCACGGGGGAACCCGGGGGACGACCGAACGGGGGCCCAACGGGGGAGTACGGGGGAGTACGGGGGAAGTGCAACGGGGAGCACGGCGAAGCGCCGGTCCGATCTGGCCCGCGGGGGACGCGGCCAGATCGGACCGGCGCTTTCGCATGCGCCCTGTGCCCGGTCAGCGGTTGCCGCTGACGCGCCCCTGGAGCAGCCGGGACAGCGCCGCGTGGACGTCGTCCAGAGAACGCTCCGGCTGGAAGGCCTGCCAGTCCAGGGCGGCCACCAGGACCATGCCGACCAGCGCGGACGCCGTCAGCGGGATGTCGATCTCATCGCTGAGCTCGCCGTTCGCCACACCGTCGCGCAGGACGCCCTCGACGACCGCGACCGCCTCCTGCCGGACCACCATGAGCGTGGACTGCCAGGTCCGGTTGGTGCGCCACAGCTCCGCCACGTACAGCTGGGTGAAGGCCGGGTAGCGGTCGATGAAGACGAGCCCGGCCCGGATCATCGCGTCCAGCGCGTCGACCTTGCTGCCGCCGTCCCGGGCGGTCTTCTCGGCCGCCTCCCGTAGGGAGGCGGTGAGGAGTCCCACGCCGTGCCGCAGCAGCTCTTCGAAGAGGACCGATTTGCTCGCGAAGTTGTAGTAGACCGTGCCCTTCGCCACCCCGGCGCGCTCGGCGATCTCGTCCACCGTGGTGGCGGAGAAGCCCTGCTCGGCGATCAGGGTGACGGCCGCCTCGTAGAGCTTCTGCCGGGTCGCCTCGCGCCGGCTGCCGCTGCCCGCCGTGGTGCTGCTGCTTTCCATGGCCCCGATTGTCACAGGAGCGGCTGCGTGCGCGGTCACAGGCTCAGCTCCGGGTGCAGCCGGTCGAGGGTCCACACCTGTTTGCGGCGCGCCGACAGGGCGGTGAGCGCGAGGGCGCCCACCGTGAAGGCCACCAGGACGGCGCAGGCCTGCCAGACGGGGCCCAGGCCGCCGCCCGTGATGAGCCTCCTGAGGGCCTCGACGACGTAACTCATCGGCAAGAAGGGGTGGATCGCGTTGAAGAAGCCCGGACTGGTCTGGACGGGGTACGTGCCGCCCGCCGAGGTCAGCTGGAGCATCAGGAAGGCCAGGACGAGGATCCGGCCCGCCGCTCCGAAACGTGCGTTCAGCCACTGCACGAGCGCCGCGAAGCACGCCGTCACCAGGAACAGGAAGCCCACCGTCCCGGCCGCCCGCGCCATCTCCAGGCCGATCGCCCAGTGCAGCACGGACATCAGGGCCGCCGTCTGCAGCACTCCCACGGCGGCCACCGGCAGCCAGCCCGCCAGTGCGATGCGCCACGCCGAGGCGCCCGCCGCGAGCGCACGCCGGTTGAGCGGCTGGATCAGCATGTACGCCACCATCGCGCCCACCCACAGGGACAGCGGGATGAAGTACGGGGCGAAACCGGTGCCGTAGTTGGGGGCCTTGTGCAGGTCCTTGGAGGCGAGTTGCACGGGGTCGGACATGACCTGGGTGCGCTGGTCGCGGTCCTGCTTGTCGTAGTCGGGGATGTGGTCGGCGCCGTCGTGCAGTCCGCCGGCGAGTTTCCCGGAGCCGCCGACGAGCTTGTACATGCCCCCGTCGAGGTCGCTCGCACCCGTCCTCAGCTTGCCGACGCCCGTGTCGAGGTCCGCCGCGCCGGACTTGGCCGTACCGAGCCCGGAGTGCAGCTTCTTGGTCCCCTTGGCGACCTTCTTCGCACCCTCGTTCAGCTTGTTGATCTTGGAGACGGAGTCGTCGAGGTCCTCGGAGAGATGCGGCGAGCGGTCGGCGAGCGCCTGGGCCTGCTTCTGGAGCGTGGCCAGGTTCTTGTCGAGCTTGTCGAGATCGCCGTCCTGGTCGTCGATCAGCGTGTTCACGTCGTCGGCGACCTTGGCCACGTCCGAGGCCGCCTCCTTGGCCTTCTTCAGGTCGGGACACGCGGGGTCGGGGACCGGCAGGGTCTCGCAGCGCGCCTTGTAGACGGCGTTCAGCGCGGTGGAGGCCGTGTGGGCGCCCTTGGCCGCGGCCGGAGCCGTCTCGACCAGGGTGTCGAGGTTGTGGCGGATCCCCGAGGCGGAGTCGGCGACGAGCTGGGCCGTGTCGCCGATCGACTTCTCGTTGTCCTTCAGGAAGGGGCCCACCTTGTCCGCGACCCCGTTGACCTTGTCGGCCAGCGACTGCGTGCCGTCCGCGACCTGCCGCGAACCATCCTCCAGGTCACCCGCGCCCTTGTTGAGCTTCTTCAGGCCCCCGGAAAGCTTCCCGCTGCCCTTCTTGGCCTCGTTCAGACCGTCCGCGAGATCCTTGGAGCCCTTCTTCGCCTTGCCGATCCCGCCCTGGAGCTTGTCGGCCCCCTTCGCGGCCTTCTCGGTCGCCCCGTGGATGTCCGAGAACGAGATGAAGATCTTGTCGAGGAACGACCGCGAGGCCTTGGTGGAAGCGGCCGTGCGCACCTCGCTGAACACCGTCCGCGAGATCTGTCCGACGATGTAGTTGTTCCCGTCGTTCGTACGCACCTGGAGCGCGCCCGTCTCCGGCGCGTCCCCGGAGCTGGAGGCGACCCTCTTACTGAAGTCGCTCGGCATGGTCAGTGACAGGTAGTACGTGCCGTCCTCGACGCCCTCGCGGGCCTCGGCGGCGCTCACCTCGTGCCACTCGAAGGTGTCGCTGTCGCGCAGCCCCTTGGTGATGTCGTCGCCCACGGTGACCTTCTTGCCCGCGGCCGTCGCCCCCTTGTCGTCGTTCACCAGCGCCACGGGGATGCGGTCGAGACGGCCGTACGGGTCCCAGAACGACCACAGGTAGAGAGCGCCGTAGAGCAGGGGCAGCAGCAGGAGCGCGGCCAGCGCGGCACGCGGGAGCTTGCCCCTGCCGAACCGCCTGAGCTCAAGCGCGGCCAGTTTGGGCGAGCGCATCCGCCGTCTCCTTGTCGTCGTCGTTTTCGTCGCTGTCGTCCTGATCGGCTCCAGGCTTCGTGGACACGAGGGTGGCGCCCTCGGGGGCCTCGCTGCACACCGCCACGACCGTGGTGCCGGACTCGGCGAGCGACTTCAACAGGGCCCAGACTTCGGCCCGTTCGGAGTCCGAGAGCTTGAGGTCGGTGTCGTCGACGCCGAGCAGACGCGGACTGCCGATGAGCGCCAGCGCCACGGACAGCCGCAGGGCCTCCAGCCGCTCCAGGTCGCGTACGGCGGTCCGGGAACCCTTGGGCAGGGCCTCCCGGTCGAGCCCGGCGGCGGCCAGCGCGGTGTCGATCCGCACCTTCGCCTCGGTCATCCGCTCGGTGCGAGGCCGCAGCAGCCCGCGCAGGGAGCCGCCGAACCGCCGCTGCAGCAGCGCCCGTTCGCGCAGGTGCTCTGCGACGGTCAGCGCCGGATCCAGGTCGGTGACGCCGGGTACGTGCGCGAGCGCGCTCGCGCGCCGCACCGCTGCCATCTGCTTCGGCAGCTTCCACCGGCCTGCGGTGGCTGCCCCCTCGCTCGGTTTCATCCGTCCGGTGAGCGCGAGCAGCAGACAGGTCCGGCCGGAACCGGACGGCCCTTCGATCGCGATCAGCGAGCCGGGTTCCGCGGCGATGTCGACGCCCCGGAACGCCCAGCCGCGCGGGCCCTTGAGCCCGAACCCCTCGGCGCTGACGGCGACTCCATGCGGTTCGCCCACAGCTCCCCCTCTGTACGCGGCCGGGCGCGCGGCCCTTGAGGGGCCGGCGCACGGCCGTTTTTGAACTGACTGGTCAGTGCAAAAACTATCCCGAACCTTCGATCGAAGCAAAAGGCCAGGTCAGAACGGATTGTCAGTGGCATACCTCACGATGGGCACATACGGCCACAGTGCCGTCACACAGACGACAGGAGGTTCGTCATGGCCAGCTCTTCCGCAGCCGCCGCCCGCCGGCGCCGCGCCACCGGCCCTGCCCCCTCACTGACCGGCCCGGCGAGCGACGTGCACCCCGTGCTGCGCCGGGCCACGGCCCCGCCCGCCGCCCTCGATCTGCTCGCCCAGGCCCGCGCCGGACTCGACGAAGCCACGGCCCTGGAAACGCCCAACGAGCGGTATGCGACGGCCCACTTGGCCGCCCTGCGCACCGCCGCCGCCGTCCTCGCAGCACGGGGCCGCCCTGAGACCACGCCCCGACGCCGGGCCCGCATCCGCAGCGCCTGGGAAGTGCTCCCCGAAATCGCGCCCGAACTCACCGAGTGGAGCGCCCTGTTCGCCTCCGGCGCCACCCGCCGCGCCCGCGCCGAGGCGGGCATCCCGGGCGCGGCCGGCAGCCGCGACGCCGACGACCTGATACGCGACGTGGCGATGTTCCTGCGCCTCGTCGAGCGGATGCTCGTGCTGCAGCCCGTCCTGCCCCAGCCACGGCAGGACGGCGACGGGGAGGTCCCGGACGCGGGCTGACCGGCACCGGGACCACGGTTCGCCGCACCGTCCGGTGCGTGATCCGCCGGGTGAGACGGAGGATCGGCTACGGCTGCGGAGGCAATAGGGTGGAGGCGCCTGAAGCCTTCCGCCCCGGCAAGGGGGCCGGGAGGCCCCCCGATCGCTCCGCCGTGCAAGAGGCGGTGCCGCGCCGAGGAGTCAACTGCCGTGTCGGACCCGATGCGCCCCCGCGCTTCTCTCCGTACCGCCGTGGTCTGGGAGGTCCTCAAGGACGCCCTGGACCGCCGGGTCAAGGCCACGGGCCGGGAGTCCCTCGACGTACTCGACACCGGAGGCGGCAGCGGCAACTTCGCGGTGCCCGTGGCCCGCCTCGGTCACCGCGTCACCGTCGTCGACCCCAGCCCGAACGCGCTGTTCGCGTTGGAGCGGCGGGCCGCCGAGGCCGGCGTCGCCGACCGTGTCCAGGGCGTCCAGGGTGATGCGCACGGCCTCTTCGATGTGGTCGAGCGCGGTGGCTACGACGCGGTGCTGTGCCACGGCGTCCTGGAGTACGTCGACGACCCCGCCGAGGGCGTGCGCAACGTGGTGGACGCGCTGCGCCCCGAGGGCGTCCTCAGCCTCCTCGCCGCAGGCCTGGGCGGAGCCGTGCTGGCGCGCGCCCTCGCCGGGCACTTCAAGGAGGCCAAGCAGGCGCTCGATGACCCGGACGGACGCTGGGGCGAGGGTGATCCCGTACCCCACCGCTTCACGGCCGAACAGCTCACCGCCCTGGTCGAGGGCGCGGGCCTGCGCGTCGGCGCCGTGCACGGCGTGCGGGTCTTCGCCGACCTGGTGCCGGGGGTCCTCGTGGACACCGAGCCGGGGGCCCTGGAGGCGCTGCTGAAGCTGGAGGCGGCGGCGGCCGAACTCGCCGCTTTCCACTCCGTGGCGACCCAGCTCCATGTGCTCGGTGAGACGCAGGGAGCGGCTGAGGGCTGAGCCGCCTCCCGTGGTGCGCCGCTGATCAGGGGCTTGGCGGCAGATGGAGTACGCCACAGACCCCCCGATTGGGTGCGCGGCGCCGTATGATCGAGGGAGACCGTCCGGCATGACGGACCGTTCGCTGGGGAATGCACGCCTCAGTGGATCGGGGTGCCATGGCGGGTTCCGGTTGGCGAATTGGCGTAGAGGGGCGGGTTTCACGGGGGCGATTCCCTGCCTATCCTGAAGGGGACCCCCGGTCGCCCCGGCGACTGCACGATGAGGAGGACTCCGTGCCGCTCTCGGAGCACGAGCAGCGAATGCTCGAGCAGATGGAGCGAGCGCTGTACGCCGAAGATCCCAAGTTCGCGACAGCGCTTGAGGGAAGCGGGCTGCGTACGTACACCCGGCGACGGGTCTACCAGGCGGTCGCGGGCTTCCTGGTGGGTATCGCGCTCCTCATGGCAGGAATGGTCGCACAGCAGATCTGGGTAAGCGTGGTGGGCTTCCTTGTGATGCTGGGCTGCGCGGTGCTTGCCGTCACCGGTTGGCGCAAGGCTCCCAAGCCGGGGGAACAGCCGGCAGCGTCCGGCTCACCCGCCGCTCGCCGTCAGGGCCGACAGCGCCGCTCCCTGATGGACCGCATCGAACAACGCTGGCAGCGCCGCCGCGACGAACAGGGCCACTAGCCCTCCGAGCGCCGTAGCCGAAGACATCACTTGAGGGGGTGTCCACCCAACTGGGTGGACACCCCCTCAAGCACGCCCCGAAACCCCGGTGCCGTCGTAACCGTCGTAGCTGTGGGCATACGCGCCGCTAGGGGCGGCACGGGTGGGCACAGCGGCACCCTGCACGCGCCGGTAAGTACACCCACCCCGACCCCAGCCCCGGTGCCCGGCGCCAGTGGAGGGGCAGTGGCGGTGTCCGGCGCCAGCGGTAGGGCAGCGTCCGCGATCAGCGCGCAGCCCTCGACCCGGAGGTCGGTGCGTCGCCCCGGACCGGGCCGTCAGCGGGCCGCCCCCCGACCCGGCGATCAGCGCGCCGCCCCAACCCCGCCAGGGACCGGGGCGGCAAGGCGCCGTCCGGCTTCAGCTGTTCTGGCTTGAGGGGCGGCGCAGCAGCGTCTCTCTGCGGGCCGTGAGGCGGGCTGTCAGGGTCGCCCAGCGGGCCGAGGCCGCCCAGACCACCCTGATGGCTGAGCGAGGCACGAGAAGGGCACGGAGGTGGGCCGGACGGCTCGCGGAGGTGCGGAGCGCGTCCGCGATACCGCGTGCGTCGTCCGCGAGACCCGCCACCGGTCGGGGACGCGGCGCGTAGAGCACCTGCTCCACGGCCGCCGCCAACCGATGCACCGCGGCCGACGCAGTGGGATCGAAGCCCCCGAGACGGACGATCCGCGCGGCCGCCTTACGTGGCGTCTGCGACTCGTCCGGCGCGATCCCGTAGTCCCACGCCGTATCGGTCACCTCCTGCCAGGCCCCCAGCGTGTACGCCGCCGCGTCCGCCTCGGTGCGGCCGTGCCCGCCGAGCCGCACAGCCCGTATCCGCATCCGCCACAGCATCGGCAGCAGCGGCAGGCCCAGGACCAGGAGGCCGGCCAAGGTCAGCCCGAGGATCTTGAACCACGGCCAGTTGTCGTCGTGGGACTTGAGCGCGGCCGCCGCGGATGCGCTCGGGCACGCCTCCAGCTTCCGCTGCTGAGCCGTGCAGCTCTCGCTGGCCGACGGCGCGGCGGAAGGCGCCGTGGACGACGACAGCGTCGGCTTCGGCACGACCGGCACGTCGCTGCCGGGCGTGACGGTCTGGGTGTACTCCGGCACCGTGCCCCGGTTCGGGGTCGGCTCGAAGCGGGTCCAGCCCACTCCCTCGAAGTACAGCTCGGGCCAGGCGTGCGCGTCCCGCAGACTCACCGACATCGAACCGTCCGCCTCCGGGGAGCCGGGCGTGAAGCCCACCGCCACGCGGGCCGGTATCCCCAGCGTCCGGGCCATCGCGGCCATCGCGAAGGAGAAGTGGACGCAGAAGCCCTCCTTGTCCTTCAGGAAGCGCGCGATCGCGGCGGAGCCGCTGCCGACCTGCACCTGGGTGTCATACCGGAAATTGCCGCTGGAGGCGAAGTAGTCCTGGAGCTTGACCGCCTGCTCGTAGTGGTTGGCCGCGCCCTCGGTGACCTTGCGGGCGGTCGTCGCCACCACCGCGGGCAACGACTCCGGCACCTTGGTGAACTCGCGCCTCAGCGCCGCCGACGGCTCCGGCGCGCTCGCCAGCTGCCCCGCGGTCGGCTGCACGATCAGGCTCGTGACGTCGTACTGCACGCCACGCGTGTTCTGGCCGTGGTCCCCGACGAGGGTGCGCCCCACGGGCTCGTACCGCCAGCTGCCCTTGATGTTCACCTTGCTGGCCGGGTACGGCATCGGGAGCCAGTCCTGCGCGTACCAGTCGGCCGCCGAGATGCGGGTCTGGATCGAGCTCCGCTGGACGTCGGTCCCGAGGCCGATCGGCGTCGGGAAGGTGCCCGGCACATCCTGGATGCGCCGCTGGGCCGGCTTCCAGGCCGTCCCGTCGAAGTCGTCCAGGGAAACGATCCGCAGATACAGGTCCTGGGTGTCGTCGGTGTTGGTGCGGTACGTCATGACCGTACGGTCCTCGTCCACGTTCAGGCTGTCACGGAGTGAGACCAGCGGGTTCACCGCGGAGATCGTGCCGCCGCCCCCGGAGCCCGTGCCCACGCCCGTCCCCGCGCCGTCCAGCAGGCCGCCGTCGAGCGAGGGCAGGCCCAGCGGTACCACCAGGGCGATGCCCAGCGCGACCGCGCCGATGCGCCGCCCGGTGCGGACCGGAGCGACGGCGCCGCCGGCGGAGTCGGGGCCTGGTGTGCGGGGCGCCCCGCCGAAGACGCGACCCCACTGGGAGAGCCGGTCGCGGCCCTCGGCCAGCAGCAGCATCAGATAGCCGGCGGCCGCGAGCAGGAACCACAGCCATGCGGCGCCGCCGCCGGAGAGGCCCGCGGCGACCGAGTACAGCGCGAGCAGCGGCAGTCCCGCGGGCGCCGCGCTGCGGTACGTCACCGCGAGCGCGTCCACCGCGAGCCCGATCACCAGGACGCCGCCGACCAGCATGAGCCGGATGCCATCGGACAGCGGGGCCGGAATCGAGTACCGCCCGACGTCGTCGGCGCCCGCTTGCAGCAGCACTCCGAAGTGCCGGAAGACGTCGGGGCCCGGGACGATCCCGACGACGGCCTGCTGCCGGGCGAAGGACAGGGTGAGCAGCATCAGCGTCACCAGCGCCTGCACCGCCACGGTCAGCGGCCGGGCCAGCGGAACCCGCCGCATCAGCGCGCCCACACCGGTCTGCACCGCCAGCAGGAACGCCGCCTGGAAGATCCAGGTCGCCGGGTCGACCAGCGGCAGCAGGGCGCAGGCCGCCATCAGCGTGGCCGCCGCCGCGCACAGTGCCAGTCGCGCACGCCCGCTCATGAGCCATCGCCCCCCGCCGTACTCCCCGTCGACGCGACGTGCCTGCGCTGTCGGTCGGCCTCCCGCCACAGGTCGGCGAGCCCCGCCCCCCGCGGCACCATCACGGCGGTCCAGCCCGCCTCGCGCAGCATGCGCAGTCGATCCTCACTCTTGTCCAACGAGCCGGGGACATCGGTCGGTTCCCGCACCCAGGTCTCACTGTCCAGCAAGAAGGCGACGGCCCCGCCGCTGCGCTGGCGCATCTTGCCGAGCACCGAGGCCTGCTCCTCGTCCAGATCGCCGAGGAAGGCGATCAGCAGCCCCTCGTTCCCACCGCGCAGCACGTCGTACGCCCGGGACAGGCCCGTGCCGTCCGAGTGGTCGATGACGGCGAGCGTGTCCATCATCAGCCCGGCCGCGTCCGCTGACTCCTGGCTGGCGCCCGCGAACCCGTCGGCGCCCTCTCCGGGCACCGAGCTGCCGGTGTCGGTCAACAGCCGTACCGAAAAGCCCCGTTCGAGCATGTGCACCAGCGTCGACGCCGTGCCCGACACGGCCCACTCGAAGGCCGAGTCCGGGCCCGCGCCCTGGAAGGCGATGCCCCGGGTGTCGAGCAGCACCGTGCAGCGGGAGCGCTGGGGCTGCTCCTCACGGCGGACCATCAACTCGCCGTAGCGCGCGGTCAGGCGCCAGTGCACCCGGCGCAGGTCGTCGCCGTAGCGGTACCCGCGCGGGATGATGTCGTCCTCGCCGGCCAGCGCCAGCGAGCGCTGGCGTCCGTCGCCGTACCCCTTCGCCTCGCCGGTCAGCCGCACCGACGGCAGCGCCTCCACGCGCGGGATGACCGTCAGGGTGTCGTACGTCGAGAAGGAGCGGGTCAGCTCGCACATGCCGAAGGGGTCGGTGAGCCGCAGCTGCAGCGGCCCCAGCGGATAGCGGCCGCGCAGGTCCGAGCGCACCCGGTAGGACACCTCGCGGCGGCCGCCCGCCTCGACCCGGTCCAGGACGAAGCGGGGCCGCGGACCGAGCACGTACGGCACCCGGTCCTGGAGCATCAGCAGTCCGGTGGGAAGCCGCGAGACGTTGTCCATCCGCAGATGGACGCGGGCCTCGGAACCGGCGGGCACGCGCGCGGGGGAGAGCCTGCGGCTGCCCGCGACCCGGTAGCGGGTGCGGTACAGCACGGTGGCGCAGACCAGCGGCAGCACCGCGAGGAGCAGGCCGACCCGGAGCAGATCGCTCTGCCCCAGGACGTACGCGCAGATCGCGGCGGCGACGCCGGCGGCCAGGAAGGAGCGCCCCCGCGTGGTGAGCCCGGCGAGCGCGGTGCGCAGCCCGCCCTTGTCCTCCTCGGCGGTGTGCCCCGTGCCCCCTTGTGTCATCACAGCCTCCGGGGCGGCTGCTGGCCGTACGCGGGCGTGCCGCGGCCCATCGTGAAGCCGGCCTGCTGCTGGGGGGCCGCGGGCACGGGGGTGCGCTGCAGGATCTCCTGGACGACCTGCTCGGCCGTACGGCGGTTCAACTGCGCCTGGGCCGTGGGCAGCAGACGGTGGGCCAGGACCGCTACGGCGAGTGCCTGGATGTCGTCCGGCAGCGCGTACTCCCGGCCGCTGAGGGCGGCGGACGCCTTCGCCGCGCGCAGCAGGTGCAGCGTGGCACGCGGCGAGGCGCCGAGTCTGAGGTCGGGGTGGGTGCGCGTGGCGGCGACCAGGTCCACCGCGTACCGCCGCACCGGGTCGGCGACATGGACCGTGCGGACCGCGTCGACCAGCTTCACGATCTCGTGCGCGTGCGCCACCGGCTGGAGGTCGTCCAGCGGGTTCACCCCGCCGTGGATGTCCAGCATCTGCAACTCGGCGTCCGCGCTGGGATAGCCGATGGAGACGCGGGCCATGAAGCGGTCGCGCTGGGCCTCGGGCAGCGGGTAGGTGCCCTCCATCTCGACCGGGTTCTGCGTGGCCACCACCATGAAGGGGCTGGGCAGTTCGTAGGTCTGCCCGTCGATGGTGACCTGGCGCTCCTCCATCGACTCCAGGAGCGCGGACTGCGTCTTGGGCGAGGCGCGGTTGATCTCGTCGCCGATCACGATCTGGGCGAAGATCGCGCCCGGCTTGAACTCGAAGTCCCGGCGCTGCTGGTCCCAGATGGACACACCCGTGATGTCCGAGGGCAGCAGGTCGGGCGTGAACTGGATACGCCGCACCGAGCAGTCGATGGACCGCGCCAGCGCCTTGGCCAGCATGGTCTTGCCGACGCCCGGGACATCCTCGATCAGAAGATGTCCCTCGGCGAGCAGCACGGTCAGCGAAAGCCGTACGACCTCAGGCTTGCCTTCGATCACTCCTTCCACCGAACTGCGGACACGCTCCACAGTGGCGGTCAGATCCGTAAGGCTCGCTCGATCGTCATAGGTCGTCACCCGGCCCTCCTCGGCCCGTTCTCGGGCCGACGCCCTGTGCGGACCGGCCCACCCCGAAACACGGACACCACGCGTGAAAAGTTCCGCGTGACGCCACACCCGCATTCTTGTTGCCGTTACCGGTTCGTGTCACTCGCCTGTGGATAACTGGCCGCGATATGTCAGGTCTTGGGGCCCTTTAGGTGCCGCAAGCCCGGGGTTTTTCGTGAAGAGAGCGTCCCACGAGGCGCCGCGGGGCGGCGCGTGGGGGTCCGGCGGTGCCGGTCAGACGGGGTCGATCTCGCGCAGCAGACCGGTCGTGACGTCGAAGACGAAGCCGCGCACGTCGTCGGTGTGCAGCAGGAAGGGGGACGTGCGCACGCGCTGCATCGACTGCCGTACGTCCTGTTCGACGTCCCGGAAGGCCTCGACCGCCCAGGCGGGGCGCTGGCCGACCTCCATCTCCAGGTCGTGCCGGAAGTCCTCGGTGAGGGACTCCAGGCCGCAGCCGGTGTGGTGGATGAGGACCACGCTGCGGGTGCCGAGCGCCCGCTGGCTGATCGTGAGGGAGCGGATCACGTCGTCGGTGACGACGCCGCCCGCGTTGCGGATGGTGTGACAGTCGCCCAGCTCCAGGCCGAGCGCGGCATGCAGGTCGAGCCGGGCGTCCATGCACGCGACCACGGCGACGTGCAGCACGGGACGGGCGTCCATCCCTGGGTCGTTGAATGCGGCGGCGTACTGCTCGTTCGCCTCGACGAGGCGGTCCGTGACGGTGCCGGCACTGGTTATGGCGCCTTCGGGCTCGGTGGGAACGGATGCAGAAGTCGTCATAGCTATGACGGTACTGGTCACGTGGGGTCCGGTCCTGCTGTGAGATCGGAAAAACAACGTCATCGTGTCCTCTTGTGAGGTAACCCACACGGGTGGCGGAAGTGCACCTTTCCGAGTGATTCTTTCCGATTTACCGCTTCGCACGCGTCCGGCCTCACGACGCGCATGCCGGTTGATTGACCGCGAGACACGGTGGACTAAAGTGACGCGAAGCGGGAGGCGAGGCTCTCCCTGCTGGTGTTATCCCCCGGAGACACGGCGATTTTCCGGCGTCTCCCCACGTGCGCGGCGCGTACGTACGGCTCGGCCTCCTCCCGCTCCCGGTCGGCTGACGCCACTCACCCGGCGCCAGCAGGCCTCCCCTTCTCGAGCGGGCGGGGACCCGGCGGTGCGTACGCCGCGCCGGAACTGAGAGGGCCCCTTGAGTCAGAGTCGACACGTCCCGGTGATGCTCCAGCGGTGCCTGGACATGCTGGCCCCGGCCCTCACCGAGCCGGGAGCCGTGGTCGTCGACTGCACCCTGGGGCTCGGCGGCCACAGTGAGGCGCTGCTCACCCGGTTCCCCGAGGCCCGTCTCGTGGCCCTGGACCGCGACAAGGAGGCGCTGCGCCTCTCCGGGGAGCGGCTCGCCCCCTTCGGCGACCGAGCCACCCTCGTGCACGCGGTCTACGACGAACTCCCCGAGGTGCTCGACCGCCTGGGCATCCCGCGCGTCCAGGGCGTCCTGTTCGATCTCGGTGTCTCCTCCATGCAACTCGACGAGGCGGACCGCGGCTTCGCGTACGCGCAGGACGCCCCGCTCGACATGCGCATGGACCAGACGACCGGCATCAGCGCGGCCGAGGTGCTCAACACCTACCCGGCGGGCGAACTGGTCCGGATCCTGCGGGCGTACGGCGAGGAGAAGCAGGCCAAGCGGATCGTCTCCGCGATCGTGCGCGAACGCGAGAAGGAGCCCTTCAGCAATAGCGCGCGGCTCGTCGAGCTGATCCGTGACGCGTTGCCCCAGGCCGCCAAGCGCACTGGCGGCAACCCCGCCAAGCGCACCTTCCAGGCGCTGCGCATCGAGGTCAACGGCGAACTCAGCGTCCTGGAGAGGGCCATTCCCGCGGCCGTGAAGGTGCTCGCCGTCGGTGGCCGGATCGCCGTGCTGTCGTACCACTCGCTGGAGGACCGGCTGGTCAAGCACGTGTTCGCGGCCGGCGCCGCCACCACCGCGCCGCCCGGCCTGCCGGTCGTCCCCGAGCGCTACCAGCCCCGGCTCAAGCTGCTCACCCGCGGTGCCGAACTTCCCACCGAGGAGGAGATCGCTGAGAACCGCCGAGCGGCTCCCGCCCGGCTGCGGGGGGCGCAGCGCATTCGCGAGGATGCCGAGTGAGGCGTGGGGAGAGGGAGGGCGCGTGAGTCGGACACCCGAACTCACGGGACGCGATGGGTTTGGAATCCGAACTCGCGGGACCTCGCGGGTCGGGGATCCGGATCTGCAGGCTGAGGCGGGTTGGAAAACCGAACCCACTGGACGTCGAGAGTTGGGGATCCGAACCCGCCGGGCGGTCCGAGGCCGGGATCGGGCAGTGCAAGGCCGGGACCAGACGGTCCGAGGTCGGGACCAGGTGCTCCGAGGCCGGGATCGGACGGTCCGAGGCCGGGATCGGGCAGTGCAACGCCGGGACCAGGCGCTCCAAGGCCGGGGGACCGAACCCGCGACACGGCCCGACACCACCATGCGAGCCCCGCAGGATCACCGTGCGTCGGGAAAACCAACCCGCAGGGAGGGCGCGTGAGCAGGAAACCCGAACTCAGAGGTCGGGCCGCCCGGCTCGCGCGGCTGCTGCCGGCCGGCGCCGGACAGGCCGCCCGTACCCCCTTCGTCCTGCTGGTCGTCCTCCTGCTCGGCGGCGGCCTCATCGGGCTCCTCGTGCTGAACTCCGCGCTCAGCGAAGGGGCGTTCCGCCTCGACGACCTGCAGAAGGACACCAAGAGCCTCACCGACGAGGAGCAGGCCCTCCAGCGGGACGTGGACGACTACTCCGCCCCCGACGCCCTCCAGCGCCGCGCCCGCGAACTGGGCATGGTCCCCGGCGGCGACCCGGCCTTCCTCAACCCCGACGGCACCGTCAAGGGCGTCCCGGGAGCCGCCCAGCAGTCCTCCGTACGGATCCCGATGCCGCTCGCGCCCGAAGTCCTCGCCCCGGCCCCGAGCCGGACCCCGGCTCCCACCCCGAGTCCCACCCCGCCGCCCGCCGCGCAGCCGTCCGCGGCCGTGCCGTCCCCCCAGGCGACCACCCCGGCCCCCACCCCGTCCGCACAGCCCTCCACGACCCCCGGCAGGTGACGGAAGTGTCCGACAGGGAACCGCCGCGCCGCCGCGTGCCCGGACCCGCCAGGCCCGTACGTCCGGCAAGCGGAAGCCAGCGGCCCCCGGGTCCCGGTGCCCGCCCCGCGCGCCGCCCGAGCGCACCCCGGCCGAGCGGCCCGCGCATCATCCGGCTCGGCAACCCCCGCCCGCGCCTCCGCCTGGTCAGCCTCGCGCTGACCCTGGTGATGGTCGCCTTCGTCGTACGGCTGCTCCAGGTGCAGGCCGTGGACGCGAGCACCTATGCCGCGAAGGCCGAGCGGAACCGGTACGTCGGGCGCACGCTGGCCGCCGAGCGCGGCGGGATCACCGACCGCAACGGCGTCGAGCTGGCGACGAGCGAGGACGCGTACGACATCACGGCCGATCCGACGATGTTCACGCGGAAGGCGACGAAGGTGACGGACGCGCCCGAGCAGGCCGCCGCGCTGCTCGCCCCGATCCTCGGCCAGAGCACGGACGCCGTCGCCAAGAAGCTGCGGACGAAGAACACCCGCTACACCCTGCTCGCGCACCGCCAGACCCCCCAGGTCTGGAAGCAGATCAAGGACCTGAAGACCACGCTCGCGGCCAAGGAGGAGACCGACAAGAGCACGGTCAACGTCCTCGCGGGCGTCCTCGCGGTCCCGGCCAGCAAGCGGGTGTATCCGAACGGCGATCTCGCCGCCGGGATACTGGGCTGGGTCAACGCCGACGGCAAGGGCGGCGGCGGTCTCGAGCAGCAGCTGAACAAGGAGCTCGCCGGCAAGGACGGCAAGATCCGCTACGCCCAGTCCGGCGGCCGTCAGGTGCCGACCGCGGGCTCCACCGAGACGCCTGCCGTGGCCGGATCCGACGTCGAGCTGACCATCGACCGCGACATCCAGTGGGCCGCGCAGAACGCCATCACCGAGCAGGTGAAGAAGTCCAAGGCGGACCGCGGGTACGTGATAGTGCAGGACACCCGGACCGGCGAGATCCTCGCCATGGCCAACTCGCCCGGCTTCGATCCGAACGACCTCTCCGAGGCCGACCCGGACGGCCTGCACAACTGGAGCCTTGAGGACGCCTTCGAGCCCGGCTCCACCGCCAAGCTGATGTCGATGGCCGCCGTCCTTCAGGAGAACGCGGCCACGCCCGACACGCATGTGGTCGTGCCCAACCGGCTGCACCGCGGCGACCGGCTCTTCCAGGACGACGTCGACCACCCGACCTGGTACCTGACGCTCAACGGCGTGCTCGCCAAGTCCAGCAACATCGGCACCATCCTGGCGACCGGCCAGCTCGGTAAGACGCAGAAGCAGGCCAACCAGGTCCTCTACTCGTATCTGCGCAAGTTCGGCATCGGCAGCCACACCGGGCTCGGCTTCCCCGGCGAGACCGCGGGCATCCTCGCGCCCCCCGGCACCTGGTCGACGTCGCAGCAGTACACGATTCCTTTCGGCCAGGGCGTGTCGATCAACGCGATGCAGGCGGCCTCCGTCTACTCGACGATCGCCAACGGCGGCGTCCGTGTCGAGCCGACGCTGGTGCGCGGCACCAAGGGGCCCGACGGCCGCTTCACCCCCGCCGCCCAGCCCAAGAAGACAAGGGTCGTGAGCGAGAAGACGGCGAAGACCCTCGCCCAGATGCTGGAGTCCGTCGTGGACGACGAGCAGGGCACCGGCATCAAGGCGCGCATCCCCGGCTACCGAGTCGCGGGCAAGACGGGTACGGCCAACCGCGTGGATCCGGCCACCGGCAGGTACCACGGCTACACCTCGTCCTTCGCCGGATTCGCACCCGCGGACAACCCGCGGATCACCGTCTACTGCGCGATCCAGAACGCCACCAAGGGCAGCTACTTCGGCGGCCAGACCTGCGGACCCATCTACAAGCAGGTCATGGAGTTCGCCCTGAAGACCCTCCAGGTCCCGCCCACCGGGGCGAAGGCCGCGAATCTGCCCGTCAGCTTCACACCGTGATCCACTCCGACCGCACGCCCTGATCAGCCCACACGCACAACGGACCAGGAACCAGCTCGTGACAACGATCACCCCGGATTCCGGGAACCCCCCTCCGCCGCGGCCCTCGCTTCGCTCCGGCGGGGGTGCGCCCGGTACGCTCACCGCCGTGCCACACGCTGATCAGTCCCAAACCACCCAGAAGGGCGTTCCTGTGACATATCCGGGGCCGCCACGACCGGTTCACGTCTCCGCCACACCCCTCGCGGAGCTCGCCGGTCAGCTGGGCGCCACCGTCCCGGCGTCGACCGCGGAGGTCACGGGCATCACCCATGACTCGCGGGCCGTGCGCCCCGGCGACCTGTACGCCGCGCTGCCCGGCGCCCGCCTGCACGGCGCCGACTTCGTGACCCAGGCGGCCGGTCTCGGCGCCGTCGCCGTCCTGACCGACCCGACGGGCGCCGAGCGCGCCGCGGCCACCGGGCTGCCGGTGCTCGTCGTCGATGACCCGCGCGGGGCCATGGGTGAGCTGGCGGCCACGATCTACGGCCACCCCGGCCGCGACCTGCTCCAGATCGGCATCACCGGCACGTCCGGCAAGACCACGACGGCGTACCTCATCGAGGGAGGCCTGAAGACGGTCCGCTCCACCGGTCTGATCGGCACGGTCGAGATGCGCATCGGCGACGAGCGGATCAAGTCGGAGCGCACGACCCCCGAGGCCACCGACCTCCAGGCGCTGTTCGCGGTCATGCGCGAGCGCGGGGTCGAGGCGGTCGCGATGGAGGTCTCCAGCCACGCGCTGGTCCTCGGCCGCGTCGACGCCTGCGTCTTCGACATCGCCGTCTTCAACAACCTCAGCCCGGAACACATGGAGTTCCACTCCGACATGGAGGACTACTTCCGGGCCAAGGCGCAGCTGTTCACCGCGAAACGCAGCAGACTCGGTGTGATCAACCTCGACGACGAGTACGGCCGCAGGCTCGCCAAGGAAGCCACCGTCCCGGTCGTCACCTTCTCTGCCGAGGGCCACCCCGACGCCGACTGGCGCGCCCAGGACGTCGAAGTCGGCCCCATGGACTCCACGTTCACCGCGGTCGGCCCCAAGGACGAGCGGATCAACGCCAGATCGCCGCTCGCGGGCCCCTTCAACGTGGCGAACACCCTCGCCGCGATCGTTGCCCTCGCCGTCGCCGGCATCGACCCGCAGACCGCCGCCGACGGCATCGCCGCCGTGCCGGGCGTCCCGGGCCGCCTGGAGCGCGTGGACGCGGGCCAGCCCTACCTCGCCGTCGTCGACTACGCCCACAAGACGGACGCCGTGGAATCGGTCCTGCGTGCCTTGCGCAAGGTCACCGAGGGCAAACTCCACGTCGTACTCGGCTGCGGCGGCGACCGCGACAAGACCAAGCGGATGCCGATGGGCGCCGCCGTGGCCCGGCTCGCCGACACCGCCGTACTGACCTCCGACAACCCCCGCTCCGAGGACCCCCTCGCGATCCTCGCAACCATGCTCCAGGGCGCGGCGTCCGTACCCGTACACGAGCGCGGTGAGGTCCAGGTCTTCGAGGACCGGGCCGCCGCCATCGCCGCAGCCGTAGCCCGCGCGCAGCCCGGGGACACCGTGCTGGTCGCGGGCAAGGGCCACGAGCAGGGCCAGGACATCGCCGGGGTGGTGCGTCCCTTCGACGACCGCCAGGTGCTTCGCGAAGCTATCCAGAAGACCCAGGGATGAACTTGTGATCGCCCTCTCTCTCGCCGAGATCGCAGCAGTCGTCGGCGGGCAGACGTACGACATACCGGATCCGGCGGTACAGGTCACCGGACCCGTCGTCATCGACTCCCGCCAAGTGAAGGACGGCAGTCTGTTCGCCGCTTTCGTGGGCGAGCGCGTCGACGGGCACGACTACGCGAAGCGGGCCGTCGAGGCGGGCGCGGTCGCCGTGCTGGCGCAGCGCCCCGTCGGCGTGCCCGCGATCGTCGTGGACGACGTCCAGACGGCCCTCGGCGCCCTCGCGCGCTCCGTCGTGGAGCGGACGGGGGCGACCCTCGTCGCGCTCACCGGCTCGGCGGGCAAGACGAGCACCAAGGACCTGATCGCCCAGGTGCTGAACCGCAAGGCACCCACCATCTGGCCGGAAGGCAATCTCAACAACGAGATCGGCCTCCCGGTGACCGCGCTGCGCGTCACCGACGAGACGCGGTTCCTCGTGCTGGAGATGGGCGCGCGCTACGTCGGCGACATCCGCTACCTCACCAGCCTCACCCCGCCGAAGATCGGCCTCGTCCTCAACGTCGGCACCGCCCACATCGGCGAGTTCGGCGGCCGCGAACAGATCGCGCAAGCAAAGGGCGAGCTCGTCGAGAGCCTTCCGGAGGACGGCGCCGCGGTCCTCAACGCCGACGATCCCCTCGTACGCGCCATGGCATCCCGTACGAAGGCCCGCGTGATCCTCTTCGGAGAGTCCGACGAAGCGGACGTACGCGCAGAGAACGTCCGTCTCACGGAGAGTGGACAGCCTTCCTTCAGCCTTCGCACACCCTCCGGGTGCAGTGACGTGACCATGCGCCTGTACGGTGAGCACCACGTGTCGAACGCGCTCGCCGCGGCCGCCGTCGCCCATGAGCTGGGCATGTCCGCAGACGAGATCGCCCTCGCGCTCTCCGAGGCGGGCTCCCTCTCCCGCTGGCGGATGGAGGTCACCGAGCGTCCGGACGGCGTGACGGTCGTCAACGACGCCTACAACGCGAACCCCGAGTCCATGCGAGCGGCCTTGCGCGCGCTCGCGGCAATGGGCAACGGACGTCGTACGTGGGCGGTGCTCGGTCAGATGGCCGAGCTCGGGGACGAGGCGCTCGCCGAGCACGACGCGGTCGGACGGCTCGCCGTCCGGCTCAACGTCAGCAAGCTCGTCGCGGTCGGGGGCAGGGAAGCGTCCTGGCTCCAACTGGGCGCATATAACGAGGGTTCGTGGGGTGAGGAGTCGGTGCACGTGTCCGACGCACAGGCGGCTGTCGACCTGCTGCGCAGTGAACTGCGCCCGGGGGACGTCGTGCTCGTGAAGGCGTCCAGGTCGGTCGGGCTCGAACGGGTGGCGCAGGCGCTGCTCGACGGTGGCGTTGAGGGTGAGGTTGCCGCCCGATGATGAAGCAGATCCTGTTCGCAGGAGTCATTGGCCTTTTCCTGACCCTGGTCGGCACTCCGCTGCTGATCAAGCTCCTGGCCCGCAAGGGCTACGGCCAGTACATCCGCGACGACGGCCCGCGCGAGCACCACGCCAAGCGCGGTACACCGACCATGGGTGGTATCGCCTTCATCCTGGCGACGCTCATCGCGTACTTCCTCAGCAAGGTGATCACCGGCAAGCCGCCGACGTTCTCCGGACTGCTGGTGCTCGGTCTGATGGCGGGCATGGGCCTGGTCGGCTTCCTCGACGACTACATCAAGATCGTCAAGCGCCGGTCGCTGGGTCTGCGGGCCAAGGCGAAGATGGCCGGTCAGCTGACCGTCGGTATCGCCTTCGCGGTGCTCTCGCTGCAGTTCGCGGACAACCGCGGCAACACCCCGGCCTCCACGAAGCTCTCCTTCGTCCAGGACTTCGGCTGGTCCATCGGCCCGGTGCTCTTCGTGGTCTGGGCCCTGTTCATGATCCTCGCCATGTCGAACGGCGTGAACCTGACGGACGGCCTGGACGGTCTCGCCACCGGCGCCTCGGTGATGGTCTTCGGCGCGTACACGTTCATCGGCGTCTGGCAGTTCCAGGAGTCCTGCGCCAACGCGACGACCCTGACCAACCCGGCCGCCTGCTACGAAGTCCGCGATCCACTCGACCTCGCGGTCGTCGCCTCCGCGCTCATGGGCGCCTGCTTCGGCTTCCTGTGGTGGAACACCTCGCCCGCCAAGATCTTCATGGGTGACACCGGTTCGCTCGCGCTCGGCGGCGCGCTCGCCGGTCTCGCGATCTGCTCCCGTACGGAGTTCCTGATCGCGCTGCTCGGCGGCCTCTTCGTGCTGATCACCATGTCGGTCGTCATCCAGGTCGGCTCGTTCCGCCTCACCGGCAAGCGCGTCTTCCGCATGGCCCCGCTCCAGCACCACTTCGAACTCAAGGGGTGGTCCGAAGTCCTTGTGGTGGTCCGCTTCTGGATCATTCAGGGCATGTGTGTGATTGTCGGACTGGGCCTCTTCTACGCAGGATGGGCAGCCAAGAAGTGATCGACTGGCAGGGCAAGAACGTCACCGTCGCCGGGCTCGGTGTCTCCGGCATCCCGGCGGCCAAGGTGCTGCACGGCCTCGGCGCCCTCGTCACGGTCGTCAACGACGGCGACGACGAGCGCGCCCGGGCCCAGGCCGCGGAGCTGGAGGCGCTCGGCATCACCGTGCGCCTCGGTGACGGCGCGACCCTGCCCGAAGGTACCGAGCTCATCGTCACAGCGCCCGGCTGGAAGCCGGACAAGCCGCTGTTCGCCGCGGCCGCCGAGGCGGGCGTCCCGGTCTGGGGCGACGTCGAACTCGCCTGGCGGCTGCGCGGCCCCGACGCCGCGCCCTGGCTCGCGGTCACCGGCACCAACGGCAAGACCACGACGGTCCAGATGCTCGCCTCGATCCTGAAGGCGGCCGGACTGCGCACGGCGGCGGTCGGCAACATCGGGGTCTCGCTGCTGGACGCGGTGCTCGGCGAGGAGCAGTACGACGTACTCGCCGTCGAACTCTCCAGCTACCAGCTGCACTGGGCGCCCTCGCTGCGCGCCCACTCCGCCGCCGTACTGAATCTGGCGCCCGATCACCTCGACTGGCACGGCTCGATGGAGGCGTACGCCGCCGACAAGGGCCGTATCTACGAAGGCAATCGGGTCGCCTGCGTCTACAACGTGGCCGACAAGGCCACCGAGGACCTGGTGCGCGGGGCGGACGTCGAGGAGGGCTGCCGGGCGATCGGCTTCACGCTCGGCACTCCCGGGCCCTCCCAACTCGGCGTCGTGGAAGGCATCCTGGTCGACCGCGCCTTCGTCGAGGACCGGCAGAAGAACGCCCAGGAGCTCGCGGAGGTGTCGGACGTCCATCCGCCCGCCCCGCACAACATCGCCAACGCCCTTGCGGCGGCGGCCCTGGCGCGCGCCTTCGGGGTGCCCGCCGCGGCGGTACGCGACGGGCTGCGGGCCTTCACGCCGGACGCCCACCGCATCGCGCACGTCGGCGATGTGGGCGGGGTCGCCTACGTCGACGACTCCAAGGCCACCAACACCCATGCCGCGGAAGCCTCTTTGGCGGCGTACGAGTCGATCGTGTGGATCGCGGGCGGGCTCGCCAAGGGCGCGACCTTCGACGAGCTGGTCGCCAAGTCGGCAAAGCGACTTCGGGGCGTTGTGCTGATCGGTGCGGATCGCGCGTTGATCGGCGAAGCGCTCGCGCGACACGCGCCGGAGGTACCGGTCGTCGACCTCGACCGGACCGACACTGGGGCGATGCTCGCGGCGGTTCAGGAGGCGCGGCGGCTCGCTCGCACCGGTGACACGGTGCTGTTGGCCCCGGCTTGCGCCTCCATGGATATGTTCGCCAACTACAACAAGCGCGGTGACGCTTTCGCGGAGGCGGTTCGCGAACTCGACGCCGTCGACGGCTGACCCGGGTCCGCCTCGCCTGACGGCGCCGGGCACACCTGGGAGGGACGCGTGACACGGATCCGGCTGGGGCTTCGTCGGCGGCTATCCGCCGGTGGCACGGCGCTGTGCCGGCCGGTCCCTTCTCCAGTGCCTGAACGGCCTGGGGGGCCCCCGAGCGGGACGCCCTCCCACAGCGTGAGCGGCACCGTCTCCCGCGGCGAGGGGTGCCGCTGATGGCCGGTAGCCGTACTGGCCGCCCCCCGGTCCAGCGGGCCACCGGACGGCCCCCCGTCGTCCGAGCGCCTCGCGAGAATCCCGTACGCCGGCTCTACACCCGCGCCCGCAAGGCGTGGGACCGGCCCTTGACCGCGTACTACGTGATCCTTGGCGGGAGTCTGCTGATCACCGTGCTCGGGCTGGTGATGGTCTACTCGGCGTCGCAGATCACGGCGCTGCAGTTGTCGCTGCCGGGGTCCTACTTCTTCCGCAAACAGTTCCTGGCGGCCGCGATCGGCGGGGCGCTGCTGCTCGTCGCCTCGCGGATGCCGGTGAAGCTGCACCGGGCGCTGGCGTATCCGATGCTGGCCGGATCGGTCTTCCTGATGGTCCTGGTGCAGGTGCCCGGGATAGGAGTCGCGATCAACGGCAACCAGAACTGGATCTCCCTCGGCGGCTCCTTCCAGATTCAGCCCAGCGAGTTCGGCAAGCTCGCCCTCGTGCTGTGGGGCGCCGACCTGATCGCCCGCAAGGAGGACAAGCGGCTGCTCACGCAGTGGAAGCACATGCTGGTGCCGCTCGTCCCGGTGGCGTTCATGCTGCTCGGGCTGATCATGCTCGGCGGCGACATGGGGACGGCGATCATCCTCACCGCGATCCTGTTCGGCCTGCTGTGGCTGGCCGGCGCGCCGACCCGGCTGTTCGTGGGCGTGCTGTCCATCGCGGGCGCGCTCGGTGTGATCCTGATCAAGACCAGCCCGAACCGCATGGCCCGGTTCTCCTGCATCGGTGCCACCGAACCCGGCACGGGCGCAACCTCGTGCTGGCAGGCCGTGCACGGCATCTACGCGCTCGCCTCCGGCGGACTCTTCGGTTCCGGACTCGGTGCGAGCGTGGAAAAATGGGGCCAACTGCCCGAAGCCCACACCGACTTCATCTTCGCCGTCACCGGTGAGGAACTGGGCCTGGCGGGGACGCTGTCGGTGCTCGCTCTCTTCGCGGCTCTAGGCTATGCGGGTATCCGCGTGGCCGGACGCACGGAGGACCCCTTCGTGAGGTATGCCGCGGGAGGCGTGACCACCTGGATCACGGCCCAGGCCGTGATCAACATCGGTGCGGTGCTCGGTCTGCTGCCGATCGCCGGAGTCCCGCTCCCGCTGTTCTCCTACGGGGGTTCCGCCCTGCTGCCGACCATGTTCGCCATCGGGCTGCTCATTGCCTTCGCACGTGACGAGCCCGCTGCGCGGGCGGCGCTTGCGATGCGGCAACCTCGCTTTGGTAGAAAGCGGGCTGCGGTGAGAGGCTCCGCGGGGGCCGCGGGGCCTCGGAGATGGAACACGATGCGACGGCGCGCCGCGGCGCGTTCGTCCGGAGAGCGGTGAATTTCGGTGCATGTCGTACTCGCCGGCGGGGGGACCGCCGGCCACATCGAGCCCGCGCTCGCCCTCGCGGACGCCCTGCGCAGGCAGGACCCGACCGTGGGGATCACGGCCCTGGGCACGGAACGCGGCCTTGAGACCCGGCTCGTACCCGAGCGCGGCTACGAGCTCGCGCTGATCCCCGCCGTCCCGCTGCCGCGCAAGCCCACGCCCGAGCTGATCACCGTCCCGGGGCGGCTGCGCGGCACGATCAAGGCGGCCGAGCAGATCCTGGAGCGCACCAAGGCGGACGCGGTCGTCGGCTTCGGCGGCTATGTCGCCCTGCCCGGCTACCTCGCGGCCAAGCGCCTCGGCGTGCCGATCGTCATCCACGAGGCCAACGCCCGCCCGGGCCTGGCCAACAAGATCGGTTCGCGGTACGCCGCCCAGGTCGCCGTCTCCACCCCGGACAGCAAGCTGCGCGGCGCCCGCTACATCGGCATCCCGCTGCGCCGCTCCATCGCGACCCTCGACCGGGCCGCCGTACGCCCCGAGGCGCGCGCGGCGTTCGGGCTCGACCCCTCGCTGCCGACGCTGCTGGTGTCCGGTGGCTCGCAGGGTGCCCGCCGCCTCAATGAGGTGGTCCAGCAGGCGGCCCCGTACCTCCAGCAGGCGGGCATCCAGATCCTGCACGCGGTCGGCCCGAAGAACGAACTGCCGCAGGTGCACCAGATGCCGGGTATGCCCCCTTACATCCCGGTACCGTACGTGGACCGGATGGACCTCGCGTACGCCGCTGCCGACATGATGCTCTGCCGCGCGGGCGCGATGACCGTCGCCGAACTCTCCGCCGTCGGGCTGCCCGCCGCCTATGTCCCGCTGCCCATCGGCAACGGCGAACAGCGGCTGAACGCTCAGCCGGTGGTCAAGGCCGGCGGCGGGCTGCTGGTCGACGACGCGGAACTGACACCCCAGTGGGTGCAGCAGAACGTGCTGCCCGTGCTCGCCGACCCGCACCGGCTGTACGAGATGTCCCGCGCCGCCAGTGAGTTCGGCCGTCGGGACGCCGACGACCTGCTCGTCGGCATGGTGTACGAGGCGATCGCCTCGAACCGCCGCCAGTAACGCATCGGCGAGTGAGCCGAAGGGGCGCGCCGGTGTCGAGAGGTCGAGCGCGCGGAGGCCCGAAGGGCTGAGCACGGTCGGGCTCTCGACACCGGCTGAGGCGCCCCGGAGGCGAACCGAGCCAGGAAAAGGAGTGCGCGTGGCCGGACCGAGCACCGCCGAGCGCGGCGAACGGCAGAAGCTGGAGTCCGGCCCGCCCCGGCTGCCCCGTCTCGGGCGGCTGCGACGCCCTCGTGCGCTCATCATTCTTTTGGTGGCCGTGGTGTTGGCCGGGGCCGCCTCGGTCTGGGTCCTGTACGGCTCGCAGTGGCTGCGCGTGGAGCGGGTGTCGGCCTCCGGGATGCGGGTGCTGACGGCCGAGCAGGTGCGAGAAGCGGCCGATGTTCCGGTCGGATCCCCGTTGATTTCCGTCGACACCGATGCGATTGCGGAACGACTGCGCCGGAAATTGCCCCGAATTGACTCGGTTGATGTCGTCCGTTCCTGGCCGCATGGAATCGGTCTCAAAGTGGTCGAGCGCACTCCGGCCCTGATTGTCGAAAAGGGCGCAAAGTTCATCGAAGTGGACGCCAAGGGCGTGCGATTCGCGACGGTTTCCGATGCTCCGAAGGGCGTGCCCGTACTGGAATTGTCGGTCTCCCGGTCGGCGGGTCTGCGCCGGTTCGGCACCGACCGGCTGGTGCGCGAGGCGGTGCGGGTCGCCGGGGACATTCCGGCCGCCGTCGCCCGTGACACCCGTACCGTCAAGGTCCGTTCGTACGACTCCATCTCGCTCGAGTTGAAGGGCGGTCGCACCGTCGACTGGGGCAGTGGCGAGAAGGGCCGCGCGAAGGCCAGGACGCTCACCGCCCTCATGAAAGCCGCCCCCGGGGCTCGGCACTTCGACGTGAGCGTTCCCACCGCCCCTGCGTCATCGGGGAGTTGACGCACATCCGCGCAGGCCAGCACCCTGGTTGGGCAGCGCTACGCCTGATCACATAGGGTGAAAAGAAAAACGGGAGGTTCGGCGTGTTCGTTGAACGTGCGCCACTTGTCGACTTAGTGTCCTGTTCGGAAGAGTCCAAGGAACAGACACACTGGTAACCCTAAACTTCAGCGTTAGGGTTCGGGTCGGCGTTCGGACCGTCCCATTCGGCATCAGTCGTCGGATCGCGAACGTGCGAGGCGGCGACACGTAACTCGAGGCGAGAGGCCTTCGACGTGGCAGCACCGCAGAACTACCTCGCAGTCATCAAAGTCATCGGTGTCGGCGGCGGTGGTGTCAATGCCATCAACCGGATGATCGAGGTCGGTCTCAAGGGCGTCGAGTTCATCGCCATCAACACCGACGCGCAGGCGCTGTTGATGAGCGATGCCGACGTCAAGCTCGACGTCGGCCGCGAACTCACCCGCGGACTTGGCGCCGGCGCCAACCCGGCCGTCGGCCGCAAGGCAGCCGAGGACCACCGCGAGGAGATCGAGGAGGTCCTCAAGGGGGCCGACATGGTCTTCGTGACGGCCGGTGAAGGCGGCGGCACCGGCACCGGCGGCGCGCCCGTCGTGGCCAACATCGCCCGCTCCCTCGGCGCCCTCACCATCGGCGTGGTCACCCGCCCGTTCACCTTCGAGGGGCGGCGCCGCGCCAACCAGGCCGAGGACGGCATCGCCGAACTCCGCGAAGAGGTCGACACCCTCATCGTCATCCCGAACGACCGGCTGCTGTCCATCTCGGACCGCCAGGTCTCGGTCCTCGACGCCTTCAAGTCGGCGGACCAGGTCCTGCTCTCCGGTGTTCAGGGCATCACCGACCTCATCACCACCCCGGGTCTGATCAACCTCGACTTCGCCGACGTCAAGTCCGTGATGTCCGAGGCGGGTTCGGCGCTCATGGGCATCGGCTCTGCCCGCGGCGACGACCGCGCGGTGGCCGCCGCCGAGATGGCGATCTCCTCGCCGCTCCTGGAAGCCTCCATCGACGGCGCCCGCGGCGTCCTGCTCTCCATCTCCGGTGGCTCCGACCTCGGCCTGTTCGAGATCAACGAGGCCGCCCAGCTGGTCAGCGAGGCCGCCCACCCCGAGGCCAACATCATCTTCGGCGCGGTGATCGACGACGCCCTCGGCGACGAGGTGCGGGTCACCGTGATCGCCGCAGGATTCGACGGCGGCCAGCCCCCGGCCAAGCGGGACAACGTCCTCGGCTCGTCGACCAAGCAGCGCGAGGAGCCCACGCCGGTACGGCCCTCCGACAGCCGCCCGTCCTTCGGCACGCTCGGCAGCGTCACGCCGAAGGAGGCGCAGGAGCCGACCCCGGAGCCGGTGAACGAGATGCCGGTCTCCCCGCCGGTCCCGCCGTCCCGCTCCTACTCGGACAGCGCGGCCGAAGAGCTGGACGTGCCGGACTTCCTCAAGTGATAGGACAGCGCTCCGAAACGAGCACCGTGAGCGGCGCGCACTTCGCCTTCACCGACCGGTGGGGCGGGGTGAGCGCCGTTCCGTACGAGGAGCTCAACCTCGGCGGAGCGGTCGGCGACGACCCCGACGCCGTACGGACCAATCGTGAACTGGCCGCCAAGTCGCTCGGACTGGACCCGGCTCAGGTCGTCTGGATGAACCAGGTGCACGGACCGGACGTGGCCGTGGTCGACGGGCCCTGGCTCTCCGCGGAGATTCCGTCCGTCGACGCGATCGTCACCGTGCGGCGGGGGCTCGCCCTCGCCGTCCTCACCGCCGACTGCACGCCCGTCCTGCTGGCCGACCCGGTCGCCGGAGTCGTGGCCGCCGCCCACGCGGGACGGCCCGGCATGATCGCCGGAGTGGTCCCCGCCGCCGTACGGGCCATGATCGAACTCGGCGCCGAGCCCGCCCGGATCGTCGCCCGGACTGGACCCGCCGTCTGCGGCCGTTGCTACGAAGTGCCGGACGAGATGCGCGCCGATGTCGCCGCCGTCGAGCCCACGGCGTACGCCGAGACCAGCTGGGGCACGCCCGCGGTCGATGTGACCGCCGGAGTGCACGCGCAGTTGGAACGGCTCGGGGTGCACGACCGGGAGCAGTCGCCGGTGTGCACGCTCGAATCGGCGGACCACTTCTCGTACCGACGCGACCGCACCACCGGGCGGCTCGCCGGCTATGTCTGGCTGGACTGATGGGGCATGACGGACCGTAAGGCTCAACTCGCCGAAAACCTGGCGAAAGTGGAAGAGCGCATCACGGCGGCGTGCACGGCCGCCGGTCGCAAGCGCGAAGAGGTGACCCTGATCGTGGTCACCAAGACCTACCCCGCGAGCGATGTGCGGATCCTGTCGGAACTCGGTGTGCGTCATGTCGCCGAGAACCGGGACCAGGACGCGGCGCCCAAGGCCGCGGCATGTTCGGATCTGCCCCTCTCGTGGCATTTTGTCGGTCAGTTGCAGACCAACAAGGTGCGTTCCGTGGTCGGTTACGCGGATCTCGTGCAGTCCGTCGATCGTTCCAAGCTCGTCACGGCTCTGTCGAAGGAGGCGGAGCGGGCGGAGCGTGAAGTGGGGTGTCTCATCCAGGTCGCGCTGGACGCGGAGGAGAGCGGCAGAGGGGAGCGGGGTGGCGTAGGCGCTGGCGGAATCGAAGAGTTGGGCGACCTCATCGCTCGGGCTCCAGGGCTCCGGCTCGACGGTCTGATGACCGTCGCACCGCTCACCGGACCGTACGCGGGGCGCCAACAGGCGGCGTTCGAGCGGCTGATGGATTTGTCGACTGTCCTGCGCCGCGCCCATCCGGCTGCGAACATGGTCTCGGCAGGGATGAGCTCGGACCTCGAACAAGCCGTAGCGGCCGGAGCGACACATGTACGCGTCGGTACTGCGGTACTCGGAGTCCGACCCAGGCTCGGGTAACGTCGCCAAGAAGTCGGACCACAGCAGAAAATATGGTCATTACCGCCACTGGCGGGCATAACGACCTCGTGGATCGCGGGCACTTGGCAATTCGTCAGCCGATCCACCACAGAGCGGAGGACTCAGAGCATGGCCGGCGCGATGCGCAAGATGGCGGTCTACCTCGGCCTCGTGGAGGACGATGGGTACGACGGCAGGGGATTCGACCCCGACGACGACTTCGAGCCCGAGCTTGACCCGGAGCCCGAGCGGGACCGCCGGCGGCACGAGCCGCCGCACCAGTCACATCAGGCGCACCCGTCCCAACGGGACGAATCGGTACGAGTGGTGCAGCCTCCGGCGCCGCGCGATCCGGTGCCGCATTCCGCTTCGCTCGCCGCGGAATCCGGGCGTCCGGCGCGAATCGCCCCCGTGGCATCCATCACACAAGAACGTCAAAGCCTGGAGAAGAACGCCCCGGTGATCATGCCCAAGGTCGTGTCCGAACGAGAGCCGTACCGGATCACCACGCTGCACCCCCGGACCTACAACGAGGCCCGTACCATCGGGGAACACTTCCGTGAGGGCACCCCGGTGATCATGAATCTGACTGAGATGGATGACACAGACGCGAAGCGACTTGTCGACTTTGCGGCTGGTTTGGTGTTTGGTCTCCACGGCAGCATCGAGCGGGTGACGCAGAAGGTGTTCCTGTTGTCGCCTGCTAACGTCGATGTCACGGCGGAGGACAAGGCCCGCATCGCAGAGGGCGGGTTCTTCAACCAGAGCTGAGACGCAGGACCGGAAACAAGGCACGGAAACAGGGGAGAGGGAAGCACGGATCATGAGCGTGGTCGGGCAGGTTCTCTACATCGCGCTGATGTGTTTCCTCATCGTGCTGATCTTCCGGTTGGTCATGGACTACGTCTTCCAGTTCGCCCGCTCATGGCAACCCGGCAAGGCGATGGTGGTCGTTCTTGAGGCCACCTACACTGTCACCGATCCACCGCTCAAGCTTCTGCGGCGGTTCATTCCGCCGCTGCGTCTCGGGGGCGTGGCGCTCGACCTGTCCTTCTTCGTACTGATGATCATCGTCTACATCCTGATCTCCGTCGTGAGCCGGCTGTGAACGATACGGTCTTGCCGAATGCCGACGACTACGTTGAGGTGAAGAGATGCCGTTGACCCCCGAGGACGTGCGGAACAAGCAGTTCACGACCGTCCGCCTCCGAGAAGGCTATGACGAGGACGAGGTCGATGCCTTCCTCGACGAGGTCGAAGCCGAACTGACCCGCTTGCTCCGCGAGAACGAGGACCTGCGCGCCAAGCTGGCCGCTGCCACGCGCGCGGCCGCGCAGAACCAGCAGCAGGGCATGCGCAAGCCGCCCGAGCAGCAGGACCAGCAGCAGGGCCCGCCGCAGGGCATGCGCGGTCCCGGCGCCCCCGTGCCCGCCGGCATATCGGGCCCGCCGCAGCAGCAGATGGGTGGCCCCATGGGTGGCCCGCCCCAGCTGCCGAGCGGTGCGCCGCAGCTGCCCGCGGGCCCCAGCGGGCAGGGTGGTCCGCAGGGCCAGGGCCCCATGGGCCAGGGTCCGATGGGTCAGGGGCCGATGGGCCAGGGTCACGGCCAGATGCAGCCGCAGATGCAGCAGCAGATGGGTGGCCCGATGGGCGGTCCCATGGGTGGCCCCATGGGCGGTCACGGCCCGCAGATGCCGCAGCAGGGCCCCGGTGGCGACAGCGCCGCGCGTGTCCTCTCGCTGGCTCAGCAGACCGCCGACCAGGCGATCGCCGAGGCCCGTTCCGAGGCCAACAAGATCGTCGGCGAGGCTCGCAGCCGCGCCGAGGGTCTGGAGCGGGACGCCCGTGCCAAGGCCGACGCCCTCGAGCGGGACGCGCAGGAGAAGCACCGCGTCGCGATGGGCTCCCTGGAGTCCGCTCGCGCCACGCTGGAGCGCAAGGTCGAGGACCTGCGCGGCTTCGAGCGCGAGTACCGCACGCGGCTGAAGTCCTACCTGGAGTCGCAGCTGCGCCAGCTGGAGACACAGGCGGACGACTCGCTCGCCCCGCCGCGCACCCCGGCCACGGCCTCCCTGCCGTCGCCCTCCGCGCCCTCCATGGCGCCGGCCGGCGCCAGTGCGCCGTCGTACGGCGGCAACCAGGGCATGGGTGGCGCCCCGGCACCGGCCGCGCCCTCCTACGGCGGGCAGCAGCAGATGTCGCCGGCGATGACCCAGCCGATGGCGCCGGTGCGGCCGCAGGGGCCGTCGCCGATGCAGCAGGCTCCCTCGCCGATGCGTGGGTTCCTCATCGATGAGGACGACAACTGACGGCCTTAAGTACGCCTTAGGCGTCGGCAGCGTTCAGGGCGGAGCCCCCGGATTCCGGGGGCTCCGCCCTTTTGTGCGGTCCCTGGGGCACTTGTACGTGGGTACGCAACGCCGAAGGCCCGGGGCCGCCAAATTTCTGGCAGTCCCGGGCCTTGGTGGTGTCCGGTGGGGGCTGGGGTGGGGTGTTTTATTCGCCCCCTCCGCCCCTACCCGTCCCGTGCCAGCCTTTCGGCTGCGGGTGGGTGGGGGCTTGTCGCGCAGTTCCCCGCGCCCCTTTCAGGGGCGCGGGGAACTGCGCAATCTCGCCCCCCGGGGGCGAGAAAACCCCGCGCTGCCCCCGGGGGGCTACGCCTTGCGGAGGCGGAACGTCAGGGACAGGGAGTCGTCCGTGAACGGGGCGCCGTAGGTGTCGTCCGCCTCGCCCTGGGCGAAGTCCGTGGCGAGGACCTCGTCGGCGATGAGGCCGGAGTGCTCGGACAGGGCCGAGACCACGGCCGGGTCCGTGGAGGTCCAGCGGAGCGCGATGCGGTCGGCCACGTCGAGGCCGCTGTTCTTGCGGGCCTCCTGGATCAGACGGATCGCGTCACGGGCGAGGCCCGACTGACGCAGCTCCTCGGTGATCTCCAGGTCCAGCGCGACCGTCGCGCCCGAGTCGGACGCCACCGACCAGCCCTCGCGCGGGGTCTCCGTGATGATGACCTCGTCCGGGGCCAGCGTCACCGTCTCGCCCTCGACCTCGACCGACGCCGTGCCCTCGCGCAGGGCCAGTGACAGCGCCGCAGCGTCCGTCCCGGCGATGGCCTTCGCGACCGCCTGGACGCCCTTGCCGAAGCGCTTGCCGAGCGCGCGGAAGTTCGCCTTCGCCGTGGTGTCGACCAGTGAGCCACCGACTTCGGAGAGTGAGGCGAGGGAGCTCACGTTCAGCTCTTCCGTGATCTGCGCGTGCAGCTCGCGGTCGAGCGTCTCGAAGCCCGTCGCCGCGACCAGCGCGCGGGACAGCGGCTGGCGCGTCTTGACTCCCGACTCCGCGCGCGTGGCGCGGCCGAGCTCCACGAGACGGCGTACGAGCACCATCTGCTTCGACAGCTCCGGGTCGATGGCGGACAGGTCCGCCTCCGGCCACGTCGACAGGTGGACGGACTCGGGGGCGCCCGGCGTCACCGGGACGACCAGGTCCTGCCAGACCCGCTCGGTGATGAACGGGGTCAGCGGGGCCATCAGGCGCGTGACGGTCTCCACGACCTCGTGCAGCGTGCGCAGCGCGGCCTTGTCGCCCTGCCAGAAGCGGCGACGCGAGCGGCGCACGTACCAGTTGGACAGGTCGTCGACGAAGGCCGAGAGGAGCTTTCCGGCGCGCTGGGTGTCGTACGCCTCCAGGGCCTGCGTCACCTGGTCGGTGAGCGCGTGGAGTTCGGAGAGCAGCCAGCGGTCGAGGACCGGGCGGTCGGCCGGGGCCGGATCGGCCTCGCTGGGCGCCCAGTTGGAGGTGCGCGCGTACAGGGCCTGGAAGGCGACCGTGTTCCAGTACGTGAGGAGCGTCTTGCGGACGACCTCCTGGATGGTGCCGTGGCCCACGCGGCGCGCCGCCCACGGGGAGCCGCCGGCCGCCATGAACCAGCGGACCGCGTCCGCGCCGTGCTGGTCCATCAGCGGGATCGGCTGCAGGATGTTGCCCAGGTGCTTGGACATCTTGCGGCCGTCCTCGGCGAGGATGTGGCCGAGGCACACCACGTTCTCGTACGAGGACTTGTCGAAGACCAGCGTGCCGACCGCCATCAGCGTGTAGAACCAGCCTCGCGTCTGGTCGATGGCCTCGCTGATGAACTGCGCGGGGTAGCGGCTCTCGAAGAGCTCCTTGTTCTTGTACGGGTAGCCCCACTGCGCGAACGGCATCGAACCCGAGTCGTACCAGGCGTCGATGACCTCTGGGACGCGGGTCGCCGTCTGCTGACACTGGGGGCACGCGAACGTGACGTCGTCGATGAACGGACGGTGCGGGTCCAGGTTCGACTGGTCGGTGCCGGTCAGTTCGGAGAGCTCCGCGCGGGAGCCGACGCAGGTGAGGTGGCCATCCTCGCAGGTCCACAGCGGGAGCGGGGTGCCCCAGAAGCGGCTGCGGGACAGCGCCCAGTCGACGTTGTTGCTCAGCCAGTCACCGAAGCGGCCGTGCTTGACGGACTCCGGGAACCAGTTGGTCTTCTCGTTCTCCTGGAGGAGGCGGTCCTTGACGGCCGTGGTGCGGATGTACCAGGAGGGCTGCGCGTAGTAGAGGAGCGCGGTGTGGCAGCGCCAGCAGTGCGGGTAGCTGTGCTCGTACGGGATGTGCTTGAAGAGCAGACCGCGGTTCTGGAGGTCCTCGGTGAGCTTTTCGTCCGCCTTCTTGAAGAAGACACCGCCCACGAGGGGAACGTCCTCCTCGAAGGTCCCGTTCGTGCGGACGGGGTTCACCACCGGCAGGCCGTATTCGCGGCAGACCTTGAGGTCGTCCTCACCGAAGGCGGGGGACTGGTGGACCAGACCCGTGCCGTCCTCGGTCGTCACGTACTCCGCGTTCACCACGTAGTGGGCTTCCGTGTCCGCTGGGAACTCCACCAGCTCGAACGGACGTTGATACGTCCAGCGCTCCATTTCGGCGCCGGTGAAGGTCTCGCCGGTGGTCTCCCAGCCCTCGCCGAGGGCCTTCTCGACGAGCGGCTCGGCGACGACGAGCTTCTCCTCGCCGTTCGTCGCGACGACGTAGGTGACCTCGGGGTGCGCGGCGACGGCGGTGTTGGACACCAGCGTCCACGGGGTCGTCGTCCACACCAGGAGCGCGGCCTGGCCGGCCAGCGGACCGGAGGTGAGCGGGAAACGGACGTACACGGAGGGGTCGACGATCGTCTCGTAGCCCTGTGCCAGCTCGTGGTCCGACAGGCCTGTCTCGTCCTGCGGGCACCACGGGGCGACGCGGTAGTCCTGGACCAGCAGCCCCTTGTTGAAGATCTCCTTGAGCGACCACCACACGGATTCCACGTACTCGGGGTCCATGGTGCGGTACGCGTCGTCCAGGTCGACCCAGTAGCCCATGCGGTTGGTGAGCTCGGTGAAGGCGTCGGTGTGGCGGGTCACGGACTCGCGGCACCTGGCGTTGAACTCGGCGATGCCGTACGCCTCGATGTCCTGCTTGCCGCTGAAGCCGAGCTCCTTCTCGACCGCCAGCTCCACGGGGAGGCCGTGGCAGTCCCAGCCGGCCTTGCGGGCGACGTGGTAGCCGCGCATGGTGCGGAAGCGCGGGAAGACGTCCTTGAAGACGCGCGCCTCGATGTGGTGGGCGCCGGGCATGCCGTTGGCGGTGGGCGGGCCCTCGTAGAACACCCACTCGGGGCGGCCCTCGGACTGCTCAAGGCTCTTGGCAAAGATCTTCTGCTCGCGCCAGAAGTCGAGCACGGCGTGCTCGAGGGCGGGCAGGTCGACCTGGGCGGGCACCTGGCGGTACAGCGGCGATTTCATCGGCGAGCTTCCTCCGGCGGACTTTCTGCCTTCCGTCCGGAGGGACGAGAGCCTGTGCTGCTACGTCGTAGCTGCTGCGGACGCCGTGCGCGGCGCGCTCCCGCGGTACCACCCTCCTTGGCTCCCCGGTGCTCGGTGTGCACCAGTGAGCCCCCTCATTGGGGTCGCGATGCCGGGTCTACTGGCCCCTACGGGGTGTTCTGCCGGCGGCTCCGGGGTGATCTTCGCGTCGCGCTCGCCCCCGGGCTTCCACCGCCCCCGGGTCGCTCTTGGCTGCGTACGCCGCTACTCGTCCCCATCCACGCTTTTCGCTCCGCCCAGTGTACGGCGCCGCGCGGACAGCGGCCGACCGGTTTTCCGGTGTGCCCCCTGGCCTGCGCGGTGACCCGAATGGCGAGGCGCGGGTGTCCGGATCCTGGGACGCCGGGCCTGGCGGATTACCGGGCGGGGAGCTGGGCACAACGCAGGCAGGCTTGTCGCGCGGGACCTGCGGGGCGGGCGAATCGTTGGCGTGCCCCGTTGCCGCGGGCCGGAAGTCGATTTATCGTCCCAGCACGATTCGCGAGCAAGATCACAATATGTGAAGGGGCCGCGGCCATGGTGGCGAAGAAGACCGCCGTACAGCAGTCGGCGTCCGGCAGATCCACGGGTCCGGCGGCCAAGGACGTGGGTGGGAAGAAGAACGCGCAGGGGGCGCCCGCGACGGCCGCGGCCAAGCCGGTGAAAACGGTTTCCAAGACGGCGACGACGGCGACGGGCAAGGAAGCGGTCGTGACGAAGACGGCGACCAAGAAGGCGGATGCTACGAAGGCGGACGCTACGAAGACAGTCGCCAAGAAGGCAGCTCCCATGGAGACGGTCACCAAGAAATCGGCCACTACGAAGGCGGCGGCCAAGAAAACGGCGTCTACGAAGGCGGCGGCTGCGAAATCGGCCACCAAGAAGACCACCGCGAAGAAGACGGCGGCAGCATCGACGACGACAGCGGCAGCGGCCAAGACGACGGCGGCGGTCGCGAAGAAGCCGGTGACGAAGAAGGCCGCCGGGAAGAAGACCGCGGCGGCGCAGGCCGTCCCGGAGGAGACGGCGTCGGCCAAGGGCGCCGGAGCGAAGGGCGGCACCACGAAGAGGGCCGGTGCGAAGAGCGCGGCCAGCAAGAGCACCAGTACGGCCAAGAAGGCGGTCGCTTCCGCGGCCGAGGGCGCGGCCCAGGCCGCGAAGACGACGGGAGCCACGACGGTGGTTGCGAAGAAGACTCCTGGCACGGCCCCGGCGGCGAAGAAGCCCACCGCGGTCCCCAAGGCGCGGTTCGCCGCGGCGGAGCCCGGTGAGCTCGCGGTGCGCCCCGGTGAGGACCCCTGGACCCCGGAAGAGGTCGCGGAGGCACGCGCGGAGCTGCAGTCGGAGGCGCTGCGGCTGCGCACCGAGATCTCGTCGTCCGAGGCGGCACTCGTGGGGCTGATGCGCGACTCCGGCGACGGCGCGGGCGACGACCAGGCGGACACCGGCACGAAGAACATCACGCGCGAGCACGAGATGGCCCTCGCGGCCAACGCGCGCGAGATGCTCATCCAGACCGAGCGTGCCCTGGAGAAGCTCGACGCGGGCACGTACGGACTGTGCGAGAGCTGCGGGAACCCCATCGGCAAGGCGCGGATGCAGGCCTTCCCGCGCGCCACCCTGTGCGTCGAGTGCAAGCAGAAGCAGGAGCGCCGCTACTGAACGGCGTGGGAGGGCTCCTGAGCACATGGGCCCCGGGGGTGTGCCGTACCCTCATCCTCAGTCAGGAACCTAGGTCGAGGGACTCACTCACGTGGCAGAGGCGGAGCGCATCATCGGTACGCCGGACATCCCAGGGGCGGCGGGGGCCGGGCCGGAGCAGTCCGACGGGAACGCGGCGTCGGGCGACCGTTCCGGATCCGACGAGTCGGCCCCGGCCGAGCGGTCCGGGACGGATTCCGTCGCGGATTCCGGCGCGGACTCGGGTGTGGACGAGACGCCGGCCACGGACGAGCGGCCGAAGGGCAAGCGCCGGATCGCCGTGCTGTTCACGGTCGCCGTGCTGGCGTACGCCCTCGACCTCATCAGCAAGATGATCGTGGTCGCGAAGCTGGAGCACCACGACTCGATCGAGATCGTCGGGGACTGGCTGAAGTTCGAGGCGATCCGCAACGCGGGCGCGGCGTTCGGCTTCGGTGAGGCCTTCACGATCATCTTCACGGTGATCGCCGCGGCCGTGATCGTGGTCATCGCCCGGCTCGCGCGCAAGCTCTACAGCCTGCCCTGGGCGATCGCGCTCGGCCTGCTCCTCGGCGGTGCGCTGGGCAACCTGACCGACCGGATCTTCCGCTCGCCCGGCGTCTTCGAGGGCGCGGTCGTCGACTTCATCGCGCCCAAGCACTTCGCCGTCTTCAACCTGGCCGACTCGGCGATCGTCTGCGGCGGCATCCTGATCGTGCTGCTGTCCTTCCGGGGGCTCGACCCGGACGGGACCGTCCACCGGGACTGAGCCCGCGGACGGTGCTCCGCGGGCACTGATGTTCGGGCTGTGGTCAAGTGGTGTCGGACCCGTCCGGCATACTCGACGGGTGAGCACGATTCCCGAGATCCGTACCCTGCCCGTGCCCGACGGTCTGGAGGGCGAGCGCGTCGACGCCGCCATCTCCCGCATGTTCGGCTTCTCCCGCACGAAGGCCGCCGAGCTCGCCGCGGCGGGGAAGGTCACGGTCGACGGCTCGGTGGTCGGCAAGTCCGAGCGGGTGCACGGCGGTGCCTGGCTCGAGGTCGAGATGCCGCAGGCCCCCGCGCCCGTGCAGATCGTCGCCGAGCCCGTCGAGGGCATGGAGATCGTGCACGACGACGATGACGTGGTCGTGATCATCAAGCCGGTCGGCGTGGCCGCGCACCCCAGCCCCGGCTGGTCGGGCCCGACCGTGATCGGCGGTCTCGCGGCCGCCGGGTACCGGATCTCGACCTCGGGCGCCTCCGAGCGCCAGGGCATCGTGCACCGCCTCGACGTGGGCACCTCGGGCCTGATGGTGGTGGCCAAGTCGGAGTACGCGTACACGTCGCTGAAGCGCCAGTTCAAGGAGCGCACGGTCGACAAGCGCTACCACACGCTCGTGCAGGGCCACCCGGACCCGACCAGCGGCACCATCGACGCGCCCATCGGACGACACCCGAACCACGACTACAAGTGGGCGGTCACGGCCGACGGCAAGCCCTCGGTCACGCACTACGACCTGGTCGAGGCGTTCCGTGCCGCCTCCCTGCTGGACGTCAAGCTGGAGACCGGGCGCACCCACCAGATCCGTGTCCACATGGCCGCCCACCGCCACCCGTGCGTCGGCGACCTGACGTACGGCGCGGACCCGACGCTCGCCAAGCGGCTCGGCCTCACCCGGCAGTGGCTGCACGCGGTGCGCCTCGGCTTCGAGCACCCCGGGGACGGGCAGTGGGTGGAGTTCGCCTGCGACTACCCCGCTGACCTGCAGAAGGCGCTCGACAAGGTGCGTGAGGAGAGCTACGCGTGAGCACCGAGTACGTGCTCCGGGTGGCCGAGGACGCCGCCGACCGCGAGGCGTGCTTCGCCGTGCGCAAGGAGGTCTTCGTCGGCGAACAGGGCGTCTCCGAGGACATCGAGTACGACGCGTACGACGCCGGCGCCCTGCATGTGCTGGCCGTCCGTGAGGACGGCGTTCCGCTCGGCACCGGGCGGCTCCTGTACGGCGAGGCGGCGGCCGCGAAGACCGACGGCGACCCGACGGTCGGCTCGCTCGGCCGGCTCGCCGTGACGCGCGAGGCACGCGGCCTGGGCGTCGGCGCCGCCCTCGTACGCGCCATCGAGGACGCGGCACGCGCGCGGGGACTGGCCGCGGTGGACCTGCACGCGCAGACGCACGCGCTGGGGTTCTACGAGCGGCTGGGGTACGTGGCATACGGCGAGGAGTTCCCCGACGCGGGCATTCCGCACCGGGCGATGCGGCGCTCTCTGTAGCAGGGGGACGCCTGCCGCGGGCGTTTCTCTTCCCACCCGCCTGCCCGTCCTTATGGGGTCGCCGCCCCAGATCCCGCATTCGGTGCGGTTGTTCGGCGCCGCCGAAGGCCGCCGTCCTCGCTGCTCTCCGTCGCGGCGGAACGAATCGGCGCGTGGCACGCTGGAAGTCTGGCCGTCCTTGATCGCCTAGACCTCGCCGGAGCGCTGACCGTGGATCAGTTGGCCCTGCTGTTCGTGCTGCTGCTCGGGGCCGTGGTGAGCGTGCCGGTGGGGGACCGGTTCGGGCTGCCGGCGCCCGTGCTGATGACCCTGCTCGGGATCGTGCTGGCCGTACTGGACTTCGTCCCGAACGTGGACATCCCGCCGGACCTGATCCTGCCCGCGCTGCTGCCGCCGCTGCTGTACGCCTCGGCGCGGCGGACGTCGTGGAGACAGTTCAGCGCCAACAAACGCCCGATCTTCCTGCTCGCCGTGGCGCTGGTGTTCGTCACCACCTTCGCCGTGGCCGCGGTGGCGAGCGCGATCGTGCCGGGGCTGCCGATCGCCGCCGCCGTGGCGCTCGGCGCGCTCGTGGCGCCGCCCGATCCGGTCGCGGCGACCGCCGTCGCGGGCCAGCTCGGGCTGCCGCGCCGCCTGGTGTCGATCCTGGAGGGGGAGGGGCTCTTCAACGACGTGACGGCCATCGTGATGTACCACGTCGCCATCGCCGCCGCCGTCAGCGGGAGCTTCTCGCCGTGGAGCGCCGGGCTCGACCTCGTGCTGTCCGCCGTCGTCGCGGTCGTCGTCGGGCTGGCGCTCGGCTGGGCCGCGTACAAGCTGATGGACCTGCTCGGCGACGCCACGCTGGAGATCGGACTGACCCTGCTCGTGCCGTACGTCTCGTACGTCCTGGCCGAGGAACTGCACGGGTCCGGGGTGCTCGCCGTGCTCACCACCGCGCTGTTCCTGGCCGAGTACGCCACCGACGCCGACGCCGTCCTGACCCGGCTGGCCGGGCACACCTTCTGGGACGTGATCGACACGCTCGTCACCGGGGTCGCGTTCGGCCTGATCGGCCTCGAGCTGCACAACGCGATCCGCACGGCGTCCGGGCGGTGGGGCGAGATGCTGGGGTGGGCCGCCGCGATCGTCGTCGTGGTGGTGCTCGTACGGCTGGTGTGGCTGTTGCCGGCCACCTGGCTGACCAAACGGCTGCACGCGAAACGGGACTACGACGAGGAGATTCCGACCTCGTGGCGGGAGACCGTCGTGATGTGGTGGTCGGGGATGCGGGGGGTCGCGTCGGTGGCGTTGGCGCTGGCGATTCCGCTGAAGATGGACGACGGGTCGCCGTTCCCCGACCGCGACGAGATCGTGTTCATCGCGTTCGGGGTGATCATGGCGACGCTGGTGCTGCAGGGGCTCACCCTGCCGTGGCTGGTCAAGAAGCTCGGGGTGCGGGCCGACACCGATGTCGAGAAGGCCTTCGAGAAGGAGCTGGCGATCCGGGCCGCGAAGGCCGCGAAGCGGCGGCTGAAGGAGATCGAGGAGGTGGAGGAGCTGCCGGAGGAGGTGTCCGAGCAGCTGCTGCGGCGGGCCTTCGACATCGGAGTGCGGATCAGTCCCGACATGGGGGACGAGGAGCGGCGCGGAGCGTACGAGCAGCGGGCTCGGCGGGTGAAGCGGATGCGGCGGATCCAGGGCGAGATGCTGAGCGCGGCGCGCCACGAGGTGCTGTCCGCGCGGAGCGAGCCGGGGGCGGATCCGGAGGTCGTGGACCGGGTGCTGCGGCACCTGGACGTGCGCAGCTTGCGCTGACCTTTTGTCTCCCGCTCCGCGCCACCGCCCGTTTCCAGTTGGCTGAGACGTGCGGGTGTCGGTGGGGCTTTCCCGCCGTTGGCGGCTGCCGCTCCTAGGATCGGATCATGGCGCGCAACGTGGTGATCAGCGGTGGTGGTACGGGGATTGGGCTGGCGGCGGCCCAGGTGTTCGCCGCGGACGGGGATCGGGTGTTGTTGCTCGGGCGGCGGGCCGAGATGTTGGAGAAGGCCGGGGTGCCGGGAGCGCTCACGTACGCCGCCGATCTCAGTGATCCGCACAGCGTGCGCGGTGTCGCCCAGTTCGTGGCGGACGAGTTCGGCACCGTTGACGTACTGGTGCACAGTGCCGGAGGCGCGGGGCATCTGGAGCCGAAGGCCGAGACCGAGGAACCGCTCGAAGCCGTCGCACACGACTGGACCGTCAACTTCCGGCTCAACACGCTGACCGCGGCCCTGCTCACGGAGGCCCTGCGGGACCGGCTGGCCTCGCCCGGTGGACGGGTGCTGTTCCTGAGCTCCATCGCCGCCTACCGGGGCTCCGGCAGCGGCGCGTACGCGGCGTCCAAGGCCGCGCTGCATCCGTACGCCTTCGATCTGGCACGGGAGTTGGGGCCGCGCGGCATCACCGTGAACGTGGTGGCGCCCGGCTATGTCGAGGACACCGGGTTCTTCGGCGGTGAGATCGAGCCGGCCCGGCGGGAGCGGCTCATCGCGGAGACCTCGACGGGGCGGGCCGGTACGCCCGGAGACATCGCCGCGACGCTGCACTGGCTGGCGTCCCCGGGCGCCGGGCACATCACCGCGCAGGTGATCCAGGTCAACGGGGGCGCGGAACGCGGGCATTGAGCCCCGTGCCCCTCCGAAGCCCGTATCTCTCCGAAACCTGTTACCCCTCCGAAGCCCGTACCCCTCCGGAGCTGCGTACCCCTCCGGACACCAGGGGTTCAACCGCGGCCCGGCCCCGTCCGTGGTGGCTCGTGCGCGGTGCGGCCATGGTCGTGACGCGCCGCGGCCCCGTCCGCCCCGTCCGAGGCGCCGCGCGGCGGGCGCAGTGTCCGGCCCGGCGACAGGACCGCGTCCGCCGTGTTGACGCGGGGGAGAGCGTAGGCGTGCACCTCGGTCAGCCAGCGGATCATCTGCTCGCGGACCGTGACCCGTACCGTCCAGATGTCGTCCGCGTCCTTCGCGGTGACCAGGGCGCGCACCTGCATGGTGTTGGGCGTCGAGTCCGTGACGGCCAGGCCGTAGTCGCGGCCGTCCCAGGCCGGGCACTCGCGCAGGATGTCGCGCAGTTTCTCGCGCATCGCCTCCACGGGCGCGGAGTGGTCGACGTGGAAGAAGACGATGCCGGTCATCTGGGGGGTGCCACGCGACCAGTTCTCGAAGGGCTTGGAGGTGAAGTACGAGACCGGCATGGTGATCCGGCGTTCGTCCCACGTCCGTACCGTCAGGAACGTCAGCGTGATCTCCTCGACCGTGCCCCACTCGCCGTCCACCACCACGGTGTCGCCGAGGCGCACCATGTCACCGAAGGCGATCTGCAGCCCGGCGAAGAGGTTGGCGAGCGTGGACTGCGCGGCGACACCGGCGACGATGCCGAGGATGCCGGCCGAGGCGAGCAGCGAGGCACCGGCGGCGCGCATCGCGGGGAACGTGAGCAGCATCGACGCGATCGCCACCACGGCGACGATCGCGGACACCACGCGCTGGATCAGCGTCACTTGCGTGCGCACCCGGCGGACCCGCGCCGGGTCGCGGTGGGCGGTGGCGTAGCGGGTGTACGAGGTCTCGACGATCGCCGTCGCGATGCGCACCACCAGCCACGCGGCGGACCCGATGAGGATCAGCGTCAGGGCGCGGCCGATGCCGACCCGGTGCTCCATCAGCAGCTTCGCCTGGTCGTAAGAGCCTCTGAGCAGGGCCGCGAACAGCACGAGCTGGAAGGGGACGCGGCCGCGGCGGAGCAGGCCCCACAGCGGGGTGGCCTCGTGGTGCCGGTCGTCGGCCCGACGCAGCAGGTGGTCCACACCCCACCCGACGAGCAGCGTGAGCACGACCGAGCCACCGACGACGATCAGCGGGCGCAGTACGTTCTCCATGCCTCCGACCGTATCCGGCCGGGGGCGGTCATGAACATGTGGCCCCGGCCCGGTCCCGAGAACGGGCAGGCCCGGTTCAGGGAAGGGCACGGCCCGGCGTTGTCAGTCCCGGCTGGCACCATGGGGCTCATGAACATCATGCTCTTTCACTCGACCTACGGTCTGCGGCCCGCGGTGCGAGCCGCGGCGGACCGGCTGCGCGCCGCGGGACACGAGGTGTGGACGCCCGACCTCTTCGACGGGCGCACCTTCGAGACCGTGGAGGAGGGCATGGCCTTCAAGGAAGAGATCGGCAAGGACGAGCTGCTCAAGCGCGCGGTCCTGGCCGCCGCGCCCTATTCCGAGCGGGGCCTGGTGTACGCGGGATTCTCACTCGGCGCCTCCATCGCCCAGACCTTGGCCCTCGGTGACGAGAAGGCCCGTGGACTGCTGCTCCTGCACGGCACGTCGGACATCGCTCAGAGCGCGTCGGTGGACGAGCTGCCCGTCCAGCTGCATGTCGCCGAGCCCGACCAGTTCGAGACGGACGACTGGCTGAGCGCCTGGTATCTCCAGATGCGGAGAGCGGGGGCCGACGTGGAGATCTACCGGTACGCCGGTGCGGGTCACGTCTACACCGACCCCGACTTGCCGGATTACGACGCCGAGGCGGCCGAGGCCACCTGGAAGGTGGCGCTCGGCTTCCTCGACAGCCTGTAGACAGCGTGCAGGGCCCTGCGCGGCCTGTAGAGCCCTACGGCGTTCACACCGGGTCGTACGTGCGCTCCACCTTCTGCGTGCCGCTGCGCGTGCGGTACGAACGGACCCAGGACGAGGTCGCGTCGGGGTCCGTGCGGTCGGAGAGCACGTAGTAGTCCATCTGTGCGCGGTCGGCGGTGATGTCCAGGACGCCGTAGCCGTGGCGGTCGGTGTCGACCCAGTGGACGTGCCGGTTGGCCGCGCGGATGATCGGCGCGGCCACCGCGGAGACGGTGCCCTCCGGGACCTTGACGATGTCGTCGAGGTTGTCGGAGGTGACCGAGGTGACCACGAACTCCGTGGCGGCGGAGGCGGACAGCGGGTACGTGCCGGCGTCGACCGGCACGTCGTTGGCCCAGGCCATGTGGATGTCACCGGTCAGGAAGACCGTGTTGCGGATGGCGTTGGAGCGCAGATGCGCGAGCAGTTCGCGGCGGTCGTCCGTGTAGCCGTCCCACTGGTCGGTGTTGAGGGCGATGCCCTCCTGCGGCAGTCCGAGCAGCTTGGCGAGCGGCTTGAGCAGATCGGCGGGGAGCGAGCCCACCGAGAACGGCGAGATCATCACCGAGTTGCCGACCAGGCGCCAGCTGGTGTCGGAGGCCTTGAGCCCGGCCTTCAGCCAGTCGAGCTGGGCCCGGCCGGTGAGCGTACGGTCCGGGTCGTCGACCGAGCCGCTGCCCGTGGACGCCTGCTGCGAGCGGAAGGAGCGCAGGTCGAGCAGCGAGAGATCGGCGAGCTTGCCGAAGCGCAGCCGGCGGTAGGTGGTGCCCGCGATCGCCGGGCGGACCGGCATCCACTCGAAGTAGGCCTGCTTCGCGGCGGCCTGACGGGCCGTCCAGGTGCCCTCGGCGCCCTCGGTGTGGTTCACCGCGCCGCCCGACCAGGCGTTGTCGGCGAACTCGTGGTCGTCCCAGATGGCGACGACAGGGGCCTTGTGGTGGAGCGCCTGCAGATCCGGGTCGGTCTTGTAACGGCCGTGCCGGGTGCGGTAGTCGGCGAGGGTGAGGATCTCGTTCGCGGGGGCGTGCGGCCGTACGACCGTGCCGCGCGCCGCGTACTCACCGGACTTGTACTCGTAGATGTAGTCGCCCAGGTGCAGCCAGGCGTCCAGGTCGCCGCGCGCGGCCAGGTGGCGGTAGGGGGAGAAGTAGCCCGCCTCCCAGTTGGCGCAGGAGACCACTCCGAAGCGCAGACCGGCCACGGAGGCGTCGGCGGCCGGGGCGGTGCGGGTGCGGGCGACGGGGGAGTCGATGCCCCCGGCGGAGAAGCGGAACCAGTAGTCGGTGGCGGGTTCCAGACCGCGGATGTCCGCCTTGACGGTGTGGTCGGAGGCGGCCGTCGCGGTCGTGGAGCCCTTGGCGACAAGGGAGTTGAACGCCTTGTCCTTGGCGACGGTCCAGCTCACCTCAATGTCCGGGCCGAGCCCGGAGCCGGGTATCGCCTCGGAGGTGGGCGTCACCCTGGTCCACAGCAGAATGCCGTCGGGCAGCGGATCGCCGGAGGCGACACCGTGCAGGAAGGCGGGGGCCTCGGCGGCGCGGGCGGGCAGGGCGGCCGCGAGCGGGGCGGCGAGGACGGCGGTGGCGGCCGCGGCCTTGACGACCGTACGGCGGCGCGGGGCGCGGGAGTTGACGGCGCCCGAGGAGTCGGATGATCTGAAACGACTGGTCACGAGCGATCAGGTTACCGACCAGTACACGCCAAGAGCGGGCGAACTGACAAAAGTTCGCCCGCTCTTCGACTTCTGGACCGATCAGGCCTTGAGCGCCCCGTCGATCGCCGTGGTGAACTCGGCTACCGTCATCGGCGCGTTCTTGCCGTCGGAGCCGGTGAGCTTCTTACCGTCCATCACCAGGCTGGGCGTGCCGTCGACGCCGTCCTTGTTCGTGTTGAACGTCTGGGACATGGCCAACGCCCAGGCGTCGTATGTGCCGTTCTTCACCGCGTTCTGGAACTTGGTGTTGTTCTTCAGGGCGTCGACCGTGTCGGCCACCTTGATCAGGTAGTCGTCGCTCTTGAACTTGTCGTCCGTCTCCTCGGGGTGGTACTTCGCCGAGTAGAGCGCGGTCTTGTACTCCAGGAAGGCTTCCGGGCTCACGTTCAGCGCGGCGCCCAGGGCGCTCATCGCGTTCTTGGAGCCTTCGCCGCGGGAGCCGATCTGAATCTTGCCGCTCTTGTCGGAGTCGCCGTCGAGGAACGTGCCGCCGATGTACTGGATTTTGAACTTGCCGGCGTCGAAGTCCTTCTTCAGGGTCGGGCCCACGGTTTGCTCGAACTGGGCGCAGATCGGGCAGCGCGGGTCCTCGTAGAGCTTCAGGGTCTTCTTCGCGGTGCTCTTGCCGACGACGACGGTCGTCCCGTTGGTGCCCGTGGTGTTGGCCGGCGCGACGACCTTGTCGTCCCTCGCGGAATCCCAGTGGGTGGGCTTGTTGTTCTGCACGACGGCGTAGCCGATGCCGCCGGCTATCGCGAGGACGGCGACGAGCGAGCCGGCCACGACGGCCTGCCGCTTGATCTTGTCGCGCTTGGCCTGGCGCTCGCGCTCGAGGCGCAGCTTCTCCCGGGCCGCCGTCTTCGCCGCCTGACTGTTCCGCTTGCTCATAGTGGTGATCTCCATGGAGGACGCGCACATGCCGTACGCGGGATACGTAAGGGGGACTGCTGGTGCTCAGGTGGTGTCGCTCAGGCGGGCTTACTCACGCGAAAGCGACCGAGCACGGCGGTCCACGCCGTCCCAGGGAGTGCACGAACAGGCGCGTACGGGCGGTGGCCGTCCGGCGCGCGGTGCGCGGCAGCCGGCGGACCGGAGCGAGCCGCACGGTCACCGCGGCGACCGCGATCAGCAGCGGCCGGAAGGTCGAGGCGGCCACCGCGCGCAGCAGCTGGTCCAGGGCTCGTTCGCCGCGGCGCAGCCAGGCGGCCGCGAGCAGGCCGACCGTGACGTGGGCGCCGAGCAGCAGCCAGGCGGCGGCCGGGTCGGCGTGCGCGAGCAGGACCGCCGCACGGTCGGACTGGCCCCCCGTCACCCGAGCCAGCGGGGTGCCCACGCTGCCGCCGCACAGGACGTCGAAGCCGACCGAGCGCAGCGGGCCCGCGACCGGGCCGCCCGTCCTGCCGTAACAGACGTGCTGGCCCGAGGTGAACACGGTGTCGGCGGCCAGCTCCAGCGGGATCAGCAGGGCCGCGATCCGCCCGAAGCCGCGCTCGCGGCCGGCCAGCGCGTACGCGATGACGAAGACGGCGGCGGCGATCGCGGCCACGGTGCTCAGCGGCAGCGGAACCCGGGACAACAGCACGTGCGACGCGGTGGAGAGCGTCACGACGACAGCCGTGAACAGCGCCGCGCGCACGGCTCTGAGCTGGGTCCCGGATATGTCCATAGCGGAGGAGAGTCTCCCACGCGCTCCCGTAAGGGTCCCCTAAAGGGTTCCTATGCGTTACGGGAGCGTTGTGAGACCGCCGCAGGAGGCCTTACAGGCCCGGGATCCGGCCGTTGCGGAACAGGTCCACGAAGATCTGGTGGTCGGCGCGCGCGCGTGCGCCGTAGCTGTGCGCGAAGTCCACCAGGAGGTCCGCGAAGCCGTCCTCGTCACCGGCGATCGCCGCGTCGATGGCCCGCTCCGTGGAGAACGGGACCAGCTCCGAGTGGCCGCTCTCGTCGTCCGCCGCCGCGTGCATCGTGGCCGTGGCCCGGCCCAGGTCGGCGACGACCGAGGCGATCTCCTCGGTGTCGTCGATGTCGCCCCAGTCCAGGTCCACCGCGTACGGCGACACCTCGGCGACCAGCTGGCCCGCGCCGTCCAGCTCGGTCCAGCCCAGCCACGGGTCGGCGTGCGCCTGGAGCGCGCGCTGCGAGATCACCGTGCGGTGGCCCTCGTGCTGGAAGTACTCGCGGATCGCGGAGTCCGTGATGTGCCGGGAGACGGCCGGGGTCTGGGCCTGCTTGATGTAGATCACGACATCGTTCTCCAGGGCGTCGCTGTGGCCCTCCAGAAGGATGTTGTACGACGGCAGGCCCGCCGAGCCGATGCCGATGCCGCGGCGGCCGACGACGTCCTTCACGCGGTACGAGTCCGGGCGGGCCAGCGACGTCTCCGGCAGCGTCTCCAGGTAGCCGTCGAAGGCCGCCAGCACCTTGTAGCGGGTGGCCGCGTCCAGCTCGATGGAGCCGCCGCCGGGCGCGAAGCGGCGCTCGAAGTCACGGATCTCGGTCATCGAGTCGAGCAGCCCGAAGCGGGTCAGCGAGCGGGCGTCGCGCAGCGCGTCCAGCAGGGGGCCCTCGGCGGTGTCCAGCGTGAAGGGCGGCACCTCGTCGCTCTTGGCGCCGGTGGCGAGGGCGTGGATGCGCTCGCGGTAGGCGGCCGCGTACACCTTGACCAGCTCGGTGATCTGCTCGTCGCTGAGCGCCTTCGCGTACCCGATGAGCGCCACGGAGGCCGCGAAGCGCTTGAGGTCCCAGGTGAAGGGGCCGACGTACGCCTCGTCGAAGTCGTTCACATTGAAGATCAGGCGGCCCTGGGCGTCCATGTACGTGCCGAAGTTCTCGGCGTGCAGGTCGCCGTGGATCCAGACCCGGGAGGTCCGCTCGTCCAGGTACGGTCCGCCCCGCTTTTCCTGGTCGAGGTCGTGGTAGAAGAGGCCCGCCGTGCCCCGGTAGAACGCGAAGGCGGAGGCCGCCATCTTGCGGAACTTCACGCGGAACGCGGCCGGATCGGCGGCCAGGAGCTCGCCGAAGGCGGTGTCGAAGACGGCGAGGATCTGCTCGCCGCGTTGCTCGGCGCTGAGCTGCGGGACCGACATCGCTGGGTGCCTCCTGGTGCAGGTGGTGCGTGACATGGGGGGACGGGCGCGCCGTCCCCGGGGACATGCGGTCCGTCCGTCCACTTCCAACGGACGACAGACCGCCGGAGTGCCCGGATTCCGTCGACGAAGGTACGCCGACGCCGTGGGATCCGAGTACCCCGGATGAAGGTACGTGTGATCTCCCGCGGAGTGTCAGTGGCCCGGCATAGACTTCGACGCTGTCCCCCCAGACTGTCCGCAGCCTGTCGACGATTGTTCTTCTTGGAGGCCGAAGCCGTGTCAAAGCCGCCGTTCACGCACCTGCACGTCCACACCCAGTACTCGCTGCTGGACGGTGCCGCGCGGCTCAAGGACATGTTCAATGCCTGCAACGAGATGGGCATGACACACATCGCCATGAGCGACCACGGCAACCTCCACGGGGCGTACGACTTCTTCCACACGGCCAAGAAGTCGGGCGTCACTCCGATCATCGGCATCGAGGCGTACGTCGCTCCGGAGTCCCGGCGCAACAAGCGCAAGATCCAGTGGGGCCAGCCGCACCAGAAGCGCGACGACGTGTCCGGTTCGGGTGGTTACACGCACAAGACGATCTGGGCGGCCAACAAGACGGGTCTGCACAACCTCTTCCGGCTCTCCTCGGACGCATACGCCGAGGGCTGGCTGCAGAAGTGGCCGCGCATGGACAAGGAGACCATCTCCCAGTGGTCCGAGGGGCTCATCGCCTCCACCGGCTGCCCCTCCGGTGAGCTGCAGACGCGGCTGCGCCTCGGTCAGTACGACGAGGCCCTGAAGTCGGCCGCCGAGTACCAGGACATCTTCGGCAAGGACCGGTACTTCCTGGAGCTGATGGACCACGGCATCGACATCGAGCGCCGGGTCCGCGACGGCCTCCTGGAGATCGGCAAGAAGCTCGGCATCCCGCCCCTGGTGACGAACGACTCGCACTACACGTACGCCCACGAGGCGACCGCGCACGACGCTCTGCTGTGCATCCAGACCGGCAAGAACCTCTCGGACCCGGACCGTTTCCGCTTCGACGGCACCGGCTACTACCTGAAGTCCACGGACGAGATGTACGCCATCGACTCCTCGGACGCCTGGCAGGAGGGCTGTGCCAACACCCTCCTGGTGGCCGAGCAGATCGACACCTCCGGCATGTTCGAAGCGAAGAACCTCATGCCGAAGTTCGACATCCCCGAGGGGTACACCGAGGTCACCTGGTTCCAGGAGGAGGTCCGCCGGGGCATGGAGCGCCGCTTCCCGGGCGGCATTCCCGAGGACCGCCAGAAGCAGGCCGAGTACGAGATGGACGTCATCATCCAGATGGGGTTCCCGGGGTACTTCCTCGTCGTCGCCGACTTCATCATGTGGGCCAAGAAGCAGGGCATCGCCGTGGGCCCGGGCCGTGGCTCGGCGGCCGGTTCGATCGTCGCGTACGCCATGGGCATCACCGACCTCGACCCGATCCCGCACGGTCTGATCTTCGAGCGCTTCCTGAACCCCGAGCGCGTCTCCATGCCCGACGTCGACATCGACTTCGACGAGCGTCGGCGCGTCGAAGTGATCAGGTATGTGACAGAGAAGTACGGCGCCGACAAGGTCGCCATGATCGGCACGTACGGCAAGATCAAGGCGAAGAACGCGATCAAGGACTCCGCGCGTGTGCTGGGCTACCCGTACGCGATGGGTGACCGACTCACCAAGGCGATGCCCGCCGACGTCCTCGGCAAGGGCATCGACCTCAGCGGCATCACCGACTCCTCGCACCCGCGCTACAGCGAGGCCGGCGAGATCCGGGCGATGTACGAGAACGAGCCGGACGTGAAGAAGGTCATCGACACCGCCAAGGGCGTCGAGGGCCTGGTCCGGCAGATGGGCGTGCACGCCGCCGGCGTCATCATGTCCAGCGAGCCCATCGTCGACCACGCGCCGGTCTGGGTGCGGCACACGGACGGCGTGACCATCACGCAGTGGGACTACCCGCAGTGCGAGTCGCTCGGCCTGCTGAAGATGGACTTCCTCGGCCTGCGCAACCTGACGATCATGGACGACGCCGTCAAGATGGTGAAGTCCAACAAGGGCGTCGACCTCGACCTGCTGGCCCTCCCGCTCGACGATCCGACGACCTTCGAGCTGCTCCAGCGCGGCGAGACGCTCGGCGTCTTCCAGTTCGACGGCGGCCCCATGCGCTCGCTGCTGCGCCTGATGAAGCCCGACAACTTCGAAGACATCTCCGCCGTCTCGGCGCTCTACCGTCCCGGCCCGATGGGCATGGACTCGCACACGAACTACGCGCTCCGCAAGAACGGCCTGCAGGAGATCACGCCGATCCACAAGGAGCTGGAGGAGCCCCTCCAGGAGGTCCTGGCGGTCACCTACGGCCTGATCGTCTACCAGGAGCAGGTGCAGAAGGCCGCCCAGATCATCGCCGGGTACTCGCTCGGCGAGGCCGACATCCTGCGCCGTGTGATGGGCAAGAAGAAGCCCGACGAGCTGGCGAAGAACTTCACCATCTTCCAGGCCGGCGCCCAGAAGAACGGCTACAGCGACGAGGCCATCCAGGCCCTGTGGGACGTGCTGGTCCCCTTCGCCGGCTACGCCTTCAACAAGGCCCACTCGGCCGCGTACGGCCTGGTCTCGTACTGGACCGCCTACCTGAAGGCGAACTACCCCGCCGAGTACATGGCGGGCCTGCTCACCTCGGTCAAGGACGACAAGGACAAGTCCGCGATCTATCTGAACGAGTGCCGGCGCATGGGCATCAAGGTGCTGCCGCCCAACGTCAACGAGTCGGAGCAGAACTTCGCCGCGCAGGGCGACGACGTGATCCTCTTCGGCCTCTCCGCCGTCCGCAACGTCGGTACGAACGTGGTCGAGTCGATCATCAAGAGCCGCAAGGCCAAGGGGAAGTACGCCTCCTTCCCGGACTACCTCGACAAGGTCGAGGCCGTCGCCTGCAACAAGCGCACCACGGAATCGCTGATCAAGGCAGGCGCGTTCGACACGATGGGACACACCCGCAAGGGCCTCACCGCGCAGTTCGAGCCGATGATCGACAACGTGGTGCAGGTCAAGCGCAAGGAGGCCGAGGGCCAGTTCGACCTCTTCGGCGGCATGGGCGAGGAGGAGACGAGCGAGCCCGGCTTCGGACTCGACGTCGAGTTCACGACCGAGGAGTGGGACAAGGCCTATCTGCTCGCCCAGGAGCGGGAGATGCTCGGTCTGTACGTCTCCGACCACCCGCTCTTCGGCCTGGAGCACGTGCTGTCCGACAAGGCGGACGCGGGCATCTCCCAGCTCACCGGAGGTGAGCACGCGGACGGCGCGGTCGTGACGATCGGCGGCATCATCTCGGGCCTGCAGCGCAAGATGACCAAACAGGGCAACGCCTGGGCGATCGCGACGGTGGAGGACCTCGCGGGCTCCATCGAGTGCATGTTCTTCCCGGCGACGTACCAGCTGGTGTCGACCCAACTCGTCGAGGACGCGGTCGTGTTCGTCAAGGGCCGCCTCGACAAGCGCGAGGACGTGCCGCGCCTGGTCGCGATGGAGCTCCAGGTCCCCGACCTGTCGAACGCGGGCACCAACGCACCCGTGATCCTCACCATCCCGGCGGTCAAGGTCACCCCGCCCATGGTCAGCCGCCTCGGGGAGATCCTCAGCCACCACAAGGGCGAGAGCGAGGTCCGCATCAAGCTCCAGGGCCCGCGCAAGACGACGGTCCTGCGGCTCGACCGGCACCGCGTGAAGCCGGATCCGGCGCTCTTCGGCGACCTGAAGGTGCTGCTGGGCCCGTCCTGCCTGGCGGGCTGAGGCACGTAGCGGCGGGCTGACACCCGCCAACAGATGTACGCGAGGGGCGCATCCGCCAACGGATGCGCCCCTCGGTGTGTGTCTGGGCTTCAACAGCCCGTGCGCCGGGCCTTAGTTGTGGCCGAAGCGCTTCTGCTGTTTACGGGCAACATCCGCGGGGCTGCCCTGCGCATGCGTCATCGGCGACTGCTGAGCCTCCGCCGAGGACCGCGGCGCCTGCTCATGGGCCTGCTCGGCCTGCGAGGCGCGGTTCTGCTCGGTGCCCTGCTTGCGGTTCTTGTTCTTGGCCATGGTGATCTGCCTCCTGGGGGGGATCTAGGGGCCAGGGCCGCGACCAGATTCACATAGGCTGACAACCGGCGCATTTCAGAGAATTACCGTGCGTAATAAGCCCTGTCGAAGGGTGATCTCTCGATCCGCCACGCCGAAGATCGAGTTCCGGCCGTTAACCTCCGCGCGGTCGGGCAGACTCGAAGGAAGCCCGAAGCAAACCTCCCGGAAAGAGGGTGGATCGCGTGGACCGCTGCATCGTCCTGGTGGACGCCGGGTATCTGCTCGGGGCTGCTGCCAGTCTCCTCGCCGGGGAGCCTTCTCGATCCCGGATCACCGTCGACCACGCCGCCCTCATCCAGGGCCTGCGCGAGCGCGCCGAGTCCGACACGGAGCGGCCCCTGCTGCGCATCTACTGGTTCGACGGCGCGCCCGACCGGGTACCGCAGCCGGAGCATCGCAGGCTGCGCGTGATGCCGCGCGTGACGGTGCGCCTCGGCGCCCTGACCCGTAGCGACGGGCGGTGGGCGCAGAAGGGCGTCGACGCCGCCATGCACGCCGAACTGACCGAGCTGGCGCGCAACCGCGCCTGCTCCGACGTGGTCCTGGTGACCGGCGACGGGGATCTGCTGCCGGGCATGATGGCCGCCAAGGAGCACGGCGTCGCCGTACACCTGTGGGCCGTACAGGCCGCCGACGGCGACTACAACCAGTCCGAGGACCTGGTGGCCGAGGCCGACGAGCGCCGTGTGCTCGACCGGACCTGGATCACCAAGGCCGTACGTGCCAAGGAACTCGGCGGGATCTGCGCGCCGCCGCCCGCGCCGCGCCCCGAGATCGCCGCCATCCTCTCCGCGCCACTGCCCGAGTCGGCGCTCACCACGGCGGCCGAGCGGCCCCCGCAGGAGGCGGAACACCGCACGGCCGCCGAGTCGCAGAACGGCGCCGAGGAGCGGGTGCCCGCCCCCAAGGGCGTCCCCACGCCGAAGGACCTGGCCGCGCTGCGCGGACCCGGCACCCAGGCCGCCCAGCACCCCGCGAGCGCCACGCTGCGCTGGTCCTCCGACAAGGGCTGGATCGAGCGGCCCGGGAGCGCCCAGGAGTCCGCGGAGGCCGCCGCGCTGCCCACGCTCGCCCAGCTCACCTCCGCCGAGCAGCGGTGGGCCGACCGCGAGGAGGACATCACCACGGTCGGCGGCGACCCGTACGAGGTCGGACAGGTCTTCGCGCGCCGCTGGATGGAGCGCCTGACCGACCAGAGCCATCTGCAGAAGCTGTCCACGATGTACCCGCGGATTCCGCACCGGGTGGACGGCGAACTGCTGCGCTACGCGGCCCGCTTCGGCCTGCTCGCGCACAAGGACGACCAGATCGACGAGCACGACCGGTACGCGATCCGGGCGGGCTTCTGGCGCGAGATCGACGTGCGTACGGCGGCGGAACACGCGCCTGCCGGAGAGTGAGCGGATGCCTCCGCCGGGGGCTGAGCCACGGCCCCGGGCGCATAACGGGGCATCGGACCCCGTACTCTCGTCCTTCGTGAGTACGCGCACGGCACAGGCAGTCCGGAACGGACACAGAGGCGATGTCGTGTGCGCCGTGCGGGGTCTCACCAAGACCTATGCGGCGGTCCGCGGACGCCGCGGCACCCCGGCGACACCCGAGGTGCGCGCCACCGACGGGGTACGGCTGGACATCCGGCGCGGCGAGATCTTCGGCCTGCTCGGGCCGAACGGCGCGGGCAAATCGACCCTCGTACGGCAGCTGACCGGGCTCATGCGCCCTGACAGCGGCAGCGTGGAAATCCTCGGGCACGACATCGTGCGCCACCCGGAGCGGGCGGCGCGGATCCTCGCCTACCTCGGCCAGGAGTCCACCGCCCTCGACGAGCTGACCGTGTCGCTCGCCGCCGAGACGACCGGACGACTGCGCGGCCTCGACCTGCGCGACGCGCGGGCCGAGCGGGACGCCGTACTCGACGAACTGGGCCTCACTCCGCTCGCCTCCCGCCCCCTGAAGAAGCTGTCCGGCGGCCAGCGCAGGCTCGCCTGCTTCGCCGCCGCGCTCGTGGGGGAGCGGCCACTGCTCGTCCTCGACGAGCCGACCACCGGGATGGACCCCGTTGCCCGGCGCGCCGTGTGGTCCGCCGTCGACCGGCGCCGCGCGGAACACGGCACCACCGTCCTGCTCGTCACCCACAACGTCATCGAGGCCGAGACCGTCCTCGACCGGGTCGCCGTCCTCGACAAGGGCCGCGTCATCGCCTGCGACACCCCGGCCGGGCTGAAGGAGCGCGTCGCGGGCGAGGTGCGGGTCGAACTCGTCTGGCGCGAGAGCGCTCCGCTCCATGTCCCCGAGGTCGCGGCCCTGCGCGCCCGCGCCGTCGAGTCCGGCCGCCGCTGGACCCTGCGGCTCGCCCCCGAGGAGGCCCGCGCGGCCGTCGCCACGGTCACCGGAGGCGCCGCCTTCGCCGCCCTCGACGACTTCACCCTGGCCACGCCGAGCCTGGAGGACGTGTACCTCGCGCTCGGCGGCAATGCGCAGGGGCTGGTGAAGGCGTGAGTACGTGGGACGCGGAAACCGTACGTAAGGTACGAGGCGTGGTGGGCAGCCCGGGGGAGGCCGCGGGCGCCCGGAACAGGACGGCTGCCGAAGTGAAGGGGAGCAGCTCGACGTGAGTGTCGTACCCGCTGGAGTTCTGCCGGGCAGTGCGCTGCCCGTGGCCGAGGACGCCGGCGATGCCGCGGAACTGGGGCCGCGCGCGCGGCTGTGGCCGTCGCTGGCCGCCGTGTACCGCGCGCAGCTCTCCCGGGCGCGCGTCGCGCGGATCCCGCTGCTGTTCGTGGCCACCTTCCAGTCCGTCGGAATCATGATCCTGATGCGGGGCGTGGTGGACGGCGGGGGCGAGGCGCGGGCCGTGGTGGCCGGATCCTCGGTCCTCGTGGTGGCCTTCGTCGCCCTCAACCTCCTCGCGCAGTACTTCGGGCAGCTGCGCGCCAGCGGCGGGCTCGACCACTACGCGACGCTGCCGGTGCCGCCGGCCTCCGTCGTGCTCGGCGCCGCGGGCGCGTACGCGTCGTTCACCGTGCCCGGGACCGTCGCCACCGCCGTCTTCGGCTCCGTACTCTTCGGGCTGCCGATGGCCCACCTGTGGGTGCTGGCCGCCGTCATCCCGCTCGCGGGCGCCGCGCTCGCCGGGCTTGGGGCCGCGCTCGGGCTGCTCGCGCCGCGGCCCGAACTCGCCACGCTGCTCGGGCAGTTGGGGATGTCTGCGGCGCTGCTCCTGGGGGTGCTGCCGGCGGACCGGCTGCCCACGGTCGTGCAGTACGGCCGTGATCTGCTGCCCTCGACCTATGGCGTCGAGGCCTTCGCCCGCACCTTCGGGCCGCACCCCGACTGGGCCGCCGTCCTCGGTGACCTGGCCGTCTGCGCCGGTGTCGGGGTGGCCTCGCTGGCGCTCGCGACCTGGGCGTACCGTCGGGCGGCCGTCCGGTGACGCGGCGGACAGCCGGGCCTGGCACGATGTCAGGGTGACCGCTCCGTTGACTCCGCCTCCGCCGCCGCATGAACAGTCTCCGCACAGTCAGTCCCCGCACAGTCAGTCCCCGCACCATGCCTGGCAGGCCTCGCCCGTTCCCGGGCAGGGGGCTCCCGCCCCGTATCAGGCCGCGTATGAAGCCTCCTATGGACAGGACGGCCCCGGGATGAAGACCGAAGTGCGGGAGGCCGCCGTGATCACGGCGGCGGTGGCGCTCGCGGGGGTGCTGCTCGGGGTGCTGTGGTGGTGGCTGGCGCCGCATGTGCCGCTGATCGCGGACGACAGTGCGGTGTATCTGAAGGACACCGAGGGGGAGCAGGCCATCGGGGTCGATGGAACGTTCACTCTGCTGGCGTTGGCTTTCGGGGCCGTGAGTGCGCTGGTGGTCTTTCTGGTGCGCCGGCGTGGGGGTGTGCCGCTGGTCGTCGCGCTCGCTGTGGGAGGGCTGCTCGGATCGCTGCTTGCCTGGCGGGTCGGGATCTGGCTCGGGCCCACGCAGGACGTGGTCGCTCACGCGAAGGCTGTCGGCAAGGGGGTTACCTTTTCCGCGCCGCTGAAGCTGGGGGCGAAGGGCGCGTTGCTGGCGTGGTCCGTGGCGGGCCTGGTCGTCCACCTCGGCCTTACGGCCCTCTTCGGGCCCCGGGATCCGGATCCGTACGCGAGCCCGTACGGGACGCCTGCGCCTCCCGCGCCTCCGGCTGGGTGAGCTTTCTCGCCCCCTCCGCCCCTACCCGTCCCGTACCTGGGGGCTGCCGCCCCCAGACCCCCGCTATCGCGCTTCGCGCTCGTCCTCAAACGCCGGACGGGCTGAAGATTTCCAGCCCCGGTCGGCAAAAGTTCAGCCCCTCCGGCGTTTGAGGAGCGGGGGTTTGGGGGCGGACGGCTAGGCCGGGCGCCTGCCGTGGTTGGAGCGGCCCTTCTTGGTGCGCCACTTGCGTTTCCGCGTTTTCTTCGACATGTCCCTCGTACTTAACCGAGGACGGGACGGACGTCGAGGGGTCACGCACGGGCGACGGGCGCGGACACCGCTTCCGTGAGGGCGGCAAGGTCGGCGGGGGCGAGCTCGACCTCCAGACCCCGGCGGCCCGCCGAGACGCAGATCGTGGTGTGGAGCCGGGCCGACGAGTCCAGCACCGTGCGGAGCTTCTTGCGCTGGCCGAGAGGCGAGATGCCGCCGCGGACGTAGCCCGTGGTGCGTTCGGCCGCCGCCGGGTCCGCCATCGCCGCACGCTTGCCGCCCACCGCCGTGGCCAGGGCCTTGAGGTCCAGGGAGCCGGCCACCGGCACCACGGCGACCACGAGGGAACCGTCCACGTCCGCCACCAGGGTCTTGAAGACCCGGTCCGGCGACACGCCCATCGCCTCGGCGGCCTCCTCGCCGTAGGAGGGGTGGGACGGGTCGTGCTCGTAGGAGTGGACCGTGTACGGGACGCCTGCCGCCGTCAGCGCCACGGTCGCCGGCGTGCCCCCGGACTGCTGCTGCTTCTTCGACTTCTTCGCCATGGGCCTTCTCGGATACGAGAGTTACGAAAGATGCGTCCGTTGAGAAAAGTGCCTCAGTTGAGACTCGTCGGACCGCGCGTCAGGTCCGACGCCGGCAACGACGGCAGACTACGGATGATCGCGGTCTCGGCGCGCAGGAGTTTCAGCTCCTCGCGGAGGCGGGAGGCCGTGTCGGGGGCCTGCAGCAGCTGTTGTCTCGCCGGGATGTCCAGCATCGCCGCGGCCGCGACCAGGTAGGAGACCACTGCCGGTTCGTCCGGCAGCTCCGCGCCGGTGGAGAGGGAGCGTTCACGGGCGCCCGCCAGGCGCTTCTGGTACTGGCGGAAGGCCCGCAGGACGCCCTCGGCGAGTGCGCCCGCCTCCTCGCCCGGATCCTCCTCCAGCTCCTCCAGCTCGGCCGTGAGGAACGCGCCGGAGGCGTCCACGGACAGCAGCCGCACCCGCGTCGTGCCCGTCGCCAGCACCTCGAAGCTGCCGTCGGCGCGCTCCCGGATGGTCGCCGCGTCCGCGACGCAGCCCACCTCGTGGAAGGCCTTGGCCGGATCGTCGCCGAAGCCGGCGGCGGGCCCGCGCTCGGGCACGGCGGTCTGGTCCGGCATGCCGGGAGCGGTGGGCGCGACCTCGTGGCCGTCGCGGATGGCGACGACGGCGAACCTGCGCGGTTCGTCCTCGGGGGTCTTCAGCAGATCGCGCATCATGGCGCGATAACGCTCCTCGAACACGTTCAGAGGAAGCACGAGCCCCGGGAACAGCACCGAGTTCAGGGGGAAGAGCGGGAGCCGGACGGTGGTCACGACGCGAAAGCCTAATGGTCGCCGGAGCGGGCGCGTCCGTCGCGCCCACTCCGTGGATGCAGGGGCATGCCGGAGGCGACCTCCAGACGGACGCCGTCACGCAGTTCCAGGAACTGGCCGAGCGGGTCGTCCGACACCCGGTCCCAGGGGAACGACGTGGCGTACGGGCCGATCAGGCGGAGCTGCTCCAGGGCGTCCGTCCAGCGTTGCAGCCTGATCAGGACGTACGTGAGGAGGTTGCGGACCTCGGCGGGCCAGGCGTCGGCCGCGTCGTACGTAGCGGAGACCGCGATCGCGAGGTCGGCCGCCGCGTCGAGGCGTTCGCGCGGCACCGCGGCCCCTCCGCCCTCGGTCAGATACGCGAAGGCCGCGCGCACCGGCAGCGCCTGCACCAGGGAGCCGGGCAGCGCGTCCTGCGCCGCCCGTTCGGCGAAGTCGAAGCACTCGCGGTGCGAGCCGTACCAGGCGGCCGACAGGTACTGCAGGGCGGCCACATGGCAGCCGTAGTGGTGCGGGGAGCGCCGTACGGCCTCGCCCCACAGCTTCTCGAACTCGCTGTGCCCGGCATGCGTGCCGCGGGCGTGGTCGAGCGCGATCCGCCACGGCACCGGATCGTGCGGATCGCCCGCGGCGGCGGCGACGATCAGCGGGCCGACCTGGCGCAGCAGCTCGACGCGGGCGGGCGACTCCCAGCCGCGGCGCACCGCCAGCTCGGCCTTGACGAGCCGCGCGTCCGGGTCGTGCGGGCAGGCGCCCTGCCACTCCTCGAGCCACTCGTCGCGGGAGCGCGCGAAGGCGGCGAGGCGCATCGCGTACCGGTCGCGGTTCTCCCACTCGGCGGCCTCGCGCGTGGTGGCGAGCAGCTTGGCGGCGGGGCCGTACTCGCCGCGGCCCGCGGCGACGAGCGCGGGACCGAGGCGCTCGTCCGGGGCGTCGAGCAGTACCTCGTCGTCGGCGGGCAGTCCGGCGGCGAGGCGCGACATGTTCCGTGCCATCCGTGCGGTGCGGATGAACGCGCGCAGCAGTGCCATGGTGGCCCTCCTCTGCGCCTGAACCGGCGCCGCTCTCGCGGACCGGCTCGCTCGCCGTCATGGTTCCGCAATTATTGGTTGCGGTGTAACGACGCCTGAAATGAGCCAATGGTTGTGCCCGCCGGGACAAGGCTTAGCTGCGCCGCAGCAGCCGTGTCGCCCCCGCCGCCACCGTCGTCGCCAGGACCCAGCCAAGGAGGATCACCACAGCAGCCAACCATTGCCAGCCGCCGCTCAGCTGCCAGAAGCCGACCTGGCCGAGGTCGATGACCGGCAGCAGCAGGTCCAGGGCGAACAGCGAGGCGTTCCACGGGGGATGCCCGTCGCCGTTCATCGGCGGATGGCTGGCGTGCGAGAAGGCGATCGATGTCGCCGCCCACAGCACCGCCATCCACAGGGCGGCCCGCCCGGGCCGGTACCCGTAGGCGACCGTCCAGTCCTGCGCGTACCCCCAGAGCTTGGCGGCCAGCGGCAGGGTCTCGCGGCGGCGGCGCTGCTTGGCGAGCAGCACCTCGCGCGCGTCCTCGTCCTCGCCGGAGTTGCGCAGCACGGTGGCGAGGAGCTCGTACGGCTCCGGGTTGTACTCGGCGGTCGCCGCCGCCACCCACTCCAGCCGCCGGGTCAGCGGGAACGCGCCCTGCGGCACGAGGCTCTCGTAACTGAAGCCGCCCATGTGCAGGTTGCCGGGCCCCGGCCAGCTGGTCGCCCGGTCGACCAGGTTGACGATCCGCGCGCCCGACAGCACGACCCTGCCGCGCTCGGGTCTCTCCCCGAGGAAACGCAGCTCGGGCGTCTGTACGCGGCGCAGCGACAGCTCCTGGTCGTCGTCGAAGAGGAAACGGGCCCGGTCGAAGTCGACCGCGTCCCCGAACCGCCCGTCGTCCAGCCGGATCCCGCCCTGGCACTCGAACCGCTGCACCAGCGTGCCGCGCGCCGGGGTCGTGCCGCTGGTCAGCAGCGGATTGCCGACGCCCGCGGGGGTCATGTAGAGCGTGCGGTTGACGGTGAGCTGGGGGGCGTTCAGGGCCAGGCGCGTGTACGGGTTGACCAGCTTGCTGCCGCGCAGACTGAGCGAGACGCCGACGGTGGCGCCGCGCAGGCTCAGCTCGCCGTGCGACTCCAGCATCTCGGCCTGCAGGTCCTGCCCCACGGTCATGCCGTCGCCGGTGATCGAACGCCCGCGCCGGTCCCGGTAGACCACGGCCTGGTTGAGCAGCAGATCCGTGCCGATGTGCGCGTCGGTCAGCCGTACGCCGTTGTGGAACCGGCAGCGCGGCAGATGCAGATCGCCCTCGGTGTGCACCCGGGCCGCCTCCAGGCGCGGCACCGAGCAGTCGACCAGGCGCACGGTCTGGAACCGGGCCTCCGGCAGCAGGATCTCCTTCTCGAACCGGCACCCCTTCAGCTCGACGTACGGCACCACGGTGCCGCCCGCGAGATCGAGAACGTCGGTGATCTGCACGCCGGTCAGCTTCAGGGAGGAGACACGGCCCTGGAGCGCGGGCGGGCCGTCGAGCAGCAGCCATGCCACGATCCGTGCCCGGACGCTGCGCTCGGGGCCCCAGGGATGGCCCCCGTGCGGATCGTCGACGGTCGTGTCCCCGCTGCGCAGGTCGTACACGCTGCCGTTGCGGAAGGCCTGCCACATCCCGGCCTCGGCGGCGGTCAGTTCGTCCGGCAGGTCCCCACTGCGGATGCCGGCACCCTCGGTCACGGCACTTCCCTTCCTCCCCAGCTACTCGCGGGTTTCGTACAACCGTCCAATGCCCGCTCAGTGACGGCCCGAACGCTACTGGTGAAGGGGATCTTCCGCGGAACCGAAGGTGGCCGGTATCAGCCAGTGGCCAGCCGGATCACGGCGTCGTGTCAGCCACTGTTCCGGCGTTGTATCAGCCATTGATACAGCCGTCCGGCGTCTTATCGCCGTCTGAGAGAATTGGGACCGTGATCTCCCGAATCGATCTGCGCGGCGACGCCCTCCCCGAGGGCTCCGCCCTGCGCGACCTGCTGCCCCGAGCCGACTTCGACGTTTCGGCCGCCCTGGAGAAGGTGCGTCCGATCTGCGAGGCCGTGCATCATCGGGGCGACGCGGCGCTGATCGACTACGCGGAGAAATTCGACGGCGTGCGGCTCGATTCCGTACGGGTTCCGGCCCAGGCGCTCAGCGACGCCCTGGAGCAGCTCGACCCGGCCGTGCGCGCGGCCCTGGAGGAGTCCATCCGCCGCGCCCGCCTGGTCCACCGCGAGCAGCGCCGTACGACGCACACCACCCAGGTCGTGCCGGGCGGCTCGGTCACCGAGAAGTGGGTTCCGGTCGAGCGCGTCGGGCTGTACGCGCCCGGCGGACGCTCCGTCTACCCCTCCTCCGTGATCATGAATGTGGTCCCGGCCCAGGAAGCCGGGGTCGGGTCCATTGCGCTTGCTTCCCCGGCCCAGGCCGAGTTCGGCGGGCTGCCGCACCCGACGATCCTCGCCGCCTGCGCCCTGCTCGGCGTCGACGAGGTCTACGCGGCCGGCGGTGCGACGGCCGTCGCGATGTTCGCGTACGGCACCGAGTCCTGCCCGCCCGCCAACATGGTCACCGGTCCCGGAAACATCTGGGTCGCGGCCGCCAAGCGGTACTTCGCGGGCAAGATCGGCATCGACGCCGAGGCCGGTCCCACCGAGATCGCGATCCTCGCGGACGAGACGGCCGACCCGGTGCACGTCGCCTCCGACCTGATCAGCCAGGCCGAGCACGACCCGCTGGCCGCCGCCGTCCTCGTCACGGACTCCGCTCAGCTCGCGGACGCCGTCGCGAAGGAGCTGGAGCCGCAGGTCGCGGCCACCAAGCACATCGAGGACCGGATCGTCCCGGCGCTGAACGGCAAGCAGTCCGCGATCGTCCTCGTCGACGGCGTGGACGAGGGCCTCAGGGTCGTCGACGCGTACGGCGCCGAGCACCTGGAGATCCAGACGGCGGACGCGGCGGCGGTCGCGGACCGGGTGAAGAACGCGGGCGCGATCTTCGTCGGTCCCTGGGCGCCGGTCTCGCTCGGCGACTACGCGGCGGGCTCCAACCACGTCCTGCCCACCGGCGGCTGCGCCTGCCACTCCTCGGGCCTGTCCGTCCAGTCCTTCCTGCGCGGCATCCACATCGTCGACTACACGAAGGACGCGCTGGCCGACGTGGCGCATCACGTGGTGACCCTGGCGGAGGCGGAGGATCTGCCCGCGCACGGCGCGGCGATCAAGGCCCGGTTCGGTTGGAAGGTGCCTGGTAAGTGAGCTTCGGAATCGACGATCTCCCCGTACGGGACGAGCTGCGCGGCAAGTCCCCCTATGGCGCGCCCCAACTCGACGTCCCCGTACGGCTGAACACCAACGAGAACCCCTATCCGCTGCCCGAACCGCTCGTCGAGCGGATCGCCGAGCGGGTGCGCGAGGCCGCCCGCAACCTCAACCGCTACCCGGACCGGGACGCCGTCGAGCTGCGCACGAAGCTCGCCGAGTACCTGACGAAGACTGGCAAGCACCGGGTCGGTATCGAGAACGTCTGGGCGGCCAACGGCTCCAACGAGGTCATCCAGCAGCTGCTGCAGACCTTCGGCGGACCGGGCCGTACGGCGATCGGTTTCGAGCCGTCGTACTCGATGCACGCGCTCATCGCGCGCGGCACGGGGACCGGCTGGATCTCGGGTCCCCGCAACGAGGACTTCACGCTCGACGTCGCCGCCGCCGCGCGGGCCATCGCCGAGCACCGGCCGGACGTCGTCTTCATCACCACCCCCAACAACCCCACGGGCAACGCGGTGCCGCCCGAGACGGTCCTCGCGCTGTACGAGGCCGCGCAGGCGGCGAAGCCGTCGATGGTGGTCGTGGACGAGGCGTACATCGAGTTCAGCCACGGTGACTCGCTGCTGCCGCTGCTCGAAGGTCGGCCGAATCTCGTCGTCTCGCGGACCATGTCCAAGGCCTTCGGGGCGGCCGGGCTCCGCCTCGGCTATCTCGCCGCGCACCCCGCCGTCGTGGACGCGGTCCAGCTCGTACGGCTGCCGTACCACCTGTCGGCCGTCGCGCAGGCCACGGCGCTGGCCGCCCTGGAGCACACCGACACGCTGCTGGGGTATGTGGAGCAGCTGAAGGCCGAGCGCGACCGGCTCGTCGCCGAGCTGCGCGCGATCGGGTACGAAGTGACCGAGTCCGACGCGAACTTCGTGCAGTTCGGGCGATTCACCGACGCGCACGAGGCCTGGCAGAAGATCCTCGACCGGGGCGTCCTGGTCCGGGACAACGGCGTACCGGGGTGGCTGCGAGTCTCCGCCGGAACCCCGGAAGAGAACGACGCGTTCCTCGACGCGGTACGTGAGTTGAAGAAGGAGCAGAGCACATGAGCCGCGTAGGACGTGTGGAACGGACGACCAAGGAGACGTCGGTCCTCGTCGAGATAGATCTCGACGGGACCGGCAAGGTGGATGTGTCGACAGGCGTCGGCTTCTACGACCACATGCTCGACCAGCTCGGCCGGCACGGTCTGTTCGACCTGACCGTGAAGACCGAGGGCGACCTGCACATCGACTCGCACCACACCATCGAGGACACCGCCCTCGCGCTGGGCGCCGCCTTCAAGCAGGCGCTCGGCGACAAGGTGGGGATTTATCGATTCGGCAACTGCACGGTCCCGCTGGACGAGTCCCTCGCCCAGGTGACGGTCGACCTCTCCGGCCGCCCGTACCTCGTGCACACCGAGCCCGAGAACATGGCGCCGATGATCGGCGAGTACGACACGACGATGACCCGGCACATCCTGGAGTCCTTCGTCGCCCAGGCCCAGATCGCCCTGCACGTGCACGTGCCCTACGGGCGCAACGCGCACCACATCGTGGAGTGCCAGTTCAAGGCGCTGGCCCGCGCCCTTCGCTACGCCTCCGAGCGCGACCCGCGCGCCGCCGGCATCCTCCCCTCCACGAAGGGCGCGCTGTGACCGGCCTGTCGACCATCCTGATCGTCGTCGGACTCTTCCTCCTCGGCGGCGTCTACTCCTTCGTCAAGCAGCAGATGCCCAAGAGCCTCATCGTGCTGCTCTCCATCGGCGCGGCGATGTGTCTCGTCGCGGGCGTCTTGAGGCTGGAGGTGTGGAATTGAGCGCACCCAAGAACGTCGTCGTCTTCGACTACGGCTTCGGAAACGTCCGCTCCGCCGAGCGTGCCCTCGCGCGCGCGGGCGCCGAGGTCGAGATAACGCGCGACTTCGACAAGGCCATGAACGCGGACGGGCTGCTCGTGCCGGGCGTCGGTGCCTTCGCCGCCTGCATGAAGGGCCTCAAGGAAGCGCGCGGTGACTGGATCATCGACCGCCGTCTCTCCGGTGGCCGCCCGGTCATGGGCATCTGCGTCGGCATGCAGATCCTCTTCGCGCGCGGCATCGAGCACGGCGTGGAGACCGAGGGCCTCGACGAGTGGCCCGGCACGGTCGCGCCGCTCCAAGCCGACATCGTGCCCCACATGGGCTGGAACACGGTCGAGGCGCCGGCCGGCTCGCAGCTCTTCGCGGGGCTCGACGCCGACGCGCGCTTCTACTTCGTCCACTCGTACGCCGTCCACGACTGGTCCCTCGAAGTCGCGAACCCGGCGATGCGGGCGCCCCTGGTCACCTGGTCCACACACGGCAAGCCCTTCGTGGCGGCCGTCGAGAACAACGCCCTGTGGGCCACACAGTTCCACCCCGAGAAGTCCGGCGACGCCGGAGCCCAGCTCCTCACCAACTGGATCGGAACACTGTGAGCAAGCTCGAACTCCTCCCCGCCGTCGACGTCCGCGACGGCCAGGCCGTCCGCCTGGTGCACGGCGAGTCCGGTACGGAGACCTCGTACGGCTCCCCGCTGGAGGCCGCCCTCGCCTGGCAGAGCGCGGGCGCCGAGTGGCTGCACCTCGTCGACCTGGACGCCGCGTTCGGCACCGGCGACAACAGGGACCTGATCGCCGAGGTCACCAAGGCGATGGACATCAAGGTGGAACTGTCCGGCGGTATCCGTGACGACGCTTCTCTCGCGGCGGCCCTGGCCACCGGCTGCACCCGCGTGAACCTCGGCACCGCCGCCCTGGAGACCCCCGAGTGGGTCGCCAAGGTCATCGCCGAGCACGGCGACAAGATCGCGGTCGGCCTCGACGTACGCGGTACGACCCTGCGCGGCCGCGGCTGGACCCGCGACGGCGGCGACCTCTACGAGACGCTGGAGCGCCTCAACTCCGAGGGCTGCGCGCGGTACGTCGTCACGGACATCGCCAAAGACGGCACGCTGCAGGGTCCGAACCTGGAGCTGCTGAAGAACGTCTGCGCGTCGACGGACCGCCCGGTGGTGGCGTCCGGCGGGGTGTCCTCCCTGGACGACCTGCGCGCCATCGCGGAACTGGTCCCGCTGGGCGTCGAGGGCTCGATCGTCGGAAAGGCCCTGTACGCCAAGGCGTTCACGCTGGAAGAGGCCCTGGAGGCGGTAGCCAAGTGAGCGACGTACGACGTGTCTCCACCGGCGCGCCCTGGGAGGACGCCTTCGGCTGCTCCCGCGCGGTGGAGCTGCCGAACGGCCTGGTGCTGGTCTCCGGCTGCACCTCCGTGATCGACGGAGCGATCGTCGGCGGCGACCCGTACGAGCAGGCGGTCAACTCCTTCAACGCCGCGTTCAACGCGCTGGAGCAGCTGGGCCTCGGCCGCGACGACGTCGTCCGTACGCGCATGTACATCACCCATGCCCGGGACGTGGAGGAGGTCGGACGCGCCCACAAGGAGCTGTTCGACTCCGTCCGTCCCGCCGCATCCATGATCATCGTCTCCGGTCTCGTGGACCCGCGCCTGGTGGTCGAGGTCGAGGTGGAGGCGTACCGAGGAGAGTTGCAGTCATGACCCTCGCGGTCCGAGTCATCCCCTGCCTGGACGTGGACAACGGCCGGGTCGTCAAGGGCGTCAACTTCCAGAACCTGCGCGACGCGGGCGACCCCGTCGAGATGGCCAAGGTGTACGACGCCGAGGGCGCCGACGAGCTGACCTTCCTGGACATCACGGCGTCCTCCGGCAACCGCGAGACCACGTACGACGTGGTGCGCCGTACGGCCGAGCAGGTCTTCATCCCGCTGACGGTCGGCGGCGGCGTACGCACCGCCGAGGACGTGGACAAGCTGCTGCGGGCGGGCGCCGACAAGGTCGGGGTCAACACGGCGGCGATCGCCCGGCCGGATCTCATCCGTGAGATCGCCGAGCGGTTCGGGCGGCAGGTGCTGGTGCTGTCGGTGGACGCGCGCCGGACTCCTTCGGGCAGCTTCGAGGTGACGACCCACGGCGGCCGCAAGGGCACCGGTATCGACGCGGTCGAGTGGGCGCACCGGGCCGCCGAGCTGGGCGCGGGCGAGATCCTTCTCAACTCGATGGACGCGGACGGCACGAAGGACGGCTACGACATCGAGATGATCGAGGCCGTACGCAAGCACGTGACCGTGCCGCTCATCGCCAGCGGCGGCGCGGGACGGCTTGCCGACTTCCCGCCGGCCATCGCCGCGGGTGCCGACGCGGTGCTCGCCGCGTCCGTCTTCCACTTCGGGGATCTGCGGATCGGTGAAGTGAAGGAGACGTTGCGGGGGGCGGGGCATCCCGTTCGCTGAGGTCTGCCGTCATTGAGATCTGCCGTCATTGAGGGGTGTCGCTGAGCCCCGGTCACTGGGTGGCCGGGGCTTTGCTCCGAGGAGATACGAAAGAGAAGTTGCGCAATTTTAGTTGCGCAACTTTTCTTTCATATCTAGCGTGAGGGCATGGCAAGCAAGGAGAACCGCCGGATCACGGACCTGGGCACGCTCAAGGCGCTCGCCCATCCGTTGCGGATGAAGCTGTACCGGGCGCTGTTCGTGACCGAGGCCGCGACCGCCTCGCAGCTCGGCGAACTGGTCGACGAGGCCCCGTCGCTGGTCAGCTATCACCTGCGCAAGCTCGCCGAGCACGGGCTGATCGAGGAGGCCGAGCCGCGCAGTGGGGACGGGCGGGAGCGGTGGTGGCAGCCCGCGTCGGACGGTGTGACCGTCCGCGACGAGGACTTCCAGGACGCGCCGGAGAAGGTGGCGGCACACCTGGCGGCGTCCCGGCTCTTCCAGGAGCAGCGCAGTGAGCTCTACCGCACCTACCTCGACGAACGGGCCCACTGGGGCGCCGAGTGGAACGAAGCCGCGGGCGACTCCGAGTCCCTGCTGCGGCTGACGGCCTCCGAACTGGCCGACCTGAAAAAGGACATGCACGACCTGCTCAAGAAGTACGACGAGGAAGGGCGCGCCCGCGAGGCCGCCGGTGAGACCCAAGGGCGCGAAAACGTCGCGCTGCACGTGTACGGCTTCCCGTTCCGCCCCTGAGAGGACGCGCTGCGTGACCGCGACCGTCATACCCTCGGCCCCTGCCTCCGCCGCCAGACCCGCCCACCGCGACGGGAACGTGCTGCGCTGGCTCGGCGCCTACACCTCGTCGATGATCGGCGACAATGTCTACTACATCGCGCTGTCCTGGGCGGCCGTGCAGTCTGGAACGCCCACGCAGGCCGGGCTCGTGATGACCGTGAGCGCCGTGCCCCGGGCCTTGCTGATGCTGGGCGGAGGCGTGGTCGCCGACCGGTTCGGGCCGCGGAGGGTCGTCATCGGCAGCGACGTCGTGCGCTGTGCGGCCGTCCTCGCGGTGGCCGCGGTGCTGTTCGCGGCCGGTCCCGGGCTGTGGCTGCTGACCCTGGTCTCCATCGTCTTCGGCACCGTCGACGCGGTCTTCATGCCCGCCGTGGGCGCCCTTCCGGCCCGCGTCACGAGCCGGGACCAACTCGCCCGGGTGCAGGGGATGCGGGGCCTCGCGATCCGCTTCGCCAACGTGGTCGGCGCACCGCTCGGCGGCCTCGGCGTGGCGCTCGGCGGCGCGGCGGCGGCATTCGGGCTCGCGGGGATGCTGATCGCGATTTCCGTGCCGCTGCTGATCTCCGTACGGATGCGGGAGCTGCCCGCGCACGACGTGGACGACGCGCACGACGTCGACGGCGTGGACGTCGCGGACGACGGGGTGGGCGGGGCAGGCGCGGCCGAGGGGCACGCGCGTGTGGCCGCCGACCGCGTCGCTGGGGCGCACGCGCGTGTGGCCGCTGACCGCGCCGTAGAGGACGAGCGGCACGTGCGTGTGGCCGTCGGCGAGGACGGTGCGGGCGCCGTGGCGGGGAAGGCCGCCGGGGCTCCCGCCTGGCGGGATCTCCGTGACGGGCTGCGCTACATCCGGCGCCACCGCGTCCTCGCCCCGCTCATCGCCGCCATCGCGCTCGGCGACCTCGGCTTCGTCGGACCGCTGAACGTGGGCCTGACCCTGCTGGCCGACCGGCGCGGCTGGGGCGCGTCGGGGATGGGCTGGGTGCTCGCCGGGTTCGGGACCGGCGCCGGGGTCGCCGCGCTGCTGCTGACCATGCGGGGACGGCTGCCGCACGCGGGACGCCTGGCCGCGGTGACGATCCTGGGGGGCTCGGTCGCGATCGGCGCGCTCGCCTTCGTACCGAATGTCGCCGCGGCCATCGGGGTCGCCCTGCTCGTCGGGCTGCTCGCGGGGCTCAGCGGCGCCCTGTGCGGTGCGCTGCTGCAGACCCAGGCGGACCCCGCCTACCTGGGCCGGGTCAGCGCCGTCGCCGGCATCGTCAGTCTGGGCCTCGCCCCGCTCAGCATGCCGCTGACCGCCGCCGCGATCGGCTGGTGGGGCACCGGCCCCGTCTTCGTCACCAGCGCCGCGGTCTGCGGCCTCGGCGGGGTCCTCGCCCTGTGCGTCCGCGACCTGCGCCGCGCCGAGCTGCCCCGCTGAGAAGGCCGCTCAGAGCCCCAGCTGCTTCGTCTCGTGCAGCGTCGCGATCGCGTCCTTGTCGCCCTCCAGCTCCACGTCGGCCACCTTCTGCCGCCCGTACGCGAACAGCAGCAGCTCCGAGGGCTCGCCGGTCACCGTCACGACCGGCGTGCCCCTGTGCGCGACCGCCGTCTGGCCGTCCGGGCGGCGCAGCACGAGGCCGGTCGGGGCGCCGCGGCCGGTCAGCCGGGCCGTGCGCTCCAGCCGGGACCAGAGGGCGTCCTGGAAGACCGGGTCCAGCTCGCGCGGCGTCCAGTCGGGCTGTGCGCGCCGCACGTCCTCGGTGTGGACGTAGAACTCGATCGTGTTGGACGCCTCGTCGATCTGCTTCAGCGAGAAGGGCGAGAAGCGCGGCGGACCCGTACGGATCAGCTGGATCAGCTCCTCGTACGGCTTCTCCGCGAACTCCGCCATCACCCGCTCCAGGCGTGGTGCGAGCTGCTTGATCAGAATGCCGCCGGCGGCGTCGGCGCGGCGCTCGCGCACCACCACGTGCGCGGCGAGATCCCGGGTGTTCCAGCCCTCGCACAGGGTCGGGGCATCCGGTCCCACGGCTTCCAACAGATCGGCGAGGAGGAGTCGTTCACGCTTGGCATGGGTCGACATGACAATCAGCCTACGACCGCCCCATCGGTCCGCCCAGTGGAGACCGCCGGGCTCTTGCCGGTGGACGACGGCAGGGACCCCGCCTGGGGAGGGCAGTGGGGTCCGGCTGGGGTCCGGCCTGTGGACAACTGCGGGGTACGTCCGGGCAGCGCGGCACAATGGCATCCATGACCAGCACGCCTCCGCCCAGCAGGCCCAGCAGCCTGGACCCCGAGATCGCCGCGCGCCTCAGGCGCAGCGCCGACGGGCTCGTCCCCGCCATCGCCCAGCAGTACGACACCGGCGAGGTGCTGATGCTCGGCTGGATGGACGACGAGGCGCTGCATCGCACGCTCACCACGGGCCGCTGCACCTACTGGTCGCGCAGCCGCCAGGAGTACTGGGTCAAGGGCGACACATCCGGCCACGTCCAGCACGTGAAGTCCGTGGCCCTGGACTGCGACGCCGACACCGTCCTCGTGCAGGTCGACCAGGTGGGCGCCGCCTGCCACACCGGCGCCCGCACCTGCTTCGACGCCGATGTGCTGCTCAAAGACGCCGACGCGCTCCTCAAGGACGCCGATCCCGGCGTACGAGGGGAAGCCGTGTCGGACGTACCGTCACTGGATCAGTAAGGTCAGCCGCCATGGACCTCGAGACGTTCCGCAAGCTGGCCACCGATCGCCGCGTGATCCCCGTCAGCCGCAAGCTCCTCGCGGACGGCGACACGCCGGTCGCGCTCTACCGCAAGCTCGCCGCCGAGCGCCCCGGCACCTTCCTCCTGGAATCCGCGGAGAACGGCCGCTCCTGGTCCCGCTACTCCTTCGTGGGCGTCCGCTCCGCCGCGACCCTCACGGAGCGCGACGGGCAGGCACACTGGCTCGGGACGCCTCCCGTAGGCGTCCCCGTCGACGGCGATCCGCTCGCGGCCCTGCGCGCCACCATCGAGGCACTGCACACGCCGCACGGCGAGGGCCTGCCCCCGTTCACTGGCGGCATGGTCGGCTATCTCGGCTACGACATCGTGCGCCGCCTGGAGAAGATCGGCCCCGGCGACCGGGACGACCTCAAGATCCCCGAGCTGACCATGCTGCTCACCAGCGACCTGGCGGTCATGGACCACTGGGAGGGCTCGGTCCAGCTGATCGCCAACGCGATCAACCACAACGACCTCGACACGGGCGTCGACGAGGCCTACGCGGACGCCGTCGCCCGCCTCGACGCCATGGAGGCCGACCTCTCGCGCGCGGTCTCGCAGCCCCCGGCCGCGCTGCCGCCCTCCGAACTCCCCGAGTACACCGCGCTCTGGGGCGGCCCCGACTTCCAGGACGCCGTCGAGGACATCAAGGAGCGCATCCGGGCGGGCGAGGCCTTCCAGGTCGTCCCCTCCCAGCGCTTCGAAACGCCGTGCACGGCAAGCGCGCTGGACGTGTACAGGGTCCTGCGGGCGACCAATCCGTCGCCGTACATGTACCTCTTCCGCTTCGACGGTTTCGATGTCGTCGGTTCGTCCCCGGAGGCCCTGGTCAAGGTCGAGGACGGGCAGGCGATGGTGCACCCCATCGCGGGCACCCGGCCGCGCGGCGCCACCGTCCAGGAGGACCAGGCCCTCGCCGACGAACTGATCGCCGACCCCAAGGAGCGCGCCGAGCACCTGATGCTCGTCGACCTGGGACGCAACGACCTCGGCCGGGTCTGCGAGCCGGGCTCCGTCGAGGTCGTCGACTTCATGTCCATCGAGCGGTACTCGCACGTGATGCACATTGTCTCGACGGTCACCGGGCGGGTCGCGGCGGGCCGTACAGCCTTCGACGTCCTCACGGCCTGCTTCCCGGCCGGCACCCTCTCCGGCGCCCCCAAGCCGCGCGCGATGCAGATCATCGACGAACTGGAGCCGTCCAGGCGGGGGTTGTACGGCGGCTGCGTGGGTTACCTGGACTTCGCGGGCGACTCCGACACCGCCATCGCCATCCGTACGGCCCTGCTGCGCGACGGCACCGCGTACGTCCAGGCAGGCGCCGGAATCGTCGCCGACTCCGACCCCGTCGCGGAGGACAACGAATGCCGCAACAAGGCGGCTGCGGTCCTGCGCGCGGTGCACACGGCGAACCGGCTCGGGCAGTAGGCACTCGGCAGCCGGACTTCGCGCGGTTGAGCCTGGGCGGTCGTCCCCGATGTCGTACGACTTCGGGCAGTTGAGCCCGGGCGGCCGGCCCCCGTGCCGCACGGACTGCGGGCAATAGGACGAGGCTCACGTGAACCCCGGGTGACGGTTCGCCCGGGGTTCAGGCGATTATGGGGTACGTGACTGCTGCACCTCACCCCCGATCCGACGCCGCCGGACCCGCCCGGTCCGGCCGCCGCAGCCTCGCCGTCGCCCTGCTCTGCGGCGCGCTCGGCGCGGCCGTGGCCCTGCTGTCCACCCGGCAGAGCTGGTCGGAGGGCACCGCGACGGTGGCCGGCGGCGACTTCCCGCTGACCGCCAAGGGCAGCGACGTCACGGGCGTGCCCGCGGCGCTCGCCATAGTGGGCCTCGCCGCGCTGGTCGCCGTCTTCGCCGTACGCCGCTCCGGCCGCCTCCTGGTCTCCGGGCTGCTCGCGCTCTCCGGCGCGGGCACGGTCGTCGCGGCCGTGCTCGGCGCGAGCGACAGCTCCGCGCTCGACGAGAAGGCCGCGGCGGCGTCCGGCAACACCGCCGCCACCGCGGAGGCGCTCAGCCACACCGCCTGGCCGTACGTCGCGGCCGCGGGCGGGGCGCTGATCCTCCTCGCCGGACTGCTCGCGCTGCGCTACGGCCGGCTGTGGCCCGCGATGTCGGGCCGCTACGAGCGCGACGGGACGCCCCGGCCGCGCAAGGCCAAGCCGGTCGACCCGGACCGCCCCGAGGACCTCTGGAAGGCGCTCGACCGCGGCGAGGACCCGACGGGGCCGGATCCGGCCGCGACCTAGATCCGTTCGGACCTGGGCACGGCCGGGACCTGGATCCGGCCAGGGCCCAAGAGACTGGCCCAAGAGACTGGCCCAGGGGACTTGAGTTCCTGTCGCCCCCAGGGCCCTCGGACCCAGGACTTTCGTCGTGACTTCGCGGAACCGGCGCGCGAGGGGAGACCCCCGCTCACGGCGTACGCGCTTGTACGGGACAATGGATGGTGAGCGTCCGGCTCACACACGCATACAGCAACGAGGAGCAAGTCATGGCGGGCAGCAGCCACGGACACACCCCGGCCGCCTGGACCGGTGTCATCATCGCCTTCATCGGTTTCTGCGTCGCGGGTGCCTTCATGGTGATGGCCAACCCGGTGGGCTTCTGGGCCGGTATGGGCATCGTCCTCCTCGGCGGTGTCGTCGGTATGGCGATGCGAGCGGCGGGCCTGGGCCAGCCGAAGACCACGCAGGCGCAGCCCGCGGTCCGCGAGACGGTGGGTGCCGAGAGCTGACCGCTCCCAGGGCTTCGTGAGAGGCGGCTCCGGCAACCTGCCGGGGCCGCCTCTCGCACGTGCGCGACGGGCGCGCCGCGCGGGGGAGGGGCAGAATGCGTGGGGTGAACGCCGAAACCCAGAGGGTGATCCGGGCCGAGGCCCCTGTCGTGCTGCGGCGGCTCGCCGTGCCCGGCGGGCTGCTCGCGGCCGTCGTCGGCGCCTTCGCGTACGTCGGGGCCGTCGACCCGAATCAACCGGGGCACTACCCCGTCTGCCCGCTGCTGCGGTTCACGGGCGTGTACTGCCCCGGCTGCGGCGGTCTGCGCAGCGCGCACGCCTTCGTGCACGGGGACTTCGCGGCGGCGCTCACCGACAACGCGCTCGCCGTCGCGGGATACCTGGTCTTCGCGGTGGTGTGGACCGTCTGGGTGGTCCGTTCGGTGCGGGGGCGGCCGGTGCGGCTGGATCTCGGGCCGGTCCACCTGTGGAGCGTGGGAGCGCTGGTGTTCGTCTTCACCGTTGTCCGGAACCTGCCGTTCGGCGGCTGGTTGCATCCTTGATCACATGGCAAATGTCCAGGTAGTGGGACCGGCGTCAACCGGATGCGAGGGCTACGCCTTCCTCCGGATACCATCGCAGTGACCCGTCTGTACCGTCCGAGGCGGTGAACCCGGGTCAGATGCTCAACCGCTTCAACTGTCCACCGCAGGGAAGGGGGCCGCTCGCGTGAGTGTGCTCGACGAGATCATCGACGGAGTCCGTGCCGACCTCGCGGAGCGGCAGGCGCGCGTCAGCCTCGACGAGCTCAAGGAGCGCGCGGCGAAGGCTCCGGCTGCCAAGGACGGCGTGGCCGCGTTGCGCGGCGACGGCGTCAAGGTCATCTGTGAGGTCAAGCGCTCCAGCCCGTCCAAGGGCGCGCTCGCCGCGATCGCCGATCCGGCCGGGCTCGCCGCGGACTACGAGGCGGGTGGCGCGGCCGTCATCTCCGTCCTCACCGAGCAGCGCCGCTTCGGCGGCTCGCTCGCGGACCTGGAGGCCGTTCGCGCCCGCGTGGACATCCCTGTCCTCCGCAAGGACTTCATCGTCACGTCGTACCAGCTGTGGGAGGCCCGCGCGTACGGTGCGGACCTGGCGCTGCTGATCGTCGCGGCGTTGGATCAGTCCGCCCTGGAGTCCCTCATCGAGCGTGCCGAGTCCATCGGGCTCACCCCGCTCGTCGAGGTGCACGACGAGGACGAGGTCGAGCGGGCGGTGGACGCCGGTGCGAAGGTGATCGGCGTCAACGCGCGCGACCTGAAGACGCTGAAGGTCGACCGCTCGACCTTCGACCGTGTCGCCCCCGAGATCCCGGCCGGCATCGTCAAGATCGCCGAGTCCGGTGTCCGCGGGCCGCACGACCTCATCGCGTACGCCAACGCCGGCGCCGACGCGGTCCTGGTGGGCGAGTCGCTCGTCACCGGGCGCGACCCGAAGACGGCCGTCTCTGACCTCGTCGCGGCCGGCGCCCATCCCGCGCTCCGCCACGGCCGGGACTGACCCGCCGGTGCCCGCCTCGCCCCCCGCCGCCGTCACCCGTCCGGGCCTGTGCCCCGACGGGGGCCTGGCATGCGCAGGGGCGGCTGCGCCGGGCTTGGGCCGCGGGGACTCGTACGCCGGGCGCCCCTGTGTGCGGTCCGCCGCGCCGCTTCCGGGCGCTTCGGCGGCCCAGGATCCCTATGCCCGCCTTGCCCGCGGCTGCCGTCCGCGCGGCTGCCGGGCGCCCGCGCGGCGTGTGCACGGGCGTCGGGTTCGGTATGTCATCGGCGATGAGCCGGGTCAGGTCAACGGCATGCGATGGCCCGAGCACGTACGCGCGCTCGCGCTCCCTTTGGCCGAGTCCACCCTGCGGGTGAGCTGAGCCGGTCCGGCACCGCCGGTCGACGCACCCTCCTGCTGAGGGTAGGCGCGGCTCCGCCGCGGGGCTCGGGCTTCGCCCGGTTCCCCGACGTGTTTCCGGCCGGTTCGGCACCGCCGATCACCGCCGCGGGGCTGCTCGCCGTCGCGGCGGGAGAAACCACCTGCCGGTGGCCCTCCAAGCGATGGGGAACACCGCGGCGCGGTGACTCTTCCCGCCGGGAGCCTCTGCTGTGTGGCGGGGGTCGTGGGCACAAGCCGTTGTCTCTGCCGTGTGGCCGGGGCTCCGGGCGCGAGCCTTCGTCCTTGCCGCGTGGCCGAGGCCATGGGCACAAGCCGTTGCCTCTGCCATGTGGCCGAGCCCTGGGCGTGAGTCCTCGCCTCTGCTGTGTGGCCGGGGCGTCGGCGCGGGCCTTGCCCCTGTCGGGTGGCCCGTGGTCGCCGGGTGGCTCTCTGCCTCCTGCCCTTGGGTGGGACATTCGTCTTCAGCGAGGGCGGATGGGTGGGGAAGTCGGTGGTGTTGCCGGCGGGGTGGCCGGCCGGTGCTGGAGGCGTGATGTGTGCGTACGTGGCTAACGTGAACCCTGTCCGACCTGTAACCGGGGCTGTCGCCCCTGCGAGGTAACCGCATGCCCAGCGAGTTCTTCATTCCCGACCCGGAGGGTCAAGTACCCAGCACCGAGGGCTACTTCGGCGCGTTCGGCGGCAAGTTCATCCCGGAGGCCCTGGTCGCCGCCGTGGACGAGGTCGCCGTCGAGTACGACAAGGCGAAGGCGGACCCCGAGTTCGCCCGCGAGCTCGACGACCTGCTCGTCCACTACACCGGGCGCCCGAGCTCACTCACCGAGGTGCCCCGGTTCGCCGAACACGCCGGTGGCGCCCGCGTCTTCCTCAAGCGGGAAGACCTCAACCACACCGGGTCCCACAAGATCAACAACGTGCTCGGCCAGGCCCTCCTCACCAAGCGGATGGGCAAGACCCGCGTCATCGCCGAGACCGGCGCGGGCCAGCACGGCGTCGCCACCGCCACCGCCTGCGCACTCTTCGGCCTCGAATGCACCATCTACATGGGTGAGATCGACACCCAGCGGCAAGCCCTCAACGTCGCCCGCATGCGCATGCTCGGCGCCGAGGTCATCGCCGTGAAGTCCGGTTCCCGCACCCTCAAGGACGCCATCAACGAGGCGTTCCGGGACTGGGTCGCCAATGTCGATCACACTCATTACCTCTTCGGGACCGTCGCGGGGCCCCATCCCTTCCCGGCCATGGTGCGTGACTTCCACCGGGTCATCGGGGTCGAGGCCCGGCGGCAGATCCTGGAGCGCGCCGGACGGCTCCCCGACGCCGCCATCGCCTGCGTCGGCGGCGGCTCGAACGCCATCGGTCTCTTCCACGCCTTCATCCCGGACACCGGCGTACGCCTCATCGGCTGTGAGCCGGCCGGGCACGGTGTCGAGACCGGGGAGCACGCCGCGACCCTGACCGCCGGTGAGCCCGGCATCCTGCACGGGTCGCGGTCGTACGTCCTCCAGGACGAGGAGGGCCAGATCACCGAGCCGTACTCGATCTCGGCCGGACTCGACTACCCCGGCATCGGACCCGAGCATTCCTACCTCAAGGACAGCGGCCGCGCCGAGTACCGCGCGGTCACCGACGACGCGGCCATGCAGGCCCTGCGCCTGCTGTCGCGTACCGAGGGCATCATCCCGGCGATCGAGAGTGCCCACGCCCTCGCCGGGGCTCTGGAGGTCGGCAAGGAGCTGGGCAAGGACGGGCTGATCATCGTCAACCTGTCCGGGCGCGGCGACAAGGACATGGACACGGCCGCCCGTTACTTCGGCCTGTACGACAACGGCGCCGACGCCGTCGTCGAGGCGGACGCCGACAGTGCCACCGCCGAGATCGAGGGGGACGTCAAGTGAGCGGCAACATCCAGCTGTTGAGTGACACCCTCGCCGGTGCGAAGGCGGAGGGACGGTCCGCCCTCATCGCGTACCTGCCGGCCGGCTTCCCGACCGTCGACGGCGGCATCGCGGCCATCAAGTCCGTCTTCGAGGGCGGCGCGGACATCGTCGAGGTCGGTCTGCCGCACAGCGACCCCGTCCTCGACGGTCCCGTCATCCAAACTGCCGACGACATCGCCCTGCGGGGCGGAGTGAAGATCGCCGACGTCATGCGGACGGTCCGCGAGGTGTTCGAGGCGACCGGCAAGCCCGTCCTCGTGATGACGTACTGGAATCCGATCGACCGCTACGGCGTCGAGCGCTTCACCGCCGAGCTGGCGGAAGCGGGCGGGGCGGGCTGCATCCTGCCCGACCTGCCGGTCCAGGAGTCGGCGCTGTGGAGGGAGCACGCCGAGAAGCACGCCCTCGCGACCGTCTTCGTCGTCGCGCCGAGCAGCAAGGACGCCCGGCTCGCCGAGATCACCGCGGCGGGCAGCGGGTTCGTGTACGCGGCCTCGCTGATGGGCGTCACCGGCACCCGTGAGTCGGTCGGGGCCCAGGCCCAGGACCTGGTACGGCGCACCAAGGCCACCACCGAGCTGCCCGTCTGCGTCGGCCTCGGCGTCTCCAACGCCGCCCAGGCCGCCGAGGTGGCCGGCTTCGCCGACGGCGTGATCGTCGGCTCGGCCTTCGTGAAGCGGATGCTGGACGCGCCGGACGAGGCGGCGGGCCTGGAAGCCGTACGGGCGCTCGCGGCCGACCTGGCGAAGGGCGTGCGCGGAACGGCGTGAACGCGGAGTCCGTGCAGGCACGTAACGGACAATCCGCTCACTCGAACGGGTGGAGCTGGGACCGGGGAGGCGCGTTGCGCCTCCCCGGTTCGTTCTGCCGGATGTGAGCGAGAAGAACCGTGACGGAAAGCGCACCGCCCGCGAGCGGCTGGCGGTCGAGCGAGAGAAGCAGAGAGCCGCGGAGAAGCGCCGACGGGCGCTGATCGTGGGGGCGTCGGTGGTCTGCGTCCTCGGCCTGGCTGCGGTGGTCGGCGTGCTGGCCGCCAACTCCGGCAAGGAAAAGAAGAGCGACACGTCGGGCCCCGTCGTGTCGCCCTCGGGAGCGACCGGCAAGGACGCCCTCGCGATCCCCGTCGGCAAGGACGGCGCCAAGTCGACCCTCACGGTGTGGGAGGACTTCCGCTGCCCGGCCTGCCAGATCTTCGAGACGAAGTACCGCCCGACGATCCACGAGCTGGTCGACGCCGGTCAACTGAAGGTCGAGTACCACCTCGTCACCCTCATCGACGGGAAAATGGGCGGCAGCGGCTCCCTCCGCGCCGCCAACGCCGCGGCCTGCGCCCAGGACGCCGGAAAGTTCACCGCGTACCACGACGTGCTGTACGAGAACCAGCCCAGCGAGACCGACGACGCCTTCGCCGAGAACAGCAAGCTCATCGAGTTGGCGGGCAAGGTCGACGGCCTGGACACCCCGGCCTTCCGGAAGTGCGTCAACGACGGCACGCACAACAGCTGGGTCGTGAAGTCGAACAGCGCCTTCCAGAGCGGCGGCCTCACCGGCACGCCGACCGTGCTGTTCGGCGGCAAGAACATCTACTCGGACCCGACGATGAGCCCCGCCAAGCTGAAGCAGATGGTGGAGGCCGAGAACAAGGGCTGAGCCCCTCATCGGCCCCGGTGTCCCCCGGCCTGTCGGCAGGCCGGGGGACACCGCACGTTATGGACCCGTTGCCGGGCTGCTTGCCGTGGGCGGTGTCCGGCACGGTAGCGTCGACCCTGCCATGGAACTTGCCTACATTCCCAGCCCGTCGCGCGGTGTGCTGCACCTCGGCCCCATTCCGCTGCGCGGCTACGCGTTCTGCATCATCATCGGCGTCTTCGTAGCCGTCTGGCTCGGCAACAAGCGCTGGATCGCCCGGGGAGGGCGGACCGGCACGGTGGCCGACATCGCTGTCTGGGCCGTCCCCTTCGGCCTCATCGGCGGTCGGCTCTACCACGTGATCACGGACTACGAGCTGTACTTCAGCGAGGGCCGTGACTGGGTGGACGCCTTCAAGATCTGGGAGGGCGGACTCGGCATCTGGGGCGCGATCGCGCTCGGCGCGCTGGGTGCGTGGATCGGGTGCCGCCGCCGTGGCATCCCGCTTCCCGCGTACGCCGACGCCGTCGCTCCCGGCATCGCCTTCGCGCAGGCGATCGGCCGCTGGGGCAACTGGTTCAACCAGGAGCTGTACGGCAAGGAGACGAGCGTTCCCTGGGCGCTGCACATCACGTCCTCCACGGACGGGCGGGTGCCGGGGTACTACCACCCGACGTTCCTGTACGAGTCCCTGTGGTGCATCGGTGTCGGTGTCCTCGTCCTCTGGGCCGACCGCCGCTTCAAGCTGGGCCATGGGCGGGCGTTCGCGCTCTACGTCGCTGCGTACTGTGTGGGCCGCGGCTGGATCGAGTACATGCGCGTCGACGACGCCCACCACATCCTGGGCCTGCGCCTCAACGACTGGACCGCGATGGCGGTCTTCCTCCTCGCGGTGCTCTACTTCGTCATCTCCTCGCGCCGCCGGCCGGGGCGGGAGGAGATCGTGGAACCGGGGGCGGATGCCTCCGGCGACGGTGACGAGGCCGCGTCCAGCGAGGTCGCTTCCAGCGAAGCCGCTTCCAGTGAGGGTGAGAGTGCGGCCGACGGCGACAGCGATGCCGTCGACCTCGACAAGCCGGCTGACGCCGAGTCTGCCGAGTCCGCCGAGTCGGCGACGGAGGACGAGGCCGAGTCGGCCAAGAAGAGCTGACGGTTTTCGGTACGTCGAAGGGGGCGCCGCGTCCTGGAACGCGGCGCCCCCTTCGCGCGCCCACGCCGCTGCCGACACCCAGGTTCTTCGCCCCCTCCGCCCCTACCCATTCCCGTCCCTTGGGGGCTCCGCCCCCAAACCCCCGCCAAGGGGCTCCGCCCCCTGGACCCCCATCGGCCTTGACGGCCTCGTCCTCAAACGCCGGACGGGCTGAAGATTTCCAGCGCCGGCCCGGGGGAAATCTTTCAGCCCGTCCGGCGTTTGAGGACGAGCGCGCAGCGCGATAGCGGGGGTCTGGGGGCGGCAGCCCCCAGGTTCGGGACGGGTAGGGGCGGAGGGGGCGAAAAACCTGGGTGTTGGCGCCGGCGGGAGGGGGCGGGGCTCAGGTCAGGCGGTGGGCCAGGGCGAGGGTGCGGTGGGCGCCGGTTACTACCGCTGCGTCGATGAAGCGGCCGTCGGGGAGGGCCTGGGCGCCGGGGTCGGTGGCGGCGGCCTTGATGACGGCTTCGGCGGAGTCGATCTCCGCGGGAGTGGGGAGGTAGGCCCGCTCGATGATGGGGAGCTGGCGGGGATGGATGGCCGCGCGGCCGAGGAAGCCGAGGGAGCGGCCGTGGGCGCAGGACGCGGCGAGGCCCTCCACGTCGCGGATGTCCGGGTAGACCGACTGGACCGGTGGGGGCAGCCCCGCCGCACGGGCGGCCACGATCACCCGCGCGCGGGACCAGTCCAGGCCCGCGTCGTCGCGTACCCCCAGGTCGGCCCGTAGATCGGCCTCCCCGATGGCGATACCGCGGAGTGCGCGGTGCGACGACGCGATGGCGAAGGCGTGTTCCACGCCGAGGGCGGTTTCCAGGAGGGCGTACAGAGGGATCGCCCCGCCCTCCGCGGGGGTGGCGCCCTCCGCGACCCGTACGACGTCGGCGGGCGAGGTCACCTTGGGGAGACGGAGACCGGACAGGCCGGGGAGCGGCGAGACGGCCTTGAGGTCGGCGTCGGCGAGGGGGCCGTCGAGGGCGTTCACGCGGACGTGGACCGGAACGGGCGGCGGCTCGGCGAGCAGGTCCGCGGTGGCCGCGCGGGCGTACTCCTTGCGGTCCGGGGCGACCGCGTCCTCCAGGTCGACGAGGACGACGTCGGCACCGGAGGCGAGGGCCTTGACCACGACCTCGGGCCGGTCCCCGGGGACGTACAGCCAGGTGAGGGGGAACTCCGCGGTCATAGCGCGCCCTCCGCTCGCAGGGCGGCGATCTCGGGCCCCGTCAGGCCGAGTTCGCCGAGCACCGTCTCCGTGTCCGCGCCGTGCGGGCGCCCTGCCCAGTGGATCGCACCGGGGGTGGCGGAGAGCCGGAAGAGGATGTTCTGCATGCGCAGCGGGCCCAGCTCGGGGTCGTCGATGGTGGTGATCGTGTCCAGGGCCGCGTACTGCGGGTCGGCCATGACGTCCCGTACGTCCTGGATGGGGGCCACCGCCGCCTCCGCCTTCTCGAAGGCCTCGACAACCTCGGCGCGGGAGCGGCGGGCGATCCACGCGCCGACCGCCTCGTCCAGGATGTCCGCGTGGCGCGCCCGGTCCGCACCCGTGGCGAACCACGGCTCCGCGATCACGTCCGGGCGCCCCACCAGCCGCATCACCCGCTCGGCGATCGACTGCGCCGACGTCGAGACCGCGACCCAGGAACCGTCCGCCGTGCGGTAGGTGTTGCGGGGCGCGTTGTTCGCGGAGCGGTTGCCGGTACGGGGCTGGACGTGGCCCAGTTGGTCGTACCAGATCGGCTGCGGGCCGAGGACGGTCAGGATCGGTTCGATGATCGCCATGTCGACCACCTGGCCCTCGCCGGTGCGGCCGCGGGCCGTCAGTGCGGTCATCACCGCGTACGCCGTCGCCAGGCCCGCGATCGAGTCGGCCAGTCCGAAGGGCGGGAGGGTCGGCGGGGCGTCCGGTTCGCCGGTGATCGCCGCGAAGCCACTCATCGCCTCGGCGAGCGTGCCGAAACCGGGGCGGTGCGCGTACGGGCCGAACTGGCCGAAGCCGGTGACGCGGGCGAGGACGAGCCGCGGGTTCGCGGCCGACAGCTCCTCCCAGCCCAGGTCCCACTTCTCCAGCGTGCCGGGGCGGAAGTTCTCGATGATCACGTCGGTGCCGGCGGCGAGCCGGAGGAGGGTCTCGCGGCCGCCGGGCTTCGACAGGTCGAGCGTGATCGTGCGCTTGTTGCGGCCGAGGAGCTTCCACCACAGGCCGACGCCGTCCTTCGACGGGCCGTGGCCCCGGGACGGGTCCGGCTTGGCCGGATGCTCGACCTTGATGACCTCCGCGCCGAAGTCGCCGAGCATGGTGGCGGCGAGCGGACCGGCGAAGAGGGTCGCGAGGTCGAGCACGCGCAGCCCGGTGAGCGGGGCGGATGCCGTGCTGCCGGACGTACCGGTGCCGGGCGTGCTGGTCCCGGACGCGCTGGTGCCGGGCGTGCTCATGAGGTGCGCTGCGACGCCTGCGCGTCGATCTCGGAGCGGTACGGCATCGAGGACGACGCCCCGGGCCGCTGCACCGACAGCGCGGCCGCCGCGGACGCCCAGACGAGCGCCTCCGACATCTCCCGGCCCTCGGCGAGCGCCACCGCGAGGGTGCCGACGAAGGTGTCGCCCGCGCCGGTCGAGTCCACGGCGGTCACCCGGGGCGCGGGCACGGTGAGGGGTGCGGCGCCCCGGGCCGCGTACAGGCTGCCCGCCGCGCCAAGCGTGACGACGACTTCCGGGACCTGGTCGAGCAGGGCGGTGGCCGCCTCGTGGGGGTCGGTGATGCCGGTGAGCGCGGCGGCCTCGTGCTCGTTGGGCACCAACAGGTCGATGGAGGAGAGGAGTTGGGGTGACAGGCGTTGGGCGGGGGAGGGGGTGAGGACCGTACGGACGCCGTGGCGGCGCGCGGCCTCGGCGCCCGCGAGGACCGCGTCCAGCGGGATCTCGAGCTGGAGCAGCAGCGCGTCGGCGGTAGCGATGAGGGCCTCGTCGCCGGGGGCGAGGTGGTCGACGGTGCCGTTTGCCCCGGGGATGACGACGATCGCGTTGCCGCCCTCGTCGTCCACGACGATGTGCGCGGTGCCGGACGGGCCTTCCGTGGTGCGCAGGTGGTCGGTGTCCACGCCCGAGTGCTCCAGCGTGGAGCGGAGCTGGCTGCCGAAGGCGTCCGCGCCCACCGCGCCGATCAGCGAGACGTCCGCGCCCGCGTGGGCCGCGGCCACCGCCTGGTTGGCGCCCTTGCCGCCGGGGATCGTACGGAACTCCCGTCCCGTCACGGTCTCGCCGCGCTGCGGGGCCTTGGCGACGTACGCGACGAGGTCCATGTTCGTGCTGCCGAGTACGGCGATGTGGGTCATGGGCGGGGTGCCTCCCGGCGGGTGAGCAGGTGGGTGAGGTGGGCGAGGGCGTCGAAGCCGATGCCGTTGAAGTCGGCGATGGAAGTGGCGAGTTGGTTCTTGAGGGGGCTTGCCCAGCGGTCGGGGAGGGCGGTGGGGTCACCCGCGAGCAGGCCCGCGATGCTGCCGGCCGTCGCGCCGTTCGAGTCGGTGTCCCAACCGCCCGACACCGCACGGCAGATGGAGCCGGTGAAGTCGCCGTCCGCGTGGGTGAGGGCGGCGGCGATCAGGGCGGTGTTGGGGATGGCGTGGACCCAGTGGTAGGTGCGGTGGGTGGTGTGCAGTGTGTCCACGACGGTGTCGAAGTCGCTCGTGGTGCGGGCCAGTTGGATGGCTTCGTGGACCGCCTTGGACAGGCGGGAGTTCGGTGGGACGACGGTGAGTCCGGCGCGTAGGCACTGGTGGACGTCGCTCGCTCCGGTGGCCGCCTCGGAGATGGTGGCCGCCGTGAACATCGCCGCGTAGACGCCGTTGGCGGTGTGGGTGAGGGTGGCGTCGCGGTGGACCTGTTCCGCGGCGGCGGCCGGGTCGCCGGGGTTCGTCCAGCCGTGGACGTCGGCGCGGATGAGGGCGCCGATCCATTCGCGGAACGGGTTGCGGTGGCGGGCCGTGCGTGGGGGTTCGATGCCGGTGAGGAGGTTGCGGTAGGCGATGCGTTCCGCGGTGAAGGTGCGGCCGGCGGGGAGTTCGTCGAGCCAGAGGCGGGCCACGTCCGTGGTGGTGAAGTCTCTGCCGTGGCGTTGCAGCAACAGGAGGTTCAGGAGGGGGTAGTTGAGGTCGTCGTCCTCGGGCATGCCGTCGATGTTCTCGGCGAGGGAGGTGGGGGCGGAGCGTTTGTTCCAGGGGTAGGTGGTTTTTACGTCGTCCGGGACGCCGCGGGCGGTGAACCAGGTGTGGAGGGGCCAGTTGCCGGTGGCTCGAGCGAGCTCCCGGATGCCTTGGAGGGGGAGCTTCTCCACCGGCTTGCCCAGGAGACAGCCGGCGGCTCTGCCCAGCCAGGCGGCTTCCAGGCGGGCCTGGGTGGGGGCTGAGGGCGGGGTGGGTGCGCCGCCCGACCCTTGCGGGGTGCCGCCTTTCTTTGGGACGGGCGCCGCCCCAGCGGCGCGCATGCCCACAGCTACGTCGGCTTGGTCCCCGGGGGCACGCATGCCCACGGCCGTCGGCCAGTTCGGGCAGTGGGCCTTGATCCGTGCCAGGTCAGTGGGTTCCGAGTCTCTCAACTTGCTGGGCAGATCGGCGAGTTCGTCGAGGAGGTCCTCTGCCAGCACGCGCAAGTACGGCGAAGCCGGAGTCGTCGACGCGCCGGCGCGGAGGGGGGCCTCCGGGCCGCCCGCTGCTCGCCAGCGGGCGGCGATGGTGGTGGGCTCGCGGCCGTCCTGGGATGCCTGGTGGAGTTCGTGGCCGAGGAGGTCCTCCGGCTGGACCCAGGTCAGTCGGAGCATGGTGTCCCCGCCAGCACGGCGTACGCCGACTCGTGGGCGCGGCGGCGCCGTACGTCCCGTTCGAAGATCTCGCGGGTCACCTCCGCGAGCGTCCTCGCCGGGGCGTTCAGGTCGAGGCGGCTGGACTCCGCCACCGTCTTGGCCCAGTCGTGCGGGACCTCGGAGCCGAGGGCGCCCGCGAGGGCGCCGGACATGGTGGCGATGGAGTCGCAGTCGCGTCCGTAGTTGACCGAGCCGAGGACCGCGTGCCGGTAGTCGCCGGCCGCGACCACCAACATGCCCAGGGCGATGGGGAGTTCCTCGATGGAGTGGAGGCGGGAGGGGCGGCGGGCGCCGAGGGACGGGGCCCGGTAGTCGGGGCCCACCGTGTCGTAAGGGGCCACCGCCTCCCGTAGTGGGGCCAGCGCCGACTCGAAGTCCGCGTGGCGGGCGGCGACTTCGCAGACCGCCTGGATGGCCGACCGTGTGCCGTCCTTGGCCAGGGCCAGGCAGGCGTCCACGACGGAGTCCGGGGTCGCATCCGGTGTGCAGGCCGCCGCGACCGCCGCCGCGAAGACGCCCGCCGCCTCGCGCCCGTACGACGACTGGTGGGCGCCCGCGATGTCGAGCGCCTCGGCGTACGCGCCCGCCGGGTTCGCCGCGTTGACGAGGCCGACCGGGGCCATGTACATCGCGGCACCGCAGTTGACGATGTTGCCGGTGCCCGCCTCCCGGGGGTCCATATGGCCGTAGTGGAGGCGGGCCACCAGCCATTTCTCCGCGAGGAAGATCCGCTGGAGGGGGAGGGCCTCGGCCTCGAGTTCGGGGATCCAGCGGGGGGTGCCCATGAGGTCGGGGACGAGGTGCTCGGCGACGGCGTACGCGTCGAGGTGGTCGCGGACGCTGGCGTACACCCGTACCAGCGCATGGGTCATCAAGGTGTCGTCGGTGACGTGCCCGTCGCCCTTGTGGTACGGGGCGATGGGGCGGGCCGTACGCCAGTCGGCGCCGTTCCAGGGGCCGACGATGCCGTGGACGCGGCCGCCGTGGCGTTCGGCGATCTGCTCGGGGGAGTACCCCTCGACGGGGCCGCCGAGCGCGTCGCCGACGGCGGCTCCGACGAGGGCTCCGGTGATCCGTTCGTCGAGAGTTCCTGTTCCTTCTCCTTTGGGCATCATGCCCGAATCATCCCTCTGGGGTGGCCAGTTCCGTCGCTTCCAGCAGATCGGCGAGTCCGATGAGGTCGGTGCCGGTGAGGCGGGGCAGCGCGCAGCCGGAGAGGGTGCGGCAGGCGTCGCGCCAGGAGGCGGGGATCGCGTCGCCGCCGCCGAGCGCGCCGGTGAGCGCGCCCGCGAGCGCGGGGGCCGAGTCGGCGACCCGGGACAGGCACGCGGCGGCGGGCACCGCTTCGGCGATGCGGCCGCGCGCGGCGGTGGCGAGGGCCAGGGCCACGGGTACGGTTTCCGCCGCGGCGATGCCGTAGCTGTAGACGTGGTCGACGATCTGGTGCTCCAGGAGGGGGACGAGGGCGAAGGTGCCCTCGCTGCCGCGGGCGAGCTTGAGCGCGTACCGGGCGTTGCGGCCGATCTCCGTCGACTCGGGCAGTTCGGCGAGGGCGGCGTTCACGCAGGCGTCGACGTCGGCCCCGGCGAGGGCGAGCGCCAGCGCCGCGGCCATGGCGCGGGCGCCGTGCACGCCGTCGCCGTCCTGGGTGTAGCGGGCGTCGAACTCGGCGAGTTCCGCGGCGAGTCGGGGGTCGCCCGGGTGGGCCACGGCGAGCGCACACGCCCGTACGCAGGCCGCGTCGTCGAAGTAGTGCGGGTTGTCGTGGCCGGTGGCGGGCGGGCGCAGGCCGGTGGCGAGGTTGCCGAGTCCGGCCCGTACGGAGATCCGGGCGCGGAGGGGGAGCAGCGCGGACTCGACCTCGGGGGCGCGCTCGGCCGCGGCCGCGACCTCGCTGGCGATGGCGTTCCACGACAGGTCGATGGACGCGCGCATGCGCCGCCCCCGGCTCAGGTCCCCGAGCGCGGCGCCCTCCCCGGCCCGTAGTACGGCCTCCGCCGCGAACGCCGCCCACTCCGCGTCGTCCGACGGGCCGAGCCGCAGCGGCTCCGGCGGCTGGTTCAGCGCGATCGGCACGGGCAGCGTCGTCGTCGCGTTCTGCTCCGCGAACGTGTCCAGCTCCCGCGTCAGCCGCCGCGTCCACTCGGGCATCCGCGCCGCCCGATGCCGAGCGGCAGGCCACCCGGCGGCGTCGCCCGCGGCCAGCCCGAGCAGCAGTCCTTCGATACGCCGGGGCCGCGTGCGGGGCGCTGCCGCGCGGAGATCCAGTGGGGCGAGCTGCTGCGTGCGGGGCGCTGCCGCGGGGGCCACCGCCGCGCCGGGCTCCGCCGTGCGGCGTGTCGCTGGCACAGGGTCCGCCATGCGGCGAGTCGCCGTGCCGGGGTCCGCTGCGTGGGGAGTCGCCGTACCGGGATCCGCTGCGTAGCGGGCCGATGTGCCGGGGTCCGCTGCGTGGGGGGCCGTCGTGTCAGGGTCCACCAGGCCGCGCTCCGCCGCGTCACGGGTTGCCGTGCCGGGAATCGCCGTACTGGGTTCCTCCCTGCGGGGCGCTGCCGAGCTGGGGCTGGGTGCAGCAGCGCCGGGCTCCGGCGAGCGGGGCGTTGCCGTGCCGAGAGCCTCCGCGAGGGGCGCCTCCATGCTGGGTGCAGCCGTGCCGGGGCGTACTGAGCCGGGTGCCTCCGTGCCAGGCACCTCCGCGCCGGGTTCCGGCACGCCGGGTGCCCCCGTGCGGGGCTCCGCTGCGCGGGGCGTCGCCGTGCCGGGTTCCGTGCGGGGCGCAGCAGCGCCGGGCTTCGCCGAGCGGGTCGTCGTCGTGTCGGGCGTATTCGTGAGGAGCCCATCCGTGCTTGGTTCCGTCGTGCCGGGCGTCTTCGTGAGGAGTTCGGACGTCGCATCCGTGAGGGGCTCTTTCGTGGCGGGCGTCGTCGTGTCAGGCGTATCCGTGAGGGGCTCCTCTGTGCCTGGTTCCGTTGTGCCGGGCCTCTTCGTGAGGAGTTCGGCCGCCGCATCCGTGAGGGGCTCTTTCGTGGCGGGCGTCGTCGTGTCAGGCGTATCCGTGAGGAGCCCGTCCGTGCCTGGTTCCGTTGTGCCGGGCCTCTCCGCGAGGAGTTCGGCCGCCGCATCCGCGAGGGGTTCCCTCGTGCCGGGCTCCGCCGTGCCGGGCGCATCCGTGAGGGGCTCCTCCGTGCCTGGCTCCGCCGTGCCGGGCGTCTTCGTGAGGAGTTCGGCCGCCGCATCCGCGAGGGGTTCCTCCGTGCCGGGCGTCGTCGTGTCAGGCGTATTCGTGAGGGGCTCCTCCGTGCCTGGTTCCGTTGTGCCGGACCTGTCCGCGAGGAGTTCCGCCACCGCATCCGTGCGGGGCTCCGCCGAGTCAGGTGTTGCCGGGGCGGCCGCCTCCACCGCAGAGGTGGCCGCCACGCCGGCTCCCTCCCCAGTCCCCTCCCCGGGCTCGTCCCCCACCAGGCCGGGCCTCACGGCCGTACCTCGTCGTCATCGGCGGCGAGCAGATACGCATCCGCGACGGGAAGCGCGTTCGCGTCCGCGTCGGGAAACGTGGACGCCTGCGCGCAGGGCAGTGCGTACGCATCCCAGTCGGGCAGCACGTACGCGTCCCGGGCCGCGTGCCCGCCCGGGACGGGCATCGCCCACTCACCCCCCGGATCTCGTACGAGCCCACCGGCACCCCGACCCGCACCGCGTACGAACCCCCCAGCCCCCCACTTCCCGTCGTCCCCCGGTGTCAGCAGCTCCGCCACGTCGAGCACGTGGTGGCCCTCCATGGAGGGGAGGCAGCTGCCGCGTGCCGGGCCGATGGCTGCCGCCCAGGCGGCTGGGATCGATGAGGCGCCGTGTGTCGCGCCCGCCAGGGCGCCCGCCACGGCGGCTGTCGTGTCCGCGTCGCGGCCCATGTTCACGGCGGTGAGCACGGACTCGGTGAAGGCGCCGTCGGCGGAGGCGTACGCGCCGAAGGCGAGGGCGACGGCCTCCGGGGCGAGGTCCGTCCAGGGGTAGCCGCCGATCACGACCGCCGAGCGGACCGCCCGCTCGCCCCGATGGGCGACGGCGACCGCCCGGCGCAGCGTGCGGGCGGTCCAGGAGTCGTCCGGGATGACGGCGAGGGCGGAGGCCACGACGGCGATCGTGGGGGCGCCCGCCATCGCCGCCGCGACGCCCGCCGCGACCGCCTGGCCGCCGTAGATGCCCTCCCCTTCATGGCTCACCGAGCCGTCGATCGCCACGAGCCGGGCCGCCTCGGCCGGGCGGCCCGCCGCGAAGACGCCGAAGGGGGCCGCGCGCATGGCGAGCCCGTCGCTCCAGGCGTGCCGGTGCTGCGCCGAGATCGGTGCCGCCAGGCCCCGGCGCAGGTTCTCCAACGTGCCGCGCTCGCTGAACCCCGCGCCCCGGAACGGCCCCTCGTCCCGGTCCGCGATCCACTGATGCCAGGCCGACTCCACGTGCGCCACGGTGAGGGCGGAGCCGTGCCGGGCCAGCAGCAGCCCCGAGAAGATCGCGTACTCCGTGTCGTCCGTCCCGGCCGGGTGCTCGGCGACGTACCCCGTGATCCGGCCCCAATTCGCACGGATCTCCGACGGCTTCATGTTCTCGGCGGGCGCGCCCAGCGCGTCCCCGACGGCGAGTCCGAGCAGCGCACCGCGCGCCCGTTCGCGGAGATCGGCGGCGTCCCCGGGCGCCGGGACCGAGGGAATGCAGGCGATGGAAGCCATACGTGCCTCTCCTCTCAGGGCTCCTGTCGGGACGCGGAGCTCAATGCGCGGAACTCGGCGCGCGGAACCCTTTGCGGATCTGTCCCACATCGGCGGTTGACAGGAGCCTGGCGCGCCCCAGCGTCACCCGGTCGACATCTGTGCGGATACATCGACGGATGAGCGCAGCCGGGTAAAAGCGCAGGTAAGCCCAGCCTTTCCTTGCTGGCGAGAGGGAAATGAAACGCGTAAATTCGGTGTTGTCGAAAAGTGGAACTTGTCCAAAGTTAGCCTTACCTTAGAACCCTGGGGGGCCGCATGGCCATCATCGAGACCGAAGCGACGCTGCACGAGGCGCATCGCGACAACCACACCCACCGGGATGTGAACGGCGGATGGCTGCGCCCAGCGGTGTTCGGAGCGATGGACGGACTCGTCTCCAACCTGGCCCTGATGACCGGTGTCGCCGGTGGGTCCGTCTCCCACCAGACGATCATCATCACGGGACTCGCGGGCCTCGCCGCCGGCGCCTTCTCGATGGCCGCCGGCGAATACACCTCCGTCGCCTCGCAGCGCGAACTCGTCGAGGCGGAACTCGACGTCGAGCGCCGGGAGTTGCGCAAGCACCCCAAGGATGAGGAGCGCGAGCTGGCCGCGCTCTACGAAGCCCGTGGCGTCGATCCCGAGCTGGCGCGCGAGGTCGCCCAGCAGCTCTCCCGCGACCCCGAGCAGGCCCTTGAGATCCACGCGCGCGAGGAGCTGGGCATAGATCCCGGCGACCTGCCCTCCCCGACCGTCGCCGCCGTGTCGAGCTTCGGCTCCTTCGCGCTCGGCGCCCTGCTCCCCGTGCTGCCGTATCTGCTGGGCGCGACCGCCCTGTGGCCCGCGCTGCTGCTCGCGCTGATCGGGCTCTTCGCGTGCGGCGCGATCGTGGCCAAGGTGACCGCGCGGTCCTGGTGGTTCAGCGGGCTGCGACAGCTCGCTCTCGGTGGTGCCGCGGCGGGTGTGACGTACGTCCTGGGCAGCTTGTTCGGTACGGCCGTAGGATGATGCGTCGAGCACCTATGCAAGGGACTGCATAAGTAGCCGTTACTCGGCGGTTTCGATTCCTTAACCACTGGGCATGAGCCGTAAGCGCCGCGGGCAATGACGCCTGCTCCGCACCACTCGTAGCGGGCGACGAAGCCTGCCGCGAATCGGGCCGACGGCCACTGATCTGTCCGCTTAGGTCCCCTTAACTCCACCGCCGTGCGCGGTACCTCACCGCGACACCGCGGTGTCCGCATGTTGGAACGCGGTATCCGGTTCCCGAGAACCGCTCCATCATGTAACCTGCGTGAAATTTTGCACCCCCAGCAGAGGGCCAACGTCGTCCCTCGGCAGATGTCATATGCCACGACGACGACGGGAGAGCCGATGCGTACGCCGCGCCAGCCGTCCCAGCACTCCACGAATGGCCAGAACTGGTCTTTCATGGATGCTCGCCCTGCTGCGCAGGGTATGTACGACCCCCGCAACGAGCACGACGCCTGTGGCGTCGGCTTCGTGGCTACCCTCACCGGCGAGGCGAGCCACGCGCTGGTCGAGCAGGCGCTCACGGTTCTGCGCAACCTGGAGCACCGCGGTGCCACCGGCTCCGAGCCCGACTCCGGCGACGGCGCCGGCATTCTCTCCCAGGTTCCCGACGCCTTCTTCCGCGAGGTGGCCGGATTTGAGCTCCCGCAGGCCGGCTCGTACGCCGTAGGCATCGCCTTCCTGCCCGAGGACGGCACCGCCGACGCCGTCTCACGGATCGAGACGATCGCCGCCGACGAGGGTCTCACCGTCCTCGGCTGGCGCGAGGTCCCGGTCGCCCCCGAACTCCTCGGCGCCACCGCCCGCTCGACGATGCCCGTCTTCCGTCAGGTCTTCGTGACCGACGGTGCCTCGGAGGGCATCGAGCTCGACCGCAAGGCCTTTGTGCTGCGCAAGCGCGCCGAGCGCGAGGTCGGTGTCTACTTCCCGTCGCTCTCCGCGCGCACCATCGTCTACAAGGGCATGCTGACCACCGGCCAGCTGGAGCCCTTCTTCCCGGACCTGTCCGACCGCCGTTTCGCCTCCGCGATCGCGCTCGTGCACTCCCGGTTCTCCACGAACACCTTCCCGAGCTGGCCGCTCGCCCACCCATACCGCTTCGTCGCGCACAACGGCGAGATCAACACGGTCAAGGGCAACCGCAACTGGATGCGCGCCCGTGAGTCCCAGCTCGTCTCGGACCTCTTCGGCGACAAGGGCCTGGAGCGGATCTTCCCGGTCTGTACGCCGGACGCCTCCGACTCGGCCTCCTTCGACGAGGTGCTCGAACTCCTGCACCTGGGCGGCCGCTCCCTCCCGCACTCCGTGCTGATGATGATCCCGGAGGCGTGGGAGAACCACGACTCCATGGACCCGGCCCGGCGCGCCTTCTACCAGTTCCACTCCACGATGATGGAGCCCTGGGACGGCCCGGCCTGTGTCACCTTCACCGACGGCACCCAGGTCGGCGCGGTCCTCGACCGCAACGGCCTGCGCCCCGGCCGCTACTGGGTCACCGATGAGGGCCTCGTCGTCCTCGGCTCCGAGGTCGGCGTCCTCGACATCGACCCCGCGAAGGTCGTCCGCAAGGGCCGCCTCCAGCCCGGCAAGATGTTCCTCGTCGACACCGTCGAGCACCGCATCATCGAGGACGACGAGATCAAGGCCGGCCTCGCCGCCGACAAGCCGTATGCCGAGTGGCTGGAAGCCGGCGAGATCGAGCTCTCCGACCTTCCCGAGCGTGAGCACATCGTGCACACCCACGCCTCGGTCACCCGTCGCCAGCAGACCTTCGGCTACACCGAGGAGGAGCTGCGCGTCATCCTCGCGCCGATGGCCAAGGCCGGTGCCGAGCCGATCGGTTCGATGGGGACGGACTCGCCGATCGCCGCGCTGTCCGAGCGCCCGCGGCTGCTCTTCGACTACTTCACCCAGCTGTTCGCGCAGGTCACCAACCCGCCGCTGGACGCGATCCGCGAGGAGCTGGTCACCTCCCTGCGCTCCTCGCTGGGCCCGCAGGGCAACCTGCTCGAGCCGACCGCCGCTTCGTGCCGCTCGGTCACCCTGCCCTTCCCGGTGATCGACAACGACGAGCTGGCCAAGCTCATCCACATCAACGCCGACGGTGACATGCCCGGCATGAAGGCCGCGACCCTGTCCGGTCTCTACCGGGTCTCCGGCGGTGGCGACTCGCTGGCCGCGCGGATCGAGGAGATCTGCGCCGAGGCCGACGCCGCCATCGAGAACGGCGCCCGGCTGATCGTCCTGTCGGACCGCCACTCGGACGCCGAGCACGCGCCGATCCCCTCGCTGCTGCTCACCGCGGCCGTCCACCACCACCTCATCCGCACCAAGCAGCGCACCCAGGTGGGCCTGCTGGTCGAGGCGGGCGACGTCCGCGAGGTCCACCACGTGGCCCTCCTGATCGGCTTCGGCGCCGCGGCGGTCAACCCGTACCTGGCGATGGAGTCCGTCGAGGACCTGGTCCGCGCGGGCACCTTCCTGCAGGGCATCGAGCCCGAGCAGGCCATCCGCAACCTGATCTACGCGCTCGGCAAGGGCGTCCTCAAGGTCATGTCCAAGATGGGCATCTCGACCGTCGCCTCCTACCGCGGCGCCCAGGTCTTCGAGGCCGTCGGCCTGGACGAGGCCTTCGTCGAGAAGTACTTCAACGGCACGGCCACGAAGATCGGCGGCGCCGGTCTCGACGTCATCGCCAAGGAGGTCGCCGCCCGGCACGCCAAGGCCTACCCGGCCTCCGGCATCGCGCCCGCGCACCGCGCCCTCGACATAGGCGGCGAGTACCAGTGGCGCCGCGAGGGCGAGCCGCACCTGTTCGACCCGGAGACGGTCTTCCGCCTCCAGCACTCGACCCGCAGCAACCGTTACGACATCTTCAAGAAGTACACGGACCGCGTGAACGAGCAGTCCGAGCGGCTGATGACGCTGCGCGGCCTGTTCGGCTTCAAGTCGGACCGTCAGCCGATCTCCATCGACGAGGTCGAGCCGGCGAGCGAGATCGTGAAGCGCTTCTCCACGGGCGCCATGTCGTACGGCTCCATCTCGAAGGAAGCCCACGAGACGCTCGCCATCGCCATGAACCAGCTGGGCGGCAAGTCCAACACCGGTGAGGGCGGCGAGGACGCGGACCGGCTGTACGACCCGGCGCGCCGTTCGTCGATCAAGCAGGTCGCCTCCGGCCGCTTCGGCGTGACCTCGGAGTACCTGGTCAACGCCGACGACATCCAGATCAAGATGGCGCAGGGTGCCAAGCCCGGCGAGGGCGGCCAGCTGCCCGGCCACAAGGTGTACCCCTGGGTCGCCAAGACCCGGCACAGCACCCCGGGCGTGGGCCTCATCTCCCCGCCGCCGCACCACGACATCTACTCCATCGAGGACCTGGCTCAGCTGATCCACGACCTCAAGAACGCCAACCCGCAGGCCCGCATCCACGTGAAGCTGGTCTCCGAGGTCGGCGTCGGCACGGTCGCCGCGGGTGTCTCCAAGGCCCACGCGGACGTCGTACTGATCTCGGGTCACGACGGTGGTACGGGCGCGTCGCCGCTGACGTCGCTCAAGCACGCCGGTGGACCTTGGGAACTGGGCCTCGCCGAGACCCAGCAGACGCTGCTGCTCAACGGCCTGCGCGACCGCATCGTCGTGCAGACCGACGGCCAGCTGAAGACCGGCCGTGACGTCGTCATCGCCGCGCTGCTCGGTGCCGAGGAGTTCGGTTTCGCGACCGCGCCGCTCGTCGTCTCCGGCTGCGTCATGATGCGCGTCTGCCACCTGGACACCTGCCCGGTCGGCATCGCCACGCAGAACCCGGTGCTGCGCGACCGGTTCGCCGGCAAGGCCGAGTACGTCGTGAACTTCTTCCGGTTCATCGCCGAGGAGGTCCGCGAGATCCTCGCCGAGCTGGGCTTCCGCTCGATCGAGGAGGCCGTCGGCCACGCCGAGCACCTCGACGTGGCGCGGGCGATCGACCACTGGAAGGCGCAGGGCCTGGACCTGTCCCCGCTGTTCCACGTGCCCGAGCTGCCCGAGGGCGCGGTGCGCCACCAGGTCATCGAGCAGGACCACGGCCTGGAGAAGGCGCTCGACAACGAGCTGATCAAGCTCGCCGCCGACGCGCTGGCCGCGGACTCCGCGACCGACGCCCAGCCGGTCCGCGCCCAGGTCGCCATCCGCAACATCAACCGCACGGTCGGCACCATGCTCGGCCACGAGGTGACGAAGAAGTTCGGTGGCGCGGGCCTGCCCGACGACACCATCGACATCACCTTCACCGGCTCGGCGGGCCAGTCGTTCGGCGCCTTCCTGCCGCGTGGTGTCACGCTGCGCCTGGAGGGCGACGCCAACGACTACGTCGGCAAGGGCCTCTCCGGCGGCCGCGTGATCGTCCGTCCCGACCGGGGCGCCGACCACCTCGCCGAGTACTCGACGATCGCGGGCAACACCATCGCGTACGGCGCGACGGGCGGCGAGCTGTTCCTGCGCGGCCGCACCGGCGAGCGCTTCTGCGTCCGCAACTCCGGCGCGACGGTGATCTCCGAGGGCGTGGGCGACCACGGCTGCGAGTACATGACCGGCGGTCACGCGGTGGTCCTCGGCGAGACGGGCCGCAACTTCGCGGCCGGTATGTCCGGCGGCATCGCGTACGTCATCGACCTCAACCGCGACAACGTGAACGTCGGCAACGTGGGCGCCGTCGAGGAGCTCGACGACACCGACAAGCAGTGGCTGCACGATGTGGTGCGCCGCCACGCGGAGGAGACCGGTTCGACGGTCGCCGAGAAGCTGCTCGCCGAGTGGTCCGTGTCCGTGGAGCGCTTCAGCAAGATCATCCCCAGCACCTACAAGGCAGTGCTCGCCGCCAAGGACGCCGCCGAGCGAGCCGGACTCCCCGAGTCCGAGATCACCGAGAAGATGATGGAGGCGGCGACCAATGGCTGATCCCAAGGGCTTTCTGAACCACGGCCGCGAGGTCGCCAGGACCCGCCCGGTCGAGGAGCGCGTCAAGGACTGGAACGAGGTCTACGTTCCGGGCTCGCTGCTCCCGATCATCTCCAAGCAGGCCTCGCGCTGCATGGACTGCGGCATCCCGTTCTGCCACAACGGCTGTCCGCTGGGGAACCTGATCCCCGAGTGGAACGACTACGCGTACCGCGAGGACTGGTCCGCCGCGTCGGAGCGCCTGCACGCCACGAACAACTTCCCGGAGTTCACGGGCCGCCTGTGCCCCGCTCCCTGTGAGTCGGCGTGCGTGCTCGGCATCAACCAGCCCGCCGTGACCATCAAGAACGTCGAGGTCTCGATCATCGACAAGGCGTGGGACACGGGCGATGTCGCCCCGCAGATCCCCGAGCGCCTGAGCGGCAAGACCGTCGCGGTGATCGGCTCGGGCCCGGCGGGTCTGGCCGCCGCCCAGCAGCTCACGCGCGCCGGTCACACGGTCGCGGTGTACGAGCGCGCCGACCGCATCGGCGGCCTGCTGCGCTACGGCATCCCCGAGTTCAAGATGGAGAAGCGGCACATCAACCGCCGTATCGAGCAGATGCGCGCGGAGGGCACCCGCTTCCGTACGGGCATCGAGATCGGCCGCGACCTCAAGGCGACGGACCTGCGCAAGCGGTACGACGCCGTGGTCATCGCTGCCGGTGCGACGACCGCCCGTGACCTCCCGGTCCCCGGCCGCGAGCTCAAGGGCATCCACCAGGCGATGGAGTACCTGCCGCTGGCCAACAAGGTCCAGGAGGGCGACTACGTGGCGCCCCCGATCACGGCCGAGGGCAAGCACGTCGTGGTCATCGGCGGCGGCGACACGGGCGCGGACTGCGTGGGCACCGCCCACCGTCAGGGCGCGGCCTCGGTCACGCAGCTGGAGATCATGCCGCGGCCGGGCGAGGAGCGGAACCCGGGCCAGCCCTGGCCGACGTTCCCGATGCTCTACAAGGTCACCTCCGCGCACGAGGAGGGCGGCGACCGCGTCTACTCGGTGTCGACCACCCACTTCGAGGGCGACGAGGACGGCAACGTCCAGTGGCTGCACCTCGCCGAGGTCGAGTTCATCGACGGCAAGCTGACCCAGAAGCCGGGCACGGAGCGCAAGATCCCCGCCCAGCTGGTCACCCTCGCCATGGGGTTCACCGGCACGGACGTCGAGAACGGCCTGGTCTCCCAGTTCGGCCTGGAGCTCGACGCGCGCGGCAACATCGCCCGCGACGCCGACTTCGCGACGAACGTCCCCGGCGTGTACGTCGCCGGTGACGCCGGCCGCGGCCAGTCCCTCATCGTCTGGGCCATCGCGGAGGGCCGCTCGGCCGCCCGTGGCGTCGACCGCTTCCTCACCGGGGCGAGCGACCTCCCGGCCCCGATCCGCCCGACGGACCGCTCGCTGATGGTCTGACGGCCCAGTGACCTGACGGTCACTCAAAAACGTCCCGTACAAAGGCGTACGGAACACCAGACGGCGCCTGCCTCACTGTCCCCGACCGGACGACCTGGCAGGCGCCGCCGCTTGTCGTCAACTCACCTTCAAGTCCTGGAACTTCACCGTGGCGTCTTCCGTGTACGCGCCCACCTTGCCCTGCGGATAAGGGCGTTCGGTGTCGGTGAAGGTCACCAAGGGGTGGCCGCCCACCGACACCTTCAGTACGGCACCGCGCTGTTCGACCACGACCTCGTACCACTTGCCCACGGGGTACTTCTCCCGCCCGGTCGCCAGGAAGCGCTGGCCGCCCGGGTAGGCCGGGTCCCGTTTGCCCAATTCCCAGCCGTTCGGTTTGAGGGTGATGTAGTAGAAGTGCTCGGGGTCGGTGTACGCCCAGACCAGCCACGGCACTTCCCAGGGGTTGGGGTTCGGGTCGCGCAGCTGCCGGACCGTCCGCATCCGGGCCTCGTAGCGAAGATCCCCGTACGACGCCGTGCTCACGATCAGCCCGGCGTGCGTGGTCCCAGGGTCCTCGGCCGCCTTGGGCGAAAGGGAAAGGGCGTTGTCATCGCCGGTGTTGGTGCCGTGGCCGTTGAACACCGAGAACCACCGGCCGTGCGTCGAGCCGTCGGCCCAGGGCTCCGTCGGCGGCGCCTCGTCCCCCTGGCACTGGCTCAGCATGATCGTGAGCACCGCGGTCAGCGCGGCGGCCAGGGCCAGGAGGGCGAGGACACGTCCCCTGCGCTCCGGCGGACTCAGCGGAATCCGCCATCGGGGGCGCGGAGGCGAAGAGGTCATGCCGTCGAGTATGGCCTCGGGGCGGCGACCGTGACGGGCACATCGGCGGCGAAGTCCTCGGCCAGTTGGGCCAGTACGCGGGCCGCGGACTGTCCGTCGCCGAACGGGTTGCCCGCGCCCGCCATCCGCCGGTACTCGGCGGGGTCGTCGAGCAGCGTGGTCGCGGCACCCTCGATCACGTCCGGATCCGTGCCGATGAGCCGCGCCGCGCCGGCCTCCACCGCCTCCGGGCGCTCGGTGGTGGTGCGCAGCACCAGTGCGGGCTTGCTGAGACTGGGGGCCTCCTCCTGGATACCGCCGGAGTCCGTGAGGACGAGATCGCACTCGGCGAGCGTCGCCGCGAAGTCCAGGTAGTCCAGCGGCTCCATCAGCGAAATGCCTGCCCGGCCTTCGAGTTCGGGCAGCAGGGACTCCCGCACGGCCGGGCTCTTGTGCAGCGGCAGCACGATCTCCACGTCCCCGCGTTCGGCGAGCCGGCCGAGCGCCCGCCCCATACCGCGCATTCGCTCGCCCTGGTTCTCCCTGCGGTGCAGGGTCACCAGGATGCGCTTGGCGCCGGTGCGGAACGCGGAGGTCCCGGAGCCCTCGGCGAGCACCCACAGCAGGTTGTCGATCACCGTGTTGCCGGTGGTGAACACCTGCTCCGCCGGTACGCCCTCGTCCATGAGGTGCCGGGCCGCGCGGGGCGTCGGGGCGAAGTGCCAGCGGGCGATCCGCCCGATGAGGCAGCGGTTGAGCTCCTCGGGGAAGGGGTTGTCGAGCACGCCGGTACGCAGTCCGGCCTCGACGTGGGCGACCGGGATCTTCTCGTAGAAGGCGGCCAGGGCTCCGGTGAGCGCGGTCGTGGTGTCCCCCTGCACCACGACCAGGTCGGGCCGCTGCTGCCGCATGACCTCGCCCAGTTCCCCGACAAGGCGGGCGGTCAGGTCGGACAGCTTCTGGCGGCTGCGCATCACGTCGAGGGCGACCCTGACGTCGACCCCCAGCAGCCCGAGCATCTGGTGGAGCATCTCGCGGTGCTGCCCGGTGGTGACGACGATCGGCTCGAACTGCGTGCTGGTGGTCATGGCGCGCGCCACCGGCGCCAGTTTGATCGCTTCGGGCCGGGTGCCGAGCACCAGCATGGCGCGTACGGGCACGGCTGACGGGTGTGTGGACATGAGCCCCCCTAGGGCATGCGCGAGCGCAGTCGCGCGAGGGTGATGAGAGAGCAGGGTTGAGCGATGAGAGAAGTACGAAGGAGGTGCAGTGCGAAGGAGGTGGTGAGTGGGCACGCGGGAACCTCGGTGCGGCCCGGACTTCCTCAGGTCCTGCCGGTGCTTGGATCCCGACGGCGCTTACGTCCTGCCGGTGCTTGCTTTCTGGCGGCGCCTACGTCCTGACGGTGCTTGCCTTCTGACGGTGCCTTACGTCCTGACGGTGCTTGCCTTCTGGCGGCACTTACGTCCTGACGGCGCTCAGGTCCTGGCGGTCTTCAGCCAGCCCCGCTTGCCGGTCAGCATCCGCCAGAACCCCCACCAGCCGGCGGCGAACCAGATGTAGCCGTAGAAGATGAAGACGTGCGCGAGGAGGACCGAGCGCACCAGGCCGAGGTCGCGCTCGCGCTTGGCGTACACGAAGCCGTAGGTGTACGCGGCGGTGAACGAGAGCAGATACGGGCCGAGCAGCCACATGGGCGAGACGAGCGGGTGTCCCACCTGGAGCGAGGCCACGGTGGTGGCGCCCAGGGCGACGAGGAAGGAGAGCGGCAGTAGCGAGGTGAGCAGGATGAGTACCGGGCTGGACAGGTGGTAGAGCAGATCCAGCGCTGCCCTGGTCGGGACCTCCCGCAGGATGAGCGGGACGAGGTTCGCCGACTGCAAGTGGCCCTGGAACCAGCGGGATCGCTGGCGGACCAGCCGTCGTAGGTCGAGTACGGCCTGCTGGGACACCGCGGCGGTGGTGCAGTGCATGTTCGTCCAGCCCTTGGCGAGCAGCCGCACCCCGAGGTCGAGGTCCTCGGTGAGGCTGTCGCTCCACGGGCCGTCGCCGTCCAGCGTGTTGAGCGCCGACAGCCTCATGAACTGTCCGTTGCCGCCCATGCCGACGCTGCCGATGAAGCGGCGCGCGCTCTGGAAGACGTCGCCGTAGACGACGAACTCCATGTCCTGCATCCGGGCGAGGAGCCCCTCGCCCCGGTTGTACATACGGACGCAGACCTGAACCGCGCCCGTACGGGGATCGTCGAAGTACGGGTCCACCGACTGGACGACGTGCGGATCGAGCCGTCCGTCGGCGTCGACGACGCAGAGGACCACGTCGTCGGGGTCGCGGCCCAGGAGCAGGCCGGACTCCCTGAGGTGGCGCACCCCGTCGTTGAGCGCGGCGCCCTTGCCCCGCCGCGCGTTCGGCAGCGTGCGCCGATGCAGTCGGACCAGGGCGGGATCGGCGGCGAGCGCGATCTCCCCGGTGCGGTCGTCCGACGCGTCGTCGATGACGAGCGCCATGAAATTCCCGGCGGGCAGAGAGGTGATGCGTGCCAGGCTTTCGGAGAGCACTTTCTCTTCATTGAGGCATGCGAGCAGGAATACGTAGAAGCGCTCTCTGCGCGGGGCGCGTGCGCGGCGTATTCTGCGCCTGGAGAGGAGAAAAAGGCTGGTGTTGTAACAGCCGGCCATCACGATCAAGGTGATGCTCGACCACAGCAGCAGTTCAACGATCATCGCTGCTCCCGGCGTTGACCTGCACTTTTGGTGCATGCCGGCGCAGCCGTATCCTGGCCAGAAGTATCAGAATGGCCGTCAGGCAGTAGAGCAGGAATCCGAGTCCGGCGGTAGCCTGCAAGGCTTTGGCCAAAGGTATCCCGGGTATCGCTTCCGGCGCGGCCATGCCTCCTGCCAAGGGCAGAAGAGCCCCCAAGGCGGGTCGTCCATACATTGTCCCCCCACTTATCACCACGCGTCCCCAACGCGTGGAAGGCGAACGTAGCAGACGTGGAAGGCCATCCAGAAGCGTAATCGGAAATTGGCGACACGGGACCCTTCGCCAGGGTCTGATAGCCCCCTAGGAATTCACCGACTGGCCCATTGACACTCTTGTGCACCGTCACAAGAATCGGGGGCTTCTCGGAAGAAGAAAGCCTTTGTCAATGATTGGCAAAGTGGGGGGAAAGATCATGAGACCAGTGTGTTACCCGTCGGGGAGACGACGGGGAATCTCCAGGATCTCCATTGCCTTGATGCTCGTCGCCGCCCTGCTGGGCGGCGCTTTCATGGCCGCGTCCGCACAGGCGGCGGGGCGCGGCAGACACCCCGGAGAGGTCCGCGGCACGTCCTCCGGGATGAACCGCGTCGACCTCAAGGGCTGGGCCAAGGCCCAGGTCAAGGCCGACGAACGGCGCCACGGCACACCCCGGACGAGGACGGCCGGCCTGTCGGCCGCCACATTGTCGGCCACGTCCACCCGCTCGTCCGCCACGGCCCTGCGACAGCAGGCGGCCCTGCTCGAGCCGGCCGCGCTGGAGCCCGCCGCGTTGAAGCCGGCCGCCGATCTGGCCGCCGAGGCCGACCCGACGACGCTCGTGCTCTACGACACGGCAGGCCCCTACGGGCAGTTGGGCGAGCTGTACGCGATGGCCACGGCCAACCTCGCGGGGCACTTCGGCACCGTGACCGCCAAGCCGGTCCAGCAGTACACGGCGGGCATGCTCGACTCGTACACGGCCGTGGTCTACATCGGCTCGACCTACTACGGCGGTGACATCCCGGACGCGATCCCGGCCGCCTTCTACCAGGACGCGCTGGCCACCACCAAACCCGTGACCTGGATCGGCGCCAACATCTGGAACATGGCGAACGCCGCGGGCGTAGCCCAGTTCACCCAGAAGTACGGCTGGGACCCGACGACGTCGTACTACGAGGACGGTGGATCCATCGGCACCGTGACGCAGGTGACGTACAAGGGCCGGACGCTCACCCGGAACATCCCCGCCGGGCAGGACGGCGGCGTGCTGCGCCCCAACGTCCTGACGGGGACGGGATATCCGGCGGTCACCCGGCTCGCGGAGGGCCTGGACACCTCGAACGGGCACACCTTCGGCTGGGCGGTCAGGTCGTCCAACCTCACGTACATCGGTGAGATCCCGTTCGCCTACGTCTCCGAGAGCGACCGCGTCATCGCCTTCGAGGACCTGCTCTTCGACGCCCTCGCGCCCACCACGGCCGAACGGCACCGGGCGATCGTTCGCCTGGAGGACATCAGCCCCGACTCGGACCCCGCCGAACTGCGGTCCATGGCCGACTACTTGTACTCCCAGCGGATCCCGTACGGCATCAACGTGATCCCCGTCTACACCGACCCGAACGGCACGTACAACAACGGCGTTCCCGAGACCATCACGCTCTCGCAGCGGCCGCAGGTGGTCAGCGCACTGAAGTACATGATCAACCGGGGCGCGGTCCTGATGGACCACGGATACACCCACCAGTACGGCACCGTCGCCAACCCCTACAACGGCGTGACCGGCGACGACTTCGAGTTCTACCGAGCCCATGTGGACGCCGCGGACAACGTCGTCTACGACGGTCCGGTCGCCGAGGACTCGACGGCCTGGGCCCAGGCCCGGGTCACCGCCGCGCTCGCCGAGTTCACCACGGCGGGCCTGGCGAAGCCGACGCTGTGGACCACCCCGCACTACGCGGGCTCGGCCGCCGACTACAAGGTGTTCAGTTCGAATTTCTCGGCCCGGCTCGAACGTTCGCTGTATTTCGCGGGAACTCTGAGCGGTGCCTCATCGGACCCGAACCGATTCATCGGACAGTTCTTCCCGTATGTCGTGCGTGATGTGTACGGGACCAAAGTGATTCCGGAGAATATCGGGAATTACGAGCCGGAGGCGTACAACAATCACCCGCCGCGACTGCCAGCCGATCTCATCGCCTCGGCCAAGGCCAACCTCGCGGTCCGGGACGGATTCGCCAGCTTCTTCTACCACCCGTACTTCCCGCTCCAGCCGCTGAAGGACACGATCGCCGGGATCAAGGCCCTCGGCTACACCTTCGTCAGTCCGGCCGCCCTGTGAGGGCACAGGCCCTGAGGAGGGCCGCTGCCACCGTGGCAGCGGCCCTCCTCGCCGTGACGGGCTGCACGCAGGTGGCGGGGTCCGGCTCCGGCTCCGGCTCCGGCTCCGGCTCCGGAGGGAAGGCCGAGAAGAGCGAGAGGACTGAGGGGACTGAGGGGACCGAGAGGACCGAGAAGGCCGGGAAGGTGTCGATCATGCGGGGCATCGCGCTGCCCTCCTGGTACCGCACCGACTACGACAGCCCCGCCGCGGCCGGGTATCTGCGGGACATCAGGGCGACCGGCGCACGCTGGGTCACCTTCACCCCGACCTGGTACCAGACGCACGTGGGCGACTCGGCCCTGCACACCACGGAGGAGACCGCGAGCGACGCGAGCCTGCGCCGGATCGTGCGCCGGGCGCACCAGGCCGGCCTGAAGGTGATGATCAAGCCGCATGTGGACCTGCCGGGTGATGTGGACCGCGCGGAGATCCGTCCCCGTGACCGGGCCGCCTGGTTCACCGCGTACCGGAAGTTCATCACCCACTACGCGGACCTCGCGGCGGACACGGACACCGAGCAGTTCGCGGTCGGCACCGAACTGGCCGGCGTCTCGGGCGATCGCGCGGCCTGGAACGAGGTCATCGAGGCGGTCCGCGACCGGTACGACGGACCGCTCACGTACGCCGCCAACTACGACGAGTACAAGAAGATCCGCTTCTGGAAGGCGCTCGACCTCATCGGGATCGATGCCTACTGGCCGCTGTCCGCGGCGCCCACGGACGACACCGACCGGCTGCGCCGCGCCTGGGAGCCGATCGTGAAGAGCCTCGCCGCGTTCTCGGCGCGGCAGGGCCGGCGGATCCTGTTCACCGAGGCGGGGTACGTGAGCCAGCGCGGCACCACGACCGCCCCCTACTCGTGGACCGTCAGCAACCGCACCGGGGACGCCGAACAGGCCGCCGCCTACCGGGCGCTGCTGGAGTCCTTCGAGGGCCGGCGGTGGTGGGCGGGGGTCTGCTGGTGGATGTGGGACGACTGGCCTGACAGCGGGGAGACGCCGGTGAAGCTCGCGTACACCCCGCACGGCAAACCGGCGGAGGAGGTGCTGAAGGAGAGGTGGGGTACCTGAGAAGCGCTGAGGAGGGGTGGGGTGCTGAGAAGCGCTGAGGAGGGGTGCCGGGAAGCGTTGAGGAGAGGTGGGCGCGCCGTGAGGCGTTACGGCACGCGGTATGTCTCCCCGTACACCTTCCACTCCAACGGCGTGTGCAGATCCAGGTTCCCGTCGTACAGGAACTGTCGTTGGGCGGTGTCGATGCGGGTCGTGTCGCGGTCCGGGTTCTTGGACTTCATGGTCTTGCGGCGGATGTCGAGGAAGACGTCGAGGTAGGACTTCTCGCTGCCGCCCTCGGAGGGGAGGTCGGCCTCGCGCACGGCGCGTTCGCGGAGGCCGTAGAAGCTGTCGGCGTTGGTGCCGGGGCCGTGCAGGACCATGGCGTCGTAGTAGATGAACTGGCCGAGGGTGCCGAGGCCGTCGAGTTTGGCGAGGCGGACGGCGGGGTCGAAGTAGACGCGGTCGCGTTCGGCGTCCTGGGCCTTGCGGAAGGCCGGGACCTGGCCCTCCTTCTTCCAGGCCGCCGGGAAGCCGTCCAGGCCCTCGTGGGAGTCCGTGCCGTCGACCTTGCGCAGGGCGGGGAGGTAGCGGGCGAGGCCGTTGGACGGGTGGTCCTTGGTGTAGCGCTCGACGAGGGTGAGCAGGTCGTGGGTGCCGGTGCAGAAGCCGATGATGCCCGCGGTGTAGCCCTGACCGTCGTCGATGTCCTCGATGTAGCCGTACGCGCTGCGCCAGTCCAGGGTGGAGTTCTCGGCGCTCGCCACGATCTGCTGGGCGAGTTCCTTCTTGGCCGGGGCGGCGAGGCCGGGCGGCAGGTCCGCGATCAGCTCGTCGTCGGCCGCCTGCTCGGCCGTGCGCTCGGCGTGCGCCTTGGCGTCCTGGCGTGCCTGTTGCGCGGCGGACGTGCTGCCCTTGGCGTCCTGTGCGTCCTTGTGCTCGGGCGTGACGAAGTAGACCGCCGCCGTCACGAGGAGCGGGGTAGCGGCGAACAGGAGGCAACCGGCGCGTTTCATGGCGCACAGCGTACGGCGGGGGTGTGCTTTCCGCCGGGGGCGGTGCGCTTTCCGCCGGTGGGTGGGGCGGGGCCGTGCCGGTACATCCGCCCCGTCGCCGGTCGCAGTGCGGGGCGCTGCCACGGCTCACCCTTGCTGGCAACCACGTAAGCGACGGGGCATGTGATGTACCGGCACGGCCCCTCCCGTGCGTGGGTGGCTGCGGGTGGGTGGGGGTGTGCGGTGGCGATGGGTGTGCGTGGGCGGCTGCGGGTGGGTGGGGCGTGCGTCTACGACCGCGGGGGGCGGGCCGTGGGGTGGGTGGGATGGGTCCGACCCGCAATCTTGGGTGGGGGGCGTCCTACGCCGTGCCGTTCTTCAGCTCCATCACCTTGGCCGCCGCCGACACCAGCAGCAGGATCAGGAGCCCCGCGCAGGCCGCCGCCTGGATCGGTGTGCGGCGGTGGTCGCGGGGCGCGTACGCGTACGCCAGTGTGACCACGCCGCCCGCCAGCAGGCCGCCGAGGTGGCCCTGCCAGGAGGTGAAGGCCGCCGAGATCAGCAGCCAGAGCAGCAGGCCTCCCATGAAACCGTTGACGCTCCGCATGTCCGCGCCGAGCCGCCGCGCCATCACGTAGTACGCGGCTCCGAGGCCGAAGATCGCGCCGGACGCGCCGACGGTGTGGTCGCCCGGAGCGATCAGCAGGACGAGGACGGAGCCGCCGAGTGCCGAGAGCAGGTAGAGGGTGAGGTAGCGGACGCGGCCGAGCTGGGCCTCCACGACGCGGCCGATGTTCCACAGCGAGACCATGTTCATCACGATGTGCAGGATCCCGAACGTGCCCTCGGTGGGCGGCAGATGGAGGAAGGCGCCGGTCAGCAGCCGGTACCACTCGCCGTCGACGACCCCCATCGGGTGGAAGTCCAAGGGGTACGGGGCCTGCCACACGTAGTGCCCGCCGTCCGGGCCCACCAGCTCGGCGCCCAGCATCTCGAACCGGTCCACCACCGACGAACGCACCAACTCGGCGAGGTAGGCCAGCACATTGAGGCCGATCAGCGTGTACGTCACTACGGGCACCGTCGAGATCCGGCCGCCGAAGGCCGTGCGGGCCTGGCGGATCGAGCGCGCGCCCTCCTTCACGCACTCCACGCACTGGTGGCCGACCGCCGCCTCGCGCATGCAGTCCGGGCAGATGTAGCGGTCGCACCGGGTGCAGCGCACATGGGACTCCACCTTGGGGTGGCGATAGCAGGTGGTGACGGCGGACTCGGTCGACTCGGCGGACTCGGGCTCCACGGCCGGCTCCTCGGAATGCAACGGGATGGGGGAACGATCAGCCGGTGGGGTCGGCGGCGAACAAAATAGCGAACATCTGTGGCGGGGTGGGACGGTAGGGGCCTGGGGTGCGTGCGGTGACGTAATCTCGGCGTTTCCGTACCCCTCGCGCGATGGGAGCCCCGCATGGCCGGAATCAGCCTCACCAAGGTGGAGGAGACGGCGCCCGCGCTGGTCAGTCTGTACAAGAGCGCGGGGGTCTCTCTCACCAAGCACGGGCTGAACGGGCAGCGGGCGGCCGTGTATCTGGTGGTCGACTACTCGGGATCGATGAAGCCGTACTACCAGGACGGCAGCGTGCAGGCGCTCGCCGACCGGGTGCTCGGGATGGCGGCCCACTTCGACGACGACGGGACGGTGCCGGTCGTCTTCTTCTCGACCGACATCGACGCCGTCACCGACATCGCGCTCGACAACCACGAGGGCCGGGTTGAGCGGATCGTGGCCGGGCTCGGGCACATGGGGAAGACCAGCTATCACCTGGCCATGGACGCCGTCATCGACCACTACCTCGACAGCGGGTCCAAGGACCCCGCCCTCGTCGTCTTCCAGACCGACGGCGGACCGATCAACAAGCTCGCCGCCGAACGGTACTTGTGCAAGGCGGCGAAGCTTCCGCTGTTCTGGCAGTTCATAGGGTTCGGGGATCCGGGGAGCCGGCAGTTCGAATTCCTGCGCAAGCTGGACGAGTTGGCGGTGCCGCAGAAGCGCGTCATCGACAACGCCGGGTTCTTCCATGCCGGTTCGGACCCGAAGAAGGTCTCCGACGGGGAGCTGTACGACCGGCTGGTGCGGGAGTTCCCGCAATGGCTGGCGGCGGCGCGGGCGAGGGGGATCGTCCAGTGAGCGTACGACCGCTGCCCGCCGCGGGGCGGGTCGCCGTGCCCTGGAAGAACGGCGGCGGGGTGACGCGTGAGATCGCCGTGTGGCCCGAAGGCGGGGACATGGGCGACTTCGAGTGGCGCGTGAGCCTGGCCGACGTCGTCGCCGACGGGCCGTTCTCGGGGTTCCCCGAGGTGGACCGGATCCTCACCATGGTCGAGGGCGAGGGGATGGACCTGACCGTCGGCGGCGTATCGCGTCGTGTCGACACGCGGTTCGTGCCCCAGTGCTTCCCCGGCGATCTGCCCACCGACTGCCGCCTGCTCGGGGGGCCGGTCGTGAACCTCAACGTCATGTGGCGCAGGGGCGGCGAGACGGCCCCGACCGTCACGGTCGCGCAGTCCCGACGGCCCATCGCCGTCCCGGCGGGCCCGGTCGTGCTGGTCGTCGCGCTCGACGGGTCCGCCGAGGTGGCCGGGGTGCACCTCGGGCAGTACGACGCCGCGCTGCTGACCGGCGAGGACGCCGTACTGCACGCGACGGGCCGCACCGCCGTCATCGCCCTCACGCCACGCGACCGAGCGCTGGGACCTCCGCCGAGAGCATGAAGATCGGCGAGCTGACGGCCTGGCCCCGGGGCCGGCTGCCGCTCGACTAGTGACGCCCCGTTGGCTTCGGGAAGGCGTCATGTCACCCTGGGGGGCCGAGGGGAGCGGCATATGGGCGCGCGTGAGATCAACTCCGGGCGGACGACGGGGACTTCGGGTGCCGCCGGGGCTTCGCCTGCGGGGAAGGCGAGTGTCGGGGCTTCGGGCGTCCGGACTTCGCCTGACGGGAAGGCGAGTGTCGGGGCGTCGAGGGCCGGGCGGGCATCCGAGGCCGGCAGGGGGGAGCGGTTCGCGGACTGGGCCGACGGGCGGCTGGGCATCTACGCGCTGGCCAAGGCCAATATGCGCAAGGTCTTTCCGGACCACTGGTCGTTCATGCTCGGCGAGGTCTGCCTCTACAGCTTCCTCGTCCTGATCCTCACCGGGATCTATCTCACGCTGTTTTTCGAGCCGAGCGGTGTCGAGGTCGTCTACCACGGCTCGTACGAGCCGCTGAACGGCATCATCATGACGCGGGCGTACGAGTCCACACTCGACATCAGTTTTGACGTGCGCGGCGGACTGCTGATCCGGCAGATCCACCACTGGGCGGCGCTCGTGTTCCTCGCCGGGATGCTCGTGCACATGATGCGGGTGTTCTTCACCGGCGCGTTCCGCAAGCCGCGCGAGGTCAACTGGCTGTTCGGCTGGACCCTGTTGATGCTCGGCCTCATCACCGGACTGACCGGCTACTCGCTCCCCGACGACCTGCTCTCCGGCACCGGCGTCCGCTTCGCGCAGGGCGCCATCCTGTCGATCCCGGTCGTGGGGACGTACCTCTCCTTCTTCCTCTTCGGAGGGGAGTTCCCAGGGCACGACATCATTCCGCGCTTCTTCCCGATCCACGTACTCCTGCTGCCCGGGATCATGCTGGGTCTGGTGGTCGCCCATCTGATCCTGGTCTTCTACCACAAGCACACGCAGTACCCCGGGCCCGGGCGGGAGGAGAAGTCCGTCATCGGCATGCCGTTCATGCCGGTCTACATGGCCAAGGCGGGCGGCTTCTTCTTCCTGGTCTTCGGGGTGCTGTCGATCATGGGCGCGATCGCGACGATCAACCCCGTGTGGGCCTTCGGGCCCTACCGCCCCGACCTGGTGACCACCGGCGCGCAACCCGACTGGTATCTGGGGTTCTCCGAGGGGCTGATCCGGGTGATGCCGGGATGGGAGATCAACGCCTGGGGCCACACCCTGCAGTTGGGCGTCTTCATCCCCTTCTCCCTCTTCCCGCTCATCATGACCGCCATCGCCGTCTACCCGTTCATCGAGGCGTGGGTCACCGGCGACAAACGTGAGCACCACATCCTGGACCGGCCGCGCAACGTGCCCACCCGCACCGGGCTCGGCGTCGCCTGGCTGACGCTGTACGCCGTCCTGCTGGTCGGCGGCGGCAACGACCTGTGGGCCACCCACTTCCATCTCTCGATCAACGCGATCACCTGGTTCGTGCGGGTCGCCGTGTTCGTCGGGCCCGCGCTCGCCTTCGTCGTCACGAAACGGATCTGCCTGGGGCTGCAACGCCGCGACCGCGACAAGGTGCTGCACGGCCGCGAGTCCGGCATCATCAAGCGCCTTCCGCACGGCGAGTTCGTCGAGGTCCACGAGCCGCTCACACAGGCGCAGCGGTTCACGCTCACCCAGCATGAGCAGGCGCCGCCGTACGAGGTGGGGCCGCTCGTCGACGCGAACGGCGTGGTCCGCCGGGTCGGCGCCTCCCGCCGGCTGCGCGCCCGGCTGGCCCGGGCCCTGTACGGCTCCGGTACGCGGATTCCGAAGCCGACCGTGGAGGAGTACCGGGAGCTCACGAGCGAGGACCACCACCACTGAGACCGGCCAGGACCGACGCCCGGCACTCGGCCGGGCTGCCCCACGCGGTGCGCAGGGCGCGGGCCTTGGTGAGCCAGAGGGAGAGGTCGTACTCGGCCGTGTAGCCGATCGCGCCGTGCAGCTGCAGCGCGGTCCGGGCGGTGGCGTACGCGGCCTCGCAGGCCGTCACCTTGGCGGCGGCCACGTCGGCCGGGGCCATCGACAGGGCGGCCCCGAAGAGGAGCGGCCGCGCGAACTCCAGCGCGATCTTCGCGTCGGCGAGCCGATGCTTGACGGCCTGGAACGAGCCTATGGGCGCCCCGAACTGGGTGCGCTGCTTGACGTAGCCGACCGTGCGATCAAGGAGCGCGAGCCCGACGCCGAGGGCCTGGGCGGCGGTGGCGAGGCGGGCCCAGGTGAGGGCTTGGCCGGCGGCTCGGGTGACTCGGGGGCCGGTGGCGAGGAGTTCCCCGCCCGGGCGGGGGCGGGTGAGCCGGCGGGCCGGGTCGAGGGACGGGCGGGGGGAGGACGCGGAGTCCGCGTGTCCCGACGCGTCTGCCCCCGTTGGGCCGCTGCCGCTGCCGCTGCCGCTGCCGCTGCCGCTGCCGCTGCCGCTGCCGCTGCCGCTGCCGCTGCCGCTGCCGCTGCCGCTGCCGCTGCCGCTGCCGCTGCCGCTGCCGCTGCCGCTGCCGCTGCCGCCATTGGTGGCATTGCCCGAGTCAGTGCCAGTGCCAGTGCCGGTGTCGCTGCTCGTCGGCGGTGTGCTCGGTGCGGATGCGTGAGCCGGTGCTTGTGTCAGCCTCAGCTCCGCCGTTTCGTCGGCGCCCCGTGCCATCAGCTGTACGTCCGCCCCGTCCCCGTCGAGTACGTACGGTCCTCCGCCCGGCAGGGCCACCGTTGCCATCGCCTCCCCCGAGGCGAACGTCGGCAGAAGCCGCTTGGCGGAGCCCGACTCGCCCAGCTCGGTGAGCAGGGCGGCTGCCGCCACCGTCTCCACCAGCGGGCCCGGCACCCCATGACGGCCCAACTCGATGAAGGCCACGGCCAGTTCGACCGGCAGGGGGCCCACCCCCTCGTACGCCTCCGGTATCGCCAGGGCGAAGACGCCCGCGTCGGCGAGGCGGGACCACAGGGCGCGGCCGGGGGTGTGATCGCCTGCGGCCCAGGCACGGACGGCCGTGGGGGTGTCCGCGGAGGTCAGCATCGCGTCGAGGGAGGCGGCGAAGGCGCGCTGTTCGGTGTCGAGGAGGAAGCGCATCAGCGGCGTCCCTTCGGGAGGCCGAGCAGGCGTTCGGCGATGATGTCGCGCTGGATCTCGTTGGTGCCCGCGTAGATGGGGCCCGCCAGGGAGAAGACATACCCCTCGGACCAGTCGGCGTCGGCCGACTCGCCCTCCGGGCCCAGCAGATCGAGCGCCGTCTCGTGCAGCGCGATGTCGTACTCGGACCAGAAGACCTTGTTCAGGCTGGACTCGGGGCCGATCGCCTCTCCCTCCAGAAAGCGGGAGGCGTTGGCGTAGGTGAAGAGCTGGTAGGCGCGGGCGCCGATCACCGCGTCGGCGACGCGGTCGCGCAGCGCCGTGTCCGAGGGGTCGGCGTGGCCGCGCCAGAGGTCGACCAGGCGGTGAGCGGCGGCGAGGAAGCGGCCCGGCGAGCGCAGCGTCAGCCCGCGTTCGTTGCCCGCCGTCGACATGGCGACCCGCCAGCCCTGGCCCGGCTCGCCGATCACGTCCTCGTCCGGGACGAACACGTCGTCCAGGAAGAGCTCCGCGAAGGCCGGTTTGCCGTCCAGGCGGCCGATCGGGCGGACCGTCACGCCCGGTGCACGCAGGTCGAACATCAGATAGGTCAGGCCCTGGTGGGGTTTCGGGGTGTCCGGCTCGCTACGGAACAGGCCGAACGCGCGGTCGGCGAACGCGGCCCGCGACGACCACGTCTTCTGCCCGCTCAGCAGCCAGCCCCCGTCCGTGCGCACCGCGCGCGACGTGAGGGAGGCCAGGTCGGAGCCCGCCCCGGGTTCGGACCAGGCCTGCGCCCAGATGACCTCGCCGGTGGCCATCGACGGCAGCACGCGCGCGCGTTGCTCCTCCGTGCCGTGGTCGAAGAGCGTCGGTGCGAGGAGGCTGATGCCGTTCTGGCCGACCCGGCCCGGCGCGCCCGCCGCGTAGTACTCCTCCTCGAAGACCAGCCACCGGACGATGTCCGCGTCCCGGCCGCCGTACGCCGCGGGCCAGGACACCACCGACCAGCGGTCCGCGGCCAGTTCGGCCTCCCACGCGCGGTGCGCGGCGAAGCCCTCCTCGGTCTCCAGCGAGGGGAGGGCAACGGCCGGGACATGGGCGTCGAGCCAGGCCCGGGCCTCGGCGCGGAACGCCTCGTCGGCGGGGGAGTGGGCGAGATCCATCGGCGGCACCTTTCGGCGGTGGTCTCTGCGGCAATGTCTTCGCGAACTTCCCTAACAAGTGTTTGGTAGGTTAGCGTGGGGCCATGACAGACGTCGAGGGTCCGGAGTACGTACCCGGCCACGGGCTGCTGAAGGGGCGTACCGCCGTGATCACCGCGGCGGCGGGTGCCGGGATCGGCGGAGCCACGGCCCGCCGCTTCCTGGAGGAGGGCGCACGCGTGCTGATCAGCGACGCGCACGCGCGCCGGCTGAAGGAGTACGAGGCGCTCTTGGCCGGGGAGTTCGGAGCCGAGCGCGTCGACGCACAGCCCTGCGACGTCACCGACGAGGCACAGGTGACAGCGCTCTTCGACGCGGTGATACGGGCGCACGGCCGACTCGACATCGTGGTCAACAACGCGGGTCTGGGCGGTACTTCGGCCCTCGTCGACATGACCGACGAGCAGTGGTCCAGGGTCTTGGACGTCACGTTGAACGGGACTTTCCGGTGCACCCGGGCGGCCCTGCGCCTGCTCAAGGAGCAGGCCCGCGGCGGAGTCGTCGTCAACAACGCCTCCGTCGTCGGCTGGCGCGCCCAGGCCGGGCAGGCCCACTACGCCGCCGCGAAGGCCGGGGTCATGGCGCTCACCCGGTGCGCCGCGATCGAGGCCGCCGCGTACGGCGTACGGGTCAACGCCGTCTCGCCGAGTCTCGCCATGCATCCGCACCTCGCCAAGGTCACCACCCCCGAGCTCCTCGAGGAGCTGACCGCGCGCGAGGCCTTCGGGCGGTACGCCGAGCCCTGGGAGGTGGCCAACGTGATCGTGTTCCTGGCCAGCGACTACTCCTCGTACATGACCGGGGAAGCCGTCTCCGTCAGCAGCCAGCGTGCGTAGGACGACAATGGACCCGTGCCTACCAAGAAGAAGCCCCAGGTGACCGCCTCGCCCGAGCGGCGCCGTGAACTGCTCGGCACCGCCGCCGAGGTCTTCGCCGAGCAGGGCTACAACGCCACCACCGTGCGCAAGATCGCGGACGAGGCCGGGATGCTCGCGGGCAGCCTCTACTACCACTTCGACTCCAAGGAATCGATGCTGGAGGAGATCCTGCGGACCTTCCTCGACGAGCTCTGGAACGGGTACGACGCCGTCCTGGACGCCGAGCTCGGTCCCCGCGAGACCTTGGAGGCCCTGGTAACCGAGTCCTTCCGGGAGATCGACCGGCACCGTGCGGCCGTCGCCATCTACCAGAAGGAGTCCAAGCACCTCGCCGCGCAGCAGCGCTTCGCGTTCCTCGCCGAGTCGCAGCGCAACTTCGAGAAGGCGTGGCTGAGCACGCTGGAGCGCGGTGTCCAGGCCGAGGTCTTCCGGGCCGACCTCGACATCCGGCTCACCTACCGGTTCGTGCGCGACACCGTGTGGGTCGCCGCGTCCTGGTACCGGCCCGGCGGACAGCACAGCCCGGAGGAGATCGCCCGGCAGTACCTGTCGATGGTCCTCGACGGGATCTCCGTACGCGAATAGCCCATGTCCGCGTCACTCATGTCTGCGAGGGAGTCGTCATGGCCGAGGCCTACATCGTCGAAGCGGTCCGCACGCCCGTCGGGCGGCGCCGGGGAGGCCTGAGTGGTGTGCACCCGGCCGACCTCGGCGCGCATGTCCTGAAGGCCCTGGTCGAGCGGTCCGGCGTGGACCCGGTCGCCGTGGAGGACGTGGTCTTCGGCTGCCTGGACACGGTCGGACCGCAGGCCGGGGACATCGCCCGCACCTGCTGGCTGGCGGCCGGGCTCCCCGAGGAGGTGCCGGGCGTCACCATCGACCGGCAGTGCGGGTCCTCCCAGCAGGCGATCCACTTCGCCGCGCAGGGCGTACTGTCTGGCACCCAGGACCTGGTCGTCGCGGGCGGCGTCCAGAACATGAGCCAGATACCCATCGCCTTCGCCTCCCGCCAGGCCGCCGAACCGCTCGGCCTCACCGAGGGCCCCTTCGCGGGCAGCGAGGGCTGGCGGGCGCGCTACGGCGACCAGCCCGTCAACCAGTTCCACGGCGCCGAGCTGATCGCCGCCAAGTGGGGCATCAGCCGCCGCGACCAGGAGGAGTTCGCGCTCCGCTCGCACCAGCGGGCGATCCGGGCCATCGACGAGGGCCGCTTCGCGCGCGAAACCGTGCCCTACGGGGAGGTCACCGTCGACGAGGGTCCGCGCCGGGACACCTCGCTGGAGAAGATGGCGGGCCTGAACCCCGTCGTCGAGGGCGGCACCATTACCGCCGCCTGCTCCTCCCAGGTCTCCGACGGCGCCGCCGCGATGCTGCTCGCCTCCGAGCGGGCGGTGCGCGAACACGGGCTGACGCCTCGGGCGCGCGTGCACCACCTCTCCGTGCGCGGCGAGGACCCCATCCGGATGCTCTCGGCGCCCATCCCGGCGACCGCGTACGCCCTGAAGAAGACCGGCATGTCGATCGGCGACATCGACCTCGTCGAGATCAACGAGGCCTTTGCCCCCGTCGTCCTTGCCTGGCTGAAGGAGACCGGTACCGACCCCGACAAGGTCAACGTCAACGGGGGCGCGATCGCCCTCGGACATCCGCTCGGCGCCACGGGTGTGAAGCTGATGACGACTCTTCTCCACGAACTGGAGCGCACCGGTGGCCGGTTCGGCCTCCAGACCATGTGCGAGGGCGGCGGTCAGGCCAATGTGACGATCATCGAGCGGCTCTGACGCCCCCGGTCCCGGGTGCGTCAGAGCCTGAGCACGCGTCAGCGGCTGAGCGAGAAGCCCAGCAGCACTCCGGCGTGGACTTCCACCATCCCCGGCGCCAGGTCGCCCTCGGAGCTGCCGCCGCCACCGCCGTGCCCGCGATGGCTGCGGTACTCCCAGGACTCGGCGTCCACGTCCTGCACATGGAGCACCGTGCCCAGCGAGACGCCCGCCGCCTCCGCGTACACCTCGGCCTTGCGGCGGGCCGCGGCCACGGCCCTGCGCCGGGCCTCGTCCCGCAGCGCGGGCTTGTCGCGCACGTCGAAGGTAACGTCGTCGACACGGTTGGCGCCGGCGTCGACCGCGTCGACGATGAGCTGCTGCAGGTCGTCGATCGTCCCGGTCTCGATGACGTACGACGCCTGGCAGCGGTAACCGAGGAACTTCCGGCCCGTTCCGTAACCGTCGTACTCGGAGTTGAGCGACAGTTTGGAGCCGGAGACCGACGCGTCCGGTATCCCGTGCCGTCGCAGCGTCTCGCGCAGCCGGGAGACCGCCGTGCCCGCCTTCTGGAACGCCTTGTCGGGCGAGGGCTCCACCACATCCACCGCCAGCTTCACGCGTACCAGCTGAGGTTCCGCTCGTACGCTTCCCGCACCGAACACGCTGAGGCCCCACGGCTCTCTGATCGACTGAGTCATTCGGGCATTGAAGCACCCGGAACGGGCAGCGTGTGGAGGGTTTCCCGGGCCTCGGACATCACCCGGTCGACCAGCTCCGCGCACGACGGCAGATCCTCGATCACCCCCGCGACCTGCCCGGACGCCATCACCCCCAGGTCCGTACGCCCGTCCACCATCGAGGACTTGAGCAGCATCGGCGTGTTGGCGGCCAGCAGGACCTGGCTCCAGGAGAGGTCCTTGCCGTGCTTCATGGCGAGTCCGTCGCGGATCATCCGCGACCAGGAGAGGCCGGACATCTTCCGGAACCCGGCCGCCCGGCGGACGGCCCGCACGAGTGCCTTCGTACGGCCGGACCTCTCCAAGGAGTCGACGAGTTCGCTGCGCAGCATGCGGTGCGGTAGCCCGTCCACGGCCGTCGTGACCGTGACGTCCTTGACCGTCGCCGCCAGGTACGTCGCCTTCACCGCGGCCGGCACGGTGGAGTCCGAGGTGAGCAGGAAACGCGTACCCATGGCGATCCCCGCCGCTCCGTACGCCAGCGCCGCCACCAGCCCCCGCCCGTCGTAGAAGCCGCCCGCCGCCACGACCGGGATGTCGACCGCGTCCACCACCTGCGGCAGCAGCACGGTCGTCGCCACCTCGCCGGTGTGTCCACCGCCCTCGCCGCCTTGCACGATCACCGCGTCGGCGCCCCACGCGGCCACCTTCTCGGCGTGCCGGCGTGCCCCGATGGACGGGACGACGACCACGCCCGCCTCCTTCAGCTCGGCGATCAGCTCGCGCGAGGGGGCGAGGGCGAACGACGCGACCCGCACGCCCTCGTCGACGATGATCCGTACCCGGTCGCCCGCGTCCCCCGCGTCCGCGCGCAGATTCACGCCGAACGGCTCGTCCGTACGGGACTTGACCTCCCGTACGGCGTCCCGCAACTGGTCGAGCGTCATCGTCGCGGAGGCCAGGATCCCCAGCGCGCCCGCGTTCGCCGTCGCGGAGACCAGGCGGGGGCCCGCCACCCAGCCCATGCCGGTCTGCACGATGGGGTGGCGGACACCGACGAGCCGGGTCAGGGCGGTCTCCATCAACAACGCCCGACCCTGCCGGTCTCGGGGACCTCACGCTCCCGCGCGCCCACGGTGCCGGAGGTCTTCGGGTCGATGACCTCGCGGTCCCGAGCGGCTCTCGGGTCGATGACCTCGCGGATCAACTCCAGTTCCTGAGGGGTCGGTTCACGGGTGTACGGCACCTCGTCCGGGACGGTCAACGCGAAGCCCGTCGCCTGCCTCACCCGCTCGACCGTGACGCCCGGGTGCAGCGAGGCGAGGCGCATCGAGTGGTCGGGCGTGGCGAAGTCGAGGACGGCGAGGTCGGTCACCACGCGCGGGATGCGGTGGAAGCGCGTGGCGCTCGGCCCCGCGGCGGCGGCACGGTCGTACCCCACCCCGCACACCATGTCGACCCGCTCGACGAAGACACGCGGTGAATGCCTGGGCACCCAGTAACTGGTCGGGTTGTTGAGGGTGTTGACCGGGGCGCCGCGCACGCCCAGCAGCTGGCGTCTGGGTTTGGCCCAGTCGCCGATGCAGGAGATGTTCTGGTTGCCGAAGCGGTCGATCTGGCTCGCGCCCATCATCACGTGCCGGCGGCCGCCGGTGACCATCGTCAGATGCTGCCGGTACGGCAGCCAGCCCTCCGGTGTGCCGTCGAGGCCGACGAGCATCGCCTCGCCGTCGGTCAGCAGCAGGTCGGGCGAGAAGGTGCGCTTGGCGAGGCGGGCACCGAGGGACGGGATCAGGCCCATGGGGCTGGCGAGCACCTCGCCGTTGTCCCGCCAGGCCTCGGCACAGGCGATCACGCAGTACTCGGCGCGGGTCGCTGTCACGCCGGTCTCCGCTCGGGGCGCGCTCACTGGTCCTGCTCCTTCTGCCAGGCCTGGATGGCGCTCTGGTAGTCGCTCTCGTCGCCGCCGAGGAAGCGCTCGGCGAAGTCGGCGTACGGCGTGGTGGCGTACAGCTTCTGGAAGGCCTCCTCGCGTCCGTAGTCGGGGACGCACGACGTGAAGTGCGCGCCGTTCGGCGCCTCGACGACCCCCGTCACACTCGATCGCTTCAGCAGCAGCGTCTGCGGGGCGGCCTCCTTGGTCAGCTCCGCCGTGTCGACGATGCGCTCGCAGGACATGTACGCCGTGTCCGCCGCCTCGCAGAACAGGTCGTCGAAGTACGGATCCGGGCCCAGATACTGGCCGTTGCCGAGGCGGTCCGCGCGGTTCAGGTGGACCAGGGCCGCGTCCAGGCGCAGGGCGGGCATGGCGACGAACTCCTCCCGGATCCCCGAGGTCGCGTCCGGGTAGGGCGAAGTGACCGTCCGCAGGCCGGGGTTGACCCGCATCACGTCCGAACCGATGCCCGCCCGCACCGGCAGGAAGGGCAGACGGTTGGCGGCGGCGCGCAGCCCCCACAGGAGCATCGCCTCGTCGACCTCCATCAGCTCGAAGGCGCCGCTCTCGCGCGCCGCGCGGTAGTGCGGTTCGAGCGGGATCGAGTCGAGGGTCACGAAGGCGGTGACGAGCTTGCGTATCCGTCCGGCGGCGGCGAGCAGGCCCACGTCCGGGCCGCCGTACGAGACCACCGTGAGATCACTGATCTCGGTACGGAGCAGCGCTCTCACCAGGGCCATCGGCTTGCGGCGCGAGCCCCAGCCGCCGATGCCGACCGTCATGCCGCTCTCCAGGCGGTCGACGGCCTCCCGCGCCGTCATGGTCTTGTCGGTCACTGGGCGGCCTCCTTTCCGAAGGTGTCGCGGACGCGGTCGGCCACCCCGCTGAGGTTCGCCTCGAAGGTGAAGCCCTGCTCGAAGCGGTAGCTGCGGCGCACGTCGGCGGGATCGATGCCGTTGATCGCGGCCTTGGCGAGCCGGATCAGCCGGCCGTCCTTGGCGGCTATCTCGCGCGCCAACTCCAGGGCCGTCGCGCGCAGTTCCTCGCGCGGCACGACCCGCCACACCGAGCCGTGCGCGTGCAGCTCGGCGGCGGTCGCGGTGCGCGAGGTGTAGTACAGGGCGCGCATCAGGTGCTGTGGGACGAGGCGGGCCAGGTGGGTGGCGGCGCCGAGCGCACCCCGGTCCAGCTCGGGCAGCCCGAAGGTGGCGTCCTCGCTCGCCACGATCGCGTCCGCGTTCCCCACGAGCCCTATCCCGCCGCCAAGACAGAAGCCGTGCACCGCCGCGACGACGGGCACCTCGCACTCGTACACCGCGGCGAAGGCCTCGAAGCAGCCGCGGTTGGCGCCTATGAGCGCGCGATGCCCCTCCGTGTCGCGCTGCATCTCCTTGATGTCGACGCCCGCGTTGAAACCGCGCCCCTCGGCCGTCAGTACGACGCAGCGGATCTCGGGGTCGCGGCCCGCCGCGCGGACGGTGTCGGCCAGGTCGAACCAGCCCCGCACCGGCAGAGCGTTCACCGGCGGGAAGTCGACCGTGACGACGGAAATCCCCTTTTCCGGGGACGAGGTGGAGACACCCATGGGCGCATCAGCTACCTTTCCACCAAACGTTTGTTAGGCACAATCTCGAAGCTAGCAGCGAATGCATCCGCGCGGGAGGCCCTGTGGACAACGTGGACACCATGGATCTCGGAGGCAGGACCGTCGTCGTCACCGGCGGCGCCCGCGGGGTCGGGGCCGGGATCACGCGGGCGTTCGCGCGGGCGGGCGCGCACGTCGTGGTCTGTGCGCGAAGGCCGCCCGACGTGCGGCTGGAGGCGGCCGACTTCGTCTCCGTCGACCTGCGCGACCCGGCCGCCGTGCACGCCTTCTTCGACGCGCTGCCCCGGCTCGACGTCCTGGTCAACAACGCGGGCGGCACCCCCTACCGGCCACTCGCCGAGGCGGACGCCGTACGGCACGCGCGCGTGATCGAACTCAACCTCACCGCACCGCTCACCGCGTCCATCGCCGCGTACGAGCACCTCAAGCGGGCCAAGGGCTCGATCGTGATGATCGGCAGTGTGAGCGGGACGCGACCGTCGCCCGGCTCGGCGGCCTACGGGGCGGCCAAGGCGGGCCTGGAGAACCTGGCCCGTTCGATGGCCGTCGAATGGGCTCCCGACATCCGGGTCAACACCCTCGTCGTCGGCATGGTCCGCACCGAGCTGGCGCACCTGCACTACGGCGGCGAGGACGGCATCGCCGCCGTCGCGCGCACCGTCCCGCTGGGCCGCCTCGCCCAGCCGTCCGACATCGGCGAGGCCGCCGTCTTCCTCGCCTCGGACGCCGCCGCGTACATCAGCGGGGCCTCGCTGCTCGTCCACGGAGGCGGGGAGCGGCCCGCCTTCCTCGATGCGGCAACCGTCAACAAGGAGAAGTGAGATGAGTGCACCGCTGCTGTGCGAGGGGCGTGTCGTGATCGTCACGGGCGCGGGCCGCGGACTCGGCCGGGCGCACGCGCGCGCGTACGCCGCCGAGGGCGCGCGGCTCGTCGTGAACGACCTCGGGGTCGGCCTCGACGGCATGCCGGGCCCTGACAGCCCCGCCCGGCAGGTCGTCGACGAGATCCGCGCGGCGGGCGGCGAAGCCGTGGCCCACGGAGGCGACATCGCGACGACCGAGGGCGCAGTGTCCCTCGTCCGCACCGCGCTGGAGACGTACGGACGCCTCGACACCCTCGTCAACAACGCCGGCTTCCTGCGCGACCGGATGCTGGTCAACCTCGACGAGGACGACTGGGACGCCGTACTGCGCGTCCATCTGAAGGGCCACTTCCTGCCGCTCAAGCACGCGGCGGCGCACTGGCGCGCCGAGGTGAAGGCGGGGCGGACGCCCCAGGCCCGGGTTATCAACACCAGCAGCGGAGCTGGGCTGTTGGGCTCCGTCGGGCAGGGCAACTACAGCGCCGCGAAGGCGGGGATCGTCGCTCTGACGCTCGTCGCCGCCGCCGAGATGGGACGTTACGGCGTCCAGGTCAACGCGATCGCTCCCGCGGCCCGCACCCGGATGACCGAGCAGACCTTCGCGGAGACCATGGCGACCCCCGGCACCGGCTTCGACGCCATGGCCCCCGAGAACGTCTCGCCGCTGGTGGTCTGGCTGGGCTCGACCGCGAGCGCGGGCGTCACCGGGCGCGTCTTCGAAGCCGAGGGCGGACGCATCACCGTGATGGAGGGCTGGCGACCGGGCCCGACCGCCGACAAGGGGGCCCGCTGGACGCCGTCGGAGGCGGGCGAGACCGCGGCGAAGCTGCTGGCGGAGGCGGAGGTTCCGGGCGCGGTGTACGGGACGCGGTAGTGCGATCGGCGTGTTCTCGGCGGTAGAACGTGAAGCCCGCGGAAGCCCGGTGGGTTCGGGGGATACCGGGGGTACGGGGGCCGGAAGGCCGTTGCGTGGCTAGTGGGAGAGACGGGCGGCGGCCTTCCGCTGCTGTTCGGACATGACGGACAGGAAGCGGATCACCGTCTCCAGCTCGTCCGTGCTGAACGCCTCGCAGGCCTCGACCACATCGCGTGCCCAGTCGTCGAAGAACACGGCCAGTTCGGCGAGCTTCTCCTGGTTCAGCTCGATGACCACCCGGCGTTTGTCGGTCGGGTGCTTGACCCTGCGGACGAAGCCCTTGCCCTCCAGACGGTCGACCAGGCCGGTGACGGACGCGGGGGCCAGGCCCGTGTGTTCGGCCAGGTCCTTCGCGGTCAGCGGGCCGAAGCGCTGGAGCAGGTCGAGGGTTTTGCTCTCGGTGGCGCTCAGGCCCTGCTTGGCCGCGACCGCCGAATGGAACATCACCGTGACGCCGCTGTGCTGGCGGCCCACCGTCATGAGCTCCTCCAGCGTCTTGGCCCGCCGGTCGTCGGCGGCTCCGTCGCTCAAGCCGCCCAGGTCACCCAGGCCGTCCCTGCCGTCCTCGTCTCCGCTGCTCATGGGTTCAGGCTACCAAATATTTCGTTCGGTCGAACTAAGGACTTGCGGTCACGGCATAGTCGATGCGAGTCTTTCGTTAGGTCGAACGAAATAAATTCGAGCAACGGGAGACGTCATGTCCACGAGCCTCACGGCACCACCCCTCTCACCCCTGGCGGAGCCGCACCCGCGCCGCTGGGCCGCCGCCGTCGTGATGATGATCGCGGCGCTGATGGACCTGCTGGACGTGACGATCGTGAACGTGGCGATCCCCTCCATAGGCCGTGACCTGCACGCCTCGCAGAGCGCCCTGCAGTGGCTGGTCTCCGCGTATCTGCTGGGCTTCGCCGCGACCCTGATCATCTCCGGGCACCTCGGGGACCGGTTCGGGCGACGCTTCCTCTTCCTCGCCGGTACGGCCGGCTTCGGGCTCGCGAGTCTCGGCTGCGGGATCGCCCAGTCGCCGGGACAGCTGATCGCCGCGCGGGCCGTGCAGGGCGTGATGGCGGCGGTGCTGATGCCGCAGGTGCTCGGCTCCTTCCGCACGCTCTTCCAGGGCAAGGAGCGCGGGGCCGCCTTCGGGATGTACGGCGCCGTCGCCGGGTTCGCCTCCGCCATCGGGCTGCTGCTCGGCGGGGTGCTCACCGACGCGGATCTGTTCGGCTGGGGGTGGCGGTCCGTGTTCCTGGTCAACGTGCCGGTCGCAGTAGGGACGTTCGTGGCGGGACTCGCCCTCGTCCCGTCGACGCGTGAGCGCTCCGCCGGGCGGCCTGACGCGCTCGGCAGCGTGCTCCTCGCCGGTGGGCTCGTCGCGATCGTGCTTCCGCTGGTGCAGGGGCGCAGCAACGGCTGGCCGCTGTGGGGATGGATCTGCCTCGCCGGCGGGGTGTTCGCGGTGGGTGGACTCGGGGTGTACGAGGCCCGGCGGCGCGGGGCGGTGACGGTGCCGCTGCTGCCCTCCCGCGCCTTCCGGCTCCCCGCGTTCTCCGTGGGCGTCCTGGTCCAACTCCTCTTCTCCGTCGGGATGCAGGGCTTCTTCCTGATCTTCGCGATCTGGCTGCAGGGGAGTGAGGGCTACACGCCGACCCAGGCCGGTGTGCTGACCGTGGCCTTCTCCGTCGGCGGCTTCCTGACGGCGCCCGCGGCGGACGGGCTGGCCGTGCGGTTCGGGCGGCTCGTGCTGGGGACCGGAGCGCTGTTGATGGCGGGGGGCTTCGGGTGGATCTGGGCGGCGGTCGCGGACTCCTCCGCCGCGCACACCGGGGCGTGGCCGTTGGTGCCGGGGCTGGTGCTTGCCGGGGCGGGGCTGGGGTTCCTGGTGGTGCCGCTGGTGAACGTGGTGCTGTCCGCGGTGCCCGGTGAGCTCGCGGGCGGGGCGTCCGGGATCTTTTCCACGGCTCAGCAGTTCGGTGGGGCGGTGGGGGCCGCGGTGATCGGGAGCGTGTTCTTCGGGCAGGCGGGGGGTGGGCTGACGGGGGCGCTGACCTCGGCGATGCCTTGGGTGATGGGTGGGTTCGTGCTCTGTGCGGGGTTGTGTGTGGCGCTGCCGCGGCGGGCGGTGGCTGAGCAGCAGGGGTGAGTGGGTGGGGCGGGCGGGGGTTTGGGGGCTCCGCCCCCAAACCCCGCTCCTCAAACGCCGGAGGGGCTGAATCTTTCAGCCCGTCCGGCGTTTGAGGACGAGCGCGTCAGCGCGATACGGGGGTCTGGGGGCGGAGCCCCCAGGGACGATGGGGGTCCCCCTGCTCGAGCGAAGCCGAGAGCTTGGGGGAGGGTAGGGGCGGCGGGGGCGAAAGAAATCCCTGGCGCCCCGCTCCCGTCAGGGGGCCGTGTCCAAGATCGCTTCCAGGAGCGTGGTTATCTCGGCGTGGCCCGTCTGCTGGTCGTTGCCGGCGAACGGGCGGCCCTCCGCGTCGAGGAGTTGGACCTCGACGGTGACGGTGATGCCGTCGGCGTCCGGGTAGCGGTGGGTGACGGAGGGATGGTCGGGCCCGTGGATGTGGGCCAGACCCGCACGGAGTTCGGCCTCCACGTCGAGGCCAAGCCAGCGGCGCGCCTCGGCGAGGGCCTCGGCCTCCGCCCGTGCCCCGCGCGCGAGGAGGGCCCGCACGCACCCCGGCGAACCCCGGCGCGCGGCCGCCACGAGCGGCGGCTCACCGCTCGGCCCGGGCCGGTTCGGATCCGCGCCGGCCGCGAGGAGCGCCTCCGCCACGGCGGTGTGACCCCGCTGCAGCGCCCAGGTCAGGGCCGTGAAGCCGCCCTCCTCCACCGTGTCCGGCCCGGCCCCGGCCGCGAGCAGCGCCCGGACGACCGCCGTGTGGCCGCCGCAGACCGCACCGCACAGCGGAGCGTCCGTGCCCTGGCTGAGCCGGTCGGGGTCGGCCCCGGCCGCGAGCAGCAGCCGTACGATGCCGGGCTGGTCGCTCACCGCCGCCAGATACAGCGCCGTCTGGCCGTCCTCGTCCACCGACTCCGGATTCGCGCCGGAGTGCAGCAGCCGTACGACCGCGTCCTCGTCACCCTCGTACACAGCGGTGAAGAGACGCACCGCGGGGTCGTTCGTGCTCATCCTTAGACCCTCGCTCGCGAAGGACGCGCGAGGCAAAGGGTTTTGGGGTGTTCTGTCTCACCTCTGACGCCGTATCACACCAGCCCCGTCCCCCTACGTGTCGCACTCCAGCACCGTCCGGCACAGCGCGCAGCGTGCCCGTACCCGGCCGCGCACCGGGACCCTGATCCGCTGCTGGCAGGTCGGGCAGGGGAAGGACACGCGCAGCGGGCCGCGGCTGTCCGGGGTGAAGGCGTAGGGGGCGCCGGGGTGGGATCCGGGGGCGTGGTGGTCCTGGGCGTAGCGGCGGTCCTTCGCGTACCGGCGGCGGCCCGCCCAGCCGGCCGCGGTCAGCGGGGGCTGCTGTTCGTCGCGGCGGGCCTGCGCCATGCCCTTGGTGTACGCGGTGTACGCCTGCGGGCTGGTGAACCAGATCGAGGGGTCCTCGCCGAAGACCAGCGCGCGTTTGGCGAGGACGTAGCCGAACTCCTCGGGGGTGAGGTAGCCGAGCTTCTGCGAAGAGGCCCCGTCCTCGCGGTACGCGTCGAGCAGGAGCCAGCCCGCGCCGAGGTACGTCGCCGCCGTGTCCGTGAGGATCTCGGTGTCGCGGGTGCCGGGGAAGGAGAGGTCGAGGCGGTGCAGATAGACGTGCATCACCTCGTGGGCGAGGGCGGCGCCGATGTCCCTGCGGTGGGCGCGGAAGCGGTCGTTGAGCTCGATGAAGTACTCGGGGCCCGCGGCGAGTTCGACGTTCGCCGCGTGGGTCATCTCGCGGAAGCCGATGATCATCCGGGCGTCCGGCAGCCGGTAGTGCCGCACCATCTCGCGGGCCACGCGCTGTGCGCCCAGGTGCAGGTCGTCGGTGTCGGCGAAGGCCACGTCGGCGGGGGCCACGCTGGTCGCGAACGTGTGGATGGTGTCGTACGAGAGCCGCTTGTACAGCGCGGTGATCGACGCCCGCACCGTGTCCAGATGCGGGTAGCCGTGCTCGACGGGTCCGCCGTTCGCCACGTCCGCACCCCCTGAAGACGCCAGCACTGGATTCCACTCTAAGCGGCGTTCCTCCCGGCGGCGGGGGGTGCGCGGGCGCGCGGAGCCGTGTCTGGCCGGAATGCGGTCCTTGCCCGGGGTGCGCGGCGCTCCCCATAATCCGCTCCAGCTTGACAGGGGCATGCCATGAAACGCCTTCATGCTCTTGCCTCGCGTTCAACCCCCCACGAAAGGAAGCGCGTTGAAGTCTCTCAAGAAGTTCAGCTTCATCAGAAGAGCGCTCGCCGTCGGTGCGGTCGCGCTCGCCGCGGTGTCTCTCCAGCCGCTGTCCGCACAGGCCGCGCCCGCGCCCGTCGTCGGCGGGACCCGCGCCACGCAGGGCGAGTTCCCGTTCATGGTGCGGCTGTCCATGGGCTGTGGCGGCGCCCTCTACACCAAGGACATCGTCCTGACCGCCGCGCACTGCGTGGACGGTTCGGGCACCAACACCTCCATCACCGCCACCGCAGGCGTCGTCGACCTGCAGAGCAGCCGCGCGATCAAGGTCAAGTCGACGAAGGTGCTCCAGGCGCCCGGCTACAACGGCAAGGGCAAGGACTGGGCCCTCATCAAGCTCGCCAAGCCGATCGAGCAGCCCACCCTGAAGATCGCCACCACCACCGCGTACAACAACGGGAACTTCACCGTCGCCGGCTGGGGCGCCACCCGCGAGGGCGGCGGCCAGCAGCGCTACCTGCGCAAGGCCACCGTCCCCTTCGTCGACGACGCCACCTGCCAGCAGGCGTACGGCAGTGATCTCGTCCCCGGTGACGAGATCTGCGCCGGATTCGTCGAGCAGGGCGGGGTCGACACCTGCCAGGGCGACTCCGGCGGGCCGATGTTCCGCAAGGACGACACCGGTGCCTACATCCAGGTCGGGATCGTCAGCTGGGGCGAGGGCTGCGCGCGGGCCGGATACCCCGGCGTGTACAGCGAGGTCTCGACGTTCGCGGCCGACATAGCCAGGGCGGCGTCCGGGCTGTAGGGCCGCGGTCGTCGCACAGGTCTCGGTGCGGGCGCCCGTGACCCCGGTTGCGGGCGCCCCGCTGGGCCGGCGCCATGGAGAGATCACGTGTCCGGATCCGTGTCCGGATCCGTGTCCGGATCCCGCTTCCGGAACCCGTGTCCGGATCCGTGTCCGGATCCGTGTCCGGATCCCGCTTCCGGAACCCGTGTCCGGATCCTGTTTCGGGATCGTGTGTCGGCTCCTCCCGGCCGGCTCTCCGAGTCTTGAGGACAGGTACATGGCGATCACGGTGGTCATCGCGGACGACCAGGAGATGGTCCGCACCGACTTCCGCGTGAACCTGGAGAGCCAGTCCGACATCGAGGACGTCGACGAGGTGGAGGAGGCGAGGCGGCGCTGTCGTCGACGACGCGGGGGACGGCGAGGCAGCGCTCGCGTCGGTCGCCGCCCACGATCCGGACGTCCTCGTCCTCGACATCAGGATGCCCGGCCTTGACGGCCTGGAAGTGGCCCGGCGCCTCGCGGCCACCGGCGCCGAGCGCCCCCGCATCGTCATCTGCACCACCTTCGACCTGGACGAATACGTCTTCGCCGCGCTGCACGGCGGGGCCAGCGGCTTCCTCCTCACGGGCGCCGGCCCGGCCGTGTTGGTCGAAGCGGTGCGGGCCGCGGCCGTCGGCGACTCCCGCGCCTCGCCCGCGATCACCGTAGGACTCCTCTCCCCGCCGACCTCGCGGCCCGCGCGAGGTGACGGAGGTGCCCGAGGTGCCGGAGAGACGACGGCCAAGGAACGGCATCCGGCGGTACAAAAACGTTCGGAGGCCGTCGCGCACGCTGACATACTCCGTGCCATGACCACCGAACAGCAGCCCAGCGACCGCGCACAACAGGCCCCCGTCACCGCGACGTTGCAGATCGCCGCCAAGGACAACGCCCTGGAGCGGCGGCTCGACGACGAGCTCACCGCGTTCAACGCGGAAGCCACCGGCGCCGGTGCGCCCGCGCCGCTCTCGGTCCGTGTGACCGACGCGGCCGGCGAGCTCGTCGGCGGACTCACCGCCTGGGTCTGGGGCAGCTGCTGTGCGGTCGACATGCTGTGGGTGCGTGCGGATCAGCGGCACGCGGGCTGGGGGAGCAAGCTGCTCACGGCGGCCGAGGAGGAAGCCGCCCGGCGCGGCTGCACCGAGATGATCGTCTCCTCGTTCACGTTCCAGGCCCCCGACTTCTACCGGGGCCACGGCTACCGCGAGACGGGCCGCACGGACGGCATCCCGGGCGGGCACCAGGACGTGCACTTCCACAAGGTGCTCAAGATCGTGGCCCGTTAGTCCAACTCCTCTCTCTCCTTTGTCCATGGGCACGTTCACCTCGTACGGCGCAGGGTGGCGGAACGGAACACCGCCTCGAGGAGGAGTGCCTTGCAGCCGTCAGACACGTTCGCCCCCAGCCGTAGAGCCGTCGTCGCGGCGGGAGCCGCAGCCGGGATCGGCGCCGCGCTCGGCCTGCCCGGCGCGGCCTCGGCGGCCCCCGGCTCCGACGAGACAGCCGCCCCAGGCGAGGACCTCGTCATCCGCTCCCGCGCCCTCGAAGTCCGCGTCGCCGCCGCCTTCCCGCGGATCGTCTCCTACACCGACCGCGCCACCGGCGCCGTCCTGTACGGCCAGGAGGACGAGGTCACCTCCGTCCTCATCGACAACGCCGAGCGCACCCCGACGGTCACCGCCACGGCGGGCGACGCCGTGGTCGCGTACCACCTCGCCTTCGACGGCGGCACCGTGATCGACGTCGAGATCGCGGTGACGGACCGTCAAGTGACCTGGCGCGTCGCGGAGATCGCGGACACCGCCACCCTCCCCGTCGGGACTCTCGGCATCCCCGGCCTCGCCCTGCTCTCCGTCCGTAGTGACCAGCCCGGCGCCCAACTCCTCGCCGCCCGGATCCAGTTGGACAAGTCCAAGAGTGGTGACACCCTGCTCACCCCGACCGCCGACAGCCCGGCCGACACCGCCACCGGATGCGCGTACGCCGTCGTCGCGCACCACGGACTCGCGGGCGCCGTGGAGACCAACACGGTCTACGACAAGCCCGACAGCGCGGCCGGTACCACCTGGGAGAACGGCCGACTCTGGCGCCAGACCGTCCGCAGAGACGGCTACGTCAAGGCGCAGCTCACCCCCGGCCAGTGGACCCATCGCGCGGCCACCGCGACCGACACCGAGCCCCTCCCGTACGCCACCGTGATCGTCACCGGCGACCGCAACGGCGACGGCGTGATCGACTGGCAGGACGCCGCGATCGCCTTCCGCGACATCATGGTCACCCCGCTCGGCGCCGACGAGACGTATCTGCGCGTCGTCCCGCACATCCCCTTCAACTTCGCCTCGCAGGCCACCCATCCATTCCTCGCCACCCTCGACAACGTCAAGCGGATCTCCCTGGCGACCGACGGACTGCGACAGTTCACCCTCCTGAAGGGCTACCAGTCCGAAGGACACGACTCCGCGCACCCCGACTACGCGGGCAACCACAACAAGCGCGCGGGCGGCCTCGACGACCTCAACACCCTGGTCGCAGAGGGAAAGAAGTGGAACAGCGACTTCGCCGTCCACGTCAACGCCACCGAGTCCTACCCGGTCGCCCACGCCTTCTCCGAGACCCTCGTCGACAAGACCAACGAGCAGTGGGACTGGCTGGACCAGTCCTACCGGATCGACCAGCGCCGCGATCTCGTCTCCGGGGACATCGTGCGGCGCTTCGCCGACCTCCGCGCCGAGACCGACCCCGCCCTCAACTCCCTCTACATCGACGTCTTCCGCGAGTCCGGCTGGATCTCCGACCGCCTCCAGCGCGCCCTGCGCGACCAGGGCTGGCACGTCACCTCCGAGTGGGGCCACGGCCTGGAGCGCTCCTCGCTGTGGTCGCACTGGGCGACCGAGACGGACTACGGACCCGACACCTCCCGCGGCATCAACTCACAGCTCATCCGCTTCATCCGCCACCACCAGAAGGACGTCTTCGCCGACAAGTGGCCCACCTTGCTGGGCATCGCCCGCATGGGCAACTTCGAGGGCTGGACCGGCAAGACCGACTGGACCTCTTTCTACGACCTGATCTGGACCCACTCGCTGCCCGCCAAGTACCTCCAGGCGTATCCGATCAGGACATGGGGCGAGCACGAGATCACCTTCTTCGGTCAGACGGGCACGTCCGTCTCCGACGCCGACGGCACCCGCCGCATCACCACCGACGGACGGCTCGTCTACGACGGCGGCACCTACCTCCTGCCCTGGGACCCGAAGAAGCCCACGAAGCTCTATCACTACAACCCTCAGGGAGGCAGCAGCATTTGGCGGCTCCCGCAGGCGTGGGAGGGCCTGTCCCGGCTCGCCCTGTACCGGCTCACCGACCAGGGCCGGGTGTTCCTGAAGTACGTCCCCGTACGCGACGGCAAGGTCACCCTCGACGCCGCGCCCAAGCAGCCGTACGTCGTCTACCGCACCCGCGTCTCCGACGCCTGCGACCCCTCCTGGGGCCAGGCCACTCCGCTCCACGATCCCGCCTTCAACTCCGGCTCCCTGAAGGGCTGGACGGTCAGCGGACCCGCCTCCGTCGAGCGCAGCGACCTCGGCGACTACGAGCTGGTGATCGCCTCCGGCGGTGCCGCCACCGTCTCCCAGCGGCTCACCCGCCTCAAGCCCGGCCCGTACGCCGCCTCCGTCCAGGTCGAGGTCGGCGAGAGCGCGGGCGACACGCGCAAGGCGTCTCTCCAGGTCCGTACCGCCGACGGTGTCACCGCCGTCAACTGGACCGAGACGTCCACCGCGGGCAACTATGTCGCCGCCGACCGCAAGCACGGCACCCGCTTCCAGCGGATGTTCACGTACTTCACCGTGCCCGAGGGCGGCGGCCCGGTCGACCTCTCCCTGCGTGCCGACGCCGGGCACGCGCGCGTGCGGTTCGACAACGTACGGGTCGTGGCGGCACGACGTACGACGAAGCAGGGCACCCTCGTCTTCGAGGACTTCGAGAACGTCCCCCAGGGCTGGGGCCCCTTCGTCAAGGGCGACGCGGGCGGCTCCACCGACCCGCGCACCCACATCGCCCAGCGGCACGCGCCGTTCACCCAGCGCGGCTGGAACGGCAAGGCGATCGACGACGTCATCGACGGCTCCGAATCGCTCAAGTCGCGCGGCGAGAACGACGGTCTGGTCTACCGGACGGTGCCGTGCACGGTCCGGTTCCGGCCGGGGCTGCGCTATCGGGTCTCCTTCCGCTACGAGAACGAGAAGGCCGGGCAGTACGCCTGGATCACCGCCGTCGACCGAGGGGCGGCGACGCGTGAGCTCGCCCGCACCGACCTCCCCGTCGCCACCGAACCGACCGAGCTGACCTATGAGTTCACCGCGCCGGGCCAGGGCGAGGCCTGGGTCGGACTGCGCAAGACCGGGGACGACGGCACGGCGGAGTTCGCGCTGGACTCCTTCGAGGTGACCGAGGTGACCGAGGTGACCGAGGTGACCGAGGTCGTCTGAGGCACCGGAGCGCCGTGGAACTCCGGGGCTTCCTGAAGCTCCAGCACCCACACGTCGTTGACGCCCGCCCGCCCGCCCGCGCCGCCCGCCACGGCAACCCCCTCCTGGAGGCCGAGACGGGCGCCGCCGTCCACGAACTCCTCGTCGCCCTGCGCCGCGCCCGCGCCGACCTCGCCCCCGACGGCGACGAGGTCCTGCAAGCCCTCGCCCGCGACGCGTTCCAGCCACTGTCCGTCGCCGAACACGCGGCCCGGCACGGCATGACCCCCGCCGAACTGCGCACCGCCGTCCGCCGCGGCGCCGGCTGCAGCCCCAAGGACCACCTCCTCGGCATCCGCCTGGGCCGCGCCAAGGAACTCCCCGTCGCCGCCGTCGCCCGCCGCGTCGGCTACGACGCCCCCGCCTACTTCTCCCGCCTGTTCACCCGCCGTGTCGGCATGGCACCCGTCCGCTTCCGCGAACAGCAGGGCCGGACCGTCCCCGGCGGCTGGAGCAACCAGATCCCGGACCCCGATGATCCACCTATGATCGAGCCGCTGCAGGCCAGATAAGGGCCGCGATCCGGCTCTCGCACGCCACGTGGGCGTCCACGATCCAGCCCTCGTACGCCACGTAGGGTGGGATGTCATGACCACCAGCAAGCCCCAGGAAGTCGATCCTGCCGTCAGCGCGGAGCTCGCCCGGCTGCGCGACAGCATCGACAACATCGACGCCGCCGTCGTTCACATGCTCGCCGAGCGCTTCAAGTGCACCCAGCAGGTCGGCCACCTCAAGGCCGCCCACCAGCTGCCGCCCGCCGACCCGTCCCGCGAGGCCCACCAGATCGCCCGGCTGCGCCGGCTCGCCGAGAGCGCCAAGCTGGATCCGGCCTTCGCCGAGAAATTGCTGAATTTCATCATTGCCGAGGTCATCCGCCACCACGAGCGCATCGCGGACGACGCGGGCAACGGTATGGACGACACGGGGGAGTGACACCGGGCGCTCGGAGCGGGCATCCTGCCTGAGCACTCTTCGCCGGGCACGCGCCGCCGGCACTTCCCGCCACAACCACGGGCGGACGTCGTGAGTCGGTACGGGCATAAGCTGGTATGTCCAAACGAGGGGACGTCGGGCCATGCCGTCGGATGCCAAGATCCTCATCGTCGACGACCATGAGGACACGCTGTACGCCCTGGAGAGCGCCCTGGCCCCGCTCGGCTACCTCGTGGCGCGGGCGACCAGCGGCGACGAAGCACTCAAGGAAGTCCTGCGCGGCCGGATCGGGCTGCTCCTCCTCGACGTGCGCATGCCCGGCGTCAGCGGCCTCGACGTCGTGCGCTACATGCGGCGCCTGGAGCAGACCCAGCACATCCCCATCATCCTGCTCACCGGCTTCGGCCCGGATGCCCAACTCACCTCCATCGCCTTCGGCCTCGGCGTCGCCGACCTCGTCATGAAACCCATCGACCCCTGGGCGCTGCGCACCAAGGTCCGCTACCTGTACGACACCCACCAGCGCCACCAGGCCCTCGAACGGGAGCTGCGCGAACTGCGCGCCCTCGTCAAGGAACGCTCCCCGAACCCCGCCCTCGCCCACCCCGAAACCCGGGTCCCGGTGCAGCGCGAGGCGCGCGCGGCGAAGCTGGAGCGGGACCGCACCCCGTAGCCGCCCGACGGCCATGCGTCCTGTAGCCGCCCCGGGGGCCATGCACCGCGTAGCCGACCGGGGCCCTGCACCCCGTAGCCGCCCAGGGCCGTGCGCTCCGTGACCGGCCGGTGGCAAAAGGTGCATGCCGGACCTCCTCTGTGCCCTGTCAGCGGCATCAGGCAGCATGTCCCCATGTCCGTACTGACGCGCGACGAAGCGCAGACCCGTGCCCAGCTCCTCGACGTCCACCACTACGGGATCGAGCTCGACCTGACCCGCGGGGGCGAGACCTTCGACTCCCGCACCGTCATCCGGTTCACCGCCCGCGCCGACGCGGACACCTTCGTCGAGCTGAAGCCCGCCGAGCTGCGCTCCGTCACCCTCGACGGGCAGCCCCTCGACCCCGAGACCCTCGTCGAGAACCGGCTGCCGCTCAAGGGCCTGACCGCGGGCGAGCACGAACTGCGCGTCGACGCCGCCATGCGCTACTCCCGCACCGGCGAGGGCATGCACCGCTTCACCGACCCCACCGACGGCGAGACCTACCTCTACACCCAGCTGTTCATGGAAGACGTCCAGCGCGTTTTCGCCGCCTTCGACCAGCCCGACCTGAAGGCCGTCTTCGACCTGTCCGTCATCGCCCCCGACGGCTGGACCGTCCTCGCCAACGGCGTCACCGAACACCTCGGCGACGGCAAGTGGCGGGCCGCGCCCACCCCGCTGATCTCCACCTACCTCGTCGCCGTCGCCGCCGGTCCCTGGCACTCCGTGCGCACCGAACACCGCGGCCTGCCCTTCGGCATCCACTGCCGCCGCTCCCTGGCCCCGTACCTGGACGCCGACGCCGACGAGATCCTCGACATCACCCGCGCCTGCTTCGACCGCTACCACGAGAAGTTCGACGAGCCCTACCCCTTCGACTCCTACGACCAGGCATTCGTCCCCGAATTCAACGCCGGCGCCATGGAGAACCCGGGCCTCGTCACCTTCCGCGACGAGTTCGTCTACCGCTCCGCCGTCACCGACACCGAGCGGCAGACCCGCGCCATGGTCATCGCCCACGAGATGGCCCACATGTGGTTCGGCGACCTCGTCACCCTGCGCTGGTGGGACGACATCTGGCTGAACGAGTCCTTCGCCGAGTACATGGGCTACCAGACCCTCACCGAAGCCACCCGCTTCACCGACACCTGGACCGACTTCGGCGTCGCCCGCAAGTCCTGGGGATACGACGCCGACCAGCGCCCCTCCACCCACCCCGTCGCCCCCGACCCGGACGCCGTCCCCGACACCGCGTCCGCCATGCTCAACTTCGACGGCATCTCCTACGCCAAGGGCGCCTCCGCCCTGCGCCAACTGGTGGCCTGGCTCGGCGAGAAGGACTTCCTCGCCGGCATCAACACCCACTTCGCCCGCCACAAGTTCGCCAACGCCACCCTCGCCGACTTCATCGACTCCCTCGCCGGAGCCACCGAACGCGATGTGCACGCCTGGGCCGACGCCTGGCTGCGCACCACCGGCGTCGACACCCTCACCCCCACGATCACCCAGGCCGACGGCTCCTGGGAGCTCGCCGTCACCCGCGACGGCAGCCGCCCGCACCGCATCGCCGTCGGCCTCTACGACCGGGACCTCACCGACGCCGGCCGCCTCACCCTGCGCGAGCGCCTCGACGTCGACGTCCCGCAGGCTTCACCGGCGGCGATCGGCAAGCGCCCCGCCCTGCTCCTTCTCAACGACGGCGACCTGTCGTACGCGAAGGTCCGCTTCGACCCCGACTCCTTCGCGGCCGTACGGGGCGCCCTGTCCGGCCTGCCCGACCCGCTCACCCGCGCCGTCGTCTGGAACGCCCTGCGCGACGCCGTACGCGACGGCGAACTCCCCGCCATGGCCTACATCGAGACCGCCCGCGCCCACCTCCCGCACGAGACCGACCTCGCCCTGGTCCAAGGCGTCCTGTCCTTCGCGGCCGCCCACGTGGCCGACCGCTACCTCCCCGCCGAGGACCGCCCCGCCGCCCTCGCCACCCTCACCGACCTGTGCCGCGACCTCATCCGCCGCACCGAGGACGGCTCCCACCCCGGCCTGCGCCTCACCGCCGTACGCCACTTCATCGACGTCGCCGCGCACCCCGACACCATCAGCGCCTGGTTCTCCGAAGGCACCGTCCCAGGCGGCCCCGAACTCGATCCCGAGCTGCGCTGGCGCATCCTCGGCCGGCTCGCCGTCCTCGGCGCCGTCGACGACGCCGTCATCGAGGCCGAACTTGTCCAGGATCCCAGCGCCACCGGCCAGGAAGGGGCCGCCCGCTGCCATGCCGCGTTGCCCGACCCCGAGGCCAAGCGGAAGGCGTGGGAGGCGATGTTCACGACCGACGACCTCTCCAACTACCTCTTCACCGCCACCGCCCAGGGCTTCTGGCAGCCCGAACAGTCCGACCTCGTACGGGAGTACGTCGAGCGTTACTGGCCCGATGCCGTGGCTGTCGCCGCCCGGCGCGGTCCCGCCATCGCCGAAGCCGCGGGCCGCTGGGCCTTTCCCGTCCACGCCATCTCCGCCGGCACCCTCACCCTCGGCGAAACCTGCCTCCGCGACGCCGACCCCATCCCGGCCCTCCGCCGCAAACTCGCCGACCAGCTCGACGACTTGGAGCGGGCGTTGCGGGTGAGGGAGGCGTAGGCCCAGACGGTTTTCGCCCCCTCCGCCCCTACCCGTCCCGTACCAGCCTTCGGCTGCGGGTGGGTGGGGGCTTGTCGCGCAGTTCCCCGCGCCCCTAAACGGGGCGCGGGGAACTGCGCAGTCTTTTAAGGGGTGGAGGGGCGAGGAAAATCAGTGGCGCGCTCGCTCGCGTGCCTCCGTCAGGCGGGCCAAGTG
>NZ_JBIAVS010000020.1:0-217546 GCF_042894545.1 Streptomyces sp. NPDC001530
GCGACTCCGAAGGGCCAAAGTCCTTCATCTTCCACGCAGCACCGCAACAAGGTGCTCTACCTACATCGAACTCCTCCTTGCGTTCGGGACACACCTACCGACGAAATGCGGTCCGTGAGGTGACGGAATGCGCGCCTCGGGGCAGGGGGCAGGGCGGCTGCTGGGATCTCGCGGGCCAGCGCTTTAACACAAGCTGCGCCACCGCGCATGACATGCGCACTACGCCATTCGGCCCCATCCTGGTAAGCGGCACCATCGGCTACACAGGCCGACCATCCCCCGGGAGGTCCTGTGATCATGCTCGCTCTGCTCGTGCCCGCCCTGATGATGGCGTTCCTCTTTGCTATGGACGCTCTCGAGGAGCGCCTCTTCCCCCGCCTGCCAGCGGCAGATGACGTGAGACCTCCAGCCGACGACATACAAACGCGCTCCCCTGACAGCGCCACGGCGACGTTGGGGATCAGTCAGGCAGCCAGCCCCCCGTCGAGAACGCGCGCGCCCCTGGACCGACGACGTCACCGGGAATCTCCGCATCCCAACGTGGGACCTCCACACGGCGCGAGCTGTGTCTCAGCAGGCCAGCGGGTTCCGTCGGGTCCTGTCACCCGATCCGGTCACTCATTGGGTCGGTTCCTGCAGGGGCGGAAGCCCGAGAGCCGCTCTGATCTTCGCTGCGGCCCGGATCGCCAACTGCTGGTGGACGTACAGGCCGGCCTGCGCGCTGACAAGGATTGGAGCCCCGACCCTGCCGAACTTCTCGGCGGGTGTGTCGGGTGAGCACCCGTCTCGCCTCGAGGGGCGGGTGGCCCGGGTAGTGCCTGGGTGGCGGGTACTGCGCGCCATGATCACATCCCACGCGGGGGCACGGCGCGGGCCGGGTTCGGGTTGTGCGGCAGACGCTCCCTGGGGAACGCATGCTTCAGGTGAGGCCGAGGCTGCTGAGCGCGGTCAGTTCAGGGCAGGTGTCGGCGCACGGACGCCCAGCTTGCGAGTTGATCTTTGATCGGTCCGGACGGAAGGCTGGGCATCAGCCGATCGATGTGAGCGGTGAGGTTCTTGTGACGGCGCAGGTCGCCGATCTGCTCGATCGGAAGGTCTCGCCAGCCTGCCGCGACCGACTCCGCCCGGCGCGGCTCAAGCGAGAGCGCGGCGAGGGTGTCGTTGGCCAGAGCTTCGGGGTTCCAGTCCGGGTCAACGTCGGTGCCGAGGTGTTCGATGACCCAGGTCCGAAGTGCGAATTCCTGCCTGCGCATACGGGCTTGCTCCCACAAACCGTCGCCGTGAAACCGCCCGTTCGCCGCCAGGGACAGCTTGGCCCAGCGGAGACGGACATCGCGCGACTGGACAGACCGATAGACGTGGGACTGCGCCACCGTGCGGATCCGCTCCAGCTCCTGCCCGCACTGAAGCCCGACCATGTGGGTCTCAAGGCTCTCGATGCTCCAGGAACTGAGGTTGAGATTCGGCTCATCCACGTGGTGCCTCCGCTCAACGTCCGCGTGCTGCAGCCAGGAAGATCCGATGTCGCTCGAGGTCGACGCCGAGGATCGTGACCATCAACGCCTGCCCTTCCACGGCAGGCGTCTCAGGGAGTTCTTCTGGTCGGATGAGTCCTTCGACGCAGTCGGCGACTCGGACGAAGGCGCCGATCGGCGCGACCTTGGTGACCTGGCCGCTGACGGTCTGGCCGATCATGTCGGCGAATGGAGGCAGCAGATCTGCGTGACGTTCTGATAGCCGGGGTTACCAATATCGGCATCGACAGGCTGCCGGTGTAGCCGTAGGAGGCGGCGTTGAGGGCCTTCTCCTTGTGTGTGACGGACTCCGGCGGGCGGATCCCGCTGGTGTAGCCGCCTTTTCGGCAGATCGTTGACTTCAGGTTCGCCTGGGTGACCGCGGGCGAGATCGCGCCCGGCGTGCACGTCGGGTCCTCGAACGGTTCGCCCTGCTCGGTCGACCGGTCGTGGCAGCTGCCCGCGGCCGGCTGCTGCTGCACCGTGCACTTCTCCTGCGGACCGGCCCCTACCGCGATCGACCGCCCGGACGCCCCGTCCGCCGCGCCGGTCCCCGATGCTCCCGCCGCCGGGCTCCCACTTGGCGAGGCAACCGAGCCGCCGAGCGACGTGGACGAGCACCCCGCCAACAGCAGGCAGACGAGGACCGCGGACGAGGTGGCACGGCGGGCGGAAGGCATGACGACCCCTCACGGGCAGGCAATGGCTGAGCAGATGCTGCCCCACCGTGGTGGCGCCCTACTACGCGGGGACCGGCAGCTCCCGCTCGCTCATCTCGACGTCGATGTCGTCTCGCTTGATCCCGGCCAGTTCCGCCTCGATCACGTAGGCGTCGTCGGTCTCTCGCATGTCGGCCGCGGGAGACCAGGCCAGTGCGGCGGGAGCGGCGGCGGTGCCTTCCAGCAGCCGGTCCATGCGCTCGAACAGTTCGTCGAACTCGGCTGCGACGGGTTCGCCCCATCCGAAGCCGCGGAGCGACCTTCCCAGCAGGGTGCCTGGCCGGTGTCGTACAGGCAGCTACATCGCGATTCACCTCCGCGAGGGTGGACCATTCGGGTCACTTCCCGTGGCGCGCTTCCCCTCCGGACCGGGCGACTCAACCGTGGATGATCGCCCGTTCACACCCCCCTCGTCGCCGGCAACGCCCAGGCGCCACACGAATGCCGGCTCGCTGCGCGCCAGGACTCGCTGCAGTCGCTCCCGCAATTCCATGTACCGCACACCTGGTCGCTGTGCCACGTCAGAACCAACGAAATGCGTCAGACGCGCGTTGTGCGCCGGGCAGGTGACATCGCGAACCCCACAGAAGGTCAGGCTCCCGGGCCGCCGGACTCGGGCATGGACCGAGCTCGTTTTCGGGAAGGGGCTCAGGGCAGGCGACGTGCGGCTCCGGAACTCTCATCGGACACTGGAGTCAGAGCGGTGGCTGTCGGCGTACGAGACCAGGGCGCGATGGCGGTGAATCACGGCACGACACACTCCTCCGGTGCGACGGACGTCGTCTTCACGCGTTCCGTGTTCGGCGCGCCGTGCTGGGTGAGTCTGACCAGCCGCGACCTCGACGCCACGCAGGACTTCTACGGGGCCGTACTGGGCTGGCAGTGGCGCAAGGCCAGGCTGGGCGACCGTTTCCGGACCGCGCTGGCGGACGGGGTACCCGTCGCGGGGATCGCGGGGGTGGCGGCTGTATGGCAAATGGTCGTTGCCTGGACGCCGTACTTTGCCGTGACGAACGCGGACGAGGCGGCGGCGCGCGTCCGGGAGCGCGGCGGGACCGTGGCGGTGGGGCCGATCTCCTTCCCTCCGGGAAGGGCGGCGCTGCTCGCGGACCGTGATGGGGCCCCCTTCGGAATATGGCAGGGGAAACTCGTCACCGAGTGGGAGGCGTGGCGGCAGGCGGCGTCGACGTTCATCACCCTTCACACCCGTGACGCCTTCGACGCGGCCATCTTCTACGGCGAGGTCCTGGACTGGGCCTCGGGCCTCCCCGGCTGCTGCGAGGTCGAGTACACGGAAGGCAGGGTGCTGCTGCGTAGCCGGGGCGACATCGTGGCCCGCATCCAGTCGGGCTCGGTGGATATGCCACCCGACCCTTCGGTCCGGCCGCACTGGCAGGTCCACTTCGCCGTGGACGATGTGGGACCGTGCGTCCGGGCAGCTAAGAAGCATGGCGGCAGCGTCCTGGAGGAGGGCGAGCACGAGGCCGTGCTGCTCGACCCCGACAGCGCCCAGTTCAGGGTGACCTCGCGTCGGCTGCGCTGACGTCACCCTCGGTGCCCGGACGGCGTAGGTGAAAGCGCCAGACAGCAGAAGCGACGGGAAGCTGAAGGTGGCCGTGGCCGACGCTGAGTTGCTCGGCCCAGGAAGCCCCGCACATCGTGGAGAGGCAAGAGATGACGACTGCCAAGGACATCATGACCCCCGGCGCCCAGTGGATTCCCCGGACCGAGACGCTGGACCGCGCAGCGCAGATGATGCGGGACCACGAGGTCGGTGCGCTGCCAGTCAGCGACCCCAGCAACGACGACCGGATGTCCGGCATCATCACGGACCGTGACATCGTGGTGAAGTGCATCGCCGCGGGCCACGATCCCGCGCGGGTGACGTGCGGTGACCTGTGTGAGGGCACGCCCCGCTGGATCGATGCGGACTCCGACGTCTCCGATGTCCTGCGCGAGATGGAGAATCACCGGATCAAGCGCCTCCCGGTGATCGAGAACAAGCGCATGATCGGCATGATCAGTGAGGTGGACATGGCCCGTCATCTCACCGACGACCAGCTCGCGGAGTTCGTCCATCGGGTATACGCAGGCTGATCTCCTACGGCCGAACGGATCAACGACAGGTCGCGACGACGGCAGTTGTCGGTGCCCACGGCCCGATGGGTGTGGCTGCGCTCCCTCGACGAAGACCATGCAGCCCGCGAGTGAGCAGTCGCCGCTTCACCGCAGTCCCACACCGTGCAGAGGACATCCGAAGGGCATGGGCGGCGGGTTCTCCCAGTCTTCGGCGTTCTGCCGGTACAGCTCCTCCCACCCGCGTTCGTCGTACTCCGCGACATGCACTGGTTCCTCGGCAGCCATGCCTTTGGGGTCTGTCGTGATGTACGGGAAACGGTGGCGTGCTGCGGCAACCCGCGGATCTGTCACCCCGACGAGGAAGGCGATCGAAGGGTTGAGCCACAGCCGCACCCGAGAGTCCACCTGGCCGTCCAGGGCGACGTACCGGTTCGCTGCCAGCCAGGCAACCTTCGCGCGCAGCGCGGACTCCGGGATCTGCTGCAGCTCTGCTTCCTTGACGTAGTGCAGGGTCACGGGCGCATCCCGTGTCAACTTGCACACCAGGGACAGCACCACGGTGAGCACGTCATCGTCGCGCGCACCGTCACGGCGACGCTCGTGGCGATACTAGAAATCCGCAGCCATCAGGCCAGGGCCGTGACAGACGACATTGCCGCACGTGCAGTTCTTCACGCCCCTGCAACGGCGGGACCACGGCAAGGGTCACCAGCAGTGCGGCCGGTGAACCCGGCGCGGATTTGTCTGGTGTGCCGGGTGCATCGATCCGTGCAATTGCTGCGTGGCTGTGTCACTTCATCGATTCTCATCGACGTTGATCACTCTGACGCGCGACAGATGACTCCCGAACTCGCGTCGAAACGACACCCGCGAAGTCGCCGCGACGGCCCAGGCCGTCAACAGCATGCTCTGAGGCGTTCCCATCGTGGGGCAGACGGGCTGTGTGGTGGGCGGTGGCGTTTCCTCCCGGGGGCAGGACTCGTTGCCGTGGTCATGGAACCGGAGGAGAACGCAGTCCCGGCCGCGCTGCTCGGTGCCTACTGGCTCATGGACGATTCTCCGTCGCGGTGCCGCCCGGGGTGTCCGTGGTGCCGGGCCCGGCCCGAACGGTTCGCTACGGGCCGGCCAGTCGGCCGGGTTGTAGCCGCCCGGACGGTGATGGTCGCGGTGTCGGCGCTGGTGGTGCTGGCTGCGCTGGGAGCCACGCTTTCGGCAGCAAGCTGAGGCGGCATCCCGCGGTTCCTCCCGCCTCCCGCGCGTGCGGGAGGAACCTCTTGTCCCGGGCCGGCAGCTGGGCCGCACGACGACCAGCGGGTCAGGCCGCCTGGGTGAGTTCGGCGCGGCCAAACAGCAGGGCGTAGCCGGAGGGGAGTTGGGCGAGGATGCGGGAGAGGAGTTCCTCGCCGGCGAGCTGGGCCACGATGCGAAAGACGGTGCCGGTGTCCCAACGGGTGGTGGCCCGGCCGGCGCCGGTGCGGGATGCCAGGTCCTCGACGAAGCCCCAGCCGGTGAGGGGCTTGGTGGCGGGGATCTGGGAGGTGAAGGTGACGGCGGCCTCGTACGGCAGCCGGGCGGCGAGCTCCACCCGCTCCTCGCCGGTGACCTGGCGCCCGAAGGCAGCCAGCACGTCACGCACGGCCTGCTCGGCCTGCGCGCGGGTGGCATAGGCGCCTTCGTAGCGCACCTGTTCGAGCATCTGCTCGAACGTCATGCCCACGGTGGACCGGCACGGCGCCTGCTGGTGATTCATCGCTGACGCGGTTGCCATTCTCGTGTGAGGCGGTCGCGGCACCGGTGGCGGGAGCGTTGCGCCGGCCACCGGTGCCGCCCGGGGTCAGGAAATAGAGGTGTGGCTGCGTGTAGGTCAGACGGGCTGGGGGTGGCCGAACAGCAGGTCGTAGCCCGCCGGGAGCTGGAGCAGGATGCGGCCGGTGAGCTCCTCGCCCGCCGCGTCCGCGGCCACGCTGAGCACGGCGCTCACGTCCCAGGCGGCGGTCTGTTCGGTGGCTCCCTCGATCCATGCCGCGGCGGCCCGCACGAACCGCTCGGGGGACAGCGGCTCGCGCGCCTGAAGCGGATTGAGCAGGACGAGTGCCAGATCCTCCGGCAGCCGGGCGGCCAGGTCCGCCCGTACCTCGCCCACCAGGTGCGCGCCCAGCAGCGCCAGCACCGTGCGGGCCGCCCGCTCGGCTTCCTCGGTGCTCTCGTACGCGCCGCGTTCCTTGACCTGGTGAAGGAACGCCTCCCATCGCATCACCATCGCTGCTCCCGTGCCTGTGTGCGGCGGCGAGCGGAGGACGGGGCAGGTCGCGGGGGCGGGACCGTCCCCCGTCCTCCAGTGCGGCCGGGCGGGGACTCAGCCGCTGATCTCCTTGTGCGCGGACCCGCCACCGATGGCGATCTTGCGGGGCTTGGCGCGCTCGGCGATCGGGATCCGCAGGGTCAGCACCCCCGCGTCGTAGTCCGCCTTGATGTGCTCGGCATCCAGGGTGTCGGCCAGCATCACCTGGCGGGAGAAGACACCCAGGGGCCGCTCGGACAGTTCCATCTGCACGTCGTCCGCCTTGGTGACGGGCCGCCGCTCGGCCTTGACGGTCAGCATGTTCCGTTCGACGTCGATGTCGATCGCGTCCGTGGCCACGCCGGGCAGGTCGAGGGCGATCACGTATTCCTCGCCCTCACGGTAGGCGTCCATCGGCATCGGCGACGGCCGCGACCACGTCCCGGTCGTGCCGAAGAGCTGCTGGGTGAGCCGGTCAAGCTCACGGAAAGGGTCGGTACGCATCAACATCGTCAAACACCTCCAGCGTTCAGGTCAGGCACTGCCAATGCGTTCACCTGCCATCGTTGTAACATGTCATCCAAGCGATGACAAGTTGACAGTCAACGAGATGACGACATTACTTGTGGAGGCCCGATGACCAGGGACGATCAGCCCGCCCCCCGCGCCCGCGGTCTCACGCCGACGTCCTTCCTCGCCGCCGCGGCGGCGCTGAACACGATCCACGAGGCCCTGCACACCGCCCAGACCATGCCGGACGGCGCCCTCCCCGGGCCGGACCAGAACAGCTCCGAGCAGGCACTCGCCGCGCTGCTGCTCCTGCGCGAAGCGCGCGAGCAACTCGCTGAGTGGGAGCCGGGCCTGATCGAAGCCGCGCGGGAGGCGGGCGCCAGCTGGGCCGACCTCGCCCACCCCCTCGGCGTCTCCAGCCGCCAGGCCGCCGAACGCCGCTACCTGCGCGTCCGCCCCGGCCATGCGGGGTCCACGGGTGAGCAGCGGGTACAGGCCACCCGCGACCGCCGCGCCGCCGACCGCACCGTCACCGCCTGGGCCCGCGCCAACGCCGCCACCCTGCGCCAGCTCGCCGGCCAGATCACTGCACTCCCCGACCTGCCCGCCGCCGCCCGCACCCCCCTCGCCGAACTCACCGCCGCCCTCGCCGACAACGACCCGGCCGCCCTCGTCACCCCCCTAACGGACACGCACCCGTACCTGGCATCCGGCCACCCCGACCTCGCCGAACGCGTCGACGACCTCACCCGCCACACCGACCAACTCCGCCGACACAGCGGAAACCAGCGCCGAAACCGAGCCTGACCCCCGGCTCTGACCAGCACGGAATACGCACAGCGAAAGCGCCGCACGGGTTCTGACGGACCCCGGCGCGTCCTCACGAGCCGTTCGCGATGGGGCGAACCCCGCAGGCCGCCCTCGCCGGGTTCCGATCATCCCGATCGCTCCTTCTCAGGCACCCTTACCCTCAGGCACAGGACAGTCGGGCCCGGCCCCACCCGCAGGATCCAGCCCCGGGCCGCGACAAGCTCATACCGAGGGCCGGCTGGAGCCGCATCGCCGACAAACGCTGGGTCGCGCCTGCGAGCGGCTCGGTCAACCGTCCACTATTCATGGGGAGTTGGCAGCACAAGAGCAGGTAAGCCCCGCGCATGCGACAACAGCCGGGCCAGCACTGTCGGCTCCCACCACGCTGATCCACGTGCGGGCTGGTTCGAATACGGCGTCACGATGGGCGCTGATCACTCAACACCGCAGGCGGAAGCAGCCCCGGGAATCGTTGGTCCAACCCGGCTAACGCAGGTCGCTGCGGGCGTCGGCGACCTGGGCATACACCGGCAGGACCGCGTCGGCGCCGGTGAGCGAGAGGATCTGCCGCACGAACGGCGGCGGCCCGGCCAGGACCAGGGTTTCCCCGCCGTCGGCCGCCCGCCTGCTCAACCGCAGCAGCTCGTTGAGTCCTGCCGAGTCGAGGAAGTCGACACCGGACATCTCCAGCACCAGCCGCTGACCGGGCGGATCGCGCAACTGCTGAGCTGCGGCACGGAACCCCGGCCCGGTGAGGTAATCCATCGGCCCCTTCTGCGCGGGAGGTCTGTGGAAGATCTCCTTGAGGATCGAGCTCGCAGGCTTCGCCGGTCGCCGCATCGGTGGCGAGCAGATGGGCCATGCGCGGGGCGACCTCAACGACGCGGATCACCCAGCCTTTGCCCTCCAGGCCGGCAGCGACGACGCCGGTAATCTCGGTCATGCCCTCAGAAGCGTCGGTGGCCAGGTCCAGGTCCTGGCTGGTCCGGCTGACCAGCTCGTGGCCCCGGACCGCGTAGCCGCCGTGAGCACCAGCCGGTAGGCATGGCCGCTGTCCAGGGCATCGCTCAGCAGGCGCCGGTGCAGTTCCAGGAGTCTCATGCCGCGGCGGCGGCCACCAGCCGGGACAGCGCTGCGCCCAGCACGTGCGCACCGGCTTGCCCACGGCGATCCGCAGCCGCGGCCAGTGCCTCACGAGCAGCTCTGCATTGAGGTAACCGGTGAGGTCCTCGCGCAGCCCGTTCGTGAGCACGATGCGGTAGAGGCCCAGCAGCAGCTTCTCGTCGCTCACGTCGAAACGCCTCAGTCCCGACCGCGCCAGATGCAGAGGCAGCTCCACGGTCCCGCTCGCGGGTCCGGAAAGTTCCTCGAGATGTGCGGGCAGACGCTCGGCCACATGGGCCCAGCGGGAAGCGGCGGCATGATGCACGGTCACGGCTTCAGCCCGCCAAGGTCCCGATCAGGACGATGGCCCAGCCGTACCAGCGCGCCGTCATGATGGCTGATGCCGTGCGATACGGCTCAGGTGGCCTGGGGCCAGGCACGCAGCAGGGCAGCGATCCTGGCGGCGGTGCAGGAGGGATCACGCAGCATGTCGCGGAGGGCGACGGCGTCCTCGCGCGTGGGTTTGACTGGGATCCCGGAGGCCTCCAGGTACATCACGCCGGTTGCGGCGGCCACGGCCATGTTGGAGCGCTCGAGCCAGCGGCAGCGTCCGAGGATGTGCACCAGCGCGGCAGCGCGGGCGTAGGGGCCGGCGTAGACGGGAGTGTCCAGCAGTTCGGCCCGGTGGCAGGCGACTGCGGCCACCGGCACGCCGTAGTCGTCGGGGGCGGGATCTGCCGCGCCCGCGATCTCCGCGACCTGCAGGATCCAGGGGACGTCGATGTACAGGTCCATTACGCGGCGTGTGCCCCCGAGGAGGGACGGTCGGCGTCTTCGGCCTCGTCGAAGACCGCCTGGTGTTCGTCGAGGAAGCGCCTCGCCGCGTCCAGGCCTTGCTGCCGCAACCCACCGACGTCTTCTCGCACGAGAGCGGCGATGTAGTCGCCGACGCTCATGCCGCGGTCCTTGGCCCGGGCCGTGGCAAGTTCCGCGATCTCGTCGTCGACCCGCCAGCCCTTCTGCGTCTTCGCCATCTTCTGATGGTAACAGCTGGTACCAAGGGGTGGAATGTCCTTCTCCCGGACGTGCCGACGGGCGTAGCTGCCGGACGGAACCATGAGGCGCCCGGCGGCCACCAAGGCCCTCGGACACGTCGGCATCAGCGCCGAGATCTCACCCGCGTACATCCGACTCGCCACCTGGCGCAGCCAGACCCTCCCGGACACCGTCCGCCGCCGCGCCGCCCGTCGCTGAGGCGGCACCAATCCTCCCGAGACAGCACAGCTAGAGGCTCAGGCCCGGGTATATAGGTTGTTTTCAGTTGCCTCGAAGCTGAAGCGTGATGCTCGTCACACAATTGGTGGCCGGTTGCGCCTGTCTGGGTTCGTCTGGGCAGTCGAGCCGCACTGGTGAGCGGCGTGAGTGGACCGTCCGGTGCGGGCCTTGCTGGGCAACTGTGAAGCCCCGTACGGCACCTTGAGAGTAGTCGAACGACTTCACTCCGTGAGAATTCTGGTTCGTCCGATGCACGATCGCGCCCTGTGGCACGCCATCGGAAGCAGAGGGAGCGTTCGGGCGTCCCTCCGGGTCCGGGGGAGGGGGCCCGTCCATTCAGTGGAGGGATGAAGGCCTGTGTCATTTCGGCTATTTGGGGATGTGGTCCTCGTGGTGCTGGCTGTGCGGGTGTTGTGCCGGGACCCTGTGGCGCTGCTGCGCCGCGCGGCGGCGGCCGGGGTGCGGGTGGGTGTCAGCGAGCTGCGCCGCGGCGACCACGAGGACGGGCAGGCGTGACACGGGACTTCACGGAGCATCCGGCGAGTGCCGCGCCGATGACACTGCCGTTGGACTTCGAAGCATTCCACCGGATGCACCGCACGGCGTACGTGCGCTGGGGGAAGACGTACCTGAACAACCTGGCCGATGCCGAGGAAGCAGTCGATTGCGCCTTCGAGCAGTTACTTATGGCCTGGCCGCAGGTTCTGGCGAGGGAGAGCCCGGCGGCCTACGCCTGGCAGGTGATGAAGCACCGCACGATCGATGCCGGCCGGGCCCGCGGCCGCCGTGAGGCACTGGTCGACACGGCACCTTCGGGACCGCCGCCCTGCGCGAGGCGGTCGACCCCATTGGTCAACTGGAGGAGAACATCACCCTCTTCCAGGCGATCGAGGCCCTGCCCGAGCGGCAGCGGGACGTCACCGTGCTGCTCCACGTCCATGCGCACCCGTCCGCGAGACCGCCGACCATCTCGGCATCACGCCGGCGGCAGTGCACTCCACTGCCCGCTACGCAAGGCGCCGCCTGCAGGAAATCCTGGGGCTGGCCAAGGAGGGACACGCCGATGACATTGCACATTGACCAGCTGCTGGCCAAGGCCCGGCTGGTCAACGAGCCCTACGCCCAGGAGGACATCGACGCCGCGGCCGACCGCGTCGCCGCGCGAGTCGCCGCCTGCCGTGCCGATCCCGCCAGGGAAGCCGGTCCCGCTCCCTGCGGGCCACCACAGCCTGCGGCACACGTCGGCACTGAAGTGGCGGCGCAGGATCTGCACACGCTGTGCGAGACGGCCGTCATGAGCACCGGGCCCTGGCCAGCCTGCGGCACTTCGTGGCCCGCTCGCTGCCCGAACCATCAGGGGCACGAGTACTGGGGTGCATCCTCCAGCTCGCCGAACGGGAAGACTCCGCACGGTTTTGGTGGCAGTACGCCGCCGGAGCCGGAGACAGCCCCGCCATCTACTGCCTCTACCTCCACCACATGGCCCACGGCGAGCAGGGAGAAGCCGAGTGGTGGCACACCCAGGCAGAAGCGTCCTCCGCCCACGACGAAGAACCCGCCGGGCAGCAGGAATTGGTCACGACGCTTCGCGTCCTGCGAAGCCTGAAAACCGCCGACGACACCTCAGACCTGGTCACCAGGACGGCACTGGTCAGCGCCGTCCTCGACTACGTCCCCGCAGCCGTGGCCTACGTCGACGACGACCTGGACCTGCCCCTGCCCGACCCCGACTTCACCGAGCGCATCACATCGCTGACCACGACACCCGCCCCCGCCCCCCGCACACACGGTCGACGGACCTTCGACCCACGGCCGGAACGCCAAGTCCACTGGCGCGCCTCGTCATCCCCCGCGCCACCCCGCCCCGCCTGATCACCGGTAACGAGCCCGCCCGCATGGAAGTGGAACGACAGCGGAGCAGCGTTCGGCTCCACACAGCGCACCGGGGACTTCACCGCAGCCCGCCGCCGGGAACAGGCCTGGCAGGCGTTTTGGCAGCACTGTGAAGACTGCGCCGACTGCGACCCCTCCGGCACCCCCTGCCGGACCTACGGAACCCTGTGGTAGCCAGTGCCGCCCTGGCCTGTCCTACGAGCCGGGCCTGTGGGCCGACCCGTAGCCCGTCGATGACCCGGATGCTTGGGACAGCGACGTCAACGACGACCCGGTCGAGGCTTTAGGAGAAGGCGTTCCGCGACGGGCACATCACCCGCGCGCAGTTCCAGCAGCGCCGCCGCTCCCGGGACGAGGCCAGTACGGCCTCCGAATCAGCGCCCTCTCGTAAGATCTCGCCGCCCGTGTCATCAGCAGACGTCTATGACCTGCTGTTTTCCGCGTGTCTCTCCGGGTCACGAAGGCTTCCGTCTCACGGCGGTGGCATTTCCTATGGGTGTGGCTCCTTTGGAGGGATGGCCCCACCAGCACAGGCCGACGCGTCCGTCCTCAGGGGTAGTGCGGAACTCAGGTCGATCAGACGCAGATCCAGCAGTACAGCCGTTCCCGGCGCCGCTCTGCCCCGCGAGCGAGTTCCGCCAACTCGCGCAGCAGGCCGCCGATCGCGTCGGTATCGCCAGACCCCCGCTCTTCGACCCAATGCCGCGCCGCCGCAGTCAATTCGGCGGCCTCCACCCTCGCCAGGACGCCTTGAAGCTCATCGCTGAGGGTGAGCACCAGACGCTCGCCTCCGTCGCGCTCGGCGACGACGTGGGAGGTCCGGGGCCGTGCCAGGAACTCGTCGAAGTCGACCCCAGTCAGGATCCCCTCGATCGCTCCGAGATCGGTCGTCGAGTCGAACCCCTTGGTGGCCACGACGTGGAACCCCGTGTCGGCCAGCCGAAGCCGCGGCCTGAGGAACTCGCGAAGGCCGTCGCGCCCGTAACGCCGCACGATCTCTGGGAGGGGCATTGGCAGTTGCGCCCCCGCACCATCCGGCCCGCCGGGCACGTCGATGGTCGTGGCGGCCGACTCGTCGGATGCCGCGGAGAAGTAGTCATACATCACACCCACAGGCGTGATCATGCCAGGGAGTGATGCGGCGCCCCAGCCTGGTAGCCGCCAAGACTGGCTCCGAAGCAGGGTCCCGTCCCTCCAAAGGAGCCGCACCCATTTCCTATTGCTGCCCCGACAGCACAGTTGCTGCGGTCACTCGGCCAGCCAGAGACAGAAGGGGTGCCCTGCTGGGTCGATGTAGACGCGCACGTCTTCCTGAGGCTGGTGATCGGCGGGGGTTGCTCCCAGCGCAGCAGCCTTCGCTCCAGCGCTCTCAAGGTCGTCGACGCGGATTTCGAGGTGCATCATCATCTGCTGGTCGGCAGGCCCAGCAGGCCAGCGTGGCTGGACGTAGTTCTCCTCACGCTGGACCGCGAGCCCCACTCCGCCGTCGGCCGCTTTCAACAGGACCCAGTCCGGCTCCTCGGCCTTGATCTCCCAGTCGAGAAGTTGCTGGTAGAAGCGTGCGAGAACGCCTGGGTCTGGTGCGCTGATGTTGACGGTCGTGAGTGTCAGTCCGCGAGCTTCAGCCATGCCGTTTCGTGCCCTCCGGGTGCTGGACTGTGGCCTCCTTCGGCCGCGACTGAGCCATCGTGTCAGGAACCTGTTGGCGGGAGCCGTGCGTCCCCGGATTTCAGCGCAGCTTCCGACTCAGTGACCACGCGTCTGCCAAAGGTGGTCAGTTGCATGGCTGGCCGCGCCGGCGTCCCACTCCTGCACCACCGCTTCACGTCGTGTCGTCGCCGGTTGGGGGCAGGTGAGCGGCGGTAGTGGTCCAGGGCTGCAGCGTGCTCGTGGTACGGCATGCGTGGGATCCGGGAGGCCAGGTACCACATCGTGCGCTCGGCGGCGAGTTCCCTGGGGATATCCAAACCGAGCGATGCGGCAAGGGGGTGTCGTCCGACATTGACCAGGGCCCGCACGGCAGCCGCCCATTCATCGGTGGCGCTCACGGCGCAGGGGTACCACAGGGGAACGAGGGCGGCGAGGACAACTGCGGTAGTCGCTGCGGCTGGCGTGCCGGTGGCAGTGGACATGAGGGTCCCGGCCGCGGCGAGCAGTACGGCGAGGTGGCCGTAGAGCAGGCAGACGAAGAAGTCGACGCTGGTCCGTGCGGTGTCGACCTGGCGACGCGCCTGTTCTGGGGCGGTGGCGGTCAATGCGTTCCACAGGAGCTGTGAATCCAGCTGATATCGGTCGTAGGCGTAGACCTCAAATCGGCGGATTGCATTGCCGAGTCGGGTCGGGGCGAGGTGGCCGTCGCCGACGGGGTAGCGGGCGAGGCGTTCTTGCAGGAGGGCCCGGCGCGTGACGGTGCTGCGCTGATCAAGGTTCCGGTAGCGGGCCAGATGAGGGCTGTGGCGCAGGAGCGTGAGGTCTGCTCTGTCGATGGCGGATAGGCTGGCACCTGCGGCACGGCGTTCGAGGCGCATGAGCAGAAGCCGGTCGGTCAGGCAACGCCTGATGGTCTGATGGCGGCGGCAGCCGTATTCGTACGCGAGCGACGGCCACAGCAAGTATCCCTCCAGGATGCGGTAGAGAGGGTTCTGCAAGGCGTTGAGCACGAGACCCAGCATCAGCGAGGCGGTGAGAAAGGCCAGCGCGCCGCGTCGTTCGGCCAGGCCTGCGGCGTGTTCGAACGGCGGGACCTTGCGAAGGCCGGGCAGCAGGGACGTGGTGAGGATGGCGAGGTTGAGCGCGGTGGGCAGCACCCAGCCGACCAGCAGACTCCACGCGCCTCCCAGCGCCCCCTTGGCGATATCCCCCATCAGGCGCCAGCGCCCCGTTCAGCAGACGTGTCAGCGCGTTGATCAGCAGTGGAACCTGCCGCCGGATACCCCAGACTGTTGGGGCGGGGAGCCGAATGTGCACGGAGAGGTGCGGCCGGCGGGATGGGCGGTGGGGCCGGCCATTCGTCATCATCCGGGGCGGGCGAGGGCCCAGGTGAGGTGTGCAGTGTCCCGCCGTCCGAGGGGCGACGAGCGCGGTAGGCCTCCCGGTAAGCGGCGGGCGTAGATGGCCCGCAGCCGGCGACCCCAGTCGGCGACGGCCGGGCCGACTACTCCTACAAGCACCGCCGACATGGGGTGAACCTGCAAGTGGTGACCGACTCGGCGGGGCGGCTGCTGTGGATCTCGCCCGCGCTGCCCGGCCGTGTCCACGACCTGACCGCGGCCCGCGCCACCGGATCCTCCGGATCTGCGAACGCCAGGGCATCCCGGTGCTCGCCGACCGCGCATACCTGGGCGCCGGCCCGTGGGTGACCACACTGGTCAGACGCCCACCCGGCCGCGACCTGTCGCCGATCCAACGCGCGGTCAACCGCGCCCTCGCCACCGGCGCGGGCACCGCTCGAGCGGGGGGTGGCCCGGCTGACATCACGGCGCATCTTCCACAGATCCCGGTGCAGCCCGAATCGAATGTCGTCCATCACCGCAGCCGTCCTCGCAGCAACGCTGAATGAGCTCATGGGCTGCGGGTGGAGGGCTGGTTCAGGGCGCGTGTGAGTTCCCGGTTGACTGCCCGGCAAGCGTCCAGTTCCTCGGTTCGCTCTTCCAGTTCGCCCTGTTTGTGCGCGAGTTGTTGCTCAAGTCCGATGATGCGGCGCTGGAGTTGTTCGAGGTCCGCCGGAGCCCCCAGCCCGGATTCGGCCCAGACCGTCGCGCCCAGCTCTTCGGACAGGCGCCTCTCCAACTGCTGAACGCGCGCGGGCCTTCCCGGGCAGCGGCCTGCGGGTGACCGTGGGCAGCCCCGAGGCGAACGACCTGCTGATCGCGGCGGCCAAGGAGACCGCACCACCGGCCCGGTGACCCGCCGCGAGCGGGGTCCGCGCCAGTGTCACGCCGGACCGATGACCTTCTTGCGCATGTGCCCGTAGACCACCGACGTCCGCACGTCGGCGAGTTCCGGGCGCTTCGTCAGCTTGTCCAGGACCACTGCGTGCAGATGGTCGGTGTCCCGGACGGCGACGTGCACGAGGAAGTCGTCGTTCCCGGTGAGGACGAAGATCGAGATGACCTCGGGCATCCCCTCCAGGAAGGTCTGGAAGGCCTCGATCACCGCACGTGTCGGCGGGCGGACCCGTACGGCGATCACCGCCTGCAGCCCGCGGCCGATCGCCGCGAGGTCTGCCTCCGCGTGAAATCCCGTCAGGATGCCGCTCCTGCGCAGCGACCGGATTCGCTCCAGACACGTGGACGGGGCGATACCGAGTTCCTGGGCCATGTCCCGATTGGTGCGCCGACCGTCCTCCTGGAGCATCCGCACCAACGCCGAATCTAGTTCGTCCATGCTTGCCTCACCCCGCCGGATTCCGAAGGTAATTCGGACTCATCGCATCACCATCGATGATCTTGTTAGCCTCCAGCCTAGTTGACTGACGTTCGTTCGGTCACGGTGTGGTCAGCGGCAGTGAGTAGTGGAGAGGGGCGACTTGATATGCGTGAACGAGGACCCACGGTGTGGGCGGTGTGTGCGGTCATGGCGGCCGCACTGTTCTGGAGCAGTTCGTACGCGGTGACCAAGCAGGTGCTGGAGGATGTCGGCCCGCTCAGTATCGGCGCCATCAGGTTCACCCTCGCGGCGTTACTCCTGGGCGTGATGGTACGGCTGAGCCGGCACCGCCCGGCCCGGCCGGACCCGCGGCAGCGGCGGCAGCTCTACCTGAGCGGGTTCCTCGGCATCACCGTGTACTTCATCCTGGAGAACGTCGGCGTCGACCTGTCCACGGCATCCGACGCGTCGCTGATCGTGGCCACGTACCCGCTGATGACGATGCTGGTGGAACTGGTCGTCTTCCGCACCCGGATGCCGCTGCTGAGGGTGACGGGCGTGCTGCTGGCCACCGTCGGCGCCTTCCTCGTCGTACGCAACGGGGCCGAGGTCGGCGGCAGTTCGCGCTGGCTGGGGGACATCCTGCTGCTGCTCGGCGGGCTGGCCTGGGCCGGCTACAACGTACTCGGCAAGCGCGCGAGCGCCGGCCAGGACGCCGCGAGCGTCACCCACTACCAGACCCTGGCGGGCGCGGCCGGCTTCCTGCTCGCGTCCCTGCTGGAGGCCGACGACTGGCGGATGCCGGGTGCGACCGCCTCATCGCTGCTGGTCTACCTGGCCGTGGCGTGCTCCGTCGGCGGCTTCCTGCTCTACAACTACGGCCTGCGCAGGATGGCATCGAGCGTCGCGGTCAACATCCTCAACCTGGTCCCGGTCTTCGGCGTCATCGGCGCCGTCGTGATCAACGGGGAGTCGATCCGGCTCGCCCAGGTGACGGGCGGCGTGATCATCATCGTCGGGGTGGCGCTGGGCATGATCGAGCGGGGACAGGGAGCCACGGCGAAGCCGGACGCGGGGGGAAGCGAGCCTTCCGGGACTGCGACTGCTCGGACTGCGGCGGAGGCGGGGTCCGTGCCGGACCGGGCAGCGAGTATGCGGTGAGACAGCCTCTGCCCCAAGTACTCGGTGTCCACTGTGATGTCGAGCGCGCTGACAGTCGTCGCAGGTCGGTTGCGGCGGAGATCGGACGCCCAGGCCGGACCAGGCGCCCGCGGGCGTGAGGAAACCCGCCCCCGCATCCCCGGATCACGCACAGGATGCGTGCAGCCGGACGCGGAGCGAAAGTGGACGACCAGGACACCCAAAACCGTTCGCGATGTCCGCAGTGACCATGTATGGGTCCAAGACTCACTCCTGCTCACTGACTAGGAACGGTTCGTTCTGACTGCGCGCGGTCTTCGCTGAGATCGGGGGAGGTCAGCTTGGCGATGGCAGACCGCAGAGCAGGCACTTGAGAAGGCGAACGATTCGGAGGCAGGGCTGATGCGTTCTCAGGCTGCGAGATCGAGAAGTGCGGTGGCGTGGTCGGGGCGTGACCGGTAGTGGCCTGTTGCGGCGGCGATGTTGGTCCAGCCAGCCCGGCGGATGAGCCCGACGGTCAGATTGCGCAGGGTGGCCATGGCGCGGGGCGCGGTGCCGATGCGAACGCGGGAGGCGTCCTCGCGGAAGGTGACGTCTCGCACGTGGTGCAGGGCCTCAACCGACCAGTGGTCCTGCACGGGTTCGGCGAGGAGCGGGGCGTAGGCCGGGCCCCGAGGGCTGGGAAGACGGTCAAGCGCCCACCACGGCTGAGGTCCGCAAGCGCCCCACCGCGGTGTCGACCTCCGCGCGGATTCCGCGGCAGCATCTCGAGGTTCGCCGACGGTATCCGAGTAAAGCCGTTGAACTGCCCGCCCCGCTTTAGGCATGATCAACTCTGTGGACACCTACCTGGAGACCGAGCGCCTGACCCTGCGCCGCTTCACTACCGACGACGCGGACTTGCTGATCGAGTTGGACAGCGACGCCGCGGTGATGCGCTATCTGACCGGGGGCAATCCGACCGCCCCGGAGATTGTCCGCGAGCGCCACCTGCCAAACATCATCGCCGGCTACGAGAGGTGGCGCGGCGATCTTGGACTGTTCGCCGCGCACGAGAAGGACGGCGGCGCGTTCATCGGCTGGTTCTGCCTGCGTCCCGAGCCGCAGGGCCCGCTGGACGAGGTCGAACTTGGCTACCGGCTGCGGCAGGCGGCTTGGGGTAAGGGTTATGCCACCGAAGGCTCGCGGGCTTTGCTGGGCAAGGCGTTCACAGGGCTCGGTGTGCGCATGGTCTGGGCTGAGACGATGGCCGTGAACTACGGTTCGCGCAACATCATGGAGAAGCTCGAAATGACGCTCGCGGACACCATCCCCACTCCCCCCGACATGGAGATGATCGAGGGCTCCGAGCACGGGGGCGTGCGGTACGAGATCACCAAGGAACAGTGGGAGCAGCAGTAGCCACTGTGCGAACGGCCGTTCTGCATCCACACCCCACTGGAACCGGTAGGTGGACGGCAGAGGTCGCACCAGCAGGGGTTGATGTGTTCTCAGGCTTCAAGATCGAGTAGTTGGAGTGCGTGGTCGGTTCGTGACTGGTAGTGGTCGGTCGCGGCGGCGATGTTCGTCCAGCCGGCCTGGCGGATGAGGCCGATGGCGAGGTTGCGCAGGGTTGCCATGGCGCGGGGTGCGGTGCCGGTGCGGACGCGGGAAGCGTCCTCGGCGAAGGTCACGTCTCTCACGTGGTGCAGGGCCTCAACCTGCCGGTGTCCGCGGATCAGTTCGGCGATCCGTTGCGGGGTGGCCTGCTCGGGAGCGAGGCTGGTGACCGCGTAGATCGTCTTGATGGTGGTCTTGATTCGTCGTGCGGCTGGTGCGGCGGGGCTTGACCTCGATGGCCTGCACTGCGTACGGGAAGAGGAGACCGGGCTGGACGGTGCAGACCTTGAGCCGGCGGATCTCGCGTCGGCCATCGCCCTGTTCGCGGGTGCGGTGCTGCAGTGGGACCTCGCGCCAGGGCAGATGCCGCAGCTGTCGGCGGAGCTTCGTCTGGTTGCCCTTGACGACCAGGATGTAGTGCCCGCCCCGGGCGATGACGTGCTGGGCATGGCCGATCTGGGTGTGCATCGCGTCGGCGGTGATGACACATCCACGGAGATCGAGCCGTTCCAACAGCGGTGCGAAGGCAGGGATTTCATTGCTCTTCGCGGCGATCTCCGCTGGGAGACCACGGCCTGACCCTCGTGCAGGACGGCGGCAAGGAGGTGGATGGCGGCTCAGCGAAGTTAGTGGGGGTCGGGCTGGCACAGCGCTCCACTTGGCCATTCGGAGACACGGCCGTCTCGGCCGGCCCCACGGCTGGGTCAGCCCGGCTTGACCGCCAGCGTCGCAAAATAGTGCGACATGTATTGAGCGGATGCGTTGGATTGGTGCGGCGCTTCCGCGAAGCCGGTGAGGACGAACCCCGCGGCGAGTTGCCCGCCGATCTGGTCGGTGAGGGTGTGGCTGTATTCAAGAGGGGCATCCGCGCCGAACTTCGTGGCGCGTTCCTCGGCGGAGTACTGCGTGACATCGCTGTAAGGCAGCTTGTGCACGACGATCAGCTCGCCGCGCTCGTCGAGCGCCTCGTGGTCGAACAAGTACACATCAGGGTTGAGGAAGCCCACGAGCAGAGTTCCGCCCGGTCGCAGGACGCGGAAGCACTCACGCCACACCGGTGCCAAGTCTGGTACGAAGAGGTTGGAGACCGGATGGAATACGACGTCGAATGTTGCGTCGCCGAAGGCGCTGAGGTCACGCATGTCGCCTAGGACGGTGCGCAGCTCGAGTCCGTCGCGCGCCGCCACCATCTGGTCCTGGCCGAGCTGGCGGGGTGAGTTGTCGAATACGGTGACCCGCGCCCCTGCGGCGGCGAGGATCGGACCCTGCTGGCCACCGCCGGAGGCCAGGCACAACACGTCCTTGCCAGTCAGGTCCGTCGGCAGCCAGGAGCGGTCGACTGGCTCACGCCCGATGAGAACAATCGACCAGTCGCCCATGCGGGCGCGCTCGACATCCTCAGCACTCACCGGCCTCGACCACTCGTTGCCCTCTTGGACATACTTGTCCCAGGCTGCCCGATTGTGGGCAACGGGGTCGACAACAATGTCCTGCACGTTTAGCTCCCTGCTACAGCCAAGCGGACACCTGCGGTACTGACAGTTCGGTGCCGCTAGCCAACACGATTGCAGGGTGCGGGCTCAACGAAATTAGCGGGCATCGAGGTGTCCACGGGCTCGACGGGTGGTCGCGCAGCGGGTGCGTAAGCGCTGGTTGCCGGGATTGCGGAAGCCGTAGGCGTCGCGGGCGATGGTCTTGATGACCCGGTTGGTGCCTTCGGAGCCAGCGTTGGTGATCCCAGTGTGCAGGAACGCAAGGATCTCTGGCCACCATGTCTCGACGGTTGTGGCTAGGCGCTGCAGTTCGGGAAGGTCGGCGTCGGCGCATCGGCGGTAGAACCGGTACAGCAGATCGCGGACCTGTTCCCGGTCCGGGCGGGTCCGGGCGGTGGCAAGCAGGTCCAGGAGGTCTTCCTTGGCGTTCCACGCAACGGTGATCGGCGCGCCGATCGCCCTGGGCAGGTTGGACAGCTCGTCGAGGAGAGCGTCGACGTGCTCGCCGCGCATCCGGGCGGCGGAGCAGGTGAGCCGGTTGCGCAGTTCCCACTCGCGGTTGCCCTTGCGGCCGCGCCGGCCGCGGTGGGTCACGGTGACCCCTCGGCGGACCTCGGTAAGGGTCTGGTTCGCCAGCTGCACCAGGTGGAAGTGGTCCACGACCAGGGTGGTCTGCGGCAGGACCCGGCGGATCGCCGACTTGAAGATCGTGCACATGTCGATCGCGACGTACTGGACCGCGTCGCGCCAGGCTTGGTCGCGGTCGGCCAGCCAGTCGATGACCGCCTGGGCGGTGCGGCCTTCGACCTGCCCGAGCAGGCCCTGCTTGCCGGACAGGTCGACGAAGCCGACGTGCCAACGGTCCACGGCGGTCTGCCAGATCCCGGTAGCCTCGTCGGGGATCCATCTCGGCCGGCCTCGGCGGATCTCGTCGATACCGAGCGCCTGCACCGGCTCGGGCTGGGCCGGCAGCACCGCCCGGGCGTGACTGGTGAACGCCGCCGCACCGACCGGCCAGGAGAGCGCATAGTCGCGGGCCGCCTGGACGACCGTGCGGCCCTGATCGGCCACCGCCGCCCCGGCCGCAGCCCGTAATCGTGTGGTTACTGATGATCTCCGTGTGGTGTCGCCCCGCAGTCGTCAATGGGTCCAGCTCAGAGGCCCTGTGATATGCGACATCACGCCCGGAATCTCAGTAGCCGCTCACGTGGCGGAAGGGGCGGGACCGACTCGGTGAACGAGCGACGCCGACACGCCAGCTCGTCGCAGCGCCAGCGGCGCTTGGCCCACACCAGCCGCGGTCGGCGGCCACCGACCGACAGGTCACGCGGCCGGGTCACCCGCCGGCCTTCGACCGCCGCGCCCGGGTGCCGCAGTCTGGGCAGTGGCGTGCCCGCTCATCAGCGGTGACCAGGTGCACCACCGGCCCGTCGGTGTCGTCGGCGACCCCGACCACGGCCAGGCCGTCAAGGCCCAACAACCGCGTCGTATCGTTTGCCACGTCCGTAGCTCTTCTGTTGTGATCATCTTGCTTCGACAACAACATGATCTACGAGAGCTGCGGGCATCTATCAGTCAGGGTCCACAGTGGAACCCCGTCCGGCGCTCAAACCCCCACCAATTTCGAAGAGCCTGAATGGCCGCCTTCTCGCCGGTGCGGCTGCCACGTACGGCCTTGCCGTCGACGGCCACACCCACCAGCTCCGAGGCGCCTTCGTCGGCCGGGTCACTCGCGTGCCGGGCCAGCCAGGCGCCCACGGCGTCGTCGAGGGTGTCACCGTCCAGACGTGACAGCAGGCGGCCGAGGGTGGTCGCGCGTGGTGGACGGCGCAGCCCGATCCTTGCCCGCACCCCGGGAGAGCCATCAATGGCATAGCGGGCGATGCCGGCCAGCGTGGTGGCGCCGCCGAGCACAGGGCGAGCAGTGACCCCAGCCGGTAGCGGCGGCCTCGCACCCGTCGTGGATCGGGAAGCCGGTCCAACACCTCGCACAGCGCGGCAAGTTCGGACAGCTCCGCAGACAGGTGCAGCAGGTCGACGTCCTCACGGCGGCGCTGGAGAACGTCGATCAGGGAAGATGGCACGCGAACGCGACCCCCTGGTTCGTGATCAACGGCTTCGAGAACCTTGATCATCAAGGGTCGCGTTCGTCGCAACCAAGCACGGACAAGCAGGCCATCAGAGGGCGTTAAGTCCGTTTCTGGTAGCGGCCTCGTCCGGGTTGGGTGAGGAGGCCTTGTCGTCCGAGGCGGCTGCGGGTGTCGTTCATGTCTGGGCCGTCGGTGGGCAGGCCGAGTAGTCGAGCCTGGTCGGGGTGCTGATTGAAGACCGGCCGAACTGCTGGTAGGCGGTGCCTTGATCGTGAGGACCGGACCGGGATCGGATATTCGGTGTTCTGCCCGCCTCATGAGGACACAAGATGGTGCGCATGACTTTGGCCACCCCCATACTGCACACCGCTCGCCTGCGACTGCGCCCCTTCACCGACGCCGACGCGGACCCCCTCTTCGCGCTGCACAGCAGCACCTACGTGATGCGCTACTGGGACTCCCCGCCGTGGACCGAACAGGCCCGCGCCGACCGCTTCATCGCGATTTGCCGGAAGATCGCGGACGAAGGCACCGGGGCACGGGTGGCCATCGACCGTGCTTCTGACGGTGCCTTCGTCGGCTGGTGCGGTCTGACCGAATGGGACCCGGACTACCGCAGCGCGTCGTTGGGCTACTGCCTCGACGATGCGATGTGGGGCCACGGCTACGCGACAGAGGCCGCGCACGCCTTGCTGCAGTGGGCATTCGACACACTGGACCTGAATCGAGTCCAGGCCGAGGCCGATACGCGCAACGAGGCATCCGCCCGAGTGCTGGAGAAGATCGGATTCGTGCGTGAAGGGACGTTGCGCGAAGACTGCGTCGTGAACGGCGAGGTATCCGACTCGTGGGTGTTCGGTTTGCTCAGGCGAGAATGGCGGCCGTCGGCCGTGCCGATTCCAGCCCGCTAAGAGGTCGTTAGGTCTGTTTCTGGTAGCGGCCTCGTCCGGGTTGGGTGAGGAAGCCTTGGCGGGTGAGGCGTCCGAGGCGGCTGCGGGTGACGTTCATGTTTGGGTCGTCGGTGGGCAGGCCGAGGAGTTCGTGCAGTTCGCGGACTCGAAATGCCTGGTCGGGGCGCTGGTTGAAGGCGTGCACGATGGCCTGGTAGGCGGAGTTCGACGCGGGTGGTTCGGATTCGGTCCCGGGCGGTGCGAGTTCCACGATGACCTTCCGGGTGGTGGCGAGGTCCGCGAGACGCGCCTCGCTCTCGGTGAGGGCGGTAGTGAAATGCTCGATCTGGCCGCGCAGTTCGCCGGCCTGGACGGTGGCCTCGTCGTGCCGGGCCTGGAGATCGATGAGGAGTTCGGTGATGTTCACGCGACCGCCTGGAGGGTGTCGCGCCAGGCCGGGGCGGGTGAGGTGAGGCGGCGGGCCATGTTCGCGGTGGAGGCCCAGTACTGAGATTCCGGGCGTGATGTCGCATATCACAGGGCCTCTGAGCTGGACCCATTGACGACTGCGGGGCGACACCACACAGAGATCATCAGTAGACGCGTGAGGCGGCGTTGTCGGGCCGGTGATCGTATTCGCGGGCCAGGCGTCGGTGCAGCATCAACGTGCCGTTGACCTGCTCGACTACCCACCGCTTGGGCTGTGGGACGAAGCCCCGGTCTGCGGGGTTGCGGCGGACGACCTCGACGGTGATGTCCAGCAGTGCGCCGTGGATGATGACCTCGTCCTTGAAGCCCTGGTCCACCAGAACTTTCTCCAGGCGGTTCCCGCACCGTTCTGCGGCCTGGTCGAGGAGCGCGATACCGGCGGCGTTGTCGTGGGCCGAAGCTGCCAGGACGACAACGCCAATGATCAACCCCATGACATCCACGGCCAGTCCGCGCTTGCGCCCCGGCGTCCCCTTGTTGGCGTCCAGTCCCGTCGTGGTCTTCGGGACACCCGCAGCAGCACGCACGGACTGGGTGTCGATGACCACGAGGGACGGGTCCTCTAATCGGCGGGATCTCTCCCTGACCTGGCAGCGCAGGAGTTCCTGGATCCGCTGGTCAAGCCCGTCCTGGCGCCACAAGCCGAAGTAGTAGAACACCGCTGACCAGGACGGCAGATCATGGGGCAGATAGCGCCACTGGCAGCCCGTCCGGTTCTGATAGAAGATCGCGTTCACGACCTCCCGGAGATCGCAAGTCCCGCGGTCTCCGGTTGCCGACCGCCCCACCCGGTCCTGCTTCCACGCCGTGATCACCGGCTCGATCAACGCCCACTGCTCACCCGATAAGTCGCTCGGATACGGATCGCGCTCCATGCCCCGCATCTCAACATGGGCATGCCGAGTGATTGGTCCGTACGACGATCAGCCCCACGAACGAGTGATCACGAACCGAGGGAGAAGAGACTTAACGTCCTCTCAGAGCACGTCCGCGTCCGAGTTGCTCATCTCGCCGCCTGACAACGCACGCGCCCTGGTCGGAGGCCGTACTGGAAAACGGCTCCAGCAGCTTCCATTCCAGGTCGGTGGTGTCCGACGGGTAGCGGCGAGACCCCTCACCGAGATGCCAAACAACGCGGCCCCAGGGAGGTGGGACGGGGCGACGTTCATTCCGCCGGGAACGCTTCTACGCCTTTCCAGCGGGCACTCTGGAAGCGGACGGTGAAACAAACTGCAAGCAGTCCGGTCGCTACCCCGGCGGGGAGAGCCGCGGCAAGCGGTGCATTCAAACCGTAGACCAAGATCCCGGCGTCCGCGCCGACAACTACGCTGGTGATGACGCCCACGCTGCCCGCGACGCTGAGCATCCGCTGGAACGGCTTGCGTCTAGGTGTAAGCATCACGATCGCCTGTTCGGCTCCCGCGACCGCGCGAAGGTTGTCAGCCAGCTCTGGCACCAATTCGGCGTAGATTGCCCGCAGTTGTGTAATGCGACGGCAGAACTGCCAGTCGTCGATTGAAATTTCCAGGCACCGGACGAAGGTAACTAGGCCGAGGAAGGCCAAGGAGGAGAGCACCACGACTTGAAAGATAGTGGTACCCGCATTGCGCCCCGGGTGACCGTAGAAGCCGAGCGCGATAAGGCCGGCCGACACTGCGCCGAGGAACATGCTGGCACGCCCGTTGGCTTCACCGATTGTGCCAGCGCGCGCAGTTTGTAGGTTGTAGTGCTCAGTGGTCAATAGTGTGATCCATGCTGATGCCGCCCCGCCAGCGGCGGAGAGCCGCAACGCATCCCCCGAGTCAGAGGCCGGCGACTGCCCGGAACCGGATTCAGTCATGTGGGGCAACCTAACGTCGCTGATCGAACGTCGTCTGCAGGTGGCTTGCGCCGCAGCAAGAAGCTACAACCATGCCCGGGAAATCCGGGCGTAGAGCACAGGGCCGAGTCAGCGTGTCCGGGAGTGGATACCGCTGAAGCCTCCGCGCCCGAGCAGGTGACGTGAAACCGCGTCCCGTCAGGAACAGTTCTCGGACGGCTACTCCCGCTTCGGCAGCGCCTCCAGCAGGCGCGGCAGCGGCATTCAGGCGAGGCGGCTTCGCGGAGGGACTGCGCGTATCGGGTGTGGCACCGTGGCGGCAGGCCTGGCCCGTCCCCCTCCCCCGCAGCGACGGGCCAGGCCTCTGTTCAGCGGGCGAGCTTCCGGGGAGCGCGGTCGCCGCTATTCAACCGAATGGTTGACAAGCCGGAATCCCGGCCGTAGGGTATTTAACCAATCGGTTGAATATGAGAGGTGCGAGGTGACCGACGATCGGCTGTCGCTGGTGTTCTCCGCACTGGCCGACCCCACTCGGCGCGACATCGTGGCCCGGCTCGCCGCCGGGGACGCCACGGTCAACGAACTGGCCGAGCCGTACGACGTCACGGTGCAGGCCGTGTCCAAGCACATCAAGGTCCTTCAGGACGCCGGTCTGGTCACTCGCAGCAGAGACGCCCAGCGGCGGCCCTGCCACCTCGAGGCGGAGGTCTTCGACCTGATGACGAAGTGGATCGAGCGTTATCGGCGCGAGGCGGAGGACCGTTTCCGCCGTCTCGATGCCCTCCTTGAACAGATGGGTGAGCAGCCGGCGACGGGCACCCCGGCGAAAGAGGCGGCATCATGAGCACCACTGACAGGCATCACGGCAACGAGACGCGGATCGTGGCCGACCCGGGTCTGCCCACCATCCTGATCATCCGGGAGTTCGACGCTCCGCCGGAGCGCGTGTTCCGGGCGTACACCGACCCGGATCTGGTCGTCCAGTGGCTCGGCCCGCGTCGGCTGACGATGCGGATCGACCAGTACGACGCGCGCAGCGGTGGTTCCTATCGCTATGTGCACCGCGACGACGACGGAACCGAGTACGGCTTCCACGGTGTGTTCCACGAGGTGCGCCCCAACGAGCGCATCGTGCAGACCTTCACCTACGAGGGCTTTCCGGATGGCGTCAGCCTGGAGACGGCGGTCTTCGAGGACCTCGGTGGTCGCACCCGGGTCACCGGCAAGTCGCTCATGGACTCTATCGAAGCCCGCGATTCGATGCTCAAGAGCGGCATGGATCACGGCGTCCGCGAGGGCTACGAGCGGCTTGACGAGCTGCTCGCCGGTCAACAGAACGACAGCGCCGACCAACACACCGAGACAGGATCCTGATCATGGCGAGAACAGCAGCCGATGAGCACCGCACCGTGGCCCGCGTATTCACCGACCGCGTACGCGGCACGGATCCACAGGCATGGGACAACCCGGCGCCGTGCGAGGGGTGGGCCGCCCGAGACGTCGTCCGCCACCTCGTCGAGTGGTTCCCCGCCTTCCTGAAAGCCGGCGCCGGAGTCGAACTGCCGAAAGGGCCCTCGGTGGACGACGACCCGGTGGCCGCCTGGGCGATACACCGCGACGGGGTCCAGGACCTCCTCGACGATCCGGCCACCGCACACAAGCTGTTGTCGAACCCGCACATCGGAGAGATCCCACTGGACCGGGCGGTCGACCAGTTCTACACCGCCGACATCTTCATGCACACCTGGGACCTGGCACGGGCCACCGGCCAGGACGAACACCTCGACCCCGCCAAATGCGCCCAGCTGCTCGACGGGATGCTGCCGCTCGACGACGTGCTCCGTGCGAGCGGGCAGTACGGACCGCGCGTCGAGGTGCCGGAGAGCGCCGACGTCCAGACTCGCTTGCTCGCCTTCATCGGCCGCAAGCCCTGACGAGCCGGAAGGCACCGTCGGCGGGGTCAGCGCACGACTTCACGGGCCCGGTGCAGGTACGCCCGCTCGGCGGCGCGGCCTCCCGGTGGTTCGCCGGATCCGTCGGCGGACGGTGACTCCCCGTGCGGCTCCATCGTGATCTCCTTCGATCGGGATGAGGTGGTTGTTCAGGGTGGGCGGTTCTCCCATGCCCTATTCAGTGGTTGTGGTGGTGTCGACGGTGTAGACGTCCTTGACCTTCACCTCGGTGACGCCGCGACCCTCGGAGAACACCGCGCGCCAGTCGCCGATGACGTGCAGCTCGTCGGTGCCCATGGCGCGGACGACCATCAGGCCCTCGTCGTAGGCCCGGTGCGCTTTCCACCACAGGTTGGCGAAGGCCTGGGAGCGGATGAGGTGCATCCAGTCGGTGCGGTACAGCTCCCGGTTGTCGTTCGACTCCCCCAGCGTCGAGACGAACTTGTTGTACATGGCTTTGACGTACTCCAGCGTCACTTCGTCCTCCTCGGCGATCGCCCGGTCGCGGGCGTCCTTCAGAGCGACGGGGTACTTCTCTAACAGACCCTCCGTGGCGCCGGAGGTCCAGGACTCGTGGATCTCCGGCAGGTCGCACAGCCCGTACTTCGGGCCCGCGAGGCGCAGCAGTAGGCGCAGGGTCGGCTCGGTCACCCACAGCCGGCCCGGCTCGTCCCGGCTGCCGATTGGGTTCGGCAGGTACGCGTCGTGTTCCCAGACCGGCGGGGTGATCAGGTGGACGCCGGCGCGGCGGCGGTCGTGGTTATCGCCGGTGGAGTGCTCCAGCTGGCCGATCGGCAGGTGGGTCTAGAGCGCGGACAGGTAAGCCCCGTTGATGTCGAGCGCGGTCACCTCGTGCTCGCCCTCGGGCAGTTCGGGCCTGCTCCACTTGGGGCGGGCTTCCCAGTCACCGGCTGCGGGGCCCGCTGCCATGCGGCGACTTCGTCCAGCAGACCGAAGTGGTAGTCGCCGTACGTGCCGCCCGACTCGGAGCGGCACAACTGCAGTCCACCGCTAGCGGCCCATGGCGTGTACGTGGAAGCGGTCTAGCCGCATCCGGATGTGGAGGAAGACGGAGTCCCTCACGGCCCACACCCCTCTCCGTGAAGCGCGATCCGCCACCTCAACCGCACGGGCCAGCGCCCGCTCGCCAGCCAATGGCCCGCGGGTTCGTGGTCCCAGGAGCGCAGGAATCTGCGAACTGGCCGGGTTCGGCTGCCACCCGCGCCGATCGTGGTGTGCACGCCGGTCCAGGCGAGGGTACGCAGCCGGATCAACTGGGCGAGGCCTTCTGGCCCGCGCTCGAAGTACTTCTCCGCGCCGGTGTTAGGCGGAGTTCGCTGTCTCAATGCGGCACGTCTCGCATGCGCTACGTCACCCGTACGTCTACTGCTGGCTGTTGTTGTCTGCCGTTCAGCCGGGGGGTATGCGCGGGGCGGCGGAAGACCGCTACGTCGTTGCCTCCTGCCTACGATGAGACCTCTCGCGGCAGTGAGGGCGACAACGCGAGCACAGGGTGCTGCCAGGAGCCCTGCAGGCTTGCCTGTACTAGGTTCCACACGCGCACTGTGTCGTCGAGGGAGGCACTGGTGGCGGCGACCGGGGTACCGTCCACCACCGCCCACGCCCCCGCCATCACCGTGATGGTGTGGCCGGTGAAGGGCTAACACCTGCTCCTCACGAGCCAACTCGCCCCGCCCAAACCGCTTTCCCCTGTGTGCACCGTAGTGCCGGCAGTGGGGTGATGCCTGCTGGGCACGCCCTTTACCTTACGTGACCTGTGCCTGGCGTGATCTTTGCCTGGCGGGGCCCACGGTTCGTCTGGCCTTCACTCAGGTCCAGCCCAGAGCTCCTAGGGTTACGGCGCCTCCCCCCGCACGTCCGTCACTTCTGTCCGGAGGACAGTCATGACCGCCGTCAAGGCTCCCAAGCGCACCCTCGCCGCACTCGCCGGTGCTGTCGCCCTCACCGCCACGTCGATCGGACTGTGGGCCGCCACAGCCTCCACCGCTCAGGCCGCCGCGCTCCCGACCCCCGACCACGTGGTGGTCGTGGTGATGGAGAACCACGCCTACTCGCAGGTGATCGGCAGCTCCAGCGCCCCGTACATCAACAACACCCTCAAGGCGGGTGGCGCCAACCTCACGCAGTCCTACGGTCTCACCCACCCCAGCGAGCCGAACTACTACATGCTGTTCTCGGGCTCCAACCAGGGCCGCACCGACGACAGTTGCGTCAGCGTCGGTTCCATCAACAAGCCCAACCTCGCCTCCGAGCTGATCGCCGCCGGCAAGACCTGGGCAAGCTACAACGAGTCGCTGCCCAGCCAGGGTTCGACGACCTGCAGCAGCGGCAACTACGCGCAGAAGCACAACCCGTGGTTCGGCTTCTCCAACGTGCCGACGAGCAGCGCCAAGACCATGACGCAGTTCCCGACCGACTACACCACCCTGCCGAAGGTCTCCTTCGTCGTACCGAACCTGTGCAGCGACATGCACGACTGCTCGGTCTCCACGGGCGACACCTGGATCAAGAACAACCTGGGCGCCTACGCCACCTGGGCCAAGACCCACAACAGCATCCTCGCCGTCACCTTCGACGAGGACAACAAGCTGTCCGGCAACCGCATCCCCACCGTCTTCTACGGGCAGCACGTCGCCCCCGGCAGCTCCAGCTCCACCACCTACAACCACTACAACGTCCTGCGCACCGTGGAGGACCTGGCCGGTCTCACCGCGCACGCGGGCAACGCCGCCTCGGCATCCGACATCACCGGCATCTGGAACTGACGCCCGTGTATCTCGCGGACTCCCGCAGCACCAAGGCCGCCGTCGCCCCGGACACCCGTCCGGGGCGGCGGTCGGCCGCTGTGCCCGGCACCGTGCTGGCCCTGGGTGCGGTCAGCCTGATCACGGACATCTCCTCGGAGATGGTCACGGCCGTCCTGCCGCTGTACGTGGTCGCGGGCCTCGGCCTGTCGCCGCTCGGTTTCGGTCTCCTGGACGGCATCAACAACGGCGTCGGGGCCCTGGTCCGGCTGGCCGGCGGTCACCTCGCCGACAGCGGAGGCCGCCGGCACAAGGTCGTGGCAGGCCTTGGCTACGGCCTGTCGGCGGTGTGCAAGCCGCTGCTGCTGCTCGCCCACACCCTCCCCATGATCAGCGCCGTACTCGCGGCCGACCGCACCGGCAAAGGGCTGCGCACCGCCCCCCGGGACGCGATGATCTCCCTGGCCACCCAATCCGAGCACCGGGGACGGGCGTTCGGGGTGCACCGCGCCATGGACACCACCGGCGCGCTGCTCGGCCCGCTCGTCGCCTTCGCCGTGCTACGGGCCACCGTCGACGGCTACGACGCGGTCTTCGCGGTCAGCGGCTGCGTCGCCGTGCTCGGGGTCCTGGTGCTGGTGCTCTTCGTGCCCCGCCACATCGTCGCCCCCGCCGATGCGGTACGGCTCCCCGAACCGGCCCGGCCGGCCCTGCGTGACGCGATCGGGCTGCTGCGCCGTCCGGAACTGCGTCGGCTCACGGTGTGCGCGACCCTGCTCGGCCTGACCACCGTCAGCGACTCCTTCCTGTATCTGCTGCTCCAGCGCGAAGGCGACCTGCCCGCCCACCTGTTCCCGCTGCTGCCCCTGGGCACCGCCGCGGTCTTCCTGCTGCTCGCCGTCCCGCTCGGCGCACTCGCAGACCGCCTCAGCCGCCGCCGGCTCTTCCTGGCCGGCCACGGCGTCCTGCTCCTCGGCTACGGCCTGGTGCTCTCCCCCTGGCACGGTGTCCCGGCCGTGGTCGCCGTCCTCGTCCTGCACGGCACCTTCTACGCCGCCACCGACGGAGTCCTCGCGGCCGCCACCGCGGGGGCCGTCCCGGCACAGCACCAAGGTGCCGGGCAGGCACTGGTCGGCACCGGCCAGGCGCTGGCCCGGTTCACCTGCTCGCTCGCCTTCGGCGCGGCCTGGAGCCTGTGGGGCGGGCGCACCGCCCTCGCCGTCACCGCAGCCGCACTGGCCGTCAGCGCCGTCGTGGCCTCGTTCGTCCTCCGTGCCACCGATGAGGTGCCCGCTTGACTTCCTCCCCTTCGTAAAACGAGGGGGATTCCTACGGCTCGCGCTGTAGGGGTTTCTGCTTCGTCGCCGACTGCCCGCTCGGAGTTCTCCGTTGAGGTCTTACACCAGCTCCACAGACAGACACCGCCAGCCCGGCGGCCAGAAGGTTCTTCGCCGCGTTAACGTCCCGGTCATGGGTCGTTCCGCAGCCGCACGTCCAGGTGCGGACGTTGAGTGGCATCGTGTCAGCCAAGGTGCCGCAGGCGGAGCACAGCTTGGTGGAGGGGAAGAAGCGATCCACCGCGATCACTTCCCGCCCGTACCAGGCGGCCTTGTACTCCAAAAGGTCCCGGAACTGCGACCATGCGGCATCCGAGATGGCGCGGGCCAGGCTCCGGTTCTTGACCATGCTGCGCACGGTCAGGTCCTCGATCACGAGCGTTTGGTTCTCACGCACGAGTCGAGTGGTCAGCTTATGCAACACATCCCGCCTGCGGTCGGCGATCCGGGCGTGGATCTTCGCGACCCGCTGTCGGGCTTTGCACCGGTTGGCACCGCCGCCCTTGGCCTTGCGGGACAACTCCCGCTGAGCCTTCGCAAGACGGACACGGTCCTGCCGCTCATGCCTCGGATTCGCGATCTTCTCGCCGGCCGAGAGAGTCAGCAGGTGGTCCAGGCCGACATCGATGCCGACCGCCGTGTCCGCGGCAGGCAGCGGCTTGATGCTGGTGTCCTCGCACAGCAGGGAGACAAACCAGCGTCCGGCACTGTCCCTGCTCACCGTCACCGTAGTCGGCACTGCTCCCTCGGGCAGCGGACGCGACCAGACGATGTCCAACGCCTCGACCATCTTTGCCAGGTACAGGCTGCCGTCACGGAACCGGAACGCAGACGTGGTGTACTCCGCCGACTCGCGCGACTTCTTCTTCGACTTGAAGCGCGGGTACTTGGCCCGCTTGGCGAAGAAACCGGCGAAAGCGCTCCGCAAGTGCCGCAGCGCCTGCTGCAACGGAACCGAGGAGACCTCGTTGAGGAATGCCAGTTCTTCCGTCTTCTTCCACGCCGTCAGCATGGCCGAGGTCTGGTTGTAGTTGACCCGTTGCTGTCGCGCCCACGCCTCGGTCCGGGCCGCGAGCGCCAGGTTGTAGACCTTCCGCACACACCCGAACGTGCGCGACAGCTCAGCTGCCTGCGCATCGGTCGGGTAGAACCGGTACTTGAATGCCCGCTTCACATGTGTGGTCACAGCTCACAAAGTACTGCACCAACTTCTGGCCATCTGCGGGTAGTTGGCGGTGAACGCCGATCCGCCCTGGCGGCGGATCGGCTTTCCTGGCCCTGCTCCGCAGGCGTCCCTTTCCTCTCCCGCCTGAAGGCGGGGGTATCCACGGAGGAATCCTGATGACCCGAACCACCCGCCTGCTGATCCTGCTGGTCGCCGTCCTGCTGCTCGGCGCGGTCGGCACCGGGTCGGTGCTGTACGCCGCCCACCGATCGGGCATGCGTGACCAGCAGCAGGCGGACGGTCCGACCGTGCAGGCCGGTACCGTCTCGCTCCGGCCGACGGCCGGCCGCCGACTGCTGGTGCGCAACCTGGCCTGGGGCCCGCACCGCGACGAGATCGCCACCGTGCCCGCCGACGATCCGCAGGGGCCGCGCACCGCATCGGGCGTCAAGTGCCTGCGCTTCCACGCGGCAGCCGGGACCGGCATCTGCCTGCAGGCCGTACACGGCCCACTGGAGGACACCTACCGGGCGGTGGTACTCGACTCGCACCTGCACGAGCTGCACCACTTCCCGGCAGCGGGCATCCCCACCCGGGCCCGGGTCTCACCCTCCGGCCACATGGTCGCCTGGACGGCCTTCGTCAGCGGAGACTCCTACGCCGGCACCAACTTCTCCACCCGCACCGCCATCGTCGACACCCGCACCTGGGCCATCGACGACAACCTGGAGACCTTCCACATCATCAAGGACGGCCGGCCCTACCGCGCCGCGGACACCAACATCTGGGGCGTCACCTTCGCCGACGACACCCGCTTCTACGCGACCCTGGCAACAGGTGGCCAGACCTACGTGGTCCGCGGCGACGTCGCCGCACGCACCCTGACCACCCTGCACCGCAACGTCGAATGCCCCTCCCTCTCGCCCGACGGCACCCGGATCGCCTACAAGAAACGCGTCAAGGGAGCCTCTCCCGACGCCCCCTGGCGGCTGTACGTCCTCGACCTGCGCACCATGACGGAGACCGCGACCGCCGAACAGCGCAACATCGACGACCAGGCACTGTGGGCCGACGACTCCACCCTCGTCTACGCCCTCCCCGGCGACTACGGCTCGGACCTGTGGACCGTCCCCGCCGACGGCACCGGCGCGGCCCGCCGGCTCATGACCTCCGCCGTCGCCCCCGCCTATCTGGGGTGACAGGCCGCCGCGGGATGCGGCCGCGGCGAGGGCGGCGCGACCGCGGTGGCGGGCACCCCTGCCGAGGGAGGCCGATCCACGTTGCAGGCCGGCTTGACGCCGTCGCTGAACGCGACCACCCGGGCAGGATCCCGCTCCACGCCGAACGAGGTCGCCCCTCCTCCTGGTTCATCTGGTCCATGAACGGGCTCTGCGCTCGGTATAGAAGGCCAAAGAGCGGTCGACATCGCTCACGGGCAAGATGACGACCTCGAGCATGTACTCCATGTGATCATTTTGGTGCAGCACGGCGCAGCCCCGCCACCTTGCGAGCTTCCACGATACGAATGATCCGCCCGGGAAAAGCGAATGGACATGGCCTTCCGCGCCGGTCCCTCCGTTCGAAGAATCTCAGCGAAATGCACCAAGATTCGTGATCACGGAATCGCGGCGGCATCGGCACAAGAACTAGGATCGGCCCCAGCGCACAGATCACAGCGCCATGAGGGGCTGCCCCGGCCGGCCCCCCGCAGGAGGTCCGCAATGGCGACGCTGCTGTCCGTCAACGTAGGTATGCCCAAGGACGTCTCCTGGCAGGGAAGGACTGTCCACACCGGAGCCTGGAAGGCCCCCGTCCCGGGCCCCCGCATGGTCCGGCGGCTGAACGTCGATGGAGACGGTCAAGGAGATCTGGCCGGGCACGGCGGCGAAATTCGAGCCGTCCTCGTCTACCAGCTGCAGTCCTACCAGTACTGGCAAAAGCAACTCGGTCGCGACGACCTGACCTTCGGGATCTTCGGGGAGAACTTCACCGTCGACGGCCTGCCCGACGACGAAGTATGCATCGGCGACCGGTACCGCATCGGCGAAGCCGAATTCGAAGTCACCCAGCCCCGCGTCACCTGCTACCGCGTCGGCATGCGCCTGGGGGAACCCACCATGGCCTCCCTGCTCGTCGCCCACCACCGCCCCGGCTTCTACCTGCGCGTCATCACCGAGGGACGCGTCCAGGCCGGCGACGAGATCAGCCTCACCCGCAAAGGGGCGGAAGAACTCAGCGTTGCCGAGATCGACGCGCTGCTGTACCTCCCCGGCCGCGACCCCGCGAAGCTGCGCAAAGCCCTCAACATCCCCGCCCTCAGCCCCGGATGGCAGCAGTCCTTCCGCGAACTCGCCGCCGCCCAGCAGCCCAAACAGGAACCGGGATGGCCAGGCGAACGCGCCAGCACCCAGCAGCCCAGAGAAGAGCCGGGATGGCCGGGCTTCAAGACCATGCGCGTCGCCCGCATCGTCCCCGAGACCCCCACCGTCTCGTCGATCTACCTCAACACCACCGACGGCACACCCCTACCCGAGGCCCGCCCGGGCCAGTACCTCTCCATCCGCCTCGCCATCGGCGAAGAGGCCCCCGCGGTGCGCAGCTACTCCCTGTCCTCCGCGCCCACAGCCAGCACCTACCGCATCAGCGTCAAGCACGAGCCCCACGGGGCAGTCAGCAGCTACATCCATGCCACGCTCCACCCCAGGGACCTCGTGGACATCGCCAGCGCCCGCGGAACGTTCGTACTCGAAGAAAGTACCCGTCCGATCGTCCTCATCTCCGCAGGGATCGGTGCCACTCCCGTGCTGGCCATGCTCCACCGACTCGCCGACACACGAGACCCACGCCCTGTCTGGTGGATCCACACCACCCACGACCGCGCCCACCACGCCTTCGCGGACGAGGCCCACGCCCTCCTGGCGCAACTCCCCTACGCCCACGAGCACATCTACTACACCTCCGAAACCCCACATCCCGACGAGCCCCACATCACCCAGGGCCGCCCGACCGCCCAATCACTCACGGCCATGGGCATCCCCACCGACGCCGACGCCTACCTCTGCGGACCACCCGCCTTCATGGACGACCTCGGCGGCTTCCTGCGCGATCACGGTCTGCGCCCCGAGCGGATCCATGCGGAACAGTTCAGCGCCCTCCCCGCCATCAATCCCGGCGTCACACCCACCGCCGCGATCCGGCCGCACCAACCACCCGGTCCCACGGGCACCGGCCCCCTCATCACCTTCTCCCGCAGCGGCGTCACCACGCCGTGGTCACCCGCTCACGCGTCCCTCCTCGATCTCGCCGAAGCCTGCGACATCCCCACCCGCTGGTCCTGTCGCACCGGCGTCTGCCACACCTGCATCACCCACCTCGTCTCAGGTGACATCACCTACGCCACCCCACCCCTCGAACTCCCCGAGCCCGGCACCATCCTCGTCTGCTGCAGCAAACCGAGCACCGAAGTCGTCCTCGACCTCTAATCGGCCGGCAACGGCACAGGTCACCCCATTTGGCCTCAAGACCTCGACCTCAACGTGCACGTGAACGCCCCCAGCCGCACGCGAATGAACAGTCAAACGTCGAAGGGCGATATCCGCTGGGGGTGTCGGCGAGGCTCTTCACGACTGATTCTGGGCCAACCGGTGGTACTCCGACTCGCAGCGCGTTTTCCAAGCGGCCTGAAGCGGCACGGGATCGGCGAGCCCGGTGACCACGCGCTCGCGTGGGCATTCAGCCGTGGACAACGGACAGTTTCAATCCCTGTCCATAACATCGCCTCAACCACGAAGGGGGCCTCCCCCTCTACGTTGCCCACGTCCGCATCGACCCTGACGGCACCACCCACCTGGACCGAGGCGCGTGGAACCTCCCTCTCACACCCGCATAACCAAAAGGACGGCAACGGCTAGATGATCGATTCCAAGGGGTCAGTGGTCATATGCGGTCAGTGAGCGCAGGACGGGCTGTCCTGTGTGGTCGTTGTGCCAGATCGCGGCGGTCATTGCGAGGATGCGTTGCATGACGCGGACGACGACACCGCCGGGTGTGCGGCCTCGGTGCTGTTCGAGATCGAGTTGGCCCTTGAAGGTCTCGTTGACCGACTCGATGACCTGCCGCAGCGGCTTGAACAGGGACGCTCCGGGCCGCTCCGGCTCGCCTCTGCGGGCCGGGCGCAGCAGCCGGATGTCCTGCCCGGCCAGTTCGTGTTCGAAGCCCCGGCCGTAGTAGTTCTTGTCGCCGATCAGCGTCTGGCCGGGCCGGTCGGCGGCCAGGCCGGGTTCGGCAGCGAGGAGGTCCAGCAGGGTCTCGCGCTCGTCGGCCTTGGCGCCGGTCAGGGCGAAGGCGACTGGCAGGCCCTGGAGGGTGCACACCAAGTGCAGCCGCAGGCCCCAGAAGAAGCGGCTGTGACTGGCGCAGTACCCGTACTCGGCCCAACCGGCCAGGTCGGAACGTTTGACGGTCTCGCGGGAGCGGCCGCATTCCACCGGTGTGGAGTCCACGATCCACACGTCGTCGCTCCACACGGAGGTGTCGGTGGCCAGCAGGCGGGTGACCCTGCGAAGCAGGTCGGCGCTCTTGCGCAGCCGCTTGTTGTAGCCGGGCTGCTTGGGCAAGTACGGGAAGAGATGCCGCAGGTGGGAACGGGCGTGGCGAAGCCACCTCGCCTCAGAGGTGAAGCCGAGCATGGCCTGCATCATCGCCAGTGTGACCAGCTCGGCGTCGGTGAGCTGCGGGGCGATCCCCACGGCCGGCCGCCATGGCGCGAGATGCGGAGACGCCTTCAGCAGGTCGTCGGTTTTCACATAGAGTGCAGTCGCGAGGGTGTCCAACTCTGTCTTCACACACTGACGTTGGACGCCCTCGTCCCATGCGCGCAGCCGATCCCTTGAATCGATCATCTAGCCGTCCAAGGCGCTGCCAGCGAGCCAGGAACCGAGCGCGATGCGACGAGCAACTGAGGGCTGCCCCTCTGGAAGACCGCCGGGTTCGGTGACTCCTTGCCCCCGTACGAGCGCGCCCCGCAGCGGCCGTGGTTGCTGCCGGCACACTGCCGGCCCGTGATTCCGCCGAGTCACGGGCCGGCAGCGCATCCGCCCACGAGGGCGGGACGATCAGTAGGACGACTTCGTGACTCCGGGGAGGAATCCGGCGCGGGCTCCCCCCGGGCGCGGATGCGAGCCACGGCCGCCTCGACACCGATGCTGTCGATCGTCTTGATCGCCTTGGCGCTGAGCGTCACCGCCTGCCACGCCTCCTCGTGCCCGATCGCCTGTGGCATCTGCGGCTCTGCCCAGGACGCCCGTCACTCACCTGCTGCGTTCGCACGCCGGGACGACCCGGCGAAGAATGGCCGTGTACCGGCAATTCGACTACGGCAGGCTGCGCACAGCCGCTGTGCCGCCCGCCGGACGGGATGATCCTTGTGACAACTTCGCCCTTCGGGTCCGGCGACCCGTTCTCCGATCTCTTCAACCGCTTCTTCGGCATGAGTCCGGCAGCCTCGCCGCCAGCCGTGCAGCGCGTGCCCATCGGGCGACTGCTCAGTGATTCCTCGCACGAGCTGCTGGCGGCGGCAGGCGGCCGGGCGGCCGAGGACGGGTCCGATCTCGACACCGTGCACCTGCTGTGGGCCGCCACGCAGGTGCCAGCCGCCCGGCAGGTGCTGGAGCAGGCGGGCGCTGATCCGGACCAGCTGGCTGCGGACCTGCAGGAGAGCCTTCCCACCGGCACCGGAACCGGCGACCCCGGGCTCACGCCAGCGGTGAAGCGCGCTCTGCTTGCCGCCCACGCCCACTCCCAGGCGACCGGTGCCTCGTACATCGGTCCGGAGCACATCCTCGCCGCATTGCTGGACGATTCCAGCCTCGCACGCACGCTGGGATCCGAGGGAGTCTCCTCCGGTTTGCTGAGTGGCGGCGAAGCCGGCCGGAAGGCGGCGTCGGGCGAGCACAGCGACACCCCGACCTTGGACGAGTACGGGCGCGACCTCACCGACGAGGCCCGCAGCGGACGTCTCGACCCGGTGGTCGGCCGGGCCGAGGAGATCGAGCAGACCGTGGAGGTCCTATCCCGGCGCACCAAGAACAACCCCGTGCTCATCGGCGATCCCGGCGTCGGCAAGACCGCCATCGTCGAAGGACTGGCGCAGCGGATCGTCGCCGAAGAGGTCCCGAAGGCCCTGCGCAACCGCCGCGTCGTGAGCCTCGACATGGCCGGTCTGGTCGCCGGATCCAAGTACCGGGGAGAGTTCGAGGAGCGGCTGAAGAAGGTGATCGACGAGGTCACGGAGGCCGAGAGCGGCATCATCGTGTTCATCGACGAACTGCACACGGTCGTCGGCGCCGGCGGAGGCGGCGAGGGTGCCATGGACGCCGGCAACATTCTCAAGCCCGCGCTCGCCCGGGGCGACCTCAGCGTGGTCGGCGCCACCACCATCGACGAGTACCGCCGGTACATCGAGAAGGACGCCGCGCTCGAACGTCGCTTCCAGCCGGTCATGGTGCGCGAACCCACCGTCGAGGAGACGGTCGAGATCCTGAGCGGGCTTCGCGACTCCTACGAGGCCCACCACCAGGTCCGTTACACGGACGAGGCCCTGGACGCCGCGGCTGCCCTGTCCGACCGCTACATCACCGACCGGTTCCTGCCCGACAAGGCGATCGACCTCATGGACCAGGCAGGAGCACGCGTGGGACTGCGCGGCCTCGGTGCCCCGACCGGGACCGCGAGCCTCGAGGACCGCCTCACCAAGCTGCGCAGGGAGAAGGACGAGGCCGTCAGCACCGAGGACTACGAACGCGCCGCACAGCTCAAGGAGCAGATCCGGCAGGTGGAGCGGGAGCTCGCCGGGGTCGGCGGGGAGCGGGAAGAGGCCGGGAGTGTGACTCCCGAGGACATCGCCGATGTGCTCTCCGCGCGCACCGGCATTCCCGTCTCCCAGCTCACCGAGACCGAGCGCGAGCGGCTCACGAAGCTCGAAGAGGCCCTGCACGAGCGGGTGGTCGGCCAGGACGAGGCAGTCACCGCCGTGTCCCAGGCTGTGCGCCGCGGCCGGGCGGGCATGGGAGACCCCGATCGGCCCACCGGCAGCTTCCTCTTCCTCGGACCCACGGGAGTCGGCAAGACGGAACTGGCCAAGGCACTTGCGGAACTGCTCTTCGGAGACGCCGACCGGATGGTCCGCTTCGACATGAGCGAGTTCCAGGAGAAGCACACCGTCTCCCGGCTCGTCGGCTCCCCGCCCGGATACGTCGGCTACGAGGAGGCCGGGCAGCTCACCGAGGCGGTGCGCCGCAAGCCGTACAGCGTCGTGCTGTTCGACGAGGTCGAAAAGGCCCACCCGGACGTCTTCAACCTGCTGCTGCAGGTGCTGGACGACGGACGGCTCACCGACGCCCAGGGACGCACGATCGACTTCCGGCACACCGTGGTCATCATGACCAGCAACATCGCCTCCAAGCGCATCCTGGACCACCAGGGGGCGGTCGAGGACATCAGGGATGACCTGATGGCCGAACTGCAGGCGCACTTCCGGCCCGAGTTCCTCAACCGCATCGACGAGATCATCGTCTTCCACGCCCTGACCCGGGCGGACCTGGTGCGCATCGTCGACCTGTTGCTGGAACGCAGCCGGCGCAGGCTCCACGCCCAGCAGATCAACCTCGAGGTCACCGAGACCGCCAAGGAGTGGCTGGCCAACCGTGGCTACCAGCCCGAGTTCGGAGCCCGGCCGCTGCGCCGCACCATCCAGACGGAGCTCGACAACCGCCTTTCGAACATGCTGCTCAGCGGCTCGGTCAATCCGGACGACACCGTCATCGCCGATGTCAAGGACGGCGAGCTGGCACTGACCCTCGGTCCGGCGGTCGCCTCGGGCGGCGCGGACCAGCCGGAGCCGGACACAGCAAGTTCGGCGGAGTAGCCCATCTGAACTGGGATTTCTTTCATCATGAGGCGGGGGTGGACAGCGTCGCCGCCAGGATAGAAGGCGCCACGGCGGCAACTGCCAGGCGGACGTGGCCGGGCAGCCCCTGGCACCGCGTAGGGTTCGCGCTTCAACTACTCCCCGGGGCCGGACGGCCGACGACTGCGGAATCCAGCGGTCTTCGTCCTGCGCGGCCTGTTGCCTGACGACGACCGCCGCCTGCCGCACCGCTCCGGCGCCGCAGACGCCGGGAGCCGAGGCCGTGCAGTGAGATCAGTGCGACCCTGTGCTCAGGGTCGACCCTCGGTGCGGACCGGGTTGCGCTCCGCCCGGCTCGGCAGGTCGGTGAGGAAGACGCCGATGTCCCAGTCGCCGTGACGGATGCCGACGACTTTAGCCACGTCGGACACGTCGACCTGCTCGTCCGCCACCAGGGGCGCCGTCACGGTGTCCGCCTGCCAGCGGATGCCCCTGGCGATGCGGCGGCGCAGATCCTCCGGTAGGCGGGGGCGAGCCAGGCCATCTCGGAGGGCAGGCCCGGGTCGGCGACCAGGACGAACCGCAGGTTCCTGGCGTTTGTGTCCGCGCGTCGGGCTACCTCGTAACCCTTGTCCTGCCGCCGGGTGGGCCTCGATGATGTCGCGCCTCGCCGCGCCCGGGCTGCCACCACAGGGAGGGATCCGCTCGTCCACCCGTTCGCCCAGCACGCCGCGCCTGCAGGCCGGGACACCCCTAGCATGCTGACTTGTGCGACCCAATACCCCGAAGATCGAGGGCGGCCGGTTACAGGGCCTCCTGCAGCTCATCGAGGACGGCATCCACCTGGTCGTCGCGGCGCTCCTCGTACTGCTCGCGGGGCTCCTGACCGTCGGGGTCATCCACGACGTCATCAGGTCGATCCAGGGGCCGTATCACGAGGAGACGGTCGTTCTTTCCGCCCTGGACAACGGCCTTGTGCTGTTCATCGTGGCCGAACTGCTCCACACCGTCCGCCTCACCATCAGGAACCAGACCCTCGACGCGGAGCCGTTCCTCGTCGTCGGCCTGATTGCCGGCATCCGCAAGGTGCTCATCGTGACGGCCGAGGCGGAGAAATCCTTCCGGTGGAACGTCGAGGGGATCGAACTGCTGGTCCTGGCGGGGCTGATCCTCGTGATGGCGACAGCGGTGTACGTGTGGCGGCGCTCCACGCGGCCGGGAGACTACTTCCCGCTCCAGGAGCCGCGGCGCTCGCCGCCGGAGCCGTCACCCACCCCGGTGCGCGCGTCCTGATCCTTCACCTTCCGCAGCCACGGCCGCCCGCACCCGCTGCTCCTCGCGAGCAGACCCGACGTCCCGTTCCAGGGGTGTGCGGCTCACGGCCATTCGCGAGGTCCTCCAAGGCCCGCCTCTGCAGTTCCGCCCCGCGCCGCACCACCGGGCTCCGGTCCCGGCGGCAGCGCCCTCCCACACGGCACTGCTGTCGCTGTCCATGCTTGGTCTGATGCGCGTCGCCCACCGGCTGAGGGGAACGGCCCTCGGCGTTTTGGGAGCGCTGATGCCGGAGTCCGGCAACACCGACGGGGTGGCCGGTGGCGCGGCCGTGCGGTGCGGGCCGGGGTGGCGCCGGAGCGGGTGTTCGCGGTGGTGCACGCGATCGTGGCCGGTGGTGGGAGCAGGTCCTGTACTGGGAGGACGAGAGATCTGGCCGTACCGCCTGCACCTGCTGGCGGGGGCCTGCGTGTCACGCGGCGTCGACGTTACCTCGAGGGCTTGCAGAGCCTTGTCGAAGCGGTCTGAAGGCGGCGGCTGCGTTCGCCGGCAGAGTCGTCAACCAGGCCGACAACGCCCGACGTCTGTTGGCGAGCAAACACCCGGACATCCATCACGGACCGGGAATGACCTGCGTCTGAAGACCCGAGACCCGCAGCCTGCCGGGAGGAACGCGAGGCGGCCGGACTGAACGTGACCGAGCCTGACGAGCAGCTGTGCCGTGCCACATGCACCAATCTCGCCTACACCATGGTGGGGTACCTCGGGCAGCGGCAGCCTCGAGCACGGCGTTGGTGAGCCAGGCCCGGGTCGGGGCGTCGAGGCGCTCCCACAGCTCGGCAAGGTCTTCGGTCAGCGGTGTGGTCATGCGTGTGCTCCTCCCTCAAGGCCACGCAGGAATCGGAGGGAATCTTCGGCGAGGCTCGGTCCGGCGTGGGACTGGCGAGGCAGCTCCACCGTGATCAGGCCCTGATAGCCGGTGTGGGTGAGTTCGGTGAGGGCGTCGAGGACGGGCGGGAAGTCGATGTCGCCCTCTCCGAACGGGAGATGGTCGTGGACGCCGCGCCGCATGTCCTCGATCTGGATGTGACGCACCCACGGCGCGGCCGCGCGGACGCACTCGGCGGGCGGGTCCGGCTCTAGGCACTGACAGTGGCCGATGTCCAGGGTGAGGCCGAGCGCGTCGGGGCTGCCGAGCAGGTGGCTCAGCTGGTGGAAGTCGTCGAGGGTGGCGAGAAGATGGCCGGGTTCGGGTTCCACCGCGAGCGGCACCCCCAGGCCACTGGCGGCGTCGAGGACGGGCGCCAGCTCGTCGGCCAGACGCTTCCACGCCGTGTCCGGATCGACGCCTTCAGGGGTGATGCCGCTGAAGCAGTGCACCGCGTGCGCACTCAGATCGGCGGCGGCCTGCACGGCACGCACCAGCAGGCGAACCCGAGCCGCGCGCCCGTCCGGGTCTGGGTCCAGGAGCGACGGGCCGTGCTTGCGGCGCGGGTCGAGGACGTAACGGGCGCCGGTCTCGATCGTCACCGTCAGACCCAGGATGGCCAGCGTGCGGGACAGACGGCTGGTACGAACGGAGAAGTCCGCCGCCATGGGGTCGAGGTGCATGTGGTCGAGCGTGAGACCGACGCCGTCGTAGCCCAGGTCGGCGAGGAGGAACAGCGCGTCGTCGAGGCGCAGGTCGGTGAGGCCGTTGGTGCCGTAGGCAAAGCGCAAGGTCATGTCGGGCTCACCTTCCGGGAGACGCGGCGCGCCATCGGCGCCAACGCCATCAAGGCCCCGCCCAGGACGGGGGCACCGGCGCGCGCGGCAAAAGCGGCCTGGAGGGGGATGAGGGAACGGATGCCGCCTCCCACGGCGCGTTGCGTGAGGGACGGAGAGGGATTGAGGACGGCGTGCAAGTAGGGGCGCGCCGCCGTGGCGCCGTAGGTGGCGGCGAGGGCCGGTGCGGTGAGGCCGCGCGCCAGGCGAAGGCCGCGCGACAGACGGTTGCCGCGTGCCGGGCTGCCGGCTCCCGAAAGTCAGACCAGTACGCGATTGCGGACCCGGCTGCCCCTCCCCCTGCGTCCGCACCACCCCAGCTACGAAGACCCCGCAATCCAAGTCCCGTGCTGATGACGAGACTTGTGGCCAGGGCGGCGAAGGGAGCGAGGCTGGAACCGCCCGTGGTCTCGTACCGGGAGACGCGAGTCACCGCGTACGTGTGGGCGGCCAGCGCCGCCGAGGAGAGGGCCACAGCTGGCCGAAGAGGTGATTGCCCGGCTACCACCGCGCCGAGCAGCAGGTCGAGGCCACGGGCCGCGCCCATCGCCACCGCCCCCGCGGGTGTGTGCTTGAGCTTCAGGTCGTACGCCCAAACGGTGGCGGCCAGGGCCCCGGCGACCGCCGCCGCTGGGCGCCCCGCCCGCGCCGCCAGTGCAAGGCCCACCCCGGTCAGCCCGACCGCCGCCCCCAAAGCGGCGACCGGGCGTATGCGACCTGACGGGAGAGTCCGGTTCGGGCGTTCACGCGCGTCCTCGTCCTGGTCCGCCCAGTCGTTCAAGGCCATGCCCGCCTCATACAGACACAGGGAGCATCCGATGGCGCGCAGCGTGCTCCGGTCGGCGCGCACGCCCGCGGCCGCCGCCCCGGCGAGCGCATCCCCTGGGACCGTGAACAGCGCCGACACGCACAGCAGTTGAGTCCAGTCCCGGAGCGCGTTCACTCGTTATCCCCCCGCAGCCGCTCCGCGAGGCCAAGCAGCGCCATGTACTGCTCGGACAGCGACGAAGGCGTCCCCGGGTCGGGGTCCTTGAAGTAGAACCCCAGCTCGGGGAGCGGACCGGTGAGCCCCACTTCGTGCGCGCGGGCGAGGAGCCGGGCCAAGTCCAGGACGAGGGGCGCCGCGAGGGCGGAGTCGCACCCCTGCCAGGTGGTCTGCAGTACCATCCGCGTGCCGAGGAAACCCTCGAAGGCGATGTGGTCCCAGGCCGTCTTCCAGTCCCCCATCGACGGCACGTCGTCGATGTGCACGACTCCCTCGGGGATGGTCCCGAGGGTGTTGGCGAGGACCCGGGCTTTCCCGGCGTTCTTCGCCGCGGCCGCGTCCGGGTCGGCGAGCGCCGCCCCGTCTCCCCCGCCGAGCAGGTTGGTACCGGACCAGGACCGCACCGTGAGCGCACGCTGCGCAAACATCGGGCCGAGCACGGAGCGCAGCAGCGTCTGCCCGGTCTTGCCGTCCCTCCCGGCCACCGGCACGTCGTACGGACCGGAGAGCGCGGGGTGGTGCAGTCCGGTCGACGGTGTGAAGTTCACATACGCAGCGCCGGCGCGGAGCGCGGCGGCAGCGTACAGAGAGCTGGCCGGCAGCCTCTCGTCCCCTTCGCGGGATGCCGGTTCGGTGGAGGCGACGTTGACCACCACGCACCGGGCGAGGTTGTTCCGCGTCCGGAAGGCGGCGAGGTCCTCGGCGAAAGCGCTGATCAGTTCCTGGTCGTCGCGCGGGTCGTCCACGACGGGGCCGCCGGTCCGCATCTCGGCGTCCGCCGCGGCGAGTTCGTCTCGTACAGCGTTGGGCAGGTCGTGCGGCAGGACCCCTTGCACGGCCAGTTGCTCGGCCCGTTTCGGCTGTGGGCAGGACGCGACGTCGTGCCGCCGAAGACCAGGGACCCTAGATCCGGGAGGCCGCAGCCGACGAAGTGCGGAGAGAGGGTGACCATCCCGACGGCCGGCTGCCGCCCGCAGGCGACGGCCGCGCACCCGGCGACCACTGTGGTGGCAACGGAGCCGCGGGCTCCGATCAGCCAGATTCCCGTACGTGGCACTGCCGGTGTCGATGTCGATGTCGATGTCGATGTCGATGGTGTCATCGCGAGCGCCTCCCTGCCGTTCTTGTGCGTGTGCGTGTGATGAGTGGATGGCCCGTGCCGGGGGCGTGAGCCGCAACCCCGGCACGGACCCGTTTGTGGTGCCGGGACCGCCAGGCCACGAAGGCACTTGGTGAGGCCGGCCGACCTGGCCCGGGCACGCCTGTTTCAGGCGGATGGGGTTCCCGGGCCAGTTCCGTGGACTACAGGTCAGGAGCGATGCTCATGACGGCAGAGTCCACTGTTGGTTGGCCTTGCCGTGGCAGGTCCACAGGTGGATGTGGGTTTCGTCGCCCCAGGTGTTGCCTTCGACGTCGAGGCACTTGCCGGAGTGCGGGTTGCGGACCGTGCCATCGCTCTGCGCCGTCCACTGCTGGGCGGGCGTGTCGTTGCAGCGGTATAGCTGGATCTTGGTTCCGTCCGCTGTGCCCCTGCCCTGGACGTCGAGGCACTTGCCCAGCGCGCGGATCGTGCCGTCACCGGGAAGCGTCCACTGCTGGGCGGCCGACTTGTTGCAGCGGTACAGCTGGACCTGGGTCTCGTCGTCGTCCTTGCCTCCCGCCACATCTATGCACTTGCCGTTGACGCCCTTCACCTCACCGGTGCGTGAATTCGTGGTCTTGACACGGACGTTGCGGAACGAGACCCGGTCACCGTCGCCGTGGTTCTGCAGGCCGACATAACCCTGCTGGAGGCTTCGCGCGGGGTCGGTGTTGGTGAAGTCGTTGATCTTCACACCGTTGAGGAAGACCTCCAAGTGCTCGCCGGTGACACGGAGCTCGAAGGTGTTCCATTCGCCGGGAGGATTGAGCGCCTTGTCCCGGGCGGCGGTGTCGGGCGCCATGACGCCGTACACGGCCCCCGTCGTGTGGTCCGGGCTGTCGGTGGCGTCGATCTGTATCTCGTACCCGTTGTTCACGGCGGACCAGGGATCGTCGGAGGCCGGGAAGCCGACGAAGATCCCCGAGTTGTCGTCACCGTCCATCCGCCAGTCGGCCTTGATGGAGTAGTCGCCCTTCAATTCCTTCGCGTCGTACCAGAGCAGGCCCATGCCGCCCTTGGAGGTGAGGGTGCCGTCGGCGAGCTCGAAGGAGCCGGGCCCGGCCTGCTTCCAGCCCGTCGTGCTGCTGCCGTCGAACAGCGACTGGTAGCCGTTCTCCGGACGGCAGTCCGCCTGAGCCATGCCCGCCGCCCAGCGGATGCCGCCGAGCAACTGCTTCTGGAAGGCGGATTCGGAGTACGACGCGTCGGTGTGGCCGAGGCCGGTGTAGAAGGAGCGGCCGCCCTCGTAGTTCTGGCACCAGGTGATCGGATGGTCACCGGACATGTTCCCGCCCGAGTAGCTGGACTCGTCCAGCGAGGCGAGGACGTGCGCGGTGGACCGGGGGTTGGTGCGGTAGTTGTACCACTCGTCGAACCGCTCCCAGGTGCTGCCGAGATGCGCGGTTGCGGGGTGCGCCCGGTCCTCCACATTGATCTTGGCGTTCTGCTGGTCGGGGTGCGACTGGAACCAGGCTCCGACGAGCTTGCCGTAGAACGGCCAGTCGTACTCGGTGTCGGCGGCGGCGTGGATGCCCACGAAGCCGCCCCCGCCCCGGATGTAGCTCTCGAAGGCGTCCTGCTGGGCCGTGTCGAGAACGTCCCCGGTGGTCGACAGGAACACGACCGCCTTGTACTTGGAGAGGTTGTCGGCGGTGAAGGCCCCGGCGTCATCCGTGGCGTCCAGGGTGAAATTGTTCGCCGACCCCAGCCCCCGCAGCGTGGAGATACCGGCGTCGATGGACGAGTGCCTGTAGCCGGCTGTCTTGGAGAAGACGAGAACCTTGTACGCCGGATCGGCGGCGACACGTGTGATGGCCTTGGCGGACTCAGCCGGCTTGACCGGCTCGGCGAAGGCGAGCCCGGGGGACGCCGCGACGCACAGCAGCGCGCCCGACAGCCAGCACGCGGTCTTGGTGAGGCTCATACGCATGATGTCCTGCTTCCTTCCGGCTACGGCAGGGTCCAGTGCTGGTTGGCCTTGCCGTGGCAGGTCCACAGGTGGATGTGGGTTTCGTCGCCCCAGGTGTCGCCTTCGGCGTCCAGGCACTTGCCCGAATGCGGGTTGCGGACGGTGCCGTCACTCTGCGGCTGCCACTGCTGGGCGACGGTGTTGTTGCAGTGGTAGAGCTGGATCTTCCGGCCGTCGTCGGTGCCGGCCCACTGGACGTCGAGGCACTTGCCCAGCGCACGGATCGTGCCATCCCCGGGAAGCGTCCACTGCTGCGCGGCCGTGTTGTTGCAGCGGTACAGCTGGATCTGGGTCTCGTCGTCGTCCTTACCTCCCGCCACGTCCATGCACTTACCGTTGACGCCCTTCACCTCACCGGTGTGCGCGCCGCCGGACCCATCTGTCGTGAACTCCAAGTCGTCGACGTCGAAGAGCGCTCCGCTGCCGCCCTTGAAGACCAGGTAGATCTTGGTGGTCTGGTCGGGCACGTCCTTCAGCGCCGTCTCCACATCCGTGAAGGTCTCCCAGCCACCGGTCGGCTTCACCTCGACCGAGCCGTGCAGCGGACCAGTCGGGGAGCCGGTATGCAGCTCCAGCGTGCCGCCCGCGCCACCCGATGAGACCCGGGCCTTGAGCTTGCTCGCTCCGGTGAGCCGGTACGGGTCGAAGGAGATCCAGTCGCCGTTGTGGATGTCACCGACGGTCTTGCCGCCGTGGGCTGCGGCCTTGTCATACAGCTTCAGGTTGCCGCTCTGCGTGGTGAAGTGCTCGGCCTGGCGGTGGTGCGGCTGGAGGATGACCTGGCTCGTGCCGGTCAGAGGCGCCTGGCCGCCCGCGCCCTTGTCGGTGTACTCGGCTCCCACGATGCCGAAGATGTTGGCGTCCTGGTCGTGTTCACCGTCCTTGGGCGGCGTCAGGGTGCCCTCACAGCCCTGAGTGCTGCTCAGCTCGTGGGCGTGGTTGTCGTGTCCGAGGCTGAAGCGGACGGTGACCTTGGAGCAGTCGATGTCCGGCTCCTCGGGGTCGGTCACCTTGACCTTGAAGGGGACCGGGTCGCCGAAGTTGTACAGCGAACCGTTGACGGGTGTGATGATCTCTACCTTGGGCTTGGTGTTGCCCACGACGACGCGCACGTTCGCGCTGCCCACGTGTCCCTCGGGGTCCTTGGCGGTGAAGGTGGCCTGGTAGGTGCCGTTCTTCTCGTACGTGTGGGTGGGGTTGAGCCCCTCGCCCTTGGTGCCGTCCCCGAAGTCCCAGGCGTAGGTGAGGTCCTTGCTGTCACCGTCGGTCGCCTTTCCGGTGAAGGCGACCTTCAGTGGGGCAGTCCCGTCGGTGTGGTCGGCGCTCACCTCGGCGATCGGGGTGAGGCCGTCCTTCGCGTACTCGATGCGATAGAGGGCAGCGTTCGGGTTCTTGCCGAACTCGCCGCCGGTGCCGTAGTCCAGGACGTACAGCGCGCCGTCGGGGCCGAAGGCCATGTCCATGACCTGGGTGCCGGTCCACGGGAAAGGATTGATCTTCTGGACGGTACCGTCGTCCGCCTGCTCGATCCGCTTGATCCACTGGCGTCCGTACTCTCCGGCGAAGAAGTTCCCGTCGTACTCCTCGGGGAACTTCACCGACGAAGTGGAATTCGCGTCGTAGCGGTAGACGGGACCGGCCATCGGGGACTCCGAGCCAGAGCCGAACTCGGAAACGGAGCCGCCGTCGTACGGGATCCAGGCCGGCTGCGCGGGAGGCAGGTCGGTGAGGCCGGTGTTGAACCGGGAGTCGTTCTTGGGGGCGTTGCAGTCGAACTTCGAGCCCGACTTGCCGGTGGCGAAGTCGTAGTCGACGTAGGCGTCGTTCTTGCCGGTGCACAACGGCCAGCCGAAGTTGCCCGGCTTGGCGATCCGGTTGAACTCGACCTGGCCGCCGGGACCCCGATTCGGGTTGGCGGAACCGGCGTCGGGGCCGTAGTCGCCCACGTAGACCACGCCGGTCTTCTTGTCGACGCTCATCCGGAAAGGGTTGCGGAAGCCCATGGCGTAGATCTCGGGCCGGGCCTTGTCGGTGCCCTTGGGGAAGAGGTTGCCGTCGGGGATGGTGTAGGAGCCGTCGGCCGCGACCTTGATGCGCAGGATCTTGCCGCGCAGGTCGTTGGTGTTGCCTGAGGAGCGGCGGGCGTCGAAGGCCGGGTTGCGATTCGGACGGTCGTCGATGGGGGTGTAGCCGTCGGAAGCGAAGGGGTTGGTGTCGTCGCCGGTCGACAGGTAGATGTTGCCGTCCTTGTCGAAGTCGATGTCACCTCCCACGTGGCAGCACAGGCCGCGGCTGGCCGGCACGTCGAGGACCTTCTTCTCGCTGCCCAGATCGAGGGTGCCGTCATCCTTGAGGACGAAGCGGGAGAGGCGGTTGACGCCGTCGAACTTCTTGAAGTCGTCGGCTGTTCCGTCGCTGGGGGCATCTCCGGCGGGGGTGTCGAGCTTGGGCGCGTAGTACAGGTAGATCGCCCGGTTGTTCTTGAAGTCCGGGTCCACGCCCACGCCTTGGAGCCCCTCCTCGTCGTGCGAGTAGACGGGGAGCTTGCCGGCCAGGCGGGTCGAGCCCGTCTGGTCGGTGAGGAACAGGGTGCCGTCGCGCGAGGTGTGCAGGACGCTGCGGTCCGGCAGCACGGCCAGCGACAGCGGCTCGCCGACCTGGTCCGGCCCCTTGGCCAGCGGGATTTGAGCGAAAGTCGGATCGGCGGCGGCGTGGGCTTCGGTGCTGCCGTGGCCTTCGTGGGCAGCGGCCGCGGTGGGCGTGCCCACCGCGAGGAGCAGCCCGGCGAGTAGGGCTGTACCTCGGCGGCGCGGGATGAGTGGGGGGTGTCCTCGATGCACGGTCGTCCCTCCGTGTCAGGGGTGGAAGCCGGCGCCCATGGGGTGCACGGCACTGTGAGTGAGTTCGTCGGGAACGTAGCCCTCTTTCGCATGGCCCGAAAGAGCTTGCGCAGAAGAAGAGTTAACTTTTCCCACTTCGAGGACAAACTGTTTGTGGGCATGCCTGAATGCCCCGCTGGCCCTCGTCCTTCCAGCGGGGCGGGGCAGGTGGTAGCACGAGAGCCGGCCCGCCACCCAACCGGCCCTGGGATGGCGGCCAGTTACTCGACTCCCGTTGACTCCGCGACCTCGCGAGCGGCACGGCGCACACGTGACACGCCCGTACGCGCACAGCGGGGGAAGATCCTTTCGGTTGCTCGTCGGCTAACGGCAAGAGGTCGTCACCTTGTTGGAGGGCGCAGATTGCCGTCCATCCCGCCGCGTTACCTACTCGTTATCCGGATCCTTCGCGGCGGTCCGACCTGGTCGGCTCGCAACTCGGCGACGCCCACCGGGGAGGGCATGTTCCGCCTCGGCATCGATGAACACCTCAGTCCGCCACGCATCTTTGTCCTTAGATAGGAAAAAGTGAGCTCACTTCTGAGCTAACTTCTTCCACAACTTGCTAGTCACTGCTACGTTTCACCGCAGAAGACACCGAAGGCCGAACTGCGGCGGGAGGGGCGACGTGAGGCGCATGACGGCACGTCCGGCCAACTCACATCAGGCGTGCATCCTCAGGTTGTTGCGTGATGAAGGCCCCAACTCCCGTGCACAGTTGGGTGAGCTGGTGAATCTGTCCCGATCCAAACTCGCCGTCGAGGTGGACCGGCTCATGGAGACCGGTCTCGTGGTGAACGACGGACTCGCCGCTTCGAGGGGCGGTCGCCGGTCGCACAACGTCCGGCTCGCCCCCGAACTCCGCTTCTTGGGCGTCGACATCGGCGCAACCTCAGCCGATGTCGCCGTCACCAACGCCGAGTTGGAAGTCCTCGGCCACCTCAGTCAGCCGATCGACGTACGGGAAGGCCCTGTTGCCGTCTTCGAGCAGGTCCTCGACATGGCCGCCAAGTTGAAGGCAGCCGGGCTCGCCGAGGGCTTCGACGGCGCCGGGGTGGGAATTCCCGGACCGGTGCGTTTCCCCGAGGGCGTCCCGGTCGCACCGCCGATCATGCCAGGCTGGGACGGCTTCCCCATCCGGGAGGCACTCAGCCAGGACCTCGGTTGCCCCGTCATGGTCGACAACGACGTGAACCTGATGGCTCTCGGGGAACAGCACGCGGGAGTCGCCAGGAGCGTCGGAGACTTCCTCTACGTGAAGATCGGCACCGGTATCGGATGCGGCGTCGTCGTCAACAGCGAGGTGTACCGCGGCGTCACCGGGAGTGCCGGCGACATCGGCCATATCCAGGTCGATCCCTACGGGCGCCCATGCGCCTGCGGCAACACCGGGTGCCTGGAAGCCCATTTCAGCGGGGCCGTGCTCGCCAGAGACGCGCTCGCAGCCGTCGAGTCCGGGCACGCGGGTGAACTGGCCGGCCGGCTGGCCGCCTCAGGCACGCTCACCGCAGCCGACGTCGCTGCCGCGGCCGCGGCCGGTGACACCCTCGCCATTGATCTCATCCGTAAGGGCGGTGGCCTGGTCGGACAAGTCATCGCCGGCCTGGTGTCGTTCTTCAACCCCGGCCTGGTGGTCGTCGGCGGTGGAGTGACCGGTCTCGGGCACAGCCTTCTCGCCGCCATCCGCACCCAGGTCTACCGCAGGTCCCTGCCGCTGGCCACCGGCAACCTCCCTATCGTCCTCAGCGAACTCGGCTCTCAGTCCGGAGTCATCGGCGCAGCCCGTCTGATCACCGACCGCGTCTTCTCCCCGGCCTGATCCCACCGAACCCGCCCCACCGTCCCAGCCCCCGCCGACGGTGGGGCGCCTGCACCATCACCTCTCCACGCCCACGCCACGGCGCCCGGTGTGCTCGCCGGGCGCAGGACGACTCCCCTTCACGGCTCCCGGCGCACTCCACACCGTCAACGGCGTATGCGCCGTCAGCGCAGGTTGCTGCGTCCGCATGCCTGGGCGGTCTCCGCATGGGACACATCACCCACCACGCCTGCCTCATCCGCGCAGGACGCGCAGCGCCATGACCGCGTGCCTCCACTGAACCGAGGAACCATCCCCATGTCGCCAACCCCCCAACTCACCGAAACAGCCGACACTCCGGCTCCGCTGCTGAGGATGACCGGGATCACCAAGTCCTTCCCGGGCGTCCGTGCCCTCGACGGCGTCGACCTCACGGTCAACGAGGGCGAGGTCCACTGTCTCCTCGGCCAGAACGGCGCCGGCAAGTCCACGCTCATCAAAGTCCTGGCCGGTGCCCATCAGCCCGACGAAGGTGAGATCGTCTGGCAAGGTACACCCGCCCGGCTCAAGTCCCCGATCGCCGCCATGCGTCTCGGCATCGCGACCATCTACCAGGAACTCGACCTCGTCGAGCACCTCTCCGTGGCTGAGAACATCAGTCTCGGTCACGAACCGACGCGCGCCGGATTCGTCGTTCGCACCCGGGCCGCCCGCCGCAGTGCCGTATCCCTGCTGGACCGACTCGGCCACTCCGAGATCAACCCGGCAGCCCTGCTCGGTGAGCTCTCCGCCGCACAGCAGCAGATCGTCTCGATGGCCCGCGCCCTGTCCCACGACGCACGCCTGATCGTGATGGACGAGCCTTCGGCCGCCCTGGACCCGGACGAGGTCCGCAACCTCTTCCGCATCGTCGACAGGCTTACGGTCGAAGGCGTCGCGGTCGTCTACATCTCGCACCGTCTGGAGGAGATCCGCCAGATCGGCAACCGCGTGACCGTCCTGAAGGACGGCCGTTCCGTTGCCGACGGCCTGCCGGCCCGGTCCACCCCCACCCGCGACATCGTCGCCCTCATGACAGGCCGCACCGTGGAACACGTCTTCCCCACCCGTGCAGCCATGCCCGTCACTTCCGATGTCCCACCCGTACTCAGGGTGGAAGCGCTGTGCCGCCAGGGGGAGTTCGAGCCGGTCGACTTCGAGCTCCGGCCGGGGGAGATCGTTGGCCTGGCCGGCCTCGTGGGATCCGGCCGCTCCGAAATCCTGGAGACCGTGTACGGCGCCCGCAGGCCCACGTCCGGCCGGGTGTTCGTGGACGGCGAGGAGATCCGGCCCGGTGACGTATGCGCCGCCGTGCGCGCCGGCATCGGTCTGGCTCCCGAGGAGCGCAAGGCGCAGGCCCTGCTGATGCTGGAGTCCGTCACCCGCAACGTCTCCGTCTCCACCCTCGGCCGGTTCTCGCGCATCGGCTGGATCGACCGAGCCGCGGAGCGTGCCGCGGCGCAGCAGGTCACCCGTGACCTCGCGCTTCGCCCGGACAACCCGGACGCCCAGGTCAAGAACCTCTCCGGCGGCAACCAGCAGAAGGCCGTCCTGGCGCGTTGGCTGCTCCGGGGTTGTCGCGTGCTGCTCCTGGACGAACCGACCCGCGGTGTCGACATCGGAGCCCGCGCCGAGCTGTACGCGGTGATCCGGCGTCTGGCCGACGAAGGCTTGGCTGTCCTCGTGGTCTCCAGCGAGGTTCCGGAGGTCCTGGGCCTCGCCGACCGCGTCCTCGTGCTCCGCGAGGGCCGCGTCGTGCACACCTCCCCTGCCCGCGAACTGGACGAACACCGCGTACTCGATCTCGTACTCGAAGGGAACCACGCATCATGACGCAGTCCGCGGCCGCACCCGCGGCCGAGAAGCCCGCTCCCGCCGCGCCGCCGCCGCGCCGGCCCTCGCTCGGCTTCCGGCCCGATGTGCGCACTCTGTCGCTGCTCGGCGTGCTCGCGATCCTCGTGCTCGTGGGCGGAGTTACCAAGCCGGACGAGTTCCTCGCCGTCAGCAATCTTCAACTCGTGCTCACCCAGGCGTCGGTGATCGGCGTGGTCACGGTCGGCATGACCTTTGTGATCATCAGCGGGGGGATCGACCTGTCGGTCGGCGCGATCGTGGCGCTGGCCTCGGTGTGGGCGACCACGGTCGCCACCCAGGAGTACGGATTCACCGGGGTCCTGTTCACAGCGATCGTCGTGGGTCTGGGCTGCGGTCTGGTCAACGGCGTACTGATCGCCTACGGCAGGATGGTCCCGTTCATCGCCACCCTCGCCATGTTCGCCTCCGCCCGTGGTCTCGCCCTCCAGATCACCGACGGGCGCACCCAGATCGTCACGATCCCCGAGATCCTCGATCTGGGCGAGAAGGACGCGTACGTCCTCGGTGTGCCGCCTCTCGTGATCGTCTTCGCGGTGGTCGTCGTCATCGGCTGGCTGATCCTGAACCGCACCACCTTCGGCCGCCGCACGGTCGCCGTCGGCGGCAACGCCGAGGCCGCCCGGCTCGCCGGCATCGACGTCCGCCGCCAGCGCCTCTACCTCTACCTGCTGTCCGGACTGTGCTGCGGCATCGCCGCCTTCCTGCTGATCATCCTGTCCGGCTCCGGCCAGAACACCAACGGCAATCTCTACGAACTCGACGCCATCGCCGCAACCATCATCGGCGGCACGCTGCTCAGCGGCGGCCGCGGCACCATCACCGGCTCCGTCCTCGGTGTCCTGATCTTCACCACGATCACCAACATCTTCGCGCTCAACAACCTGCAGAGCGCGACCCAGCAGATCGCGAAGGGCGCGATCATCGTCGCCGCCGTCCTCGTCCAGCGCCGCACCGCCCACGAGTAAAGCGCCACGCCAAGGAGACACAGAAACATGGCACAGCAAGTGAACACCACCCGCAGAGGACTGCTCTTCGGCACCGCCGCCGTGTCGGCCGGCGCGCTGCTGACCGCGTGTACCTCCAACGAATCCAGCGGCTCCAAGGGCGGCGCTGCCGAACAGGCCCGCCTGGCCGACGACAAGGCCGGCAAGCACGTCACCATCGGCTTCGCGGGCCCGCAGGCCGACCACGGCTGGCTCAACGCCATCAACGTCAACGCTCGCGAACGCGCCAAGAAGTACAAGGACGTCACGCTGGAGATCACCGAGGGCTCGAACGACACGGCCACGCAGATCGGCCAGATCGAGACCCTCATCAACAAAAAGGTCGACGTCCTGGTGATCCTGCCCGCCGACGGCAAGGCGCTCACCCAGGTCGGTCTCCAGGCCATACGCGCGGGCATCCCCGTCGTCAATCTGGACCGGATCTTCGACTCCCCGCAGGCGTACCGGTGCTGGCTCGGCGGCGACAACTACGGCATGGGCCTCAACGCCGGCCACTACATCGGCGAGAAGCTCGAGGGCAAGAAGAACGCCCGCATCGTCGAACTCGCCGGACTCGACAGCCTCGAGCTGACCAAGCAGCGCACCCAGGGATTCGACGACGCCCTGAAGAACTACCCCAACATCAAGAAGGTCGCCCGCCAGGCCGCCGAGTTCACCGTCGAGTCCGGCCAGTCCAAGATGGCGGCCCTGCTCCAGGCCAACAAGCAGATCGACGCCCTGTGGAACCACGACGACGACCAGGGCGTCGGCGCCCTGCGCGCCATCGAGCAGGCCGGGCGGGTCGACTTCTTCATGGTCGGCGGCGCGGGAGCACTCTCCGCCTTCCAGGCGATCAAGGCCGACAGCAGTGTCCTCAAGGCGACCGTCCTCTACCCGCCGACCATGGCCGCCTCGGCCATCGACCTGGCAAGGGCGCTCGGACAGGGCAAGGGAATCGGCGGCATGGCCGAGTTCGAGATCCCCTCATCCATCACCCTCTACTCGGCCGTCGTCGACAAGGAAAACGTCGACCGCTACATGCCGACCGGGTTCAACTAGATCGCTCCGAGGACTCACACCCATCGTCGCCGAGGTTCGGGGCCGGTGCGCCGCACCGCGCCCGCCCCGACCGCGTCAAGGAGAACTCGCGCATATGGAATCCATCGTCGCCCGCAAGCCGCGACTCGGGATCGGCATGGTCGGCTACGCCTTCATGGGTGCCGTCCACTCGCAGGGCTGGCGCACGGCCGGCCGCGTCTTCGACTTGCCGTTCGAGCCGCATCTGACCGCGGTGTGCGGCCGAAACCGGCAGGCGGCTCGCGCCGCCGCGGACAAGCTGGGCTGGGCAGCCGCCGAGACCGACTGGCGGGACCTGATCGCACGCGACGACATCGACCTCGTCGACATCTGCACCCCGGGCGAGAGCCATGCGGAGATCGCCATCGCCGCGCTCGACGCCGGCAAGCACGTGCTGTGTGAGAAACCGCTGGCCAATACGGTCGAGGAGGCCGAGGCCATGGTCGCCGCGGCGGCACGCAACCCGGGCCGGATCGCCATGGTCGGATTCAACTACCGCCGTACACCCGCTCTCTCCCTGGCCCAGAGCATGATCGCGGTCGGCAGGCTCGGTGCTCTCCGGCACGTCCGCCTCACTTATCTCCAGGACTGGCTCGTCGACCCCGACTTCCCCCTCACCTGGCGTCTGAGGCGCGAGACAGCCGGGTCCGGCGCCCTGGGCGATCTGGGCTCGCACATCGTCGACCTCGCCCAGTTCCTGGTAGGCGAGCCGCTCGCCGGCGTCGCCGCACTGATCGAGACCTTCATCCCCGAGCGCCCCGTCCTGGCCGGCGCATCAGCGGGACTCACCACCTCCGCAGGAGGCGGCAACCGCGGCCAGGTCACCGTCGACGACGCCGCCCTCTTCACCGGCCGCTTCCCGTCCGGCACGCTCGCCTCCTTCGAAGCCACCCGCTTCGCCCACGGCCGCAAAAACGCACTGCGGGTCGAGGTCAACGGCGAGCTCGGCTCTCTCCTCTTCGACCTGGAGCGCCTCAACGAACTTCACTTCTTCGACGGCACCGCGCCCGTAGCCGAAGCCGGCTTTCGCCGCATCCTGGTGACCGAACCCGACCACCCCTACCTCGCAGGCTGGTGGCCCCCTGGCCACGGACTCGGCTACGAGCACACGTTCGTCCACCAGGCCCGCGACCTTGTTCAGGCCGTCGGCGACGGCACCCAGCCCTCACCGTCCTTCGCCGACGGGCTGCAAGTGCAGCGGGTGCTCACCGCTGTCGAGGAGAGCGCTTCCAAGGACAGCGTCTACACCCCTGTCTCCCCTTCCAAAGATGGAGAAGGACGTGCATCATGACCCACCGTTTCACCCTCTTTAGAGCTCTCCGTCGAAGAGGAAGATCAGAGACGTTGTGCTGTAGTAGTTGAGAGTGATCCCGATCGTCGGGGAGTGCGCTCCGTCCGCCAAATTCCACTCGTTGAGGCCAAGGCGTCTGCTGTTGTCGCCGATGGGGTTGAGGACCATGTCGCCGTTGTCCTGCGAGGCGCTGTAGTCCCACCATTGGCCGCGCGTGTCCTTACCGCAGTCGAGCTGTCGTACGACGGCGCCGTCGGGGAGCTGTTCGGGATATGTCAGGCACATCTTGCTCGCCGGGTTGCGGAGCTGCAGTCGGCCGACCTCATTGCGTACCAGTTCCCAAGTCTGACTGGCAGAGCCGTTGCAGGCGGCTTCGCGGGGCTGGGCTCCGAAGGCGCCGGTCGTCTCCATGCACAGGCCCGTGGACTTGATGCGCAGCCGGGTGGCGCCGTCCGCTTTCGGAAGCGTCGGCGTCGGCGTCCGGGACGGGGTCGGGACTGGAGTTGGGGTGTGGACTGGCCGGGTGACGCCGGGTGTTGGGCTCGAGGGTGACGGAGTGGACCGTGAGGGCTCGGGGGCGGTGGTGAGAGTCGGCGTGGGGGCGGGTGGCGCTGTCCGGAGGTCGTTTCCGTTGTCGCGGAGGAGCAGGAAGCCCCCTACGGCCGCCACTGCCGTGATTCCCGCCGCCACACTCGCGCCCAGCGGGTTCACTTTGACCTTCGGCAGGTGTGCCCCGGCGCTCCCCGCGCCGCTGGCCGCCGTTCCCGCCCCCGCCAGCCGGGAGGCGAGGTAGGCGGGGGCCGCCCACAGCAGCAGCGCGCCGGGCAGGACCAGACGCATGCGCTCATTGAGGTCGGTCAGTTCCAACATGGCGTGGGAGCAGCGGCCGCATCCGTCGAGGTGTCTGGCCAGATCCTTGTTGAGGCGCCGGCCGGGACGGCGTATCGCGGCCGCGAGGAGACGGCTGAAGTGCCGGCACTCTGGCTGGTCCGCGGTTTCGACGTACTCGATGTGCGCCGTGAGGTAAGCCTCACGCAGGCCCTCGCGTGCGCGGGCGGCCAGCGAACCGACGCCGCTGGGGCTGATGCCGAGTAGCGCACCGACCTGCTCAGCCGACTCGCCCTCGACGACGGTGTGCCACAGCACCGCCCTCCAGCGCTCCGGCAGGGAGCGGAAGCCACGGACGATCAAGGCGTCGTCCTCCTGACGGAGCACGTACTCCTCGCCGCCCTTCTCTGTAGGGGCGGTCTCCAGCCAGCGTTCGAAATCCGGTGACAGGTCGGTGCGACGAGCGGTGCTCGCCCAGTCAGCGGCGGTTCGGCGGACCACTGACAAGAGATACGGGCGCCACGCGAACTCGGGCCCCTGTCCGGCCCGTACCGCCTGCAGAGTGCGGGCGAAAGCCTCCGACGCCAGGTCCTCGGCGGTGTGTGTATCCCGGCAACAGGTCCTCGCGTAGGCGAGGACGGAGGGGCGGTGTCGGCGGTACAGCTCCTCCAGGGCCTGGTCCGCGCTGTTGCTGTGCAGCCCTGACGCCCGGACGGCGCGGGTCAGTTCGGCGTCAGATGCCGGCATAGGTGCGTCCCCCGGTGTTCGTTGGTCGTGTTGCGGGAGACAGTGTGGTGCCAGCAACAGGCCTTTGGAAAAGGTTATCGTGAAATAGGATCTTTTGTCGTGATCCTTGTTATCCGAAGCTCAGGGTGAAGAGCGAGACACAAGGTCCTGCATCGGTGCAGGTGACATCGATGTGCAGGGTGTGGACCCCGGTGTAGTCCTCGGCAAGGAAGATCTCGACGGTGCGTGGCTCGGGCGAAGCGCGGACCGCCAGAGTTGAGGAGGGGGTGGCCGCGTCATCGAAGCGAAGGCTGAGGTGGGTGTCAGGAGCGCTGGGCATGGCGGCCAGTTGAAGTCTGGCCAGCTTCTTCGGCGTTTCACCGAAGTCAATGTTGTCGAAGCGTAGTTGGCTGCCCGCCTGCAGAACCACGGAGCCATCGGCCACCGGGATCGCGCCCTGCTGCAGCGTGTACCCGTCGGCCCGTATTTGCTGGGTGGCATCCAGGCGTCGAGGCTCTGCGCTGGGTCGGCCGGCCTGTGGGACCGAAGTTGGTGAAGTCGTGGTCTTGATCTGATTGGTCGGCGATGGCGTGGGCGGGGAAGACCCCGGGGTACGCGTCAGGGGCGTCGGCTTACGTGCTTCGCTCCGGCCATGGGGAGTTCCGGTCGTGCCGTGGGTCGCGGCCGGGTCGGAGGCCGACGTCACCCCATCCGCGCGCTCTTCGGCGGGCGGACGTGTCAGCGCGTCGTATGACGCGATCGCCAGGCATGTTCCCACGGTCGCCGTGGCCAGGCGCATGGCGAACGGCCGGGCGATGTACGGGGTGGGACGGGACGTGCGGCGGCGCTCGGGCGGCGGCCCGGATCGCACTGCCTCGCGAAGGAATGCGGGCCGTTGGACTGGGGTCAGCAGGATTGTGCGGAGAGCGTGATACACCGGTCCGGGCCACCAGCCGAGAAGGAGTGGCGGGAGCTGGGCGCGAAGTTGGCCGTCGAGGTCGGAGAGGTCCTCGTATGCCTCGCGGCACACCGTGCAGTCCGCCAAGTGGTCCGCGACGTGCGCGCGGGCTCGCGTCGGCTCAGGGTCCTGCCCCGTTGATTCACTCTCGACCGAGGCGGCGAGGAGGGGGACGTACATGGTGCACTCGGTCGACGGGGCGACCGTCTGTTGGTGGAGCGTGAGGTAGTTGTCGTGCAGGTTCGCCCGCGCCCGGCCGGTGAGGGGTCCGTACTGCTCGCGTCTCATGCCCAGGCAGGCGATCGTCGTCGCCCTGCCCTCCCTCTCCACGATGCTGTGCCACAGCGAGGTCTGCCGGCGCTCCGGCAACATGCGGTATGCCTGGGTCAGCCGAGAGCGCTGGGTGAGCGACCAGGTGCCGCCGGTCGAGGCCCAGTGGCGGAAGTACGCATCGAACGGCCCGTCCGGCTGGTACGCCCACTCCCGTAGAGCCAGGTTGCGGGCGGTGGTCAGCAGATGGAGCCGCCAGGACCCGGCGGGAAAGGCGCCGCGGGTGGTTGCGTCGAAGACGTGCGAGAAGGTCCGCTCAACCAGATCGTCGGAAAGTCGGGGTCGTGGGCGCAAGTGCGCACATACGCGGTGACGGCACCCCAATGACGGACCACAATGGTCTGAAAGGCGCGTGCGTAGCCCCGATGGACCAGTGTGGCAAGCTCTGCGTCACCTCGGGACATAGGGCGGGACCGGAAGCGCTCCAGTGCGAACTGGGACGGCTCGATCAATCGGTCGAGCAGGGCTGTCCCCGGTCGGGGCATCGGGCGGGCTCCTATCCGTGAAATGTGACGGGCAATCAGGGCATGTGCAGGGGCCGCTGCGGCGCTTGCGGGGGACATGGAAGGGGCACGCCGCCACCCACTGAGTCCTGCTTGTTCGTGAAACGTCCTGGCGCGGCTCCTCTCGTCGGTCCCGTAGCGACCTTCACCAGGGTTTGGAGCGGGGCCGGCCTGAAGAGTCCCGCCGCTTTGCCGAGGCTTTACATTTCGTGGTGTTCGACGCCGTGGTGGCGCCCCCAGTGGTTCGCTGTCACACCCGCATCCGACGTCGTCCGGCCCAGACGTCCTGCTGCACTGCTCGACCTCGCGCACATGAGGGACCGCATGCGAGCGCAGGCAGAGTCGGGGTTGCATTCCGTATGGATGTGCTGTGAGGGTGACCGACGTGGGTGTGGCGAATCAGGCGCTTGTGGCCGCCCCAACGCAGCCGTTTCGGCGGGAGCTGACCGCGGCGACGACCTGCAGCAAGCCCGCCGAGCCGGTCGCGACCCGGCTTGCCGACGCTGCCGGCCGCCAGTGCGTCGAGGCGACGCCTTCGGTGGCAGTGACGCCCGCCCTCCTCCGCCAGGACGGCGGCGCGCACGATGTCGGAGTCTCGCCCGGCGGGTCAGGACGCCGGGCGAGACGTGCGAAGGGCAAGGACGGCTGAGGTCACCGCGGCTTCCTGCCCGGGGCGTTGGTGCCCCGGCAGGACCCGCCGTCCGTGCAGCGGTGGGGTTGATCATGAACTCCAGCAGGCCCAGCTGCCGGGGGTGTTGATGTCGGCGGCCCTGGAGAAGGCACTCTGCACGTAGGGGTAGGTCTGCGTGCGGGCGTCATCCATGCTCATGGAGACGTGCTTGCCGTTGGGGGGCACACAATGCCAGTCGCCTGACGTGGCGCCGTCGAGGCTGACCCCGCCGGTGTTGCCGATCGACTTGCAGTAGCCGTTGAGGTCGAGCCCGCCCTTCTGCTGGTAGGCGGGGGCCTTGGTCAGGGTGACGGTGGTGCTCGTGGCTCCGCGATCCTCGGGCAGAGCGGCGGTAATGTCGGTGGCCGTCAAGCCGGGTGGCGACCACGCGTCATAGGTCGTGCGGATCGCGTTGCCTTGGATACGCAGCATGATCACAGTCCGATTTGGACCATCGATATCTGCCAGAGCGAAGGACTGCCCACCCGAGTGCAAAAAGCCTGATCGTCGAACAAATGCGTCCTCGAACCGGCGGCCTGAGCGTGGCGGGTTGGTTTCAGGGCGTGTTTCCGGGCGAGGCCACGCCACTTGCGCTGCCAGGGATTGGGCGTTCTTGGGCTCGGATCTTGGCGCTTCGCCAGGACATCCCGAGGAGGCTGCCCGGCAGACCCGTGTGGCGCTCGACGGGCTGAAACGCAGGCGGTGGCCGGGCACCGGGCAGGTGGTCGGTGGCCTTCGGCCTCAAAGACCGCCGAGGAACGCTCAGGCGGCCGTTACGCCGGCCTCAAGGACGGCCTCGGTGTCGACGACGACATCGACCATATTGCTGACGACGACTCCGCCCCGGCCGACCACATCGTTCCAACTCACCCCGAAGTCATGGCGATTGATGCGGGTGGTGGCCGTGAAGCCGGCGCGTCGCCTGGGGCCGAGATCTCGGCCGTCCTCCCACCAGGGGGTATCCCACTGTCCCAAGTAGGTGACGTCGAAGGCTACGGGATGGGTGACGCCCCGCACGGTGAGATCGCCAGTGACCTCGAATTCGGTTGCGCTGAGCTGATGAACGCGTGTCCCGATGAATGTCCACGTCGGGTGGTGCTCGACGTCGAAGAAATCGGCACTGCACAGATGGGCGTCACGCTCGGGCTGACCGGTGTACACCTGGGTCGCGTCGATGGTCGCCTCGACGCGGGCCTTCTCCGGTGCGTGGGGGTCGACCTCCAGCCAGCCGTGCACGTTCTTGAACTGTCCGCGCACGTAGGTGACCATCATGTGCCTGGCGCGGAACTCCGCGCCGGTATGGCCGGGCTCGAAGAACCATTTAGTCGTGGCCATGTCGGGCTCCCCTGGCGCAATCGCCCCTCGCGCGGTGAGTTGATCAGAGTCGCAGCATGCGGCGCCAAGGGCCGAGGGCAGTGGTCGCGGGTCCCCGGTGTTCGTTTATGCCCTCGGCGATGAGGGACATGCCGACGCCCAGCATCCAGACGTCCTTGGCCAGCGGGATTCCCTGCTCAGTGGGGCGCAGGCTGCCTTCCTGGCGCATGCCCGGCGTACGCAGGTAGAGCCCGAGAGTGCCGCAAGAGAATGCGGTGAGCGCAGCTCCGGCGACAGCGGCAGGGACGACCGGCAGGAGCAACGCGCCAGCAACGGCGATCTCCCCAGTGGAGAGCAGCCGGGCGAACTTCTGGGCGTCGAGCTTGCCCAGGAAGGGGTAGGTGGTGGTGGCGAACTGCTGGAGTTGCTCAGCGGTGGCCTGGTCCGCGTCGCGTTTCGACAGTCCGGAGTGGAGGAAAAACGCACCAACGGTGAGCCTGAGTGGCAGTTGCCGCGCTGCGGAACGCCATACCGATTCGGATGCCACGCCGAGCCTCCCAATCCTCACCCCCGCCTACCACCATGCCACTGGTCCGAACCATGTCAAACGGGGAGTAGTCGCTGCCGGTGGCGCGTATCCGGGCGGGTGGCAGCACCGCAATCGCGACTACTTACACCTCCCAGATCGCTCTTGCCGAGCACCCGGGTACCTCCGATGCACCCTGTCGGGTGGCGGAACAAGAGCTGTCCTGCACGACAAACGTGAGCATCACAGCTGGTAGTGACCGCGCTTGTCAGCGGCCTGCACCTTGGCGACAGCCCTGGCGATCGGACGCGAGCACGAGACTGAGCATCCGATCGCGGCGTGAGACATCCGTTCAGCGTCTCCACACCTCTGGCCCGCCTTCGTGCCACTCGATCAGACGCGACTCGGCCACATCCAGCTCGTCCCAGCCGGTCAAACCAGCGCTCTGCAGCAACACGGTGAGGTCGTGGAGGCTGTACGCGGTGCCGACGATCCGATCGTCGATACCCACCTTGCGGCCACCGGTTTCAGACGGCGGATAGACGATCACGCGGCGCTCGGACATGGCACCAGCCTCACCCGCGGCGGGTGGCCCCGTATCCCGGCCGAGCTACATGATCGCGGACAGCAGATGTCACGGATGATCTGTGCGGCATGATGCCACAGGGCGGCCGGGGCGCCGCGCGTACCGAGGGGTGGGGACATGGGCAGACGCCTGATGCTCGGATTCTGTACGGCTCTTGTGGCACTGAGTACGGCTGCCTGCAGCAGCGACGACGACAAATCGGCAAAAGCCGCGCCCCCACCCCGGAGTGCAGCAGCCGACAACGCGGGCAGCAGTCCGGCGCAAGAGTGCACGAAGACAGTCCTGGCCGCGGTCGCCGATAAGACGTGGGTGGACTCCGGCCAGGTGACGAACGACACGGAGAGCCAGGAACGCAACGAGCGGGGGAGGTCCTTCGCCGCCGCCTACCTGGGCACCCCGGAGATGGACATCTTCATGAGGGCCGGCAGCGATGCCGTCAATGCCATGAACGGTGGTTCCACCGTCACAGAGGCCATCGCAAGCACAACCGGGCGCATCACCGAGGAGTGCGCCGCCGTGTACCCGTGACCCCACCAAGATCAGTCTTGCCCAATTGGGCAAGACTGATCTTGGGATAGAGGTGTTCCGCTTCGGGCGACGCCGTAGCTCTCCGGGTAGGCCATTGGCCGCCGAACTTGTGAGAGATCAGCATTTGCCCATCTTGGCCTGGGAGATTGCTGGTTACAGTCGATTTGCGGGATCTACGTCTGGGTCATGTCGCCGAAGCGTGAACAGTGTCCCTGGAAAGCGACGGTGATGGGTCGCGGTGGGGGCCGTGGCGGTGTTTTGCCACGATCAGGTCGGCCTCGCTGGCGCGGGGAGGTTTTGCTGCTGCCTGGCCGCGTGACGGAGCCGCGGACCGGGCAGCAGCAGACGGGTTGGTGGCGATGATGGCTTCGGTGCGTCTTCGTCGAAGGCGCCGGCGGGGCGCGGCGACAGCCGCGCTGAGGCCGCAACGGCAGGGAGGCCATAAGGCATTGCCCTCCGCCGCCCGGTTCCAGGGCGCTGAATGCATCCTGAAAGCGCGCTGAATGCGCCCTGCCGCAACCTCTGCGGCATGACGACAACGACATCGCACTCACTCGCCATCGCGGCCAAGGGGCTGCGCAAGGCCTACGGGGACAAGACGGTCCTCGACGGCATCGACCTGGCGGTGCCGGAAGGCACGGTCTTCTCCCTGCTCGGCCCGAACGGCGCCGGCAAGACCACCGCCGTCAAGATCCTCTCCACCCTCATCACCGCGGACGCCGGCGACCTGCACGTCGGCGGCCACGACCTGGCCGCCGACGCGCAGACGGTGCGGGCCGCGATCGGTGTCACCGGGCAGTTCTCCGCCGTCGACGGGCTGATCACCGGCGAGGAGAACATGCTCCTCATGGCGGACCTGCACCACCTCTCCCGCAGCGAGGGCCGCCGTACCGCCGCCGAACTCCTTGAGCTCTTCGACCTGGTGGAGGCTGCGAAGAAGCCCGCCTCCACCTACTCCGGCGGCATGAAGCGCCGCCTCGACCTCGCCATGACGCTGGTCGGCGACCCGCGGATCATCTTCCTCGACGAGCCGACCACCGGCCTCGACCCGCGCAGCCGCCACAACACGTGGGCGATCATCCGCGAGCTGGTCTCCGGCGGCGTCACCGTCTTCCTCACCACCCAGATGCTGGAGGAGGCCGACGAGCTCGCCGACCGCATCGCGGTGCTGAACGACGGCAAGATCGCAGCCGAGGGCAGCCCGGACGAGCTGAAGCGGCTCATCCCGGGCGGGCACGTGCGGCTGCGGTTCGCCGACCCGTCCGCCTACCAGTCCGCCGCTGTCGCCCTGCGCGAGGTCACCCGGGACGACGAGGCGCTGGCGCTGCAGATCCCCAGCGACGGCACCCAGCGCGAGCTGCGCGCCATCCTCGACTGGCTGGACTCGGCCGACATCGAGGCGGACGAGCTGACCGTGCACACCCCCGACCTCGACGACGTGTTCTTCGCTCTGACCGGCTCCACCAACGTCCCCAACCAGCCCAAGGAGACTGTCCGATGAGCGCCCTCTCCCTCGCCGTCCGCGACTCGAACACGATGCTGCGCCGCAACCTGCTGCACGCGCGGCGCTACCCGTCCATGACCCTGAACCTGCTGCTCACGCCGATCATGCTGCTGCTGCTCTTCGTCTACATCTTCGGAGACGTGATGAGCGCGGGCATCGGTGGCGGCGGCGCCGACCGCTCCGACTACATCGCCTATATCGTCCCGGGCCTCCTGATGATGACGATCGGCAGCACCGTGATCGGGGCCGCGATCTCCGTCTCCATGGACATGACCGAGGGCCTCATCGCCCGCTTCCGCACGATGGCGGTCTACCGCGGGTCGGTGCTCATCGGACACGTCGTTGGCAGCGTGCTGCAGGTGCTCGCCAGCCTGGTCCTCGTCAGTGCCGTCGCCGTGGCCATGGGCTTCCGCTCCACGGACGCCACGGCCCTGGAGTGGCTGGCGGCGTTCGGGCTGCTCGCGCTGTTCACCCTGGCGCTCACCTGGATCGCGGTCGGGATGGGCATGGCCAGCCCGAACCCCGAGGCGGCCAGCAACATGGCCATGCCGCTGATCCTCCTGCCGCTCATCTCGAGCGCCTTCATCCCGGCCGACACGATGCCGGGCTGGTTCCAGCCGATCGCCGAGTACCAGCCGTTCACGCCGGCCATCGAGACCCTGCGCGGCCTGCTGCTCGGCACCGAGATCGGCAACAACGGGTGGATCGCGATCGCCTGGTGCGTCGGCCTCACCGCGCTCGGCTACCGCTGGTCGACGGCGTTGTTCAACCGCGACCCGAAATGAGCGCGCGGGCTGCCTCCCGCAACTCGTCCCGCCCCAGGGCGGCGTACTCCGACACCGCGTCGGCGTACGCCGCCCTGGCAGCTTTCCCGGCGGCCCCGACCGCCTTCCGGGCCCGGTCCGCCGACATCGTCGGCTGGTAATCACGCAGCACCCGCAGCCGTTCGGCCAGCGCGATCATCCGTACGGCGGGATCGTCGCCGGAGGCGAGCCCCGCCATGCCAAGGGCGTGCAGCACTGTCCCGAGCACAGGGAGCTCCATGGGCGCGTGGGATGGACCGGAGAGCAGGGTCCGCAGCCCCTGCCGCAGCCGGTCGAGCTGCTCCGCGACCAGCCCGAGACGGCCTGCATGCGCGTGCGCCGTCACCGCCGCCGACTGGATCTGCAGCACCCACCGGTCGAGGAAGGGATCGCCGCTGTACATCGAGCCCGCCTCGGCCACTGCCACCACGGCGCTGCGCCACAAGCCGAGCCCGACCTCCGTCAGTCCGCGGGCGAGCGCGATCTCGGCGCGGCCGCCGAGGTCGGCGCTGTCGGAGTCGTCCTTCTGCGGGTTGTTGACGTCCTCCGCCTGCCGCAGCCAGTACTCGGCCTCGTCGGGGTCGCCGCACTGCAGGCAGGCGAGGACGAGGCCCCAGCGGACGCCGATGGAGTCGTGCTCGTCGCCGAGGCGCGGCAGTGCCTCGAGCGCAGCCTTGAAGTGCTCGTACGCGGCCTCGCCCTGCTCCGTCTGCAAGCACAACTGGCTCAGCCGGGAGTGGCCTATGACCTGCAGGAACGGGTTGTCGACCGGCGCCAGTGCGGTGATGGTCCGGCGAGCCGAAGCGAGCGCGCGGTCGATGTCGTGCTCGTACTCCCAGACGTAGGTGGCGACGCACTCGGCGACGCCGGCGAGCAGCGGCTGCTCGCTGTCGCAGAGCTTTTGCAGCACGCCGTAGTCGGGAGGCAGCATCTCGGGGACCGCGCTCAGCACTGCCGCGACGGCGCGCAGCAGCGTGTCCGGCGGGGCCGGGGGCAGCCGCCGGAGGGTGACGAGCTGGCGTACGACGTGCGGGCCGTAGCCCATGAAAAGGCTCGCCGTGCACAACACCGCGGCGGCGCGGGCGACTTCGACGTATTCGGGCTCGGGGTGGTAGTGCGACAGCGGCGGGCCGGTGTCCGTGGCGAGGGCGGCGAGGCGGAGGTAGTTGGAGCCGGTGGACCACAGGGCGGCGAGGACGGCGGTGAGGGCGGCGGTGGTGGGGCCGTCCGTACCGGCCAGGGCGTGTCGCAGGGCCAGCACGAGGTTGTCCTGCTCGGCCTTGATCCGCTCCCTGGCGGCAATGGGGTCTCCCCTGCTCGAGCGAAGCCGAGAGCTTGGGGAAGGTTCCGAGCGGAAGAGCCAGTCGTGGTACGAGACCCCGAAGTCCCGCGCCCAGGCGAGGAACCGGCCGACGGCCTCGTCGTCCTCGCCCGCCTCCGCACGCCGGGCCGCGCTGAACTCCCGTACGGTCTCCAGCATCCGGAACCGCACGCCGACCGGGGTGTCGGCGACGGTGAGGAGCGACTGATCGGCCAACTGCTCCAGCAGAAGCAGCGCATCCTCGCCGAGCACCTGCTCCGCCGCCTCGCCGGAGAAGCCGCCGGGGAAGACGGACAACATGCGCAGCGCCGCCCGGGCGTCATCCGCGAGCAGGTTCCAGCTCCACTCCACGACCGCGTACAGCGTGCGGTGGCGCTCCGGCACGCCCCGCACCCCGCCGCGCAGCAGCGCGAACCGGTCGCCGAGGCGGCGGGCGATCTCCGGCACCGAAAGCACCCGCACCCGCGCCGCGGCCAGTTCCACGGCGAGCGGCAGCCCGTCGAGGTGGCGGCACAGCTCGGCCACCGCGTCCGGCGGCAGCTGCACGCCGGGCCGGGCGGCCCGGGCCCGCTGGGTGAACAGCTCGATGGAGGTGTCGAGACCGAGCTCCGGCAGCGCGTACACCGCCTCCGATGTCAGGCCGAGGGGGGCCCGGCTGGTGACGAGCACCCGCAGGTCCTTCGAGGACGAGACCAGGGCCTGCACAAGGTCGGCGGCGCCCGGGACGACCTGCTCGCAGTTGTCCAGGACCAGCAGCGCGGACCCGGAGCCGAGCACGCCGAGGATGCCGGACACCGGGTCGTGGCCGCTCACAGCACCGGGCCGCCCCTCGCCCGCGCCGAGCGCGGAGGCCACCTCCGCGGCCACGTCCTCGTCCGCTGTGACGCCGGCGAGCGGCACGAAATACACCACGCGCTGCTCGGCCCGGCGGCTGACGGCGTGCGCGAGCCGGGTCTTGCCGAGGCCGCCGGGGCCGACGACGGTGACGGCGCGGGAGGCGCGCAGCAGCCGCCCCACCGCCGCAATGTCCTCGTCCCGGCCGAGGAGCTGATTCGGCTCGTGCGGTACGCCGTGCCTGACCGCAGGTGCCTCGCCGCGCAGCAGCTCCTGCTGTACGGCCTTGAGCCCGGCGCCCGGATCCGTGCCGAGCGTCTCGCGCAGCTCACGGCGGTACGCCTCGTACCGCATCAGCGCGGCGGACGGGCCCGCCGTCGCCGCCTCGCCGCGCAGCAGCTCGGCGAGCACTTCCTCGTCGCGCGGATGCTCCGAGGCGGCCACGGCCAGCGGCCCGGCCGCCTCCGCGTGTCGTCCGAGGCGGGCGAGCGCGAGCGCCTGCGCGCGTACGAGCGTGCCGCGGACGGGGGCGCGCTCGGTGCGCAACGCGGCTACGGGGTCGTCGGTGTCGCCGGCCCCGTCAGGAGTGCCCTCCCACAGCGCGAGCCCGGCCTCGGCCGCAGCCAGCGATCCCGCGTGGTCCCCCGCCCTGGCCCGGTCCGCGCTGGTGGCGGCATGCAGCAGCAGGGCGGAGCTGTCGACCCGGTCCTCGGCGAGTGTGAGCCGGTATCCCGTCGGCGTGCTGACGAGGACGTCGGAGTCCAACTGCGCCCGCGCCCTGGACACGAGGACCTGCACCGCCTTTCCCGGCCGCTCCGGCAACTCGTCCGGCCACAGCCCTGCCACAAGCCGCTCGGTGCTGCAGCCCGTGCGCAAGTCGCCCGCGAGCAGCGCGAGGAGACCGCGGAGCCGGGGCGCGGTGATCTCCTGTCCGCGATAGGCGACACGCGGCAGCAGGGTCAGATCGGTGGTCACCCGTGCAGACTAGCCAAGGCCCGGCCGCCGGAACTCCCGCCGCGGGCCGAACTCCCGCTGCGCGGGCGGCTGCCGCAGCCGCGCCGACCGTTCCTGCACCCGCGCCAACCCATTCCGCCGCCGTGTCCGCAGCCCGTGCCGCCGCGCGTGGGCCAACTCCGCCCGTAAGAGCACGTACCTGGTTGCGCGCTGCCGCCGGCACTGCGGGAGTCCAGTGTCTCGACGCCATTTCGGCGCGCGACCGGTCGCGCAGCTCCGGCAGCCGCAGCAGGTGATCGGCGAGCGCCGTGCCGCGGCGGCCCGTACAGCACCCGGTAATGGACCAAGTCCGGGTGCTGGGCCACGGCCGTCCGGATCGCCGCCGGATACGCCTTCTCCCGCGACCGACTGCCGGTCACAACCAGCTGCTCGCGCGCCCCGGCGGCAACGCTGACCATGGCCTCGACCAGGTCGGTCGCGCGGGTGAGCACCTGACCGGGCGATGCCCTCAGTCTCCGCGTGCGGTTGACGACGTCGGTGGCACCGAACCCGCTCGCGAGCTTACAGGGGAAGGCCTGCAGGCTCGTGACGATGATGCGCTCGGCGCCCAGTTCCCTGGCGGCGATGACGCCGGACAGGCGATCGCGCTGGCAGGAGCATCCGCACCGACGGCCACCGTCACACGCTGACGTCGACCCCCGTTCCCGCGGGCAGCCAGCGGAAGCGGTCCCGGATGTCGGCGGGAGCCGAGGCCAGGTGCCGTTCGATGGCTTCGCGGTTCTCGCGGAAGTGGTGCCAGCCCTCGTAGTGGATGGGGAGGGCGGTTCGCGGGGTGAGCAGACGGCACAGCTCTACAGCCTGAGCGGCCGTCATCGTGTAGCGGATCGGGCCCGTCAGCGGGAAGCGCACGCCGCCCATGTGCAACAGGGCGGTGCCCACGTTCAGACGGCGGGCAAGGTGTCGTACGCCGTCGTAGAGGACGGTGTCTCCGGAGATCCACAGCACGCCGTGCTGTTGTCCCTTCCAGTGGAGCGCGAAGCCGGTGACGTCCCCGGTGATCGGCCTGGACAGCGGCGGTCCGTGGCGGGCGGGGGTCGCGGTGATCTCGATCGCCGTGCGTCCTGGGGCCTGAAGGCGTGTGGTCGTCCAGGGCGCCAGGCCACGAGCGTTGCCGCCAAGGCGTCGTGCTCCGGACGGCGTGGTGAGTACGGCGTCTGCGGTCGGCAGCAGGGCGCGCCCGGCCGTGTCGAGGTTGTCGCCGTGGTGGTCGTGGGTGAGCAGGACAGCATCGACCGGCGGCAGATCCGCGACGGCGACGGCGGGGCCGGACGTCTTACGGGAGGACGTGCCCCAGCCGAACGAGTAGCGGCGCCCCGGCGGATCGAACGTCGGGTCGGTCAGCAGCCGCCAGCCGCCGACCTCGATCAGTGTGGTCGGACCGCCGATGTGGGTGACGCGAACGTCGGTCATGCGGTCATCCCTTCCGATGGCCCGGGACGGCGGGTATGACCGCCCCGGGCGTACTGGTGGCTATCGGGCGTGCGACAAGGCCCACGACAGCGCGTGGTCCGCGATCTCTTCCCAGCCCGGCGAGGCCGGCATCAGGTGCGGCTGCCCTGGATACACCTTGACCTCGGTGACGGTGTTCGACTTGTAGTGCTCGGCGTTGGACTGCTGGACCTTCGGCGGCATGAGGTGGTCCAGCTCGCCGGAGAGGAACAGCAGCGGTGCACGGTCGTCGTTGTGGTAGTTCACCCAGATGTCCTGGTGGCCGGGCTGGAGGTTGGCCAGCACGCTGTTCCACAGGATGCGGCCCGAGGCGGGGATCGCGTAACGCTCGTAGAGCGCCCGGGACTCCTCTTCGGGGAATGTGTTGGTGAAGGCGTAATGCCACTGTTCATGGGTGAGGCCGACCGCCTTGTGGTGGTTGGCGGGGTTCTTGAGCACGGGGAAGGTCGACTTCACCTGGCTCAGCGGGACCACCTTCACGCCTTCGGTGGGCGCGGAGTTGATGGCCACTCCGGCCGCGCCGAAGCCGTGGTCGAGCAGGACCTGGGTAAACGCCCCGCCCGCGGAGTGGCCGATCAGGACGGGCGGCTTGTCGAGCCCGCGGATCACGTTCGCCAGGCTCTCGACGATCTGCGGGGCAGTCACCTTCTCGATCGGGGCCGGGTCGGCGTTCAGGGACTCGACCTCCACCTCGAAGCCGGGGTAGGCGGGCGCGAGCACGCGGTAGCCCTGCTTCTCGTAGCGGTCGATCCAGTGCTCCCAACTGCGCGGCGTCACCCAGAAGCCGTGGATCAGGACGATGGTGTCCGGTGCGCTCATCGATGTTCCTTCCAGACGTCAACGGGTGGCGCGGTAAGCGGCCAGGATCTGGCGGACGACGATGTCGGGGTGCGACATCATCACGACGTGGGAGGAGCCCTTCACCTCGACGGTCGTGCTCCCGGCGCGCTTGGCCATGTAGCGCTGCACCGCGGCCGGGATGACGTTGTCGGCGGTGGGGATCACGTACCAGGACGGCAGGCTCTTCCAGGCCGGTACGCCGCTGCCGGACGCCAACCCGCCTACGCTGCCGGGGCGCTGGGTGGCCGCCATGAGCCGCGTCACGGAGGTCGGCAGGTCCTGGGCGAAGACCTCGTGGAACTTCGCCGGGTCGATGTAGCCGTCAGTGCCGGTGGTGCCGTCCGGCAGCGGGAACGGGCGGGTCACCAGCGCGTCCGGCAGTTTACTGCCCGGGAACATACCGGCCAGTTGCAGCGCGCTCTCGCCCTCGTCGGGCGCGAAGGCCCCGACGTACACCAGCGCCTTGACATGGGAGTGACCGCGCCCGGCGTTGGTGATGACCTCGCCGCCGTAGGAGTGGCCGACCAGGATGACCGGGCCGTCGATGGTGTCGACGACGCTGGAGACGTACGCCGAGTCGCCCGCCAGGTCGCGCAGCGGGTTCGCAGGGGCGATGACCGGGAATCCGGCGTTCAGCAGCCGGGCGATGACGTCGTTCCAGCCGGAGGAGTCGGCGAACACGCCGTGCACGAGCACGACGGTCGGTCTCGTACCGCCGCCCGAGCGGGCGGAGGCCGAGGCGGGGGCGGGGGCGGCGCCGAGCGTGACCGCTCCCGCCGCGAGCAGGCCGCCGAGAACGCGACGGCGGGGCTGACCTTCGGGAATCATGCGGTGGTTCCTTCCGGCGTCAGGAGTTGAGGAAGTCCAGCAGGTCGGTGCCGAGCTGTTCCTTGTGCGTGTCCGTGATGCCGTGCGGCGCACCCGGGTAGACCTTCAGCGTCGCGTTCTTGATGCGGGCCGCCGACGCCTTGCCGCCCACCTCGAAGGGCACGACCTGGTCGTCGTCGCCGTGGATGACCAACGTGGGCACGTCGAAGGCGTCCAGGTCGGCGCGGAAGTCGGTGGCCGAGAAGGCCGCGACGCATTCGTAGGCGCCTCGGTGTCCGGCCTGCAGGCTCTGACGCCAGAAGGCGTCCCGGATGCCCTGGGAGACATCGGCGCCGGGTCGGTTGTGCCCGAAGAACGGGCCGTCGGCCAGGTCGCGGTACAGCTGTGAGCGGTCGGCGAGCGACCCGGCGCGGATCGCGTCGAACACCTCGATCGGTACGCCACCGGGATTGTCGTCGGTCTTGACCATGAAGGGCGGTACGGCGGAGACCAGCACGAGCTGCGCGATGCGGGCGGTGCCATGCCGTCCGATGTAGCGGGCGACTTCGCCGCCGCCCGTGGAGAAGCCGACGAGCGTCGCGTCGCGCAGGTCGAGCGTGTCGATGAGGGTGGCGAGGTCGTCGGCGTAGGTGTTCATCTCGTTGCCGTGCCAGGTCTGGGAGGACCGGCCGTGCCCACGACGGTCGTGGGCGATGGCACGGAAGCCGTTCGAGGCGAGGAACAGCTGCTGCGCCTCCCAGCTGTCCGAGTTCAGCGGCCAGCCGTGGCTCAGCACGACCGGCCGGCCCGTGCCCCAGTCCTTGTAGAAGATCTGCGCTCCGTCGCTTGCGGTGACGTATGGCATGGAATGCTCCCGTCTGCAGGATCTGTCCGGTCGCCCAAGCCTCGGCCAGGACGGACGGTGCTCGAATCCCGTGGAGCGCGTAGTCGTGACCGCAGTCAGTCGTCCACCGCTTGGTGGAGCTGCCGCCGGGACGTCACGTCGAGCTTCCGGAAGATCTTCCGCAGGTGGTAGTCGACGGTGCTCGCGCTGATGTACAGCTGGGCGGCGATCTCGGCGTTGGTCGCACCGCCCTTGGCGAGGCGGGCGATCTGGAGTTCCTGCGGGGTCAGCGTGCTCGTCGTCCCGGCCGTCCCGCGCTGGGGGTGCGCCCCGGTGGCGGCAAGCTCCTGGGCGGCGCGCGCCGCGTATCCCGTGGCCCGCATGGCGTCGAACATCTCGACGGCCGTACTCAGTTGCTCGCGGGCATCCTTGCGGCGCTTACGGCGGCGCAGCCACTCGCCGTACAGCAGGTGGGCGACGGCGAGATCGGAGCGGGCTCTGGTGCCCGACAGCAGGGTGATCGCCTCGCGGTACAGCGGCTCGGCGTCCCCGACGGCTGCGAGCAGGGCGCTGGAGCGGGCCAGCAGGCCCAGGGCCCAGGGCGTGCCGGAGGCCGTCGCCCGGGAGGCCAGCGTCCCCAGTGCGGCCGTGGCCAGGACTCGGTCGCCGCAGCGTACGGCCGCCTCGACAAGGTGCGGGAGCAGCCGGGAATGCACCCCGAGCACGTCGTGCTCGATCAGCTCGTGCGCGACTGTGCGCGCCTTGGCGTAGTCGCCGCGGCTCACGGCCAGCACCACCATGCCGATGCGGGCGATGGACTCGACCGCGCCGATGCCGAGCCAGGTGCCGGCCTCCATCGACCCACGCAGAACGGCGTCCAGGTCGTCGCGCTCGCCGTGCCAGGCGAGCAGCTCGGGATGCCGGTAGATGGCCCACACGTCGTCGTTCGCGCCGATCGCCGCACGAATCTGGTGCCCCTCGGCCAACAGGTCGTCGGCAGCGGCCAGTTCGCCGAGATTGGTCTCGGACATCGTGGCGCAGTACAACGCGGAGTCCAGCTGCCACAGGGAACCGGTCCGCCGGGCGACGTCAGCCGCCCGCCCCATGACAGCGGTATGCGTTGGCTCATCCCACAGGATCATCGACATGGTGACGACGGGCAGATAGCCGCGCAGCACCTCCTCCTCGGGGGTGCCCGGGTCCAGCACCATGGCGCAGGCCCGCCGCAGGTGGGGTACAGCGCGTTCGTAGCCGTCGGTGACCAGGGCCGCGAACCCGCGCAACACGAGGTCGACGCCAGTCGCTTCACCGGTGCGCGGCACCAGCGTCTCCACGGCCCGTGCGATCTCGGCCGGCGTCGTATCCCGCATAAGGTGCTCCGCGGTGATGGCGCGGTCGATCGCCCTGAGGAGCGCCTCACGAGCCAGGTCCGGAGCACCGTCGGAGAGGAACTGGGCGGCACGCACGCACAGCGCCGGCGCCTGCGCGAACGAATCCGCGCGGCCCAGCGCGAGGCCCGTGGTCGCCCGGACCAACAGTGCCCGGCCCTGGCCGACATCGCCGAGCAGCTCCTCATCGATCCCGTCCAGCAGCGACTCCGCCTGCAGCGGCGCCCCGGCTCGCAGCGCTGCCTCGGCCGCCGCCAGCAGCCGCCCCGCTCGTACCTCGCCTTCCGGCGTCAGCTCAGCCGCCCGGGTCAGGAAGGTGGCGCGCGCGGCGTAGCCACCCCGCGCGCCCGCCCGGTCGGCCACGCTTTCCACCTCCGCGGCGACGGCGACATCCGTCCCGATCGCGGCCGCGGCGAGATGCCAGGCCCGCCGGTCGGTGTCGGCCGGGCGGTCAGTGACCTCCGCCAGCGCCTGGTGCGCTCGCCGTCGCTCAACACTGGTGGCGCCGCTGTACACAGCCGACCGCACCAGCGGATGGCGGAACTGTGCGGCGGCGTGCAGCACCACCAGACGCGCGGTTTCGGCAGGGCCGGAGGCCTCCGTGCCGATCCCGAGCCGCTCTGCCGCGCTCGTGAGGTACCCCAGGTCGCCGCCCGGCTCGGCGGCGGCGAGGAGCAGCCAGACCTGCGTCGGCTCCGGCAGCTCGCGGACCTGCTGGAGGTAGTGCGCCTCCAGCCTTCCGCCCACGGGCAGCGGTTCGGGCAGCGCGAGCCCTCCGGAGAGCTGGTCGGCGGACAGTTCCTGCCCCAGGTCAGCCAGTGCCAGCGGGTTCCCGGCCGTCGCGGCCACGATCCGCGCCGCGACGCGGGTGTCGAGCTGTCCGGGCACGGTCTCCCGCAGCAGTTCCAGAGCGAACTCGTCCTCCAGACCGGCGACTTCGGTAGACGGAAGGCCCGCGGGCGCGTCGAAACCGGTCCGCGCGGCGAACAGCAGGCCGACGCCCTCGGCGTGCACCCGCCGGCCTACAAAGGCGAGCACGCCCAAGGACTCCTTGTCGAGCCACTGGGCGTCATCGACGCAGGCCAGCAGAGGCCGTTGCTTCGCGGCCTCCGCAAGCAGCGTGAGCGTCGCGAGCCCCACAAGGAACTGGTCGGCGGCCGGGCCGTCGGCCAGTCCACAGGCCACCCGCAGCGCCGCGCGCTGGGCCGCGGGCAGCGCGCCAGGCTCCTTGAGGCCGTCCAGGAACGGTACGAGCAGACGGTGCAGCGCCGCGAAAGGGAACCCGGACTCCGCCTCCACACCCGCCACCCGCAGCACGCACAGGTCGGCGGCCTCCGCGGCCGCATGATCCAGCAAGACGGTCTTACCGATGCCGGCGTCACCGCGTAGGAGGACGACACCGCTCAATCCCTCACGCAGGCCCGCGACGAACCGATCGAGGGCTTCACGTTCCCTGACCCGCCCCTTGGGTTTCACGCCGACACCTTTCAGAAAGGTCGGGTGGCAAGGTCAACGGCAACGCGGTCCCCCCACGTACACTGCGCCCGCACCCTCCGCTGGTGCTGCCCATCCTGCATATGTCCGCCCCGACTTGCAGGAGGCTTGCACAAGTCATATGCCTCCCTCCGCTTCACCGCGGCTCCCCCATCAACCGGACCACGCTTTGTCCCTGCCAATGTGCAGCGACGTCGTACGCGATCTCGCACTCCTGATACGCGTCGTCGATGAGCTCGACCAGCGCCAGCTCACGCTCGAGCAGAGGCCGCATCCCCGCCAACCCGGGTCGCTCGATGAACCGGCCGTCCAGCCAGGGGAAGCCCGCGTTTTCGACGTGGATCCCGCCGACCACCATTCACCGGGGCCTCCTGCTGCACGGTGATTCGACACCAACGAGCTGTTCAGGAGGCCCCGCCCGTATGCGCCAGGCGCCCCACGACCACCCAATCGGGACTCCCGTTCGACGCCCATCACCCAAGATCGGAAAGAGAACAGCTACTGAAGCTGAACCCGCAAGCGGGCTGCGCGCGGACGCACGCCCCTGCGCGCTGCTCTTGACCGGCGAGGGCAGCCGGCCTCGCGGCACCACCAGCGGCGCTTGTGCCGGCGGAACTCCAAACCGCTCTCGCCGTAAGGGAGATCGCGCGGGCGGGTCACCGCCGAGCCCTTCACCCGGGTGGCGAACACCCCGCAGGCCGGGCAGGCCCTGGCTGTCTCGTCGGCCGTGACCAGGTGAACTCGGCGCCTTCCGTCGGCCAGCCGCTCAACCCGCGCGACGGATACCCCGTCGAGGTCGAGCAGCAACGTCGTATCGTTGAGCAAGCCCGTGGCTCCTGCATGATCGTTCTGCGTCGAGAACAGGGATGATCACGCAGGTCCACGGGCATCCTGCATCCGGGGCCGTGCCCGAATGCGTCACGACAATCGGCCGGGTGTGGTTCGCTGCTGGGGTGACTCAGGACTTGGAGATCGTCGCATTCGAATCCGCCGAGGCATTCCAGGCATGGCTCGGCGAGAACCACGCCGTCTCGTCCGGCATCTGGCTCAAGCTTCGCAAGAAGGGCCCCGGAATCGTCGCGCTGGACTACGCCCAGGCGCTCGACGTGGCACTCTGCTACGGCTGGATCGACGGCCAGAAGGCCAAGTTCGACGACCAGTGGTGGCTCCAGCGGTTCACCCCGCGCAAGCCGCGCAGCAAGTGGTCCAAGGTCAACCGGGACAAGGTGGCCGCCCTGATCGAGCAGGGCCGGATGCAGCCCCCGGGGCAGGCCGAGGTCGACCGCGCAAAGGCGGACGGCCGCTGGGAGGCGGCCTACGACGGCGCGAAGACCGCCACGGTGCCGGACGACCTCGCGGCGGCCCTGACCGCCGACCCGGCCGCGGCCGAGTTCTTCGAGACACTGGACCGGCAGAACCGCTACGCGATCCTGTACCGGGTCCAAGACGCCAAAAAGCCCGAGACCCGGGCGCGCCGGATAGAGAAGTACGTAGCGATGCTGGCCAAGGGCGAGAAGCTGCACCCGTAGTCCCGGAGAGGGACCGCAGCCGTGTAGTGCCCCGGGGGCCCGGCGCGCCTGCGGCCCCGGCCGAAGCCACCAAGTGCCCTCACTGAGCGTAACGAAACGTCAGAGGCCCTGAGCAGGCGCACCGCTCAAGATCGAAGACCCACGTTACTCGCGGCCTGCCCGTGTCCGTCATGTACCGGGTGGATGTCCCGCTTCAGCAGCTGGACCAAGCCTTCACCGATCCCCGGCCCTACGCGGGCATCGTCGACCGGCTCACCCTGGCGGGAACATCATCCAGACCAGCAGCAAAACGTATCGGCTCGCCCAGACCAAAGCCCAGGCCGACGCCAGCTGACCGTCTCGGCCGCATAATCGCCGGGACGGGCCGCCGCAACCTCCGTATCTTGGCGCCATGACGGACGAGGGAGAGCCGACGCTCTACGTGAACCGCTGGGACGACACATCGGACTCTGCCCCTGGTGGGCGCGGTTCATACCGAGACATCTGCTCGTGCTTCGACCAGTCCAAGCCGCATCCACGAGCCCGGGTTGGGTTTCACACCGAACGACAGGACACCTCAGCCCCGGGCTGGCAGCACCTACTGGAGCTGGTCGACGAGGCCGCCGACGACGGGCGGGAAGAGTTCCGCCCCCTTGTCGAACTCAGCCCGAAAGAGCGGCGGCAGGTCATCACCCTGCCGCCGAGCATCGCCAAACTCACCGCGGTCAAGCACTTCGTGCTCTACGGCAGCAACCTGGTCCGCATTCCGCCCGAGATCGGGGCCATGAGCAGCCTGGAGGCGTTCAGCCTCTATACCTCCTACCGGCTTCACTGGTTCCCCTACGAGATCACCCGGTGCCTGAAGTTGACCCGCAGTACGGTGAGCACTCGCGCGCTGTTCGGTAACTACAAGCTGCGACCGCCCTTCCCTCACCTTCGGCCGCCCCAGGACTCCGTCGCGGAACTCGATCTGGCAGACCTGGATCCCCAGCGCTGGGGCGCAACGGCCATTCACCACTGCAGTGTCTGTGACCGGCCGATCGAGCAGGGTGCACTCCATCAGGTGTGGGTCTCGTTGCGCGTGGCCACCGACGTGTTGCCCCTGCTGGTCAGTGCCTGCTCGTCGGCGTGTGCGTCCGCACTGCCCGCAGGCGCTGAGGGCTACATCCCTTCACCGCACCGAGGTGGGCGGATCAACCAGCCAGCGTCCGACTGGGACTGATCCGCGGTCCAACCCCCTCGGCCATGTGAGCGACTTCAAAACCCATCGGCGACGCCTCCTACGTAAAGATCACCGACGAGCAGGCAAGGTGAAGGCACTCATGGCGCTCCTGGCCGAATACAGCTCCAAGGCCACGCCCAGGCCGCCGCGTCTTGGAGGTCTACGACTCGGATGCCTATCTCGGCGACGACGCCATGGCTGCCGCCTGCCTGCGCAGCCTCCAGCCGGCCATCAACGTCACGTCACCATCCGCATTTGGGACATACCGCCGGCTCCACCCGCTGATGCCGAAGGCCACGCGCCATCAGCATCGAATCCGAAACCGGTTTCCTCGTCGTCAACCAGTCGGCCTCGGCGCGAGCGGGGAAATGACCCTGCCCCGCCCGGGTGTGAATGAAGGCCAGGCCTGGGCCAACCGCCAGGCAGCTGCCGACTACTACAACACCACCCTCGACCAGCTCGTTGACGACTCCCCCGACGGCCAGCTCACCGAAGCCTTGAACAACTGCCCGATCACCGAGCGCTACGTCCTCGACCTCGCCTACACCCGCGAACCCGAACCCGCCGACGAAGAAGACGACTTGTGACCGCCTCACCGAGGGCGAGAACGTACAGCCGCTATCGCCCGGCGGCAGGGGCCGTCCTCACCTGTTCTCACCTGGTGGGCGTTGGTGGGCGTAGAGATGGTGCTGAATGGGCTGCCGACCGCGGGTTCAGCCGCCTGCGGCGATAATTGGTCGCTGCCCTCTGGACCCACTGATACACATGTGCGATGGCAGGCGACGACTCCAGCGAGTTTCAAGCAGGGCAGTAGGGACTGATCGTGAAGGTCCCTGAAGCGGAACCTGCTGTTCGAGCATGGCGGGACCGGCTGGACCCCTCGGCCCGTGCGGGGGTCCCGGCTCACGTCACTGTGCTCTTCCCATTCCTCGACGAGAGCCGCATCCACAGCGACACCTGTGCTGCCATCGATGAGGTGATCAGGCGTCATAGGCCCTTCGAGGCCCGGTTCGAGAGCTGCGGGCGGTTCCCCGGGATTCTGTATCTCGCCCCCGAACCGGACGCATTGTTTCGCCGGCTCACCGAGGCGATCGCGGATCGGTGGCCCGAGACGCCGCCGTTCGGCGGGCAGTTCGAGGACATCGTTCCGCATCTGACCATCGCCCAGGGGCAAGACGATGACCTCCTGGAGGAGACCGAGGCCGATCTTCGCAGCCGGCTTCCCATCACTGCCCGCGTATCGTCGGTGGATCTCATGGTCCACGACGGATCGCGATGGCAGCAGCGGGCGTCGTTCCGGCTTCGCTGACGCCGCTGCCGGTCGTCGGTCAGCCGCCGCCCTGCTGGGCCCTGGCGTGCGCGAGGCGGTGGGAGTCGGTTCCAGTCTCGATGATGTTGCCGCCGAAGGTGAGCCGGTCGACGATCGCCGCGCAGAGGCGAGGATCGGTGAGGGTCTTCGTCCAGCCGCCGAACGATTCGTTCGAGGCGCTGGCCACCGAGGCTTTCTCCTCCCTGGACGTTTCGCCTCCAGGGGCCGAGTACGACGGCCCATCAGTGAGGGCAAGGGAACGGGGGCTAGTCGGTGGCTGGGGAGGGACGACTTGGTGGAGACGTCGGTCCCGGATCAGGGCCCACAGGACGTTGACCCTGCGGCGGGCGGAGGGCGATCACCGCCTGGGTACGGCGTTTCCCCTCAGCGCGCTTGCGGTCGTAGAAGGCCCGGGAGTTGGGGTCATAGCGGACGCCGGGGCAAGTTCACATCCCTCAGCATGAGACACGGCCCGTCACCAGCACGGGGGAACCGCCGACGAAGCCGTGCACCAACCCCGGACCCCAGCCCGCTTTGGCGTGAAGAGGCAGGCACGCTGATCAGCCGGGCTGCCCCGCTCATCGACAGTTCGGGACGGGCCCCGCGAGCGGACGATGACCTTGACCGCGGATCTGGTGAGCTGCCAGGTCGGTCGTCACTGCCCGCGCGGGCATGGTCGCGTGTGGCGCGGGTGGCAGGGCGGATCCCGGGTGGGACCGTGCGGGTGAGGGCCGCCACGCCGCGACACGGCGCCCGGCAGGCAGCTGGGCCTTGACCAGGTTCAATACGTCTCATGGCATCAGCCTGGTCTGCGCACCGGCGTTGGAGCAGCGAGTGACCCGCCCGGTTCTGAGTCACGCCAGTTGCCGGCCGCGTGCGAAGAACCAGGGGGAGAACATCGGTATCCGAGTACGAGGTGGTGTTCGGGGTGGACAAGCGGATGACGGTGCTCAGCGAGAGCGGGGATGATCCGTTCGCGCTGCACCGCGCCGCCTCGGCGGTGCTCGACGACCGGGGAACCGTGGTCGGCTGGAGCCGGCGGGCGCAGGAGTTGCTCGGCTACGCGGAGACAGCAGTGATCGGCCGTCCGGCGCTCGATGTCCTGATCGATCCCCGCGACCTGCCGGCCGCCAAGGACGCCATGGCGATGTGCAGGAGAGACGGAGGCTGGTTCGGCGTACTGGCGGTGCGGCATCGCAGCGGGCGGCTCGTGGAGATGGGTTTCAGGGCACGTGCGCTCCTGCGCGGTGACCTTGTCCGCGAGTGGTTCCTCGTCGGGGCGCCCGCGGCGGAGGTCCTCGAGTGGCAAAGGGACCGCGCGGTCCTGGACGGGTTGTTCCGCCGGTGCCCGATCGGTCTGGTCGTCCATGGCCCCGAGATGACGATTCTGCGGGTCAACCGAGCGGTCGAACGGTTCGTCGGCATCCCGGCCGCCTCATTTCGGGGAATGCCCACGGGCGCGCTGCTGGTCGCCGAGGATGCGCGGAAATCCGTGGACCGGGTGCGCCATGTGATGGAGACCGGAAGATCACTGGTCTCCACCGAGCAGTACGCCCGCCTGGAGCGGGATCCGACTCGAGAGCGGGCCGCGTCCGTCTCGGCCTTCCGACTGGAAGATCCCGCCGGCCGGATCCTGGGAGTGGCCGAGACGATCGAGGACGTCACCGAACGGCATCGGGCCCGACTGCGGCTGGCGCTCCTCGACAAGGCCGCCGCCCGCATCGGATCAACGCTCGATGTGGGAGAGACAGCCTGGGAACTCGCGGATGTGATGGTCCCTCACCTGGCCGACCACGTATCGGTGGACTTGTCAGAACCGGTGACGCGGGGCGAGGAGCCGGCGCAGACCTCCTCAGGACCTGTCGCACGCGTCGCGGTCCGCAGCGTCCTGGCCCAGGAGCCCGACCTGCCGCACCGGGAAGTGGAGCCGGTACAGTTCGCCCCCGGCTCACCGCAGGCCAGATGCCTGGCCGACGGGCGTCCCGTCCTCGAACCGGTCCTTTCGCCCGACTGGTTCTCCGCAGAACCGCGTCAGGGCGAGCACGCACCGGACCTCTCGGTCCATTCCCTGATCGTGGTGCCACTGGCCGCGCGCGGCCTGGTCCTCGGTGTCATGAGCCTGTGGCGATCGCGGCACCCCGAGCCGTTCGAGGCCGACGACCTCACACTGGCCCAGGAACTGGCCTCGCGCGCCGCCATCAGCATCGACAACGCCAGACGCTTCACCCAGGAGCAGCAGACCGCGTCCACCCTGCAACGCACCCTGCTGCCGAGGACGATGCCGCACCAGTCGGCCGTCGACGTGGTCCCTCGCTACCTCCCGGCCAGTACGGCCCCAGGCCTGGGCGGTGACTGGTTCGATGTCATCCCCTTGTCGGGGGCCAGGGTCGCACTCGTCGTCGGCGACGCGGTGGGGCACGGACTGCATGCCGCTGCCACGATGGGCCGGCTGCGTACCGCCGTGCACACTCTCGCCACCCTCGACCTGGCGCCGGACGAGGTCCTTTCCCGACTGGACGACCTGGTCAACCTCCTTGCCGCGGAACAAGAGACAGCCGACGACCCCGCGGGCGAGCAGGTTGTCGGCGCCACCTGCCTGTACGCCGTCTACGACCCCGTCTCCCGGCACTGCTCCTCGGCACGCGCCGGCCACCCGCTGCCGGTCGTGACCACACCGGACGGACAGGCCAGCCTGCTCGACCTGCCCCCCGGCCCACCGCTCGGCCTGGGCGGCCTGCCGTTCGAGACCCGCGAGATCGAACTGGCCGAGGGCAGCCTGCTCACGCTCTACACCAACGGACTCATCGGCGAACGTCACATCGACGTCGACACGGGCCTGCAACGGCTGTGCGCAGCGCTCACCCACCCCGCGGACCCCTTGGAGCAGACCTGCCAGGCGGTTGTCGACTCCCTCGTCTCCGCACAGCCCACCGACGACATCGCGCTGCTCGTCGCGCGCACCCGCGTACTGCCACCGCAGAACGTCGCCTCCTGGCAACTGCCGCTGCAACCAACCGCCGCCGCCCAAGCCAGAACGCTCACCACAAGCCAGCTCACCGAATGGGGACTGGAACACCTGGCGTTCACCACCGAATTGATCGCCAGTGAATTGGTCACCAACGCCTACCGCTACGCCAACGGTCCCGTGACCCTGCGACTCATCCGTGAACGATGTCTCGTCTGCGAGGTCGCCGACGCAAGCCACACCGCACCGCACCTGCGTCGCGCCCGCATCACCGATGAGGGCGGGCGGGGCCTGTTCCTGGTGGCGCAGCTCACCGAGCGCTGGGGCACCCGCTACACCCGCGAGGGCAAGACCGTCTGGACCGAACAGCCACTGCTCGGCCTGTAAATCCCGATCACGGCAGGGCGGAACCCGAGGCCGCCCGAAAGCGACACCTTGCCCGTGACGGTGTGACAGGTGATCCAGGACGGATCCAGCGCAGCAGCAAACCATCCCGCGATCCCGAATGCGGACTCCCCGGCTCGCCGCCCGTGCCGCCGGGGGCCTCGGCGATGGATGTGGCCTGCGTCCCACAAGACGGATGAGACAAGGCCGCACGGGCTGCGTATCGCATGACAACGAAACAGCAAGACGAGGCCTGATCCGTGCGGCTCAGTCTCCCGTCACGGAACCGTCCCTGGGAACACAAGACCATGACATGGCACGTACTTGGTTGAGGAGGACTGCCGGTGGGCCTCAACGACACCGAACCACAGCAAGCTCCCGGTTCAGGTCCTGATATTGCGCAGGAGATACAGGACTCCTTTCAAGCCGTGCTGGACGCCTTGGACGCCGCACGCGCCGACCTGTACGCGTTCGACGAGCAGCAGGGCGGGACGAGATCCCGCCCCCGTCCTGGGCTCGACACCGCGAACCTGGCCACGGACGCCGACTTCACTGATCCGACCCCGTCCCTACCCCCGGCTCCGTCCCCTCCCCCGCCCCGACGGACTCAACCGGTAAGTCATGGGCCCGACCCGGATCCGGATCGACCGCACGCCGTCCCGCCGCCTGTCGTGGAGCCACTGCGGACCGGTGGCCCACACCAGGTCAATGTTCAGCAGGATGTCGTAGTGGAGCCGCTGTGGCTGCGTGGGGCGCATCCGGAGACTGTTCCACCCCCGCCGACGGGAAGGCCGCCACAGGTGCGTGGCGCAGGCCCGACGCGCACCGCGCCGCCGGTGACCTTCCTGCCCCCGGCCCCCCAGCACAGGCGCGCGCGTCGCGGGACCGGTCCGCCCCTGGACGCCAGCCGGCCGACTACCCCCCAGCGCCCGGTCCCGCAGGCGGACCAACTCGGCGCCCCGCCCTCGGGGGCGTTACCGCCACCCGTCCGCTCGCACGCGATGAAGAGAAGTCAAGGATGGCGGCGCTTCACCGACCGGCGGGAAACCCGTGTCGCCGGAGTCTTCGGGGTCGGCGCCGTGAGCGGATTGATTCTCGCCTCCTCGCTGTTGGTCAACAACAACCCCATACCGAGGGAGGCCCCCTCCCCACCCTCTGGGCGGCTGGACCGGCCGCTGCCCGACGACCCGGCTCCCTCGCTCCCCGAGATCCCGGGCACGGGCGTACTGCGCCAGGGCGACAGCGGCCATGGAGTATACGAGTTGCAGGTACGTCTGCTCCAGGTGCCGAACATCTACGACGGCGGCGCGATCGATGGCCTCTACGACAAGGAGGTCCGGATGGCCGTGGCCAGATTCCAGAAGTGGTACGGCATCCGCGGCGACGAGACTGGCGTCTACGGCGACCACACTCGCCACGCTCTCATGTTGCGAACCAAGTAGGCAGCGGCAGCCATGCGATGGCCACATCGCGCCGACTCGGCAGTCCACGCAGGCGCACGTTTGCCGACCGGTTCGCAACCTCGAGACGAGCGGATGGAGTGCGTCACCGGCGCTCGCGACGCGGCGGCGCATCCGCACCAGGCGGTCGGCGGTCCGCCCAGGCGGGCACCCCGTGCGTCCCCTGGGCCCCGAGGCGGAGTTCGCGGCCGGCATCCCCGCGCCCGACCTGCTGACGCCCGGGGAGACGGAGGTGCTCCGGCTCATCTCTACGGGCGCCACGAACAAGGAGATCGCCGCCCGGCTCTACCTGAGCGAGGGCGCCGTCAAGAACCACATCTCCCGCGTGCTGAGCCGGCTGGGCCTGCGCGACCACCGGCCCCAGGCCGCGCTGTACGCCCGGGAGAACGGGCTGATCTGAGCCGCTTCGCCTGAGCCTCTTCGGCGGAGGACGGCCTCTCCCCCTATGCGGGGGAGGAAGGGCAGGCGGGCTCCTGCCGAGGGCGGCTGAGCAGGTACGCGACCACCGTGACCGAGCACAATCAAACCAGATGCGCCTTGATCCGCTAAAGACGAGCGCGAGGTGGAACGGGTCGGCGCCGTGGGTGAGGACCTCTTCGAGCCGGCGGTCGGCACGGAGCCGTTCAAGGGTGACGGTGAGGTCAGGTGGCCCGGGTAGTCCAGAGCGTGCTGGCCGGGCCTGGTTCGACGGCGGTCTTCTGGGTGATCAGCAGGTGGGGGTTGGCCGTGTTCGGCCAGCGGCTGCGCCGGTAGTCGCGTCGACGGTCACGTCCGTCCGCTCGACGGCCTTCCAGATCGCTTTGTTCGCGGCGGTCAGCCGCAGGTTCCACTTCATCGCACGAGTCCTTCCAGCCGCTTCGCGGCCAGCTGCTGCCCGGCCGCCGAGGCGTCCTCGCCCCGGGTCTGCTGGACGTGGATGTGCCGCATCGTCGTGGCGATCCAGGAGTGCCCAAGGACCCCCTGGATCGCGAGCAGGTCAAGGCCGCTGAGAGAGAGCTCGGATGCGCAGAAGTGCCGCAGGACGTGCGGCGTCAGTTTGCCGGCCCAGCCGGGCAGATGGGCTTTTGCCGCGGCCACCAGGCCGTTCCGCAGGGCGTCGTCGCCGACCCGGCGCGAGGAGCCGTCGGTGTTCTTGGGTTCGGAGGGGAACAGCGGGGCGCCGGGGCAGGTGTGCTCGTCGTCGAACTGACCCCATACGTCCCCGATGAACCACCGCAGTGTGCGGTCGGCGCCGTTGATCAGCGGCACCATCCGCTCACGTGGGCCCGAGCCGCGGGCACCCTTGCCGTGGCGCACGTGGAGCGTGCCGAAGCGGCCCGGGTCCCACTTGATGTCGGCCAGGTCGCGGGCTGCTTGCCGTGGAGCGGCCCTCAGCCCTTGACGGCGGAGCTGGCGACGCCTTGGACGAACCACCGCTGGAAGAAGGCGAAGACGATCAGGACGGGCAGGACGAGTAGGACGCCGAAGGCGAGGATCTGGCCCCAGTCCGGGGGCAGCTGGGCCTGGAAGACGCTCATCTCCAGGGGCAGCGGGCGTACCGAGGGGTCGGAGACCATCAGGACCGGCCAGAGGAAGGAGCCCCACTGGGTGAGGAAGGTCAGGATCGCCACGGAGGCGAAGGCCGGCTTGGACATCGGGACGATGATGGCGAAGAAGGTGCGCCAGGGGCCCGCGCCGTCGAGACGGGCGGCTTCCTCGATGCTCGGCGGGATCGAGCGGAAGAACGTGTGGAACTGGTAGACCGAGAAGGCGTTGGCGATGAACGGGACCGCCTGGATGAAGAGCGTGTTGCGCTGGTCGTTGAACATGTAGAAGAGCGGGACGGCTACCGACTCGAACGGGACCAGCATCAGCAGCAGGATGAGGGTGAAGACCGCGTTCCGGCCGCGCCACTTCAGCCGTGACAGCCCGTACGCCGCCATCGAGTTGACGAACAGGCCGCCCGTCACCACCACGAATGCCAGCAGCAGTGAGATGCCCATGAAGCGCCAGAAGTAGCCGGTGCTGTCGGAGTTGAGGCTGTCGAGGACGGCGGTGTAGTTGTCGAAGGACAGGTGGGTGGGGAGGAAGCCGGACAGGCCGTTGAGCACTTCGTCGGACGGCTTGAGGCTGCCCATGAACAGGTAGAGGACGGGCAGCACGAAGATGAACGCCAGCACGCAGAGGACGGCGTAGTCGAGGAAGCGGCGCAGGGGGGTGCGGGTGAGGCCCGTGTTGGTGCTCATGGTCAGTCCTCGTTGTCGGGCCGGACGACGCGGCGCTGGATGAGGGTCAGGGCGACGACGATCAGGAAGAAGACGACGGTGATCGCGGATGCCTGGCCGACGTTGTTCTGGTCGAAGGCGGTGGTGACGGCCTGGTACATCACGGTGCGGGCGGCGTCCTCGTTGAGGCCGCCGCCATCGATGAGGACGTAGACCTGGTCGAAGACCCGGAAGGAGAGCACCGAGGTGAGCATGGCGACGAAAACGAGGGTGCCGCGGATGCCGGGCAGGGTGACGTGGCGGAACTGCTGCCAGCGGCTCGCGCGGTCGAGTTCGGCGGCTTCGTAGAGCTCGGTGGGGATCTGCTGGAGACCGGCGAGCAGGATGACCATCTGGAAGCCGACGCCCTGCCAGATGGACAGCACGATGATCGAGGCCATCGCGGTCGCGGAGTCGCCGAGCCAGTCGAAAGCGCCCCAGTTGCCGAAACTCACCGCGTGCAGTGCGGAGTTGAGCATGCCCTGGTCGCTGCGGGCGAGGATGAGCCGCCAGATCACGGCGACCAGCGCCATCGGGAAGACGACCGGCATGAAGAAGAAGGACCTCAACAGGCCGATCGCCTTGAGCTTGCGGTTGAGCAGGATCGCCAGCCCGAGGGCGAGGCCCGTCTGGACGGGGACGACGACGACGGCGAAGGTCAGGTTGTTCAGCAGGGCCCGCAGGAAGGGACCGGACAGGTCGGGGTCGGTGAACAGCCGGCGGTACTGCTCCAGGCCGAAGAAGGACGGCGCGAGCGGGGAGCCGAGGCGGACGTTGTAGAAGGAGAGGACGACGGCGTAGCCGAACGGTATGCCGACGAAGGCGATGAGCCCGGCGACGGCGGGCGTGGACATGAGCAGTCCGTGCAACCCGTCGCGGTTCTTGCGCCCGGGGCGCACAGGGCGCGCCGGACGCACGGGCTTGACGGCGGTCACGGGCGGGGCCTTCTCCCGGGCGTGGGGCGCGGCGTGCGCCGGTTCGACGGATGTCACGGATGGGTCCTGTTCCCGGCCAGGGGCGGGCGCGGCGTGCGCGAGCCCGCCACCGGCCGATCGTCTTACGGGATCTTGTAGCCGGCGTTGTCGGAGAAGTCCTGGTCGATGGCGCGGGCGGCCTTGGCCAGGGCGCTCTTGGGGTCGGCGCCGCCGTAGATCGAGTTGAGGGCCTCACCGAACTTGGCCGTGATGGTGGGGTATCCGGCGGTCACCGGGCGGGTGACGGCGACGCAGGACTTGGTGATGTCGCTGTCGCCGCAGGGCTGGGCGAGCTGGTCGGCGAAGAACTGGAGCGGGCCGCCCTGCTTGTACAGGGGGGACGCGGCGAGCGCGGACTTGGTGGCGGGCGGGGCGCCGTTGGCCGTCGTCATCGCTGTGACGTTGGTGTCGTTGAGGAGGTAGTCCATGAACGCGCCGGCGGCCTTGGCGTTCTTGCTGTCGGCGCCGATGCCCCACGCCCAGGAGCCCTGGCCGGTCTTGGGGCCGTTGCCGAAGTCGGGCAGAGGCAGGACGACGAGGTCGTCATCGAGGGCCTTGCTGTAGGTGGGGTACATCCAGTGGCCGACCCAGCTCAGGGCGACGCGGCCCTTGGCGAAGGCGTTGCCGTCGGTGTTGGGGTCGACGTAGGTCTTCCAGGACTGGAAGGTCTTCAGGGCCGAGACCACGGCCGGGGTGTCGAGGGCGCCTTCCGCCTTGCCGTCCTTGAGCAGGGAACCGCCCGCCGACCAGACGATGGGGGCGAAGCCGTAGGTTCCCCACTCGGTGGTGAGCCCGTTGTTCTCCTGAACGTCGAGGGTCTTGCCGTCGGAGTCCTTGGCCTTCAGTGCTTTGAGCGCGGCGGTGAACTGCGCGGCCGTCCAGCCGTCGGACAGGCTGGTCGGGTACTTCACGCCGGCCGCGTCCAGCAGCTTCTTGTTGCCGTAGATGCCCAGGCCGGAGTCGTACATGCCCAGGCCGTAGTGCTTGCCGCCGATCTCGCCCTGGGACTTGATCGCGTCGGTGGCGTTGGCCATCGTCTTGGAGGAGACGTAGTCGTCGATGGGGGCGAGCTTCTTGTTGTAGACGAAGTTCGCCATCGTCGGGCCGTCGAACTCCATCACGTCCGGCAGCTCGGAGGCGCTGGTGGCGGTGATGGTCTTGGTGTAGTCGTTGCCGGGTATCAGCTTCAGCTCGACCTTGATGTCGCTCTGCGAGGAGTTGAAGGACTTCACCGCGGCCTGCACGGCGGCGTCCTCGCTCTTCTGGCCCTGGTGGGCCCAGACGCTGATGGTGCCCTTGCCGCTGCCCGCCTCCGCGGAGGCGTCGGTGCCGCCGCCCCCGCCGCAGGCGGCCAGCGCCGCCAGGGGCAGGGCGAGAGCCAGGCCCGTACAGGCTGTGCGGCGGTGCCTTCTGCTGGTCGAGCTCATGGTTATGCCTCCGTGCTGTGGCGAGGGTTCGGGGTGCGGAAGTGCTGTGGCGGGCGTGGGGGTGTGGGGCTCAAGGGCGTGGGGGGAGGGTGGCGGTTACTGCGGTCCGCGCGGACGGGGCGGGGCGGTGGTCTCGCGCAGGACGAGGCGGATGGGCATCTGGACGTGCCCGGCTGGCTCGGCGTCGGGTTCGTCGAGCTGGCGCAGCAGCAGCCGCGCAGCCTCGGCGCCCTGCTCGGCGACCGGCTGGGCGACAGTGGTCAGGCCGACCACGTCGGCGAGTTCATGGTCGTCGAAGCCGACGACGGACACGTCCTCCGGCACCTTCAGCCGGTGGCGGCGCAGGGCGCGCAGGGCGCCCATCGCCATCTCGTCGGACTGCGCGAACACGGCGGTCGGCGGCCGGGAAGCGGCCAGCAGCTCGGTCATCGCACGCTCACCGCCCTCGACGGTGTAGTCACCGTCCGCCTCCAGAGCCGGGTCGTGCTCGATCCCGGCGTCGGCCAGGACGTCCAGGTATGCGTTGCGGCGCTCGATGGGGGTGGTCCAGTGCAGCGGCCCGCTGGACCCGCTGATCATGCCGATGCGGCGGTGGCCGAGGTTCACCAGATGCCGTACGGCGCTCTCGGTGCCGGCCCGGTCGTCGATGCCGACGACGGTGAAGCCGGGCCGCGTGCCGCCGACCGTGGTGGCCAGCGGCACCCCCAGTGAGCGCAGCGCGGCCGACTCCTCATCGTCAGGAATGAGCAGCGACAGCACCGCGTCCACTCGCTTGCGGACCGGCAGCCTGGTGAAGAAACGCTTGCGCGTCTCCGGCGAGCCCAGGTTGTACAGCAGCACGTCGTACCCAGCGGGGCTGAACACCTGCTCGGCGGCGTCCAGCACGGTGCCGAAGAACCACCGGCCCACGTAGGGGACCAGTACGCCGATGGTGTAGGTGCGGCCGCTGGCCAGGCTGGAGGCGGAGCGGGAGGCGGTATAGCCGAGTCGGTCGGCGACGGCCTTGATCTGGTCCCGAACCTCGTCGGAGACGCCCGGCCGGCCGCGTAGGGCGCGGGACACGGTGGACGCGGAGACGCCGGCGGCGCGGGCGACGTCGTTGATGCTGGCCGTCACGGGGCGATTCCTCCCGTTGGTTTCACGTCGGTGTGATCTGTGGGTGACGTGACCGTAAACCCGGCCTCGTTGTTGCGCAAGCGTTTGCGTTCATATTTACTTGGGTCGATTCCAAAGTGAGTCCGTTTTGATCGATGGTCAGCGCATGCGTTTGGGCGCTGTGAGCCGACAGGAACTGTGCATGCGATACGCCCCGCCCGGCCTCTGCGTGAACGACTTCGCCCTGCTGCGGGATGAGGACGGCACGTACGCGGTGCTGCATCTGCAGGGGCCCTGGACGGCCGAGTTCGACCATCTGCGGATGGAGACCTCCTACGGCCGGGCCACCTCCACCGACCTGGTCGGCTGGCAATCGCAGGGCACCGCCTTCGGGGTCGGCCTGCCCGGCCGCTTCGACCAGCAGGCCGTGTGGACCATGCACCCCATCCGGCACGGCGACGGAATGGCCATGTTCTACACCGGGGTGAGCGGGCTGACGCCGGGCGGCTGGCCCCTGCAGACCGTCGGCCTCGCCTACTCCGACCGCACCGACGGCACCGGCTGGCGCCGCCACGGCACCGCGCCGGTGGTCGAGGCGGACCCGCGCTGGTACCGCACCGGCGAGAAGATGGCCTGGCGCGACCCGTTCGTCGTACGCGACGACGAGACGGACGGCTGGGTGATGGTCGTCTGCGCGAGCGACGCCTCCCTCCCGGTCGAGGTCAGCGGCTGCGTCGCCTGGGCCACCTCCGACGACCTGGAGCACTGGACCGTCCAGCCGCCGCTCATCTCACCCGGCGACGTCGACGAGTTGGAGTGCCCGGTCCTGGAACGTCTCGACGACGGAAGCTGGCTGCTGCTCGGCTCCATCGGCGCGACCCGTGGCTTCGAGTCGTGGACTGCCCCGAGCCTGCGGGGCCCCTGGACCCGTCACGGCCCTCTCGGACCGACCGGCTCGTACGCCCCTCGCGTCATCGCCGCGCCCGACGGCTCCCGCGTCGTCGTGCACACCACGCCCCGGCAGGTCGGCCTCACCGACACCGGGGACCGCTGCCGCGGCATGCTCGCCCAGCCCAAGTCCCTTGTCATACAGGAGAGTTCGGCGCCCCGCCTGGAATGGTGGCCCGGCCTGAACCCCTGGCTCGACGAGGAAACCGACCGCCCCGCCCTGCACGCGGTCGGCGACATCGGCATATCCGGGCCCGTCGAGATCACCCTGCGCACCTACACACCGGACGACGGCCGCCCTGCCCTCGCTGTCGGCTGCGACGGCAAGAACCTCTGGGTCACCGGCCCCGACGGCACCCGGCTCGGCGAGACCATCCTGGCCGAACCCGCTGCCACCCTGCGCATCCTCACCATTGGCGAATACGTCGAGGTCTACGCCGACAACGTCTTCGCCCTCACGACCCTGTGCTACTCCGGGCGCCCCGCCCCGTGGACAGCCGTCACCGAAGAACGCAGCCGTATGATCGCGGTCCGCCCGATCCGGCTGCCCGACCCCCACCGCGATGATGCCTCGGCCATCTGGCCCGGCCCCACACCCCAGTGACGCACGGAGGTCCGCTCACGGATCGCTCCTACGACTGAGTCCTGTACACGCCGTCAGCCCGGACAGAAGGCCGAAAGTTTCGACAGTGACTCACGACACGGACCACACCCCGTACACGACCCCCGAGTACGACGGGTGACCCCTCGTGTACGACCCCTGCCTGATCCTGTGGGCGCCGACCTTCCTCACCTCACGCGGGCGGTGATCTCGACGCCCGCGTCGACGGCTTCTACCACCGGGACCGGCGCTACCTGCACACCGTTCCTAGAAACTGAGCGGGAGTCCTGTTGCCAGAACCCATGCTCAGCCGAACGCCCCGAACGGTGTTGGGCGTTCTGGTCCCCCGCGTTCGCTCCGCATCCGGCGCGCACGGATCGTGTCCGTGGTCCGGGGACGCGGGGGCGGGTTTCCTCGCGCCCTCGGGTGCCCGATGGGGCCTGGGCGGTCCGATGCCCGGCACCATCGCTCTGGTGGTGCCGGGGCGGTGCCGTCCGTCGCCGGATCGGGTGCCCGAGGGCGCGCCTTCCGTTCGCCACGGCGGCCGCGTCGTGGCGAGTGGTCTTTCTGGTGTTGCTGGTGAGGGGCTTCTGCCAGTGCTGGGCGCCCCACTTCGAGGTGTAGGCCGGATCCACGGCCACGATCGCGAGACCCTGTTCGGCGGCCATGGAGACGAGGCGGGCCTTCAGCTTGCCGGTGGGCATGCCGGAGATCAGCTGCCTAAACCGCTTGCGGCGGCCGTGCTTCTCGCGGGTCTTCTCCGCCGCGAAGTCAAGGTTTTCGATGGCGATCGCGTTCACGCTGCAGGCGCGTGCCCAGTGCAGCAGGCGGGTGAGGGCGTGCCGGATCTGCGCGTCCCGGTGCTGGGCCGTGCCGGTGAGGTCGTAGAAGAAGCGGTGCGGGTCGCCGACCGGGTTGGCGTGCACGTCCAGCTCGTAGGCGGCGAAGTGGTCGGCATTGGTGTCCACGCCGATCATGCCGTGTGCGCGGGCCGCCTCCAGCGGGATCGTCTTCACGGCCGGCCGCTGCCAGGAGGCAGTCAGGTACCAGCGGCCGCGCTGCACGTCCAGGTGGATGTGGTAGGCCACCGCGCGGTCGGCCTCGACGCGGTCGGCCCACTCGGCGCCCCGGTGCGCGAAGCCGACCCGGCAGGCGAGCACGTACCGGCCATGTGGGGCGTTGGCGTGCCCGGCGAGCGGGGCGGGCAGCTTGATGCTGACCTCGCCGTCGGGGGTGACGCGGACGGTTTCGTTGCCGAACCTCTTGCCGGACTCGCCGTCCGCGGCCAGGAACCAGCGCTCGGCCTCCCACCGCCGCCGCCACTCGGCCTCGGTCAGCTGGGCGGCGTCCAGGTGGTGGCGGGTGTTGAGCAGGCGCCGGCCGCCCCGCACCACATGCACGCGGCCCGCCTCCCGCTCGGCGCCGGCCTGCTCGAGGCGGTGCTCAAGGACGTGCAGGCGGCGGGTCTTCGCGTGCCACTCCTGCCGGGTGCGGTAGCCGCCCGGCGCCTTCTCGGCGCCCTTCTCCCCGACCGGCTGGGACAGCCGGTGCATCAGCGTGCGCACGCCCGCTTCCAGGGACTGGATGTGCGCGAGCTGGCAGCGGCGGGCCAGCGCCCACTGGTCGTGCGTGGCCTTCGTGATGCTCCCCGCCCAGCGGGAGGACGACTCGTTGGTCAGCTCCCGCTTGCGCACCGCCCACGTGTCGGTGGAGTGCTCCAGCCCGTCCCGGCACCGCACGGCCAGGTCACGGGAAGCCAGCCGTCCCAGGTGCTCGCCCACCAGCCGCAGGACCTTCTCGTCCTGCGGGGTGAGGTGCTTGAGCCGGTCACGGATCGCCACACCGGTGGGGCCGAGGGCGACGAACGGCGCATCGAGGGCGCGCAGCTGCTTCTTCTCACTCACCGGCGGCGGCCGCTTCCAGGGCCTTCTTCGCCCGGTTCCGCGCCGAGCGGCGGCCGTACAGGCGGGCGCAGAACGACGTCAGCACCTCCACCATGTCCCGCACCAGGTCTTCCTCGACCTCGCCGTCGTCCAGCGCCACCAGCCGCCGTCCGGACGCCGACAGCGCCGCCTCGACCAGTTCGGTGTTCATCCGCCCCAGCCGGTCCTTGTGCTCGACCACAACCGTGGTCACCGCCGGGTCAGCCAGCAGGCGCCGGATCTTGGCACGCGAGCCGTTCAAGCCCGAGGCGACCTCCGCCTCGCACCGCACCACCCGGTGCCCCGCCTGAGCCGCCCACCGCACCAGCCGTGCCGCCTGACGCTCCAGGTCGGTCCTCTGATCGGGGGGGGGAGACCCGGGCGTACAGGCCCACGCCCCCGATGGCCAGCGGAGCGGCGTTGGCCTCCACGTTCACCAGGATCGTGCGCGAGCCCACCCGCTCGGCGGGCACGGGGTCTGAGGAACATCCGTGTCAGATCGTGCGCTAAGGGTTCGCTGGGCAGTTTGGTGCTTTGACCTGGGGTGATTGAGCGTCGGAGCCTTCGTGGGTCGTTGTTGTCGATCTTCGGAGAGCTGTTGTGGCGGTCGAGTTCCTGACGGACGAGCAGGCGGCCCGGTACGGGTCGTTCCACGAGGTGCCCTCACGGGCGGAGCTGGAGCGGTACTTCTTCCTGGACGACGCGGACCGGGAGGCGGTGCGGGCCAAGCGCCGGGCCCACAACCGGCTCGGGTTCGCGGTCCAGCTCACGAGCGTGCGGTTCCTGGGCCGGTTCATGCCAGACCCGCGGCAGGTGCCGGCGGAGGTGGCCGAGTACCTGGCCGGGCAGCTGGAGATCGCGGACGTCTCGTGCCTGAAGCTGTATGGCGAGCGGGACGGTACGGCCCGTACGCACGCCGGGGAGATCCAGGAGGCCGGGGGCTGGCGGGACTTCGCCGAGGTCCGCGAGGAGCTGGCGGGCTGGCTGGACGCGCGGGCATGGACGACGGGGGACGGGCCGAAGGCGCTGTTCGACGCGGCGGCGGGGTGGCTGCGCGAGGGGCGGGTGCTGCTGCCGGGGGCGAGCCGTCTGGCGCGGCTGGTGGGCTCAGTGCGGGAGGCGGCGAACCAGCGGTTGTGGGACACGCTGTACGGGATGCTGAGCGTGGGGCAGCGGGCGGTGCTGGACTCGCTGCTGACGGTGCCGCCCGGCGAGCGGGTGTCGGAGCTGGACCGGCTGCGGCGCGGTCCGGTGCGGATCTCGGGCCCGCAGATGAAGCGGGCGCTGGAGCGGGCGGTGGAGATCGCCGCGCTCGGGATGGGCGCCCTGGACGTGTCGGGTATACCGCCGCGGCGGCTGGCGGAGTTGTCGCGGTACGGGGTGGACGGCAAGGCGTCGCTGTTGCGCCGGCACTCGGATACTCGGCGGCTGGCGACGCTGCTAGCCACCACGGTGTACCTGACGTCGCGGGCGGTGGATGACGCGCTGGACCTGCTGGAAGTTCTGATCGCGACGAAGCTGCTGGCCAGGGCGGAGCGCGAGAGCGCGAAGGAGAAGCTGAAGACCTTGCCGCGCGTGGAGCGGGCGTCGGCGAAGCTGGCGACCGCGTTCCAGGTCGTGTTCGACACTACCTCCGAGCAGGTCGACACAGACACGGGGGAGATCGCGCCGCCGAAGGTGGCGAGCCTGGAGGCGATGTGGGCGGAGATCGAGCGGGTAGTGCCCCGGCACGAGCTGGCCGCGGCGATCGCCGCGCTGTTCGAGCTGACCCCGCCGCTGGACTCCGACGCCGACGAGGCATGGCGGGCGATGCTGGTCAACCGGTTCGGCACCGTCCGGCCGTTCCTAAAGCTGCTGGTTACCGTGGTGGACTTCGACGCCACCCCCGAGGGCGACGCTGTGCTGAACGCGCTGCGGTCGCTGCCGGAGCTGATGGGCCGCAAGAAGGTCGGCCCGGCCGAGATCGACACCGGCCTGCTGACCGGGTCGTGGCGGCGCCTGGTCCTGGCGGCGCCGCACCTGGAGCCGGGCACGGTGGATTGGAAGGCGTACACGTTCTGCGTCCTGGAGCAGCTGCACCGGATGCTGCGGAGCAAGCAGGTGTTCGCCAAGAACTCCTCCAAGTGGGGCGACCCCCGGGCGAAGCTGCTGGCCGGTGAGGTGTGGCAGCAAGCCCGTCCGACCGTGCTGGCCTCCCTGAACCTGCCCGGCGAGGCAGACGGGCACCTGGCGGCGCGGGCCGCGCTGCTGGACGGCACCTACCGGGAGGTCGCCGGCCGCGTCCCCGCCAACGCGCAGATCGTCTTCGACGACGACGGGCGGCTGCACTTCGCCGCCCTGGAGCCGGAGCCCGAACCGGCCTCCCTGCTGGACCTGCGGGCGGCCGTCAACGCGATGCTGCCCCGGGTGGACCTGCCCGAGGTGCTGCTGGAGGTGTTCTCCTGGACCGGCGCCGACCAGGCGTTCACCTCGGTGACCGGCGGCGAGGCCCGCCTCAGAGACCTGCACGTCACCATTGCCGCGCTGCTGGTCGCCCACGGCTGCAACGTCGGCTACACCCCGGTCCTGGGCGGCGCGGACGCGCTGAAGTACGGGCGGCTGTCCCACGTCGACCAGACGTATCTGCGGCTGGCGACCTACCGGGCCGCGAACGCCGCCCTCATCGGCCACCAGGCGTCCATCGGCCTCGCCCAGAGCTGGGGCGGGGGTCTGGTCGCCTCGGTCGACGGGATGCGGTTCGTCGTCCCCGTCCCCAGCGTCTACGCGCGGCCGAACCCGAAGTACTTCGGGCGCCGGGGCGGCGCGACCTGGCTCAACATGATCAACGACCAGGCCGCCGGGCTCGGCGGGAAGGTCGTGGCCGGCACCCCGCGCGACTCCCTGTACGTGCTGGACGTCCTCTACGACCGCGACGGCGGCAAGCGCCCGGAGATGATCGTCACCGACACCGCGAGCTACAGCGACATCGTGTTCGGCCTGCTCACCCTGGCCGGGTTCGCGTACGCGCCGCAGCTTGCCGACCTGCCGGACCAGAAGATGTGGCGCATCGACCGCGCCGCCGACTACGGCGCCTTCCAGGACGCCGCTCGCGGCCGGGTCGACCTCGCGCGGATCGAGCGCCACTGGGAGGACATCCTGCGGATCATCGGCTCCATCCACACCGGGGCCGTGCGCGCGTACGACGTGGTCCGCATGCTGTCGCGCGACGGGCGCCCGACCCCGCTCGGCGACGCGATCGCCCACTACGGGCGCATCTCCAAGACCCTGCACATCCTGCGCCTGGCCGACGAGCCCGGCTACCGGCGGCAGATCAAGAGCCAGGCGAACCTCCAGGAGGGCCGCCACTCCCTCGCCCGGAAGATCTTCCATGGCCGGTCCGGGCAGCTCTACCAGCGCTACCAGGACGGCATGGAAGACCAGATCGGGGCCCTGGGCCTGGTCCTAAACGCCTTGGTGCTGTTCAACACGCGGTACATGGACGCCGCGGTGAGCCAGCTGCGTGCGGACGGCTTCGACGTCCGTGACGAGGACGTGGCCCGCCTCTCGCCGTTCGTGCGGCATCACGTCAACATGCTCGGCCGGTACTCCTTCCAGCTTCCCGACCTGCCCGGCGGCCTGCGTCCGCTGCGCGATCCGGACGCCACCGACGAGGAATGACCCGGTCCCGCGCCGCCGGATGGGAGGACCCTGGAGCTATGGCCAGGAGGTACGTCCGGCGGTGCGCATAACGAGATCTCCGACAGAGCCTGGAATTCCCCAGCCCCGGTCACCGGGCTGGGCGACATGGACTCCGCCGGTGGCCGCAGGCGGGGTGGAGCGGTTCTTCGGGCAGGTGTAGCCCGTCAGGGCTGCCGGGTCGACGGTTTGCTCGTGGATTGCGCGTTCTGCTCTAGTCCGGTCGTGGCGGACCAGCTGGCGAGCAGCTTGAGACCGTCCTCGGCGGCGGTTTCGGGGGGCGCGCTGTAGACGACCACGCTCAGGCCGCTATCGTCCGGCAGGCTCATGGTCTCCTGATCGAGTTCCAGGTCGCCGACGAGCGGATGGTTGAGGCGTTTGGTGCTCTCGCGGAAGACATGCACGTCGTAAGATCCCCACATCACGCGGAAGGTGTCGCTGCGGGTGGACAGTTCGCCGATCAGGTTCGACAGTTCCCGGTCGTAGGGGCGTTTCCCCGCCTCGGCGCGCAGCGCACCCACGGCGAAGCGGGCCATGCGCTCCCAGTCGGTGTAGAACCGCCTGGCTGCTGGATTGAAGAACGCGAACCGGGCGACGTTCGCCCCGCAGGTCGGGTCGGCGTACATCTCCGAGTACAGGGCCCGGCCCAGCGGGTTGGCGGCCAGCGTGTCGAGGCGGTTGTTCATCACGTATGCCGGCATCCCCGGCATGCCTTCGACGATCCGCGCCACGCTCGGCCTCACCGTCGGCCGGACCTCCCGCTGCCGTGCCCGCGCCCCCGGCGCTGGCCCGGCAGCGCGGGCGAGGTCGTACAGGTACATGCGCTCGGTGGCATCCAGCCGCAGGGCCTGGGCAAGGGCGTCCAGCACGCTGTCGGAGACCCCTTGGAGGTTGCCGCGCTCCAGGCGCGTGTAGTACTCGACGCTCACCCCGGCGAGCGTGGCGACCTCTCCCCTGCGCAGTCCGGGCACCCGCCGCTGACCGTAGGTCGGCAGACCCGCCTGCTCGGGGGTGATCTTGTCGCGTCGGGAGCGGAGGAAAGCGCTGACTGCGTCCCGGTTGTCCATGACGACAGGGTAGGCAGGCCACGCGAGCGGTGGGGGACCCTGCCAGTACCCCTCACAGCAGAAACTCCCCCGTCACGACCTTCTGCCGTTGCATGGTGCGTGCCCCAGTCCTCTGGGGCCCGACCGGTGCGAGGACGCATGTGCCCCCGGGCCGGCCGACCTTTCCAGTACCGGAACAAAACTGAAGGGCACGCAAGATGAGCAACCAGATGAAGACGCTGGCGGAGAGCCCCGCGCAGGTCGTGCGAGGGCTGTATGACGCGCTGAGCAAGGGCGACGTGCCGGGTGTCCTGGCCAAGCTCGCCCCCGAGGTGATCGTCGACGAACCGACCCAGCTCCCCTACGGCGGCGTGCACCAGGGCCGCGAGGTGTTCGTGCAGTCGATCCTGGGCGCGATGATGGGCTACGCCAACATCGCCATCACCGATGCCGAGGTGTTCGAAGGCCCGGCCGGCGTCATCGGAAGGCTCACCGGAACGCTCACGGCCCACACCACCGGTGAGGAGTTCCCGCTGACCATGGTCGAGATCCACCAGGTCGAGGACGGCACAGTGCGCAAGATCGACGTCTACACCAAGAACCCCCACGAGCTCGCCGCGTTCTACGCGCGCGCCGAGGCGGGCACCCGCTGACGACGGCACCTCGTCAAGATTCCGGCCGAGTTGCCTCACGGCAGCGCGAGCAACTCGGCCGACTCATCCCCAGCCCAGGCCCAGGCCGTCGCATCGATGACCCCTGTCCGCATCAGCGACACCGCGACCAGCCACGCGCACCACACAGCGAAGGAAAATCATGACCACCACCTGGTTCATCACCGGCACCTCCTCAGGCTTCGGGCGACTGCTCACCGAACACCTGCTGGCCCGTGGCGACCGCGTCGCCGCCACGCTCCGTCGGCCCGAGGCTCTCGATGACCTCCGCGCCGAGCACGGCGACCGGCTCTGGACCGCCCAGCTCGATGTCACCGACACCGAGCGAGTGCGTCGCGTCGTCGACGAGGCGTTTGAGACCCTCGGCACGATCGACGTCGTCGTCAACAACGCCGGCTACGGAGTTCTCGCGTCCGTCGAGGAGGCGTCCGACGAGCAGATCCGGCGCGTCATCGACACCAACCTGCTCGGCTCGATCCAGGTCATCCGTGCCGCCCTCCCGCACCTGCGCGCCCAGGGCCGAGGCCGCATCCTGCAGGTGTCCACCGCGGGCGGTCAGACGACCTACCCCGGCCTGGGCTACTACCACGCCTCCAAGTGGGGCATCGAGGGGTTCTGCGAGACCGTCGCCCGCGAGATCGCGCCGTTCGGCCTGGCCCTGACCATCATCGAGCCGGGCGCGACCCCCACCAGCTTCGGCACGTCGCTGGACATCGCACCGCCCCTGCCCGAGTACGAGAACACCCCCGCGGCCGACACCCGGCAGGCGTTCCTCGGCGGCCACTTCCCGGTGCCCAACAGCGCAGAGAAGCTCACGGACGTGATGATCGACCTCGTTGACTCCGGCGCGACCCCGCTCCGCCTCCCGCTCGGCCCCGACACCTACGAAGACGTCCGCGCCGCCCTCACCGGCCGGCTCGCCGAACACGAGGCTCATCGCGACGTCGCCCACTCAGTGGCGGCCACAACCGCCCGGTGACCCAAACCCGCGTCAGTAGCACCGACGATGAGTGACTACGCGGGTTCGCCGTACTCGGCGATGTATGCCGCGCGGTTCTCCGCGATGATCGCCCGGCCGCCCTCTGCGGTGAGGTGGTCGACCGAGGAGACGGCCGGCATCTGCCGCCCGTCGACGTTGGACGTGATCAGTGCGATCCGGCGGGCCAGTTCGGCGACGACGCTGGGAGCCGACTCGACCGGCGCGGGCCCCGGAGGACCTTGGCCGACTGTGCCCCTGGCGGCGTGGGCGCTCAGAGCGGCGGCGAATGGCGGTACGCGTCTGGCCGTGGTGTGGTTCCACGGTAGGGCACACCGCTGACAGCAGGGTCAGCGGCGCGCGTCGCCGGGGGCAAGCAGGCTGGTCAGCTCCGAGATCGCCTCGGGGGACGGCTTGAAGTAGCGGCGGACGTTCTCCGGCTTCTTGTGCCGCGACTTCGCCATCAGCATCAGCAGGGAGGCGCCCTGCTCGCCGAGCTGGGTCAGGGCGGAATGGCGGTACTCGTGCAGGTCCCAGCCGGTGCCCGGCCCGCGTACGGCGGTGTGCTCGTCCGGGCGCCCTTGGCCTTGACCGGGCAGCGGCGCCCGGCGAAGTCCAGGTCCTCGATGTTCACACCGAGGATCTCCTCCGCCCGCCCGGCGGTCTCATAGAGCATCCGCCACAGCGTCTTCTCCCGAAGATGTACCTCGCGCCGGGCGATCAGCCGGTCCACGGCTATCTTTGAGCGGGCCGGGGTCTCGGAGTCTGGCACCGCCAGCCGCGTCGCCCAGGCCGGGACGGACGGCCCGTCGTAGCCGTGTTCCTCGCACCAGCCCAGCCACGACAGCACCGACGCCCGACGCGCGTTCCAAGTGTTGACCGCCGCGGTGCCCCACAGCAGCTCCAGGGCCTCGCCGATCTCGTCGTCCGCGACCGACCCGAGCGGGCGGGCCTCACCGATCCGCTCGGCCGTCTTGCCGACGCTGGTCGAGTAGCTTCGGACCGTGTTCGGGTTGCCGAGCGAGTCGAGGAAGGCGTCCGCCGCCGCACGGACGGTCAACGTCTTCCCGGCCGGCAGTTGCACGACGGTGGGCACCGCTTCCCCCTTGCCGCAGATAACAGGGCCGCTTCACGTACGGCCCGGAGAACGTCATCGCAGGTGACGAACCAAGCTCCCGCAGATAAGAGGGCGTTATCTGTGGGACGACTTCAGACCGGCCCTGCCGCCGACGACCCACCGGCCGCCCACCAGGGCCGACGAGGGCTTAGCGCACGATCTGACACCGATGTTCCTCAGACCCCGGCACCGGCAGACTTCCCTCACGGAACCACCGCCGCGCCGTCTGCGGGTGCACCCCCTGGGCCCTCGCCCACTCGGTCAGATTCACGCCCACGACAGTACGGCCCACTCACTCATGGGTGCTAACGATCGCTCATATATCGCTAGAAAGAGTGCAGTTCTCACCCTGCACGTCACCGTGGACGGCGTCCCCCTCGTCGCCGGGGGCGGCACCCAGTCGGCCGAGCACGCGGCGTTCGAGACCATCGTGGGCAGCGTCGGGCAGAGCACCCCCGACCTCGCCGTGGTCCTTCGCAGGGAGCGCCGGGTTGAAGCTGAGCCCGCAAGCGGGCTGCGCGCGGACGCACGCCCCTGCGCGCTGCTCTGTGCTTGCGCGCCGCCTCGGATGCGGGTGTCTGGGTGCGGATGACTGGGGAGTTACCCATGTAACGCCGCCGATGGTGTGGCGGGCACAGCAAGCTGCTCGGTGAACGAAGAAGGCGGCCTGAGGTGTACCGCACCCCCTGAGCCCCCGATTCCCGCTCGGACTAGGTGCGTGCTTGGAACAACTGGAGAGATGATGCCCCTGCCGCAGCACGAACTGCCCACCCTGTTCCAGGCAGAACTGGAACGACAGTGGTCGCCAACAGCGCAGGCAGCGGCGCGCGGACAAGGGGAAGTTCCTTTCCACGGGAGGGAATCGATGGCGGACGAAAGCGTGCGTCCCGAGCTGCTCAAGACCACCAGCAAAGAAGGCGCGAAGCTCCTGTTCGAATTGGGAGCAAAGCAACTTGGCGCTCAGCACGTCGCCCGGGTAACCGCACAGGAAACGACTAAGTATGCGGCAGTGGTGGCAAGCCAGAAGGGAGCCGAGGCCGGAGTCAGCGGCTTTCTCGCAGTGAATCAAGCGGCAGCCCAGTACGCCACCAACGTCGCCGCCAGCCAAGCCACTGCGCAAACGTGGGCCAAAGTGGCTGGCCCCGCCGCAGGCGCCGTTGCTGCACCCATCGCAGAGTGGATCACACTGAAATGCGACGGGCAGGAGCATAGCGGCACCGACTACGCGGAGGCCGGAGTTCGCGGACTCGTCTCGGGAGCGGCCGGCGCGGCAGCCACCGCAGCAACCAGTGCGGCGATTACCGGCTTGGCAACGAGCGCGGCGGCCGGCGCGGCAGCGGGATCCGTGGTGCCAGGTCTTGGAACCGCGGTCGGCGCCATTGCCGGTGCCGGGGTCAGCCTGGGTGTCAACTCCTGGATGAAGGAAAAGAAGGTCCTTGAGCGTATTGCCGACACAGCGGACGACGTAGCGACCGAACTTACCGACCTCATCGATGGCGCCGTCGATGGCGCATACGATCTGGCACGTAGGAGCTGGAAGCGCGTCCGCCTGGCATTCGGAGGCTGAATCACGGTTTCGCCAGAGAGGCGACAGGGCGGTTGGACCGAACCGGTGCCCTCCCCCCGGCACCCCCTCGCCAACGTGGTCCCACCTGATCAGCACGCCCAACCCCCGGCAAACTCCGGAACGTTACTCGCAGCCTGCCCGTGTCTTTCATGGACCGGGTGGGTGTTCAAGGTCGCACCGTGGATGGGGCGCTCACGTGCACGAAGTCGCCGTACACAGGTCCCTCGGGATGCGAGCGGTGTGGGGTGCCGTCCTGGGCGCGGCACTCGCCGGGAAAGCGACGGCCTGCGACTTCCTTCCATGCCCGCAGGACACCATCAGCCGCCCTGCGCCAAGCGGAGCCACGCACTGGGGTCCTGGTCCGCCTGGGACCAGTGAAGCCCGAGTTCTGGGGCGGCCAACCAGACGCCCTGCCAGTCGATTGGCCGGCCCCGGCGCGAGGGCACGGACAAAGGATTCCTCCACACCCGCCTACCGGAATGTCGACGTCCAGGAAGAGCGGAAGCAACCTCAAGCTCTGCCCGGTCCGTTGGCAACAACCGCGTCGCCCTGGCCGACGCCCTCGATGCTCACCAAGAGCGCACCGCAGCAAGGCCGAACGCACCGGGGGCCGGCAGTTCGATCAGCTCGATGGCTATCCCGGTGCTGGCTGTACTCGAGCTGGATGCCAGCACCGCGCAGGTCGCCTGGCTGACGTTCCTGGGCCAGCTCCCTCCCGCGCTGCTCGCCCTGCATGCCGGTGCGCTCGGCGATCGTCACTCCAAGTGGCGGCAGATGATCACCGCGATCTGGTCAGTGCCGCGGCGTTGGCAACCGTCCCTTCGGCGGCCGCCATGGACGCGTTGACGCTGCCTCAGCTCATGGTCGTCGCCGCAGTTCAAGGCGCGGCGGGCGTGCTGCTGCGCGGGGAACTCCCGCCGGGCGGCAAGTGCGATCTCAAGACCCTGGCCCTCGAGTCCGGCGTCACCCGGACCGGCTTCTACCCAAAGAAGAACCGGGACGGCACTACCCGGCCGGGCCCCTACCAACATCTTGCCGAGGAGTTCGAGCGGCGCCTTGTGGCTCTGCAGCAGGCCGGGCAGACCGTCGACCCGCGGATCGCACAGATCCAACGGCTCAAGGCCCAGGTCGCCGAACTCAAGGAACATCTCGCCAACCGGGACGAAGTCGTGGCCGAACTCCCGCGTTCAAAAGTCTCGCGGTCTCCCGGCTCGCCGCCCAGCACGACGATATCCAGCGCCTTCGAGAACAAGCCGCGGCAGTTGACAACGTCCGCCATCTTCCGACCAGCCGGGTAGGCCAAGCGCCGTACGGATCGTGCAGCTGAGTCTCGCCCCGGCCCCGCGCGATGCCGCGCACGGTACACCCGCTGTTCGCCTGGTGGAGCACGAGTCACTTCGTGCATGCTCGCTCCTCAGCTCCACTGCTCGTGGATCTTGTGACGCGGCCCAGAGCTACATGCTGCGACGGGTGGCCAGCCCGTGTGGAGACGGCCTGGCGGGCTTGGTGCACTTCGGCGAGCCCGGTGATCTCCTCGATGGTGCGGGAGCTGGTCGTCCCGGCGATGGTTTCCCGCGCGTAGGCGGTGTCTGTAGCAGGCCAGGGATCGCGAGCCGTGCCTGCCCACTCGCACCCTTGCAAAACCGCTCCGCTGCTCGTGTCCCCAGGGACCGCACACGGCGAATGTCGAAATGCCGTCTGTGATCACAGCGGCAGACCGGCGTAGTAGCGTGTGGCGGCCGCGCGGGAACTGCCGCAGCCTGGAGAGACGGCCCCGGTGGTGAAGTGCGCCGGATACGCTGGCTCTCTGCGGCGTGGTCTGACCTGGCGCGCTCGGCTGCGCGGTGTGGAATTTGCGGAGGTGGCCCGTGGTGGACGAGGCCATTCCGCTCAGGCTGCTGGCGGATGTCACGGATGCGCTGAAGGCGGGCCGGGGCTGGGAAGGCAGCCTCCACAGGCTGGCGGAACTCCTGGTCGAACAGCTCGCGGACTGGTGCGTGATCGACCTGCTCGACCAGCGGGACCGGGCCCGCCGGGTCGTGGTGGCGGGCCGGGAGACGGGCCCGGACAGTCCCCGTCCGGGAGAGTCGTCGCGGTTGCTCCCGCCGTGGCCCCAGCATTCCGCCGCGCCGCTGGCCCAGGCCCTGCGCCGGGGCGCCGCCGTGCTGATCCCCGACGTGCCGCCGCCCGAGCGGGCCGCGGATCCCCTGGAACGCGCGCAACTGGAGTTGCTGGCCCGGCTGGGTGCGAATACCGCCATCGCCGCTCCGCTGGACGTCGGCGGCCGCCCCTTCGGCGTGATCATCGTGACGCGTAGCAAGGCGAGTCGGCCCTTCACCGAGGCCCAGGTCGCCCTGATCGGGAACATCGCGCATCAGGGGGCGCTCGTCGTGGAGAACGCCCGCCTGTACCACCAGCAGCGCGACATCGCGACGTACCTGCAGCGCTCCCTGCTGCCGGACACCCTGCCCGCAGTCCCCCCGTTCGGGCTCGCCGCCCGGTACCACCCCGCGCGTACCTACGCGGAGGTGGGAGGCGACTGGTACGACGCGATCGTGCTGCCGGACGGGACCTTCACGGTCGCCGTCGGTGACGTGGCTGGGCACGACGTGCGGGCCACAGCCCGGATGAGCCAACTGCGGCACATGCTCCGCGCTCTCATCCTCGACCGGCCAGGCCCCCCGGACGACGTGGTACGCCGTCTCGACCAGGCGCTGGAAAACCTTCACGAGCCCGACGTCACCGCCACGCTCGTCTTCGCAGTGGTGCGCCCGTCGGTTGCCGGTCCCTCCTCGATCACCTGGGCAAACGCCGGGCATCCACCCCCGCTGCTCGTCCCCGCACACGGCCCGGCACGCTTTCTGAGCGGCGGCCGCGGCCTCCCGCTCGGCGTGGATTCCGGCGTGCCCCGCGAGGTGGCGGCCAGCGAGCCGCTCACCGCGGGCAGCCTCTTCCTCCTCTACACCGACGGCTTGGTCGAACGGCGTGGCGAGGACCTGTCCGCCGGGCTGGAGCGGCTCGGGCGTGAGGCGGTGAGCCTGCGCGACCTTGCGCCGGACCGCTTCCTGGAGGAGCTGGTGGAGCGGGTCGCCCCGGCTCGCGAGGACGACATCGCTGTTCTGGCACTGTGCCACGCCGCCTCCGCATCGTGCTGAACGCACCGAACGGGCACGGCGGATGACATACCGTCATGTCTTCGCGCCGCTGCCGTGGGAGAGCCGGTCGGCCAGCACAGCGGCCTGGCTGTGGTCAACGTCCCGGGTGGCGGTCAGCAGGGTGACGCGGCCGCGGCGGGCGAGGTCATCGAGTTCGCGCAGGGCCTGCTGGTGGTCGGGGTCACGCAGTTCGGCGAGGTAACGCTTGCGGAACTCCTGGTAGCGCTCCGGGTCGTGGGCGTACCAGCGGCGCAGTTCCGTCGACGGGGCGACGTCGCGCAGCCACGCGTCGAGGTGGGCGTCGTCCTTGCGCAGACCGCGCGGCCAAACCCGGTCCACCAGGACCCGGACGCCGTCCTCGGGCGAGACTTCCTCGTAGATGCGGTGGTATCTGATGTCCTTGACCTTGGCCATGATGTCCTCCAAGGGCAGATCAGTGGCGCCGGCCGCCCGGATTCCGGCCGGTGGCCCCATTGGTACGGCTACCGTGAAAGCGGGTGGGCCATGCCTGACCCACCAGACGCACCCGACGCTGAGGCTTTCCCCGTCGATGCGGCTGCCCGCTCCCGCACGCTGACGGGACTGGACGGACAGGTGGTGCGCTGCCGGGCTTGCCCTCGCCTGGTGGCGTGGCGGGAGGAGGCCGCCCGCATCAAGCATCCGGCGTTTCGTGACTGGGCGTACTGGGGGCGGTCGGTGCCCGGGTTCGGGCCTGCGGACGCTGCTCTGCTGGTCACGGGGCTGGCTCCCGCGGCGCACGGCGCGAACCGCACGGGCCGGATGTTCACCGGCGACCGGGCGGGCGACCTGCTCTATGCGACGCTGTACGAGCTGGGCCTGGCTTCCAGGCCGGCTTCGGCCCGCCGGGACGACGGACTGGAGCTGTACGGGGTCAGAGTCACCGCACTGGTGCACTGCGCGCCGCCGGGCAACCGCCCCATGCCGGGTGAGCGGGACACCTGCCGCCCGTGGCTGGCGCAGGAGTTGCGGTTGCTGCGTCCGAACGTGCGGTCCGTCGTCGTCCTGGGCGCCTTCGGCTGGAAGGCCGTACTGCCGGCCCTTCAAGCGGCGGGCTGGAGTGTGTCCCGGCCCCGCCAGGCGTTCGGCCATGGCGCGCGGGCAACACTGCCGGTTGACCGTCGCGGCCCTGCGGTGACCCTGTTCGACTGCTAGCACGTGAGCCAGCACAACGCTTTCACCGGCCGGCTCACCCCGGCGATGCTGCGCGAGGTGCTCGCCGAGGCCGCGCGGGCGGCCGGCCTTCCGGCGAGCAGGAGCGCGCCCGGTCCAACAAGGCCGCGGTGGAGCGGGCGGCGCTCGTGCCGCGCTGTCAGTGCGCGAGCCGTCGCCGCAACTCCTCCAGGTAGCCGTCGTATGCCGCCTCGACGTCGTCCAGGTCGATCAGTGGGGGGAGGTCGATGACGGGCTGGTGGTCGAGGAGGAACGCGGCGGTCTCGCGGACGGCACGCTGTTCGGCGTCGTCACCGGCTCCCAGCGCCTCCATGACGGCGGGAGTGGCCCGGAACTCGACTTCGGCCGTCTGGGTGCCGCTGCGGATGGCGACCAGGTACGCGTGGTCCCCCAGCGGCTGGATCTGGAACTCCACTGGCACACCGTCCATACCGGGACTGTACCCAGCAAGGGGTGAGTCCGCGCCGCCTGAAGCGTGCCCGGGGAGCCGTTTGCGGGCCGCCGGGTCGCGGGCGGACGATGGAACGACATCAGGCTCTGCCGCGGGCCGCGGACAGGCAGCGGGAAGAGGGATGGGGACCGTGTTCTCCGGCCGGCGGCGGGGAGGAGCAGCGGTGACATGAATTCCCTGGACGCACTGAGCGATGCCGGCGTGTCGGTCTGGTTGGACGATCTGAGCCGGGAGCGGCTGGTGTCGGGGAGCCTGGCCGAGCTGGTCGGGCGGGACCGGGTGGTGGGGGTGACCACCAATCCGACGATCTTCGCCAAGGCGATCACGAGCGGGGAGGCGTACGACGCCCAGATCCGTGACCTGGCGGCCCGCGGCGTTGAGGTGGGTGAGGCGCTGCGGGCGCTGACGACGTTCGACGTGCGGTGGGCGTGCGATGTACTGCGCCCGGTCTACGACGCGACGGGCGGCGTCGACGGGCGGGTCTCGATCGAGGTCGATCCCCGGCTGGCGCACGACACGGCGGCGACGGTCGCCGAGGCGCGGGCGCTGTGGTGGCTGGTGGACCGGCCCAACCTGTTCGTGAAGATTCCGGCCGCCCGGCAGGGCCTGGCGGCGATCGCCGAGTGCCTGGCCGAGGCGATCAGTATCAACGTCACGCTGCTGTTCTCCCTGTCCCGCTACGACGAGGTCGTTCAGGCGTTCCTGGACGGGATGGAACGCGCCCGCGCCGCGGGCCGGGACCTGGCCCGGATCGCGTCGGTGGCCTCGTTCTTCGTCTCCCGGGTAGACACCGAGGCGGACGCCCGCCTGGACAAGACCGGCACCGCGCGGGCGGCCCGCCTGCGCGGGCAGGTGGCGATCGCCAACGCACGGCTCGCCTACCGGCACTACGAGCGGGTGTTCTCCGAGCCCCGCTGGAAGTTGCTTAAACAGGCGGGGGCCCGTCCGCAGCGGCTGCTGTGGGCCTCCACCTCCGTCAAGGACCCCGCCTACCCGGATACGCGGTACGTGACCGACCTGGTCGCACCGAACGTGGTGAACACCATGCCGGAGGCCACGCTGCGCGCGGTCGCCGACCACGGGCAGGTGCCCGACGACTCGGTGCGCGCCCACTACGACGACGCGCGGCGGGTACTCGGCGAGCTGCAGGCGGTAGGCGTGGACTGCGACGACCTCGTCCAGACCCTAGAGGACGAGGGCGTGGCGAAGTTCGACGCCAGCTGGGAGCAGCTCGCCCGGCAGCTCGCAGACCAGATGCCCATCCGTCCCGCCACCCGCGAAGGAGGGAGCTGACCATGGCCGCGGACAACGCGTGCGTGATCGTCGGTGCAAGCCTGGCCGGGGCGAAAGCCGTGCAGGCACTGCGCGAGGAGGGCTTCGACGGCCCGCTGGTCCTGATCGGCGAGGAGAGCGAGCGGCCGTATGAGCGGCCGCCGCTGTCGAAGGGCTACCTGATGGGCAAGGATGCACGGGAGCAGATCTACGTCCACCCGCCCACCTGGTATCCCGAGCACGACATCGACCTGCGCCTGGGAACGGCCGTGACGGCCGTCGACCCGGCGGCGCACGAGGTGACGCTCGCGGACGGCGACCGGGTCGGCTACGGCAGGCTGCTGCTGGCCACCGGCTCCTCCCCGCGCCGCCTGCCGGTACCGGGCGCCGAACTGGAAGGGGTGCTGTACCTGCGCACAGTGGCGGACAGCGACCGGATCAAGGACGCCTTGCAGTCGGGGTCCCGGGCTGTGGTGATCGGCGGTGGCTGGATCGGCCTGGAGACCGCGGCGGCCGCCCGCACCGCCGGGCTGGAGGTCACGGTGCTGGAGCGGGCCGAGCTGCCGCTGCTGCGCGTGCTGGGCCGCGAGGTGGCCCAGGTCTTCGCGGACCTGCACCGCGACCAGGGAGTGGACTTGCGGTCCGGCGTGCAGGTCGCCGAGATCACCGGCAGCGGTGGCGCAGTGGACGGGGTGCGGCTGGCGGACGGCACCCGCCTTGCCGCTGACATGGTCATCGTGGGCGTCGGCATCACGCCGAACACGGGGCTGGCACAGCAGGCGGGCTTGGAGGTCGACAACGGCGTCCGTGTCGACGAACACCTGCGCACCTCCCACCCCGACATCCATGCCGCCGGTGACGTGGCGAACGCCTTCCATCCCCTGCTGGGCAAGCCTGTCCGTGTCGAGCACTGGGCCAACGCCCTGCACCAGCCCCTCACGGCAGCCCGGGCGATGCTCGGCCACCAGGACGCGGTCTACGACCGGGTGCCGTACTTCTTCACCGACCAGTACGACCTGGGCATGGAGTACGCCGGATACGTCCAACCGGGCGGCTACGACCAGGTCGTTTTCCGCGGCGACGTACCCGGGCGGCGGTTCATCGCCTTCTGGCTGGACGAAGGGCGGGTGCTGGCGGGCATGAACGTCAACATCTGGGACGTCAACGACCAGATCCAGGCTCTCGTCCGCGTCGGCCGCCCAGTCGACACGGGCCGTCTCACGGACCCCGACATACCTCTCGAATCCGTCCTGCAGCGCATGTAGCCGACAGGGTCACTGCTGGTCGGGGTCCTGGTTGTGGGTGAGCCGGTAGCGCAGGAACAGGTACGAAGCCCGCCGCCGGATGCTCACCGTTTCGGCCCGCACCGGGTGGCCGGGCAGCAGTTCCCGTCCGTCGACCAGACCCGGGCGCCGGCTGCCGTTGCGGCCGGCCAGCACCGGGGAGACGGTCCAGAACAGCTCGTCCAGCAGGCCCTCGCCGACCAGATGCCCCAGCAGGCGCGGACCGCCCTCGGTCAGCACCAGCGCATGTCCACGCGCGCCGACAGCCGCCAAGACCTCACCCATCCGCAGCCTGGGGCCCTGGCCTACGGCCAGCAGTGTGCACGCGGCGGGGAGGCGTCCGGCCAGCAGTCGCTGACCTTCCACGGTCGTGGCGACCAGCGCGCCCTCGCTCAGAGCGGGATGCGCGAGGGGCAGATCGCCGCTCGCGGTGACCACGACCAGCTCGGGCCGGGCGGCGCGCCCCAGACTGTGGCGCAGCGCGGCGAAGTCGGCGCGGGCGGCCGGGCAGACATGCTCCGGGGTCCAGTGGTGGGTGGGTGAGGCTCGCAGGGTGCCGGCCCCGATGAGGACGGCGTCGGCGCAGGCGCGCAGCAGGCCCATGACGAACCGGTCCGCGGGTTCCCGGCCGCTGATGGCGGAACCGGAGGAGCGGTACTCGTGGCCCAGGGCGACGACGCCGTCGAGCGAGGTGACGAAGTTGGCGTACAGGCACGGCTCGGCGAGGCCCAGATCACCGCCGTAGGCGGCGGCAAGCCGATGGGGCAGCTGCCAGCGGGGCAGGCCCGGCTCCTCGTACAGCACCTCAAGCGGCTCGGCCAGCACCGGGAGGCCGGCGGCGGGGGACGCGCGGGGGCGGTCGGGCACGGCCGGTCAGCTCCGGCCACGGCACAGGGTGAAGAACTCGCCGCGCAACTGCGCGTCGGAGTCGTAAGTGCCGCGCCAGTAAGTGGTCCGGGTACGCGACTCCCTCTCCCGTACACCGCGCATCTGGGTGCACAGGTGCACCGCTTCCAGATGCACGGCGATCCCGTGCGGGGCCAGGATCGACTCCAGCGAGTCGGCGAGCTGCTGGCCGATGCGCTCCTGGACGGTGAACCGGCGGGTGAACAGCCGCACCAGCCGGGTCAGCTTCGACAGGCCCAGGATGTGCTCGTGCGCGATGTAGCCGACGTAGGCGGTGCCGAAGAACGGCAGGCTGTGGTGCTCGCAGAGCGCGAAGAAGGGGATCGGTCCCTCGACGACCTGGCTGATGCGGCAGTCGGGGCCGCCGCGGCACTCGGTGGGGAACGCGGTCACGAGTTTCTCGTCCCCCTCGTAGCCGCTGGTGGCGTCGAACAGTGCCTGCAGGAACCGGCGCGGGGTGTCCGCGGTCGACGGCGTGCGCACCGGCATGCCGAACGCGGTGAAGATCTCCTCCATGTGGGACTCGAACCGCGTCCACTGCTCGGTGTCGATGCGTCGCGGCGCGACTGCGGCCCACTCCGCCTCCTCCGCCTCCAGGCCCTCACCCGCCAGACCGTCGACGGGCAGCGGAACCTCGCGCGGACTCTCGCCGCTCACCGGACCCGCCCCCCGGCACCGGTGGCCCGGCGCATCGTCCTGCCGCCGGTCACGACTCTTTCCCGGTCGTCGACGACGGTGGTCCGCCGAGCGCGTTCAGGGCGAGCGTGGGCGTAGGCGCCGTCGGCACGCATCTCCGCGGCCACCCAGATCGCCTCCATGATCTCCTCCGGAATCGCCCCCTTGGAGCGGGCGAGCCGGGTATGGCGAGTGATGCAGTACGGGCACTGCATGACGTGGGCGACGGCGATCGCGATCAGCTGCTTGGTCTTCTCCGGCAGGGCGCCGTCGTCGGCGAAGACCGCACGGCTGAATGCCTCGAACGCCTCGTGGACGCCGGGAGCGAGGTGCTTGCGCCCGGCATGGATCTGCGGTGTCGTCGGGTGGTAGAAGGCGTCGTCGGTCATGGGCCTCCTCACGAGCAGTCGTGCGTGCGGGCATCCGGCCGACCCGCCGGGGTGCGTCGTCCTCCCCGCTTCCATCGCACCACCGTCAGCACCCTGCCGCACCCCGTGGCCCTCGGGTTGCCGCTCATTGCGTCCGGGACGCAGGGGAACCCTGGAAGCGGGCGTGCTCACCGGCTCACGGGAAGGAGGCACGCATGTAAACAGGAAGATCACCCTGGACGGTCACCCGATCCACCCGATACTCATCGCCTACCCGGTCGCCTTCTACACCGGCACCCTCGTCGGCTACGCGGCGTACGCCGCCAACGGCCACCAGTTCTGGCTCAACGCCTCAAGCTCTGCCCGGACCGTTGGGAACAACCGCGTCGCCCTAGCCGACGCCCTCGATGCTCACCAAGAGCGCACCGCAGCAAGGCCGAACGCACCGGGGGCCGGCATGAGGAGGCACTCCATATTCGGGCGGTCTGATTCATGGCCAGTGAGTGCCAAGAAACTCATGAGAGCCCCAAGAGGTGGTCGTGGGGCGAAGGTCGCGGCAGCCCGCGGTCTTCCGCCCGTGACCTGGGACAGGACATGGGGCTACCGCATGCTGGACGACGCGCCGGAGGTGTGGATCGGATACGAGCGGGCGTTCTTGGAGACCGAGCATCACGCGTACTGCGTGCGCTCCTGCAGGCGTGGGAAGAGCGGGTGGGCAGCCGGCAGACTCCCGTCGACCGGTGTCACCTGCTGTGCAATCCGTGTGGCGGCGTCGGGGATGAAGGGCTGTAGTTCGTGGGCGAGCACGCGGCACGCCGTGACCAGTGCGGCAAGCACCGTGTTGAGGCGCCTGGCTGCTACGTCGTCGCCCTGCCGCTCTGCTCGAGCCAACTCCCAGGGCCGGGTGGTGTCGATGCAGCGGTTGGCTTCCTCCACGATGTCCCAGGCAGCATGGATGGCGCGGCGGAAGTCGAAGTCGGCCAGAGCGGCGTCGATCCGGCCGGGGGCCTTCTGGCACACGTCCACCAGCGCTGCCGCATCCGGCTGACCGGCATCGGGAGAGGGGACCGCCCCGGCGCGGTAGCGGTGGACCATCGTCACGATGCGGTGGACGAGGTTGCCCAGCCCTCCGGCGAAGTCCGCGTCGGCGCGCGCGGTCAGCCGGTCGGGGGTGAAGTCGGCGTCCCCGACCCGAGGAACATCGCGCAGCAGCCACCAGCGCACCGCGTCGGTGCCATAGGCCGCGGCCAGGGAGACCGGGTCGACGGTGGTCCCGCCGGACTTGCTGATCTTGCGGCCGCCGACGGTGAGGTAGTCGTGGACCAGTATGTCGGTGGGCAGCGGCAGTCCGGCCGACAGCAGCATGGCCGGCCAGTACACGGCGTGGAATCGCACCACTCCCTTGCCGACCAGGTGGATGCGGCGCTCGCTGGCTACCCACCACTGGTCGTACGCGGCGTCGCCGCTGCCGTAGCCGAGGCTGGTGACGTAGTTGCCCAGCGCGTCCCACCACACATAGACGACCTGGCTGGGGTCGCCGGGGACGGGGATGCCCCAGCCGCGGGCGCGGCTGTGGGAGCGGGAGATGGAGAAGTCGTGCAGTCCGCCGGCGATCAGGGCGAGGACCTCGTTACGGCGGGCGGCAGGCTCGATGCGCAGGCTGCCGCTCGAAATCAGCTCGTGGAGCTGGTCGGCGTAGCGGGACAGCCGGAAGAACCAGTTCTCCTCCGCGACGTGTTGAGGCTCGGTGCCGTGCTCGGGGCATCGCCCGTCGACCAGTTCGTCCGGGGTGTAGAACTGCTCGCAGCCGACGCAGTACAGGCCCTCGTACTCCTTGCGGTACAGGTCGCCCGCCGCGGCGCACTGGCGCCACAGCCGTTCCACGCCGGCGCGGTGGCGGGGGTCGCTGCTGGTGCGGATGAAGTCGTCGAGCGACAACGCAAGCGGGTCGCGCAGGGCGGCGAACGCGTTGGCGTTGCGGTCGACGAGTGACTGCACGTCGACGCCCTCGGCTTCGGCGGCCAGGACGTTCTTCAGGGAGTTGTCGTCGGTTCCGCTGAGCAGCCTGACGTGATCGCCTCGGTGGCGTCGGTGGCGGGCCAGCGTGTCCGCTTGAACGAGCTCCAGGGCGAAGCCCAGGTGCGGGCGCGCGTTGACGTACGGGATGGTCGTGGTGATGTAGTGACGTGGTGCGGCCATTGGTCCTCCAACCGGTAGCGAGGCCCGGTCCGCACAACGCGTCGAGGCCCCGTCCCGGGGCCTCGGATTCGGTACGCGTCCGTGCTCAGCAGCCCCGTTGGCGGGGCATCATCCGGTGCTGAGGCGAAAGCGTGATCATGGTGCCGATGCTAGCAACAGGGCTGGTGGCGAGCGCGCGCTTTTCTTGTCTCTCTCGCCGCAGCCGCCTGAAGATTGAAAGGCTTCCGCTGCCGTTCGGAGCCCCGTCCATTGACGCCGAACCAAACGGCAAGCAGAACCACCGCCGCACTTCATAGCGCCGCCTGGCCTTCGGGCGCCGCGCTCACCTTCACCTCCTCCCAGATGTCCTTCGAGGCCCAGGATGCGTTCTGAGGGCGCCAGTCGATCGTGGCGGTCGGTTTTTCGAGCTGGATGGTCTTCTGGATGTGCCGCACCGTGTGGCCGATCCTCACTTCCGCCCGCGGCCTGCTCGACCGCGCCGAGATGGCGCGCAAGCACAGAGCAGCGCGCAGCCCGCTTGCGGGCTCAGCTTTACGTCTCTTCGCTGACCAGCCCGGGGGTGGCGGCGTGCTTGCATGTCCGGACGAGGCAGACACGGACCAGGTGGAGGGGCGAGCTGGGGTTTCAGCCATCGTTGGCGGCCAGGGGCAAGTTCTGAGCACGGGCCGGACGGATCAAGGTTTCCGAACGCCACGGCGGCCAGGCGCCGACCCAGACGGGCCCGACCGGGCCCGGTGGCCACTCCTGACCAGGCAAGCGAAGCCGAAGACAAGGGATGCTTCCCGTCCCCACGCAGACCGATGAGGTAGTTGCAGACCACACCCCGGACGCTGGACTTGCCGACCGTCCGGGCGTCAGATATCGATCAGATCTCGCCATGATCACGCTTAACCCTTGAACTTGGTCGACCGCCTCCTCCGCCTTGACCGATGAACCGAGAGAAAGGTAAGCCTTACCTAATTTTAAGTTGTGTATCGTCTGCGAGGTTCCTGTGTCCGCTCTGCGCTCGGAGTCGTCGGCCCCCGGTGCCGCCCCGTTGCCTTCCTCCTGCCGTGCTGCCCAGCCACTCGGCTGTTACGACTCCTGGTGGACCGTCACGGCAGCCTCTCTGGCGGCATGCCTTGTTCTGGCGGCCGGCGCTTGGATCTCCCTGCACTTGCACGTGGATCACGCCCTGCACACTGTGGCCCTGTTCATCCACCTTGCCTCACTGGTGCTCGGCTTTGGCGCCGTCCTGGTGGCCGACTACTACGGACTGCTGTGGATGACGGGGCGGTCCACGCTGAGCGACACCCTCGTCGGCACCGCCCGCCTCCACGTGCCGATCTGGACCGGGCTCGCCGGACTCATCGCCAGCGGCGTGATGCTCCACCCCGATATGACCGCGTCTCTCACCCGCACGAAGCTGGCCCTTGTCCTCATCCTCACCCTCAACGGCCTGCAGGCCGGGCTCCTCCACAGACGCATGGCCGAGCAGGCATCATCCGCACCTCTCCCTCGGCGCATGCTGGTCTGGGGCGCATTCACCGCCCTGGTCTCCCAGCTGTGCTGGTGGGGCGCTGTGGTGATCGGTTTCCTCAACAGCCAGCACTAGGCAGTGACCGGGGTGCGGGGCAAGCAGCGGCAGCAACCGGCACGCAGGGCCGCCGGGAACTACTAGCTGCCGCCGACACCGAGGGCAGCCAGCAGCACCAGGACGAGCGTCGCCGCGCCGAGGAGGCCGTGGGCGGCGACGACGGGGACGGGCAGGTGCCGCTCCGCGGGAGTCGCGTCGTCTCCGGTGGCCGGGGTGGCCGTGCGGTAGACGGGGAGCCAGCGGGCGAACATGGTGAAGCCCAGGAGTGCGACGGCGACCAGGACTCCGAAGGCGGCCCACGCCAAGCCCACTCGGTCGGCGGCCAGATAGACGATCCAGACGACCAGTCCGGCCGCCGCGAGCAGGAAGTGGCCGAAGACCAGGGGCGCGGGAAAGCGGGTCGTCTTCGTCTGCTGCTGGCGCAGGCCGCCGCGGGAGATCCAGCGGGCGAGGAGGACGAATCCGCCGAGGGCGGTGACCACCCAGGCGACGAGAGCGGCGATGTCCATGTCTGGCTCCAGGAGTTCTGATTCAGATGAGCGGAGTCGAGCGGCCCCTCAGGACCGCGTACGGGTACGGAAGCCCTCGGCCTGTACGGATTCGGCGGCCACGCGCACGCCGTAGCGGTAGGCGAGCTTGCCGCCGAGGTAGCCGGACAGGCCGAGAGCGGCGAGCGAGACGGCGGAGAGCGCCAGCTGCCCGTATCCGACGCTTTGCCCCTCGGGGTATCCGCCGCCCTGCCGCCAGGCGAAACCCGCCGCGTACGCGGCGGTGACGGCGAGGTTCAGCGCCATGTGCACCAGGCCCGTACGGAAGGCGGGAGTGCCAGTGGGGATGGCGAACAGGTCCAGGAAGCCCACGCAGGCGGCGGCCAGCGCACCCAGGACGCCGATCGCGATCAGCCAGGTGGAGCCATGGGCCAGGAAGCCGGGTCGGCCCACGATCCGTGAGGCGATGTCGAAGACCAGGCTGGACACCCAGGCCCCGATCGGCACGGTGACCAGGATCGGGTGGAACGGATGTCCGTACGGCCCCGCCAGCGCACCGCTGACAGGCTGCTTCGCCTGATGCAGATCACTGTCGATGGGCATGCGGCACCTCACCTCGGAGCTGCGCCTGAGCTATTTCACCAACGATTGTTGGTCTTATTCCTGTGGAGGGTCAAGTGCAGGCGAGCGATGGGCACCCGAAGCCACGCGGTGGGGTTACGGTGAGCGCGTGACGTCCGAATCGACCGCAGCAGCCGTGGCGCCGGTGGCCGCCGACGACGCGATGGCCGCGCTCGCTGTCCTCGGCGACGAGTCGCGGCGGCGTCTGTTCGAGTTCGTGCGGCGGGCCCGGCGGCCGGTGACGCGCGAGGAGGCTTCCGCCGCCGTCGGCATCTCCCGCAAGCTCGCGGCCTTCCATCTGGACAAACTGGTCGCCTCCGGGCTGCTCCAGGCCCGGCACGGCGGCGACGGGCCGCGCCGGGTCGGCCGCGCCCCGAAGGTCTACGAACCGGCCCCGCGCACGCTCACGCTCAGCCTGCCCCCACGTCGGCATGAGCTGCTGGCCTCCCTCCTGGCCGAGGCCGTGACCGCACAGCGGCCCGGCGAGAGCGCACAGGAGGCGTCATTCCGGGTCGCGCGCGCACGGGGCGCGGCGCTGGGTGCCGGGGCCGGCCCCGGTGATGTCAGGCCGTTCCTGGAGTCCCTCGGATTCGAGCCCGCGGACGACGGCGACGGTCGCACCGTGCTGCACAACTGCCCCTTTCACCCGGTCGCCGAAGAGGCGCGGGAACTGGTGTGCGGCATGAATCACGCCTTCCTGTGCGGCTACCTGGCCGCCTCCGAGGCGCGTGAGACCATAGCCGTGCTGGCTCCTCGCGTGGGCGTGTGCTGTGTCGAACTGCGTAACGGTCCGGCGTATGAGGCAGAGCCGGAGGCCGCCGATGCCGCGTGCGCCCGCGACGCACTGGCATAGCGTGCAACCTCTGAGACAGCGTGCGCGGCCGAGGGGAATGCGACGCGCCCCGGTGGCTCGCAGCGGCAGTTCCTCGCCCACGTCGATGAGGCCGAGGAGGAGCACCACGTACGTCTCACCGTGGAGGCCTTCCGCGATGTCCAAGCCGGCCGCATGCCCGCCTGCCCTGGTGCACGCACCCTGATCGAGTCCTTCGCCCAGGTCGACGCACAGCTGAACTACACCACCCACAAGACCTCGGCGATCAAGACCTGGCTGCTGGCGCATCCCCGCTTCCACCCACCTGCGCTTCAGGCCCACCGCGCGGGGCTGCCGGGGTCCGCGCTTGCCGCTGATCGCGGCCGGGGTGGCCGGTCTGCGTCAGCTGTCTGGCCGAGAGTCAGTGCGGTCGGCGTAGTCCTGCGATGAGGAGCTCGACCAGTCGGCGTGCGTCGTAGTGGGGATCGCTGTCCGCGCCGATGCAGAGGTTCCCGACGCCGCGCATGAGCTCGTAGGCCTTCAGGTCGGAGCGGATCTCGCCGGCAGCGGCTGCGGCGTCGAGCAGTTGGGTGCATACGGGCACGAGATGGTCGAGGAAGTAGGCGTGCAGCGTCTCGAAGCCGGCGTTGTCGGACTGCAGTACGGCGGCGAGTCCGTGCTTGGTGACCAGGAAATCGACGAAGAGGTCGATCCATCGCCCCAGTGCGGCGTGCGGAGTTGGGCTGGTCGCCAGCAGGGCCGGACCGGCCTCGGCGCAGGCGTCGACCTGGTGCCGGTAGACGGCGATGATGAGATCCGCTCGCGTCGGGAAGTGGCGGTAGATCGTGCCCAGCCCGACGCCGGCCGTGGCCGCGATGTCGCGCACCGGTGCCTCCACGCCCGCCGTGACGAAGACCGCGGCGGCCGCGGCGAGCAGGGTCTCCTTGTTGCGCCGGGCGTCCTTCCGCCTGGACTGGGCCGCGCGCCCCGCGCCCTCGTCGCTGTCGTTCACCGCGCGTCTCCCTCCGCCACCCAGCTTGCAAAGCGGAACAGCGTTCCGTATCGTTCCCATCGTTCCGGAACAAGGTTCCGTTTGCTCATGATGCCAGAGCAGCAGCCCGAGCACCAAGCCATGCATCGTCACCACGCTTCACCCGCAATGGAGGAGACACGGTCATGCAGTACCGCACCTTGGGCCGCACCGGTGTGCAGGTCAGCTCCCTCGCGCTCGGCGCGATGAACTTCGGCGCGATCGGACGCACCACCCAGGACGAGGCCACCGCCATCGTCGACGCCGCTCTCGAGGGCGGTATCAACCTCATCGACACCGCCGACATGTACAGCGGCGGCGAGTCGGAAGAGATGGTCGGCAAGGCCATCGCCGGCCGCCGCGACGACATCGTGCTGGCCACGAAGGCCAGCATGCCCATGGGTGACGAGCGCAACCACCAGGGCAGTTCGCGCCGCTGGCTGGTCACCGCACTGGACAACAGCCTGCGCCGCCTCGGTGTCGATCACGTCGATCTCTACCAGATCCACCGCTGGGACCCGCACACCAGCGACGAGGAAACCCTGTCGGCCCTGACCGACCTGCAACGCGCCGGAAAGATCCGCTACTTCGGCTCCTCGACCTTCCCCGCCTACCGCATCGTGCAGGCCCAGTGGGCCGCCCGCGCGCATCACCTGAGCCGCTACGTCACCGAACAGCCCAGCTACTCGATCCTGCAGCGCGGGATCGAGACCCACGTACTGCCCGTGACCGAGCAGTACGGACTCGGCGTGCTGGTCTGGAGCCCGCTGGCCTCGGGCTGGCTGTCGGGCGCGATCCGCGCGGGCCAGGACATCACCACCAGCCGCTCGACGTTCATGCCGCAACGCTTCGACACCACCCTCCCCGCCAACCGGGCCCGGCTCGACGCCGTCGAACAGCTGGCCAAGGTCGCCGACGACGCCGGCCTGACCATGATCCAGCTCGCGCTCGGATTCGTCACCGCGCACCCCGCCGTGACCAGCGCGCTCATCGGCCCCCGCACGCCGCACCACCTGCACGCACAACTCGCCGCCGCAGACACCGTGCTCCCCGCCGACGTACTCGACGCGATCGACGCCATCGTCGCCCCCGGCACCGACCTCGCCGCACACGAAAAGCTCGACACTCCGCCCGCGCTGCTCGACCCGTCACTGCGACGCCGCTGACCACCCGAGGGACAGTCTCCACATCCCCTCCCGCAGCTCCCGCGTCCGCGGATCGCGCGGGTGCCCGGCAAGAAGCTGTTCTTCCTCCAACTCCCCGGCGCTCGCCAAAAGGGACGTCTCTGCAGCTCGTCGCAGGTGAACGCCACGTCTTCGCGGCAATCAACCAAGCGAATCAAGTCCCGCATCCTTCCGAAAGTACGTTCCGCTTGAACCTCGGTAGCGCGCCCCAGCCGGCGCGCTACCGGTGTCGAAAAGACCAACGGCTCCATGCCACACACACCCCAGCCCCGTTTCGGGATCATGACCGCCCCCATGCAGGTCGACTACCACGACGTCCTGCGGGTCTGGCGCGAGGCGGACACGATCCCGGAGATCGAGCACGCGTGGTTGTTCGATCACCTCATGCCGATCGGCGGCGACCCGGACGGACCGACCTACGAGGGCTGGACGCTGCTCTCGGCCCTTGCCGCCCACACCCGACGACTGCGGCTCGGCGTGCTGGTGACCAGTAACCGGTTCCGACCGCCCGCGATGCTGGCCAAGATCGCCACGACCGTCGACATCGTCTCCGGCGGACGGCTCGAGTTCGGCATCGGCGTCGGCTCACGCCCCAGCCATCCCCTGGCCCGGCGTGAGTACGAAGCACACGGCCTGCCCTTCCACGACTCCGCGCACGCCGTGGGGAGCCTCGCCGAAGCCTGCATGGTGATCCGACGGCTGTGGACCGAGGAAGAACCGTTCGACCACCACGGCACCTACCACCACCTCACCGGAGCGTTCGGCAACCCCAAACCCCTCCAGCGCCCCCACCCGCCGATCGTCATCGGCGGACGCTCGTCCGCGACGCTGCGCGTGGCCGCCGAGCACGCCGACCTGTGGAACATCCCGGGCGGCGACCTCGACGACGCCGTCCGCCGCAGCGCACTGCTGGACCGCTACTGCGCCGAGATCGGCCGCGACCCCGCCTCGGTCACTCGCTCGATCCACCTGCCCGTCTCCTACGACCAGCCCACCGTCACCCAGCACGCGATCGCCGACGCGATCGACGCAGGCTTCCGGCACATCGTCCTTGGACTGCCGGCGCCCTACCCTGCCGACGTCGCACGGTGGGTCGCCGACGAGCTCATCAGCAAGTCGGCCTAGTAGCTGCACGCGCCTGGGTAGAGACGTACCTGGAAAAAGTCATCGACGCCCGCTAGAACGTCGTTTCTTCGGTGGGTTGCGAACCGCTGCCCAGCGCGAGTTGAGCCAGTTCGCGCAGGCGCCGGCAGTAGCGGAGCGCCTCTGCTTCGCTGAGCAACGGCAGTACCTGGTCCAGGTCTGCGATGCAGTCGCGCAGGATTCGTTGGCGCTCTGTCTCGAGGGAACCGCCGTTGTTCTGCCAGGTGGACACGCACCCGGCGATGTCCGCGTCGAGCAGCACCATGTCGATGCCTCCGGGCTCCGCGCCACGTAGTGCAGGGGGGAAAGCCGCGCGCAGGTGTTCCTGCCACAGACGGGCCACGTTGGTTTCGTGCTCACTCGTTCTGTCCACGCGGCTCATCTTGGTACAGGGTGCCCTGCCGGGGGCCGTTCATCTGTTCCGGCGACGGAACGATGAGCCTGGGGGCCGCGCCCGGTTCGCCGCGGGACGGCGCACGGGGGAGAGCGCAAGTTCTCGGATTCCTGGACGGTTTAACCGCTGAACCCGCGCGTCGTAGCCGGTTGAAGCCAGGGACGAGGGCGGGTTCGTCGGCGCCCGTTGAGGATGAGGCCGTTGTCAAAGGCTCCGGGATCGGCGGCGTACGGCGCCGGCGGCTGTCCCCAGTGCAATGAGCGCGGCGACCACGGAGGCGGTGGCCAGGAGGCAGAAGAGTGGTCCGTAGGCGCCGAAAGGCGATCACGACCTCCTTCCCCGGCACCCTCTTCCGACCGCTACGGCCGCAAGCCCGTGCTGGTCGCCGGCCGGCTGGTGGCTCTGCCGGTGCCGGTGCTGCTGATGTGGCGGCCGGCCTGGGGCTGGATCGTCTTCGCCAACGTCCTGCCCGGCATCAATCAGGACGCCGATGTTCTTGCGCTCCATCCACTCATCTCCTTGCGCAGTACCTGAAGAGGGCGCTGTGCGTCTCACACACAGGCACGGAGGAGGACCTCGACCGAGGGCTGCGTCAGCTGAAGCGGACGTCGCAGAGGTCGATGGAAACCATGACATGGTCCATGAGCGGGCGACCGTCGGCGTCGCGGCGGTAAGCCCGGCGTTTGGTGGGCAGCACGATGCCGTCAGCTTCTGCGTAGTCGTAGACGTACTGTGCGGCGGCGAATCCGCCGGCCACGTCGACGCAGTAGTCGTGGCGCCGCAAGAGCCGGTCGGGACCGAAGTAGAAGTCCTGGTGGGTGCTGTGGCTCGCGATGTGGAGCGGGAAGGTGGCACGCAGCCCCGGCCAGAGCTCATCTCTTTCCCGCCATGGCTCGATGTCGGTGACCGTGAACCCTGGCATGGCGAGCAGGAAGGGCGTGGTGAGGTAGGTCCACAACGCATAGCCGTTGAAGTAGGCACGGTCCAGCGGGTCCCAGGGTGTGTCAAGTGTGTGTCCGGAGAAGGACGTCCGAGGGTCCTTGCGTTCGGCCACCACGTGCCCGTCGAGTCTCTCGATGCTCACTCGTCCGGGTGTGAAGTCGGTTCTCTGGTCTGGAGCGCCGAAGGGCTGTACCGAGGCATGCTCCTCGTGCAGCCTGACGGTCATCCTGCGCGGCGCGGCATCCTGCGGAAGGCCCTTGAGGGCGAACAGGTCGCCACCACTGACAAGGGTGGCTCGCGCCTGGGTCAGTTCCTGCCAGAGTTCGCTGCCGCCATGCGCCTCAATCACCTTGGTGAGTAGATCATCAATGTTGGTTTCCTACCGTGCTTTGCGTTCGCCGGTCCGGGAGGAGCCGTTGCTTCGGCCGGATGGGCCAGTGCCGGGCCACGCATCGTCGCTATGCCGTCGTCGATGGCGTGGGTCAGGTGGGGAGTGGTCCTTGGAACCAGGCGAGGGCGGCGGCGCTCGACTGATCGAATTGGGTGGTGTACGGGTCGAAGTGGCCGCCCGCAAGCAGCTGCAGCCGCTTCGGTTCGAGCGCCCGTTCGTAGGCGGCGAGTGCCAGGTCGGTGACGGTGACCGTGTCGTTGACAGCGACCACCATCAGCAGCGGTGTCGGGGAGACCCTGTGATCCAGGTTCCCGGCTCGTACGCAGACTTCTGCGCGAGTGGCTGGAAGGGTGGGAGCTGTCCGTCATGGCTGATGACGAGGAACTCCTGGTGTCGGAGGTCGTCACCAACGGCTTGGTCCACGGCAACAGCGATGTGTACGTCTACGTCTGCAAGTATCCCGAACGCATACGGGTAGAGGTCCGTGACAGTGGTCCGCATCTCGCGCAGGCCGTGACGGTTACGCGCGAGGAGGACCAGGCCAAGAGGGGCGGGGACTGGTCATCGTTTCCGCGCTGGCTTCCGGATGGGGCAACTCACCCAGCGGACGAGGGAAGACGGTGTGGTTCGAAATGCCGACGCCTGATCCCCGCGATGTTGATGCCTGACACGATGACATGGATGCCTGACGCGGCCGCATTTCGTCGCCGTCCACCGTGTGCCCACGTCTCCAGCGGCCGCGCGTCCGTTGCGGCGGGCGGCGCCGCTGAGTACGTCGGCCTTGCCGACTACATGATCTTGAGTTCGCCAGGTCGGCCACACCGGCGCGGCCGCCGGGCAGACTCGGTCAGTTCTGTGCTGCCGAGCGTTGGCGGGGGCGGCCGGGTCGTGCCGCGCGGCGGCGAGGTGTGTCGACGGGCAAGGCGGTCTCGATGGGGTCTGCCGCGCGCGACTGGACCAGGAGGAAGTCCTCGGGGAACAGTTCCCTGCCGTCCTCGGCGGTGAGCGTGATCGGTTGGGGTTGCTTGCCCGTGCGGGCGTCGATGACGCGATTGATGGGCTCGTCGTCGTCGAACAGGTGCTTCTGCCCCCACTGGCGCATTGCTGCCAGGACGGTGTGGAAGTCCCGTCCCTTCTCGGTGAGGACATACTCGTGCGAGTTTCCGAGTTCCGACTCGTGGATCTCGAAGATGCCTACTGCCACGAGTTTTTGCAGTCGTGCGGTCAGGATGTTGGTGGCGAGGCCGATGCTCTTGCTGAAGTCCGTGAAACGGGTGACGCCGTGCATGGCGTCGCGGAGGATCTGGAATGTCCAGGTGTCGCCGACCTCGTGCAAGGAGCGGTCGATCGGGCAGGGGGACCGCCCCAGTTCTCGACGCTTCATCGGTGGCTCCCCTCGCAAGTCACTTGCAATTGTGGAGCAACGTGGCACCCACCCCCGATCGGGTGGCCGGTGCCCGCCCCGGCTTCACCCGAGAATATCACTTGCTTTTTGCAAGTGGAACAGTCAAGCTGGTCGTAGCACTTGCAAAAAGCAAGTGAAAATGGGCGGAGGAGCTGAAGCCGATGTCCGAGAAGCACGAGGCGATCCGGACGGAACTGCGTAACGGGGTCCTCTGGGCCACGATCGACAACCCCCCGATCAACCTGCTCGACGAGCGGTTCGTCGCAGACCTGATCGCACTGCTCGACGCGACCGACTCCGACGACAGCACGCGGGTTGTCGTCTTCCGCAGTGCAGACGCCGACTTCTTCATCCCGCATGTGGACGTCGAGCACATCGCCGAGTACACGGCGACGGCGGCGACGTCCGGCGGGCCGGACGACGTCAGCCTCGGTGCACTGTACCGCCGACTCAGCGAGGCACGCCCCGTCACGATCGCGGTCCTCGAGGGCCGGGCGCGCGCCGCCGGCGCAGAGTTCCTCTATGCCTGCGACATGCGGTTCGCATCCCTTGAGCGTGCGGTGATCGGCCAGCCCGAGGTGGGTCTGGGCACTTACCCCGGTGCGGGGGCGGTCCAGCAGCTCGTACGGCTGGCCGGACGCGGCCAGGCCATGCAGGTGATCCTCGGTTCCGAGGACCTCGACGCCCGCGAGGCCGAACGCGTCGGCGTGGTCAACAAGGCTCTGCCCGACCAGGAGCTGGTTCCCTACGTCGAGCGTCTCGCCGAGCGCATCGCCGGATTCCCGGAGGCGGCTGTACGGCTCGCCAAGCGCCGGATCAACGCGGTCGGCCTCCCGGCGAAGGAGGACGTCCAGGTCGACGCGGGCTTCTTCCAGATCCTGGCGCGCGACGCATCGAGCACCGCCCGGATGGGCGCTCTGATGCAGCGTGGCATGCAGGAGCGTTCCCGCACCGAGCTCGACTTCGGTGCAGCGGTCGGGGAGCTGTGAACGCATGACTTCCTTGCCGCAGCCGGCGCGCTTCCCCGCTCCACGCGGTGAAGAGCACCGCTGGGAAAGCAGCGGCAGGCATGCCCACAGCCGTCGACCGGCTCTCGCGCCGGACGGCGCACCAGGAAAGACCGCACATCTGATGACGTGCTTGAAGGAGTTGTGATGCAGGTAGCCGTGGTCACCTTCGACGGGTTCAACGAACTCGACAGTTTCATCGCTTGCGCTCTGATCAACCGATGCCGTAAGGACGGCTTGGAAGCCTTCATCACGACGCCGACGCCGGTGGTCACCTCGATGAACGGCGTCGAGGTGACCGGACAGCGCCCGATGGAGTTCGTGACCGAAGCCGACGTCGTGCTGATCGGAAGTGGCGTCAAGACGCGAGACGTGGTCGCCGACGACCGGCTGATCTCCCAGCTGCCACTCGACCCTTCGCGACAGCTGATCGGCGCGCAGTGCTCCGGCGCGCTGGTGCTCGCCCGGCTCGGGCTGCTGGAGGGCATGCCCGCGTGCACGGACATGAAGAGCCGGCCCTTTGTCGAAGCCTGCGACGTCACCGTGCTGGACGCGCCGTTCCACGCCGAGGGGAACATCGCCACGGCGGGCGGCTGCCTGGCGTCCCAGTATCTCGCCACGTGGGTGATCACCCGAATGCTCGGAGAGGACGCCGCGCGCGACGTCATCGACTACGTGGCTCCAGTCGGCGAAAATCAGGAGACGGTCGAGCGCGCCATGCGAGCCGTCCACGCAGGCGAGCTCGCACTGCGCTGACGCCCCGCCATCAGCCGTCCGGGACCGCCTGCGATCACTCCTGAGCGCATGGAGGTGTGTGGCTCTGGGCCCGCGCCAAGGGGACTCCTTGGCGGCATATAGTTCACGCCCAGGGCAAGGTCCCTGGCTGGCAGGATGATTGCGGCCCAGGCGATGTCAGCCTCGGCATGCCGGAGAAGCCGTCCAACCCAGCGGACACTCCGGCGGGCCTGCGTGATCCACGACAGGGACCGCTGAACGATCCGGTGTCGGGGCTGACAAGGAAACCGCGGCGCCCGGGCGGGAGAGCGTCCGAGGGACAGCGGCGTCGGCGCATTCCGTCACCTCATTGACGGCCCGCGCGGACAGGACCGCCGCGCCGGACCTTCACCAGCAACTCCAGCTCTTTCGGGATCCAGCTCGGCGTGCTGGCCGACGGTGCCGGTGATCAGCCTTGCGAACGCGCTACCCCTACTGGATGGCCGACACCTCACCGGCCCGCATGACCCGGCTGGTGGCCTGCGGGACCAGATGATGGCCCACAACCTCCTCGCCGTCGCCGCTCAGGGCCCGGCACTCATCCACGCCCACAACTCCCATCTCCAGCGGGACAAGAGCACGATGCGGATGGGCGGGATGCCGCCGGAGTGGTGGAGCGCCGGCGCGATCGTGAGCGCCCACCTGGGCGAGCGGTACGCCTCCTGGCCACGGCCCTCGGCACGATCCGGCACCAGGGAGTGGACACCCCGCCACCGGACACCGTCGAAGGCCTCCTGTACGCGCTCCCGGAGGACCGCTGCGCCATCGACGCCCCGCGGCTGGCCACCGGCTCCCGCACCCGGCTGTGCTACCGCCTACGGAGCCACCCTGCGGGCAAGGGCAGGCGCCGCAGCATGGGCGAGCGCGACTTCATCGCTCTGATCGACGGCGCCCACCAGCTCGTCAGGGCGCCGATCGTGCTGGTGTGGGACCGGCTGAACACCCATGTCTCCCGCAGAATGCGGCAGTTTATCGCCGAGCGGGAGTGGCTGACGGTATTCCTGCTGACCGCCTACTCGCCCGACCTGAACCCGGTCGAAGGCGTGTTGGCACACGTCAAAAGCAGCCTGGCCAACCTCGCCGTCGTCGCCATCCTGGAAAACTCTCGTACGCAACCGGCTCAAACGCCTCCAGTACCAGCCCGAGATCCTCGACGGCTTCATCGCCGGAACCGGCCTCGCCCTCGACATCCCAACCTCACCCTGACGAGCCAAAGTCAGTAAAGATCTCTAAGAACGCATCAGCCGTGGGACAGGAGCCGATCCTTCGTCGGTGTGAGCGCGGCCTTGCTACAGAAGTTCGCGTATTGGCGTCAGTCCTTCGACACCGTGTCCCCTGCCCGGCCGGGCCGATGCGGGTCAGCGCAGGACAAGCAGTACGGCCAGCGCGAGGAGCAGCGAGTCGATCCGGTCCAGCAGGCCGCCGGAGCCGGGTAGCCAGCGGCCGGCGTCCTTCGTCTGTGCACCTCTTTTGATCATGGATTCGAGGAGGTCGCCAGCTGGGCCGCCGACCGCCACCGCCACCGCCATCGGCCAGCTCAGCGCGGACAGCACGGCGAGCGCGCCGAGGCCGGCCACGGCCCCGGCCAGGGTCCCGCTCCATCGCTTGGCCGGTGACAGCGGCGACAGCCGCGGCCCGCCCAGCCGTTGACCGGCAAAGTACGCCACGATGTCGGCGATCGAGACCGCTACGAACAGCGCAAGCGCGCTCGCCCCAAGCACCACCAGCGCGGCCAGCACACTCAGCCAGGCCAGCCCAAGCATCCCGGCGCCGAGCCGGCGCAGGCCATGGTCGGCGTCGCCGGCCAGGAGCGGCACCGCGGCCACCGCGAGCGCCCCGATCGCGACCACCCGGAGCACCTGTCCGGGCGCCAACCAGGCGGCCAGCACCACGCCCGCCACCGCCGCGGCCAGCACCACCCGGTCCACCCAGCCCAGCCGCATCAGCCCGCCGAACTCCATCACCGCAATCACCCCGACGGCGATGGCGATGGCCGCGGCGCCCGGGCGGCCCAACCAGAACGCACCGGTGACCAGTGGCACTCCGACCGCCCAGGCGCACCACCGGATCAACAGCTCGCGGCGCCGGGACGCCGCCACCGCAATGCCGCCCAGTGCCAGCGCCCCACCCAGGTGGGGCGCCAGGGAGGCCACGGTCATCACCGAGCGGATCCGGCGGCGGGAACGCCCTCAGGCATCTCAGGCATTGAAACGAACGAGGCCGAACGCGGCCGCAGTACGTCCAGGGCAGCCTGACAGGCAGCCACAATGCGCTCATTCTCGGCGGTGTCCCTGACCGCGATACGCACGGTGCGCCCCTGGTACTCCGGCGACAACGGCGACAGGTCGCGCAGGTATACGTCGCGGCGGCGGCACTCGCTCACCAGTTGTGCGGCACTCGGCCCGCCGGACGGCAGGGTCACGGTGAGGAAGTTCGCCACACCTTCCTCGACCACCACGGCCTCGTCCAACCCGGCCAGATCGGCGGCCAGTTGCCGGCGCAGCGCGTGGGTGCGAAGCCAGCAGTCGCTGTAGTACGCCGGGTCGCGCAGGGCTGCCACTGCGGCCAGCTGCGCCGGGAGGCTGACCGGCCAGGGTGGCGTCCATCGGCGTAGCTGCGCCGCGGTGGCCGGCTCGGCCACCAGGTAGGCGGCCCGCATGCCGGACAGCGCGTACATCTTGGACAGTGAGGTGCAGACCACCACCCGCGGGTCCGTCGCGGCGAGGCCGGCGAGCGACTCGGCCAGGTCGACATAGCCCAGGTATGCCTCGTCGATCCACCAGCGGGTTCGGGCCGGCGCGGCGGCGATCAGCGAGCGCAGCTCAGCGGCCGGCGCGTGGCGTCCGGTCGGGTTGTTCGGGTTGACCACCACCACGAGGTCGTAGCGGCCGGACCCGACGGCAGCGGACAGCCGGGCCGGATCGATCCGCCAGCCGTCTTCGCGGCGCAACCGGAACCGGTCCACCCGGCATCCGATCACCCTCTCCGTGACGTGGGCATACTCGCCGTAGCCCGGGTCTGTCAGAAGCACCCTGCTCTCGGGGGTCAGCCACTGACCGAACGCCCTGAAGATCAAGTCGGATGAACCGGCGCCGACCGCGAGCGTCTTCGCCGGCAGCGCCCGGGCCGCGGCGATTTCCGCCAGCAGGCCCTCGGCGCCGGTCGGCGGCGAGGTCCGGGCGGCCCAGGCCGGATCTTCCGCGAGCGCCGCGCGTACCCCGGGGGCCGGCGGGAACCAGGCGTCCAGCACGTCGGCCGCGACTATCTGATGGCGCCGGTGCAGGCTACGGAAGTCCCTGCCAATGGCGGCGAACGAGGCGCCGCCGTGCTCGCAACCGTCCGGCCCGGGTGCGAACGCCACGTCCAACTGCCAGTCCACTTCGGACCGCAGGCGCTCCAACGTGGTGCGGTAACGGTCCATCGTGAGCTTCGTCAGCTCGATCACGCTTCCGGTCAGCACCTCGAACGTCAACGCACCGCTGCGGACGGTACGGCCGACCGGCCGCAGGCCGGCGGCCAGGTACATGGTGAGCAGCTCGGTGCGCCCCATCGCCACCACCCGGCGACCGCCCCGGGCGGCGATCCAGCGAAGCGCCGCGTACATCAGCAGCGGTGCCGCTGCGGTGGCCCGCCAGCGCGGCTCAACGGTGAGGATGCGCACCTCGAACAGATCGCCCTCGGTCAGCAGCGGCAGCTCGTCGCGGGTCAGGTACTTGTCCAGCGCGTACCGCCCCAACCAGGGCGGAGTCAGGCTGACAAAGCCGATTCGGGCCGCGCCTCGCGCCGCGACCAGGTAGACGTTGTCGCCGTCCAGCCCGTCGCGAAGCCGCCCGGCCGGATCCGGCACATGCTGGCCCAGCTCCCGTGCGTACACCCGGTGACGTAGTTCGTAGATCCACTCAAGATCCTCCGGAGTGGCAGCGCGCAGCTGCAGGTCACGGCCCATGGGCACCTCTTCCGACGCGGGGTGGGGCCATCTCATCGTGGGGAACGCAGAGCGGCCGCGTCAGAGCCAAGCGACACAATCAACCTAAGTACGCGTACTCAGGCGCAGTCGTCCCCCGCGTGCTCCGCCCAACCACGGACGTCGGTGGCAGGCGACTTCCGAGGATGATCTTGGTTGTGCAGGCCATCGACTGGACGAACACCGCCGCCTCAATCGATCACTACCGGTCAGGTACCGACCACATCGCCACCGTTCTCGATCTTGCAACCTGAGAACGCACGGCCCCTGCTGCGGGGGAAGATCTTCGGCCCGCGCCAGCACCCACTGCTCGTTGCTCAGTATCTGGACGGCCTCGCCCCGGCGTATTTCGGCGAGGGACACCCGTCAGCGCGGTACGTCGAAGAGGTCCGCGTGGTCGCGGGCCCACTTGGCGAAGGACATCGGCTCGATGCCCCAGGTCTTGTGGACGTCAGTGGGGCTGGGCGCGCCGTAGCCGACCTGGTTGGCCCATTCCTGGCTGTGTGCGACACCCGCGAACATTCCCTCCCGGAGGGCGTCGGCGACCGTCAACGGCCGATAGGTGATGCGGGTGTTGGTGACGTCGCCGATGACGTCGGCGACGTCATCGATGCGTACCTCGTCGCCGGTGAGTTCGATGATCTGCCGGTCGAAGCGGTGCGGATCGCGCCGGGCGGCCACGGCGAACCGGGCGATGTCCACCACGCTGACCAGCTGAACCTGCTTGTCGAGGGAGTGGATGGAGTCGAGACGGCCTCGGCCAGCCAGGGGCACATGAACTGGGCCTTGCGGCAGGAAGTTCTCCATCAGGGTCACCGGCCGCAGTACGACCCACCGACGCAGCGTCGACGTGCGCAGGCGGGCCGCGGCGTACTCGTCGGAGTGATAGCCGGTGCCGTAGTCGCCCGTGACGAGGTGGCGTTCGAGGCCGGCGACCGTGGTCTGCACGAACATGTCCACGTCGGCCCGCTCGGCGCTCTCAATGAGCAGTGCGGCGTGGCCGACCATGGCAAGGTCGTTGCCGGGGGCGCCGACGGGGACGGCGAAGACGGCATTGACGCCGTTCATGGCCTGGTCGATGGCCGCCTGGTCGGCGACGTCGCCCTGTATGTAGGTGGCGCCGAGCCCGGTCACGTACTGGGCGCGGGGTGAGCGGGTGCGGCGGCGTCGAAGGCGCGGACGCTGCAGCCGGCCTCTCGCAGGTGGCAGACGTGCTATCCGCCGATGCGCAGCCAGTCGGGCGAGGCCTTGCAGCTGCAGGACGGCGCTCTGGCAGCTCACAGAGCCCCGCGGCGAGGGCATAGACCTCGGCGGATTTAGTGTGGGCGACGGGTCCGTACACGTCGTGGATGCTCCGCGCGTACGCCGTCGTGGATGCTCCGCGCGAGTTCGGGTGCCAGGAGGTGTGGGCGGCCGCCCCGGAAAAGGTGCGATGCGGAGAGCTTGTCGGAGTGCCAGGCCCACAAGCAGTCGACGCCTCCCCTGTCGGTGCCCCTTCGCCAACACCGTGTCGTCCCCGCCCACCACAGCCAGTACGGACGCCTCACGCATGGTGATCGCAACACCGTCCGAGCCCCAGCCGACCTTGATGGCGACCACGCGAGCACTGCTGACGGCGCGCCCCAACCTGCTCCACTCGGGTGCCGCCGGACGCGCCCTGCGCGACAGACTCCCGGTGATGTTGGATAGCAGCAAGCTGTCGACGCTTGCGCACCGAGAGCTCGGCAGCATCCGGTACGCATTCCGCCTCGCCGAGGCGTGAGAGGAGTCGGACATGGCAGACGACCTGTCCGCGGTGGCCCGGTTCCTGTACGAGGCGGGAACGCTGAAGCAGACCAAGCGCACCGGCTGGTGGATGGCTGGCGTACGCGATCCGGAATCGGTGGCCGAACACTCCTGGCGTACGGCACTCATCGCGACGATCATCGCGAAGCTGGAGGGCGCCGACCCCGCCAAGGCCACGTACTTGGCCGTCTGGCACGACACTCAGGAGACGCGGACCGGCGACGTCAACTATGTCGGCAAGAAGTACGCGCCCGCCGGCGACCCCGAGGCCGTGACCGCCGATCAGGTCGAAGGCATGCCGGACGTGGTGGCCTCGGCCGTACGGGAGCTCGTCGCCGAGTACGAGGCAAAGGAGACACCCGAAGCGGTATGCGCGCGGGACGCCGACAAGCTGGAGTGCATGCTCCAGGGCCTCGAGTACAAGGCGCAGGGATACGCGAACGCGCAGCGCTGGATCGACAACAGCCGCGGCCGCCTGACGACCAAAACAGCGAACCAGCTGGCCGACGAACTGTTGGAGACGGGCGCTCTGGACTGGCTGCGCATCGCCTTGGACGAAAAACAGGACTGAACGCCGCCGCCTCTCGCCCAGGCCGCGCTCTTCGCCATGACCAACGCCTTCATGACCGGCGTCAGCCTGGTGGCCGACGGAGGGCAGCCGCCCGTGTGAAGCGAACCAGCCCCATCCCTTTACGGGGACCGGGCTCTCAACAGAGCCGCAGGCTCCAGGCCAGGGCCCAGGCCCCAGGCCAGTATGCGGAGCCGCAAGGACGCAGACCGGGCCGCGGCGGCATCGCTGCAGCCGGAAGTAGGGCACCGACGCTCACGCCGGTTCAGAGGCCCCCACGGGAAGGTGGAGCCGTGGGCGAAGGTCGCGCCCCTTCGCCGTGGAGCGTGCGGTGCTGACAGAGGCGGACAGGCTCATTCCTCGCGTTCGAATTCCGCGCGGGCACGTTCGGCTTCGAGTTCTTCTTGCGCGGCGCGGTAGATGTCGCTGGCCAGCTTGCGGGCGGCCTGGGGGTCGGACCCCGAGGAGACCGTCCGGATCCGGTCAGCCCATTCCTCCATGCTGTGCCGGGTTTCGGCTTTCTTACTCACATCTCTTTTGTACCTTTTTGTGGGCTCATTTGCCTCTTATGGCGGAGTGCGGATGGAGGCCGAGGCCGCGGCCACGTCACCGCCGCCTGAGTCGTGCCAACCGGGGACGTACCGGATGCACACGAAAGCCTGACGTGGCTAACGCCGGTGAAGCACGTCCGGCACCTGAGACGTACGTGACTGCTGCTGGTGACGCCTCAGCCGTCCGGTTCCGCGTCAAAGATCGCGGCGGCGGGCCACGTGGAATCACCCACGCCCGGACCTGTGCTTCTCACCACATTTCACCCCCAATGGTCCCTGTCGTGGCAGCGGTCACGTCGCGGAGAGGGCGTTTTATATACGTTCGCAGTTCTGCACCGCTCCCCCATGAACTGCCGAGGCTCCCCACCATGCCGCACCAAACGTCCCCCTTGCCGTACCCGCAGAGCGCGGGGAGGCGCAGGCCGCACGGCAGGGGCGCCGCGGTCCGCGCCGGCGTTCTCGCGGCCTCGCTGGCGACGCTCTTCTCAGCAGGCTCCCTCGACCCAGCGGCCGCGGCCCCGGCGCCGGAGCGGCCCGACACCGCCACGACTGACTTCCTCGCACTCGTGCAGCCCCAGCGGAAGGCGCGAGTGACGGCTGCGGTGTTCGACATGGACGGCACGGGCCGGGAGCCCGCGGTGTACGGCGACGACTCCCTGTACGACACCGCGAGCATCGTCAAGGTCGACATTCTCGCAGCGGCACTGCTCCAGGCGCAGGACACCGGACACGACCTGACCACGCAGGAGCGTGCCCAGGCGGAGGCGATGATCGAGCGCAGCGACAACACGGCGGCGAACGCGCTGTGGCGGCGCATCGGCCTGGCGCCGGGCCTGGAAGCGGCGAACAAACGGCTGGGGCTGACCTCGACCAAGGGTGGCCCCGGCGCCAAGTGGGGGCTGACGCGGACGACGGCGAGCGACCAGATACGGCTGCTGCGCGCCGTGTTCGACACCGGCCCGGCCTCACACGCGGGCTCCACGGCGCTCAACGAGGCGTCCCGAACCTACATCCGCACGCTGATGACACGCATCGCCGGCGAGCAGGCGTGGGGCGTCTCCGCGGCCGCCGGCTCCGGATGGGCGTTGAAGAACGGCTGGCTGCAGCGCAATACGACCGGCCTGTGGGACGTCAACAGCGTCGGACAGGTCACGGCGAGCGGACGCCACTACCTCGTCGCCGTCCTCTCGGACGGCAACACGTCGATGAAGAATGGCATCGCGCTCGTGGAACGCGAGGCCCGGGCGGCTGTCACCTCGGCGACCGCCCGCTGACGGCGCACCCGTCGACGCGCCCTGTGTACCCCGGCCTTTGGGTCGAGCAGCGCAACGTCGTCGAACGCTGCTTCAACCGGCTCACGCAGTTCCGCGACCTGGCGACCCGATACGCCAAGACGCGCCTCCTACGACCAGGCCGAACTCACCATCGCCGCCATCATCCTCTGGCTCCGATGACTTACAGGACGCGACCTAGGTGTCTTTGACGGGCTGGTAGGTGAGGAAGGCGAGGCCGTCACCAACGGTGCGGGTGTTGATGAGGCGCATGGGTTTCTTGTTGCTGATCTCGCCGAAGAGGCGCTCGCCGACCCCGAGTACGACCGGGAACATGGTGAGCCGCAGTTCGTCGACGAGGTCGTGCTCCATCAGCGTGTGCACGAGCTGGCCGCTGGCGTAGACGACGATGTCGCCGTCCAGCTCCTGCTTCAGCTTCGAGACCTCGTCCACCACGTCGCCCTTGAGCACCCTGCCCTTGAATGCCGTCGAGTTGCTCCACTTGGGCTCTTGGAGGGTGGCGGACACGACGTACTTGGGCAGGCTGTTCAACCTGTCCGCCCAGTCGCCACTGCGGGGCAGCCACCGCGCGGCGAACCACGCGTCGCTCCGCCGACCAAGCAGCAGGGCCTCGGCGCCCAGGGCCTCGTCGAGCAAGTGCTTGGCCCACGCTTCGCGGTCCTTGTCCCCCATCTGGAGGGCCCAGCCGCCGCGCCTGAAGCCCTCCTCACCGGTCGGATCCTGGACGACACCGTCGAGCGAGACGTTCTCGCTGATGATGATCTTTCCCATCTTGGTTCTCCCTGGTTGGCGTTTTCAGCTACCACTGAGGTAGACACCGCGGCGTCGAGAAAGTGGCGCCCGCCAACCGCCCCTTTCGCCCTTCGGCCGGTGTCCATACACGAGGGAAGTGCCACCAGGTGTGGGAAGAAGGTGACGCGAGGGTGGAATCCGGCGATCTGATGTCCCGGGCGCGGGCCGGGGATGGCGAGGCATTCCGGGAGCTGACCGAGCCGTACCACCGGGAGCTGCAGGTGCACTGCTACCGGATGCTCGGATCGTTCCAGGACGCCGAGGACGCCCTGCAAGACACGCTGCTGGCCGCCTGGCAAGGCTTCGCAAGGTTCGAGGGGCGCGCCTCGCTGCGCACCTGGCTGTATCGGATCGCCACCAACCGGTGCCTCAACGCGCGCCGGTCGGCCGGCCGACGCCCGGCCAAGGAGTGGGACGTGCCCCATGTTGAACCGCCCGAGCCGACCCGGCTCGGCGAAGTCGTCTGGATCGAGCCCTACCCGGACGCCCTCCTCGAGAGCGTCATCGAAGCGCCGCTCGGCCCGGAGGCCCGCTACGAGCAGACCGAATCCATCTCTCTGGCCTTCGTGACCGCCCTGCAGGTCCTGCCGCCACGCCAGCTCGCCGTGCTCATCCTGCGCGATGTCCTCGGATTCCACGCCAGCGAGGTGGCCGACATGCTGGACTCGAGCGTCGAGTCGGTCAAAAGCGCCCTCAAACGGGCGCGCGCCGGCCTGCAGCACCGACGGCCCACGACCGCCGACCGCGAACCGCCGCCCGCCCGCGAGTCACACTCCGAGGATGCGATCGTGGCGAAATTCGTCCGCGCGTGGGAGGCCGCCGATCTCGATGCGCTGGTGGTCCTGCTGACCGACGACGTCTTCATGTCGATGCCACCGATGCCCTTCGAATACCAGGGCCGAGACATCGTGGCCCGCTTCTGCGCCAGCATCTTCCGCGCAGGTCGCAGGTTCGACCTCATCCCCACGCGAGCCAACGGTCAACCGGCGTTCGGAGCCTACCTGCGCGCCACATCCGGCATCCGCCACGGGACCGGCCTCTACGTCCTCACCCTCACCGGCGACCGGATCTGCGCCATGACCCGCTTCGACAACAGCGTGCTCCCATGGTTCGGGCTACCGCGATCACTCCCCAACCGATAACCAACCGAACAGGAAGATGATCTGCCTGTGCCGACGTTGCGCTGCTTGCTGAGGGCCATGGGTGTCCTAGGGCGTGCCGCACGTGCGGCGGTGGGCTGTCAGCTGGAGTAGTCGCAGGTGAACGTGACGGGCAGCTGTTCGGGGCCGCGCAGACCTCCCGAGCGCCATCGCAGTTCGCTGGGCGGCACGGCCAGGCTGAGGTGGGGCAGGCGGCGCAGGGCGGTTCCCATGGCGATCTGGCCCTCGAGCCGGGCCAGCGGCGCCCCCAGGCAGTAGTGGATGCCGTGCCCGAAGGCGAGGTGCGCGTTGTCCTGCCGGGAGATGTCCAGGCGGTCGGGGTCCGGGAACTGGGCCGGGTCGCGGTCGGCGATGGCGGAGGCGACCAGCACGGTCGCTCCGCGCGGGATGGTCACTCCCGCGATGGTGACGTCCTCGCGCGCGAACCGGGCGATGCCGGGGTTGACCGGTCCGTCGTAGCGCAGGAACTCCTCGATCGCACCAGGCAGCAGTTCCGGATCGTCGCGCAGCATCTGCAGCTGGTCGGGATGGGTGAGCAGTGCGGCGATGCCGCTGCCGATCAGGTTGACCGTGGTGATGTATCCGGCCACGAGCAGCAGGAAAGCCATGGCGATCAGCTCGTCCTCGTCCAGCCGGTGTTCCTCGTCCCGGGCGGCGATCAGCGCGCTGAGCAGGTCGTCCCCGGGCCGGGCTCGCTTGTCCTGAAGGAGTCTGGCCAGGTACGAGCGCATCTGCCGCCACGCTCGGTCCATCCGGACCGGGTCCGGCGGCTCGCCTCCTTGACGGATCATGTCGTCGGTCCAGCGCTGGAAGTCGTGCCGGTCGGCGACGGGCACTCCGAGGAGTTCGCCGATCACAGTGACGGGAAGCGGCAGCGCGAAGTCCTCGACGAGGTCGGCCTTGCCGGCGGGCACCATCGCGTCGAGCAACCGGTCGGTGATCTCCTGGACGCGAGGCCGCAGCTCGGCCACCCTGCGCGCGGTGAACGCCTTGGAGACCAGGCGGCGCAGGCGGGTGTGGTCGGGCGGGTCGGAGCGGAGCATGCTGCGCAGCATCGACTCGCGCTCCGTGGCGGGCAGCCGCTCGAGGAGCCGGGGGTCCGAGGCATCGCGGACATCGCTGCTCAGCCGTGAGTCGGACAGGGCTGCGAGGCCGTCTCCGTAGCGCGTGACCAACCATGCCTCGAGGCCGCCGGCGATGACGGCGCGCCGTACCGGGCCGTCCTCGCGCAGCTGCCGGTAGAGCGGGAAGGGATCCGCCATGAAGGCCGGATCGGCGTAGGGCAGAAGGACCGGCTGCTGGCTCATCAGGCCTCCGGGGGCGTCACGAACCCATACGACGAAGTACTTCGTTTTTGAGGGTATATGCCCTATTGACTCGGGTCGCGGATGTCACCGAAGGGAAGGGCTGCGATGGAGCGGACAGCGTGCTGTGTGGTGGGCGGCGGCCCCGCGGGAATGGTCCTCAGCCTGCTGCTGGCACGAGCCGGCGTGGCCGTCACGGTCCTGGAGAAGCACGGCGACTTTCTGCGCGACTTCCGCGGCGACACCGTGCATCCCTCGACCCTGGCGCTGCTGGACGATCTCGGTCTGGCGGAGCGCTTCGCCCGTCTGCAGCAACGTCGGGTGACCAGGGTCCAGCTGCCGCTCGGCAAGGACAATTCGCTGATCACCGTCTCGGACCTCAGCGCGCTACCCGGCCCGTACAACTACGTGGCGATGGTGCCGCAATGGGACCTGCTCGACCTCCTCGCCGACGAGGCCCGCAAAGAGCCGTCCTTCTCCTTGCGGATGAGCACCGAGGCGACCTCCTTCCTGGTGGAGCACGGACGGGTCACCGGGGTGCGGTACCGCACGTCCGACGGCCGTACTGGCGAACTGCGGGCCACCCTCACGGTGGCCTGCGACGGGCGGGGCTCGCTGGCCCGGTCGCGGCCCGAACTGCGGCTGCGGCAGTTCACCTGCCCCATGGACGCCTGGTGGTTCCGGCTGCCCCGGCGCGAAGGCGACCCGCACGGGCTTGTGGGAGGCGCCGGCGACCGGATCCTCACCGCGATGATCGACCGTGGGGAGTACTGGCAGTGCGCCGCGCTGATTCCCAAGGGGACCGACGCCGAGCGCCGCGCCGCCGGTCTCGAGCGGTTCATGGCCGACTTCTCGGCCGCCGTGCCCTGGCTCGCGGACCGGACGCATGCGCTGCCGTCATGGGACGAAGTGAAGCTGCTCGACGTACGGCTCGACCGCCTCCGGCGCTGGCACCGTCCGGGACTGCTGTGCATCGGCGACGCGGCGCACGCGATGTCACCGGTCTTCGGCATCGGCATCAACCTCGCCGTCGAAGACGCAGTGGCCGCCGCGCGGCATCTCGTCGAACCGCTGCGCAGGGGGGTGGTCGGCCTGCGGGACGTACGCGGCGTCCAGCGGCGCCGGTGGCCGACCACGGCGGCGACGCAGGCACTACAGCGGTTCGCTCACGCGCGGGTCATCGCGCCCGTGCTCGCCGGACGCCCGCCCTTCGGCAACGCCAGGCGGGCAGAGCGGATGAGCAACCTACTCACCACCTCACCGTGGCTCAAGCGCGTGCCCGCGTACTTCATCGGCTACGGCGCTGTGCGCGAGCGTCCGCCCGCCGAGTCGGTGCGGTGAGCTGCGGGCGCACAGCTCAAGGTTGTCCCGTGAGTAAGTCAGTACTTCCATACCTCCGGCCCGCCGCCATGCCACTCGATCAGCCCTGACTCGGCAACGTCCAGCTCGTCCCAGTCCGGCAGGCCGGCGTTCTGCAGGAACACCGTGAGGTCGTGGAGGCTGAACGCGGTGCCGAGGATCTTGTCGTCGACGCGCACGGTGCGGCCGCCCGTCTCGGTTGGCGGGTAGACGATCACGCGGCGCTCGGACATGACACCAGAGTGGGGCGGCCGGGCATGGACCGCACGCCGAGGACGGCCACCCGTACGAGGGCTTCCGCAAACACACGAGCTACGACGGTGATCTACGGGCTGTCCGACGGCAGCGCCTACGGTGGTCACGTTCCCGACGGAACGGGACTCGCCGCCACGCCCACATAGCCCAGCGCCCCACCGACTTCTCCCCGGTGGGGCGCTGCTGCGTACGGACTGCTCCCCCGGCGTCGACGCCTCGCCCCACGCACGGACCCACCGCCTCCACCACGATGCCCAGCAGCGGTCCCACCGTGGATGCGGGCTGCCGTACAGCCGGGCAACGCGCGAGGCGATTCCCGGCGCCCGCACCGGGTCACCACAAGCGCCAGGGGTGTTCTTCGGTGGCGCAAGCCGGGCTGCGGCGTCAGGGGCGCGGCGCAGTGGGGAGGTCACGCTCGGTCAGCCAGGCGGACACTTCGTCGCGCTCGTGTCGCTCTGCGCGGGCTGCGGCGGCGGCCTGCGCGGCATTGTGCCGGGCGTGGCCCGCGCCGATATGCGGGTCGATAGCGAGCAGGCTGCGAGTGGCCTGCTCACCGATGGCGCTTAGCAGGCTCTCCAGCGATCCAAAGGGCAGCACGCACGTTCCTTCCGTGGCACGTCGTCTCCGCGGCCCGGCGCTGTTGCCGCCAAGCAGCAGGGGCAATCGGAATATTCGGGTGCAAACCTACCGAATAGGTCGTTTGGCTACCCGTCGAGAGGGCCGTAACGGCCGCAGGTGTCGCGAGCTCCAGTCGGATGATCGTGAGTGCGCGTGCCCGGGCGTTGGGGCGTTGTCGCGCGGATCCAGGGCTTGGTCGGCGGGTGACGACGCGATGCGTTCGGCTGCCGGCAGTCATGGCCGGCTGTCCGTCCGCCTTGTGGCCACGGGGCTGCTCACATGACGTGGCCGGTTGCGTACCGACTCCATCCATGTGCTCGGGCAGGCCGGGTGATGGCAGTAGGACTGGCCTGCGCCGTGCGAGGCCGGCGGGTCCCTTCGCTGGATTGTGGCGGTCGAAGGGACTCGCCGGCGGTGTGCGGGCCGCGTCACCCTTCGCCGATGCGATGCCGACCCGGATCCGCAGGCACTTGATAGCAGCCGCACACCGAGCACCGCCGTGCCGCCGCACGCCTGGGCGGCCAGTCGGAGGTCAGGTTTCACTCTGCGGGACGTGACTCCACCCACGCGTAAACGCGGGGGCTTCCTGCGGCGCTGGCTAGGCAGCGTCGCAGAGGGCCAGCCCGGCCCTGTTGAGGATGTTCAATGCAGCGACGTGGTCGGCGTTTGCGGTCATGCCGCACGCGGTGCACTGGAACTTCGGCTGGGTGATGCGGTTCTCCTTCGCGACGTGCCCGCAGTCCGGGCAGGTGCGGGAGGTGTTGCGGGGGTTCACTCCGATGACGGTCCGACCGGCGCTTTCAGCCTTGTTGGCGAGGATCGCGAGGAACACCCCCCAACCCGCGTCGAGGATCGATCGGTTCAGCCCGGCCTTCGCGGCCCGCTGGTTCGGGAGGAACACCCCGGGCTGTTCGGGATCGGGCTGTGGTCTGGGGGTGCGGGTCATGCCCGCCGTGTTCAGCCGCTCGTGCGCGATCGCGTCGTGGTCGCGCACCAGGGTCAGCGCGGTCTTGTGCGCGTGGTCCAGGCGCCGGCGCCGGATCTTTGCGTGGATCTTGGCGACCTTGCGGGCGGCGGCGCGGTGCGCCTTGGTGCGCCGTTTGGTGCGCTGGGGGAACGTCGCCAGGTGCCGCTGCGCTGCGGCGAGTTCCTCCGCCGCCGCGTTGAGGAAACGGGGGTTGGCGAGGTGCTCGCCGTTCGAGGTGGTCAGGAAGTGCGTGACGCCCAGGTCGATGCCGACGACCGCACCGGTGGCCGGCAGCGGCTCGGCGGGCACGTTGTCGCACGACAGGACGACGTAGCGGTGGCCCTCCCGCTTCACGCTGATCGTCTTCACCCGGCCCCTCACCGGCCGGTGCTGGTGCACCCGGACGTGGCCGACACCCTGCAGCCGGACACGGGTCTGCGCATCGTGCGGGGTGGAGTCCCAGCGGCAGCCGTCCCCGTCCCTGGGGAACGTCACGGTGTCGAAGCGGCCCGCGCCCTTGAACCTGGGGTAGCCGGGCTTCTCACCGTTCCTGACCCGGCGGAAGAACGCCTGGAACGCCTTGTCCAGCCGCCGAAGGGTGGCCTGCTGGCTGGAGAAGGACCAGCGGCCCTGACGCTCCGGGTCGAACGTCCGGATCTCCTTGAGCTGCGCGGACTGGCCGCCGTACCTGATGCTCGTCTTCGAGCGGTGCCGCCAGGCGTCCCGCCGCTCCTGCAGCGCGCCGTTGTAGAGGCAGCAGTGATCGACGAGCATCTCCCGCAGGGCCTGCGCCTGACGGACCGTGGGGCGCAGGAGGAACTTGTACGCACGGATCACGCCCGCTCCCCCGTGCCCCTCCTCCACGGGCGCACCCACTGCGTCTCGACGTACCGCTGCACCGTCCCGGCACTGACCGCGCCGACAGAAGCGGCGAAGTACGACGACGACCACAGCGTGGGGAGCCTCGACTTCAGGTACGGGAACTCCGCCCGCAGCACGCGCGAGATGACGCCCTCGAACTGGTTGGCCACGTACGACGCCGACGCCTTCGGGCCGTGCCTGACGACCAGGTGCACATGGTCGGGAATGACCTCAAGCGCCACGATCTCCCACCCCCGTTCGTCAGCCTTCTGCTCGATCAACTCGCACAGCCGAACTGCGACTGGGCCGCCGAGGACTGGACGGCGGCACTTCGGGCACCACACCACGTGCAGCCGAGGCCGTACACGCCGCCGGAGAACCGGCGAACCTTCCTGTCACAACCACACACCTACTCTACGCGCGGTGCGTGACTAATAGAGCACGGACTGTGATTGATGTTCAAAACAAGCCGCTGCGCCGCTCCGCGCGCCACATCCATCCTGAAGCGCCTCGGCTCTGGGGGGCCTGCCCATTCGGGTCATGGACGGCGACCGGATCGGCGGAATCATCACCGCGCACGACATCGACCGGTTCCGTCGGCGCTCCCGATGTCCCTCGGCTCCCCCGCGGTCCTCCACGCCGCCGCTGCAGGCGTAGCCGCCACGGAACTATCCTGGCCTGCGTGAGTCCCTGCACCGACCGGACACGGGCGCAGGGGAGCAGCGAGCGTGAACTACAGAGAACTGCTGCGGTGGTATGGGAATCGGGCCGGAGCACGCAGCGTTCCCTATACGGGAAAAGTGGGGGCGTATGTAGGGAAGGTGAACGGCTACGGGTATTCCCATCAAGCCACAGCTCTCGGTGCCGGGGCTGTCACCTGTGCGCGGCGTCGGTGTCGAGGCAGGCAGGGCTGCCGTGCGCTTGGTCCAGCTCCCGCTCGAGATGGCTGCGGAGAGTGTCGGGCAGCTGACCGAGCGATTGGGTCGTGCCCTGCCCTGGCGGCCGACGGGCCGGGACGAGCTACCGCCGGCGGATGCGGGGATCGCGGTGCTGTTGGTGCACGGGCTGGCCGACGGGACATCGGTCTTCACGCCACTGCAGCGCGGGCTGCTGGCCTGCGGCGTGGGCCCCTTCAGCCAGTTCAGCTACAACGCGCTCAGCCCGGACGTCCGCACGGAGGCCCGGGCGCTGGGCGACCAGGTGGAGCAGGCGTACTCCCGCAGCGAGGGTCGGCCCGTGGTCGTGATCGGGTACAGCCTGGGCGGGCTGATGGCCCGCTACTACGCGCAGCGGCTCGGTGGGGACGCGTACGTGCCGCTGCTGATCACGCTGGGGACGCCGCACAGCGGGACCGCAACGGCCCTGCTGGCCCAGCCCCATCCGCTGATGCGCCAGCTACGGCCGGGAAGCGAGTTGCTCACCGAACTCGCCGAGCCGGCGGCGGGATGCCGCACCCGGTTCGTGGCCTTCTACAGCGACCTGGACGAGGCCGTCGTCCCAGCCTCCAGGGCCCGTATCGACCATTCCGACCTCAAGGCCCGCAACATACTCGTGCCTGGCGTTGGCCACCTGACGCTCCCCCTTCACCAGCCGGTCATCGACCAGGTGCGCGCGCTGCTGACCGCGGCCCAGCAGGCCACTTCTGTCGTATCCCGCCCGCACGGCGACTCCCCGCCGCGTGTGGTGGGCCGGTCACCTGACGAGAATCTCTGACATTGGCTCGCACCCAGTCCCGTGAAGCGGGGGATTTGGCCGGCACGGACGTTATGCCAGGGCTTGACGGCTATGCATGGCGCATGACCTCATAGATCGTCTCGGACGCCGGCGCCGGGTGGGGCTCATCGTGCCAGCCGATCTCCTCCGCCCTCTTCACGATGGCTTGGCGCGCAGCCGCGGCAGCCGCTTCGTCCTCGAAGAACGCGATGGACAGTCTGTTGCCCGTGGCCGGGTCCACGAGGTGATACGCGCCGTGCACTCCAGGAACGCCGGCGGCCGCTTCCAGCACCCAGTCCCGGTCGTCATCGGGCATCGGCTCCCATACGGCTACTCACGCGATCATCGCTTCCTCCCGTGGTGTGTGGTGATCCTCCCGTGGTGTGTGGTGACCCGGCATGCGGCAGACGTCCGACTTCGCGGCGCAAGACTGCTGTTCCTGCCGCCAGGCCGTGTCGGTCGACTGTGGCAGAGGAAGTGACGGTACGAGGCCGGTTCAGGGAACCGGAACCGCGGCCAGAGCCATTTTTGAGGAGCACCGACATCCCCATGGAACAGCCGGGGTTCCCCGTGACATCAGGGTCGAAACGGAGGACTCTGATAGGTAGCCGGTAAGAACCTCAGCTTGTGTGCGGATGGACAGGATGGCCCTTTCGCCCAGCCCCGAGAGCGGGTCGACGCTACGCCCGTATCGCCCCGAGGACGAATCTGGGGTGCGAGAACTGATCGATGCCGACCGGCTGCCGGGACAGCCGCACTGCGCCCCGGGGAAGCTGGCCGCGGCGTGGCGCGGTGATGTCCCCCTGGCCGACTGGACAATGCCGGTCCGGCCGCGGATCGGCATCCTGGCCGATGCCGAGGACTGCCCGCGAGGCATCATCACGTACCTGTCCTGGACAGGTGTGCACACCGGTCTGATCTGCTGGGTTCACGCCCACGAGGACCCCGCTGCCCTGCGTGCCCTGCTCCGTCACGCCCTCGCCGACCTCGCCCACTGCCCGCAGACCGAGGCATTCGTGTGCGCTCCTCCAGGTCCCCTGGGGCCGGGCGGCCTTCCCCGCGCCCACCGCGGCGCCACCCACGACGCCCTGCTGCAGACCGGCTTCACCGGCCGCCGCGAGGGCTCCTACCTGTACTGCGCGCTACCCGCCGAGCCCTTGCCGGCCAAGCTGGTCGCCGACGTCTTCCCCTGCGACGTCCCCCCGGGCCACCGACTGATCATCCGCGACGCCGCCGAGCCGGTTGCCGAGGCCGTGGTCAGCGTCGGACCCGAGCGCACCGGGACCGTGTACTGGATCGAGACCCGGCCCACCCACCGCCGCCGCGGCTTGGGCCGCAAGCTGCTCAGGCAGGCCCTGGCCCTGCTGGCCGAGCAAGGCGCCACCGAGGTCGCCCTCGTCGTCGACGACGCCCCGCAGCCCGGCCCGGACAGCCAGGCCGCTCCCCGGCTGTTCGAGTCCTTGGGCTTCAGCCTCGTCGACCGGCTGTGGACCTACCAGCACCGACACCCCCGAGTCCCGCGGCCTGCCGCGTGATCCCAGGGGTGTGACGCCGGCCCTGCAATGGGTCGTGGCCGAGGCGGCCCCGAACGAACCCGGGCCGTCAGGCGTGGACTCGTTCGGCCGCCGTGAGGACGGTGGAGCGTGCCTGATGACGACGCTCGTAATCCAGCACCCGCCCGATGAGGCCCTCCTCGGCGTCACCGAGGCGCTTGCGAATCTCCTCCGCAGTCATGGTGTCGTAACCGGGAAAGGGCACGGGCCCGAGCAGGTCCGCGATCCTGCTCAGGATGGCAGGCCGACCGGCGCGGGAACGCTCATAGGCGCCGATCGTGGCCAGATCCGCCTGGGACAGGTGGGGGAGCCGGTCGAGGATCATCCTGGTGCTGAGCCTGCGGTAGTCGGAAATCGGCAGCTCGTCCTCCGTGATGAGGGCTCCTTCAGGCGCGCCTTGGAGCAGGTCCACGCCAGGCATGCGCTCGGCCGTCTCCCGAAGCCAGTTGCTCCAGTCACGGACCGCCTGGGCGGCCCCGGCCGTTCCCAGGCCCTCGGTGGTCTCGGCGGCCGCCACCGCTGCCTCGGCGTGCTCGTCGAGGCTGCTGCCGAGTTCTTCCAGCGCCTCCTCGTCGTCGCGGCGGATGGAGCCGAGCAGTTCCGAGCTGGCGGTGTCCTCGGCCTCCTGGGCGATGCGCTCGGCGGCCCGGCAGAGGGCCACGGCGAACGCGGCGACCGCGTACTCGTCCTCGGCGTTCTTCAGCAGCTGCTGCTCCGTCGCCTTCTCCTGCCCCCGCAACACGGCGCTCGGGACGGCCATGGCCGCGTCGAAGGGCAGCCGGGCAGCCTGCCAGGTGAGATGCAGGGCATTCCCGAACACGGTGTGCATCAGCCCGCGGGGCTGCAGCGTACCCAGACGTTCGTCGATGCGGTAAACGTGGCCTCGGGCGTCGCCGACGCGGCGCTCCAAGAATTCCCGGTACTCCCCGGCGGGCGTGACCGCGAGGTGAGCTTTGCAACGGTCGGCAAGCGCAGCCTGCGCGTCACGGACCTCGCGCAGCGCGGGCACGAGCATGTCTGTTGCTACGGCCATCACGTTTCCTTCGGCTAGTGCGATGCTCGGCAAGAATCAGCCGATGAACGGCCCCACCCCTCTTCCACCGTGCCCCCAAATGGCTGCTCGCGCATCTTCCCGCCGGGCACGCCCGGGGAGGGGGGTGCCCGGCTCGCGCGGGGCCGTGATGAGGGGAACGGCCGGAGTGCTGGTCATAGTGGCTGAGTAGGAGCCCGATCAGCAGCGCGCCGCAACCATGGTTGAGGTCGACTGCCCACAGCACGTCTTCGGACAACGCGCGGACGTCGCCGATCAGTTGCAGCAGCTCTGTCTCGTCGTTCAGAACCCGGCGTGACAGGAGGCGTTCCCCAGCCCGTCGATCACGACGCAAGGGTGATGCTCTTTGCCGATGTCCAACCCGCGCTCCTTGATGCGGATCTCGGCCAACTGCAGGCGATAGCAGGTGGATTCGTCGGCGGCGGGTGTACCGAGTTTGGTGGCCTTCAGGCGCAGGTAGCGGCCGGTGGCGCCGGTGAGGGTGTAGGTCTGGGCGGCTCCGTTGGGGTTGGCCTTCCGGTGACGGTGCGACGGTGGTGTAGGCCGTGGAGCCGTTGGCCCGGGTCTGCAGAGTGAAGTCGACGGGGAAGCCCGCCGTGCCCCCGCCGGCCGCAGCGTCGGTGCGGGGGTGAAGGGTGACCGACCCCATGGCACGGTTGGTGCCGAGGTCGACCTCGCCCCAGACGGGCGTGGAGCTGATGTCCGCGGAGGAGAAGTCGATGCTGGTGTAGCCCTTGGCACCGGTCACGCTGGTGGTGGTGCCGTCGAGGATCCGGGACTCCCCCAGTCGCCATTCTCCCGCGTGTAGTTGCTGGTGACGGTGGTCTCGCCTGTGGGGATGGTGAACTCGGCAAGCTGGAGGCGGTACTTGGTGGTCTCGTCGGAAGCGGGGGTGTCGAGCCTGGTGGCCTGCGGGTGCAGGTAGCGGGCGGTGGTCGTCTTGAAGTCGTACGTCTGCACGCGTCCGTTGGGGTTGGGCTCGGAGGTCACAGGACGGACGGCGGTGCAGGCCGTCGAGCCGTTGGCTCGGGTCTGCAGAGTGAAGTCGACAGGGAAGCCCGCCGTGCCGGCGGCCGGGGGTGTCGGTGCGCGGGAAGAGGCGTACGGCATCGAGGTCGGTGTCGGCGCCGAGGTCGACCTCCGCCCAGACGGGGTCGGCGCTGACGTCAGCGAAGGGGAAGTCGTTGCTGGTGTAGCCCTTGGGCGCCGGTCACGCTGGTGAGGGCGCCGTCGGTGAGCCCGTTCTTGCCCCAGTTGCTGTTCTCCAGGCTGTGGTTGCTGGTGACAGCCCTGCCGCCCTGTGGTTGTCGGTGCCGTCGGCCTTCGTCCACAGTTCCCACGGCCGCGGCCGGCATGTGGCAGACGGACCGCTGTGGTCCTTGCCCGAGCTGCAGGACCTGTTGGACGAGTGGATCGTCACCGTCTGGCAGAACCGGCCGCACGACGCGCTGCGCGATCCGGACGCGCCGAAGCGGGCGTTCTCGCCGAACGAGAAGTACGCGATGCTGCTGGAGTCATCCGGCTACGTTCCGACTCCGTTGAGCGGTGATGACTACGTCGAGCTGCTGCCGGAACGGTGGCATGCGATCAACGCCTACGGCATCCGGATCAAGCGCCGCACCTACGACAGCCCGGAGTTGAACCCACTGCGCCGTCAGCACTCCGGGATCGCAGAGAAGAAGGGCCTATGGGAGGTCCACTACGACCCCTACGACATCTCCCGGATCTGGGTACGCGACCGCCGCGGCAAGAGAGACCGGTGGATCACCGTCTTCTGGCGGCACCTGCACCGTGTCGGCGTCCCATTCGGCGAGATGGCCTGGGATCACGCCCGCCAGCAGCTCCCGAACGGCAGCGAAACCCAGATCGCGGAAGCCGCAGCCGCGCTGCTCAAACGCGCCCACGACGGCCCTGCAGGCGAGAAGAGCCCGCCGGCCAAGCGATCCCGGAAAGACCGCCGCGTCGCGGCCCGCGCCCGGGCGACCGCCCCGAGCCGGGAGATCCCCGATCCGCCGGCAGCGAGCGAGCCCATGGACGAGGACACAGCGGACTCTGCTCTGGCCGAGGTCATCCCGCTGGGCCTGTTTGACCCGCTGGCCGATCCTTGGAGGCGCACGTGACCAACCTCAAACCGGCGCCCCGGCGCACCGGGCCGCAGGAGACCGACGCAGAGGCCGGCCGACAGCTGAACACGTTGACCGGATGGCGTCGGTTCATCGACGGCCCTCCCGCACCCCCGGTCTTGGCGTCACGCAGCACTTGGCAGCACATGCCGGCGGCCGAGCGGAATCTCTATGACGAGGCCCGTCTTGACCATCACGCTCGGATGCTCACCGTCGCCACCTCGTTCGTCGAGCGGACGGCGATCTGCGGCCGTCGTCTGGTGCTGCTGAACCGGCACGCGATCAGCGCCCGCCGCGGGCTGATCGTTTCCGGCCCGGCGGGAACCGGAAAGACGATCGCCATCACGCAGTTGGGGCGCTCCCACGAACTCCTGGACCGGGCCCGGCGCCCCCATGCCGCGGACCGGATCCCGGTCGTCTATGTCACCGTCCCGCCCGCAGCGACCGCCCGCATGATCGCGACCGAGTTCGCCCGCTTCCTGGGCTTGCCGGTGCGGGCCCGCTCGAACATGACCGACATCATCGAGGCTGTCGTCGGTGTCTGCACCGACACCCGCACCGCGCTGGTGCTGGTCGACGAGCTCCACAACATCTCGCTCACCAGCCGCCAGGGCGCCGAAGTCGCCGACACCCTCAAGTACTTCTCCGAGCGCCTACCCGCCACCTTCGTCTATGCCGGCATCGACATCGACGATTCCGGCCTGCTGTCCGGAACACGCGGCGCCCAGATCGCCGGCCGCTTCACCCTGATCCCCTCCCGCCCCTTCCCCTACAACAACGAATGGAAGGGCCTGGTCGCCACCATGGAAGACACCCTGCGGCTGCACGACCACCGCCCTGGCACCCTCACCGACCTAGGGCGCGTATCGAGTCGTGATCAATTTGCGGGATGTGCCTTCGTGGCACGGTCCGGTCTGATAGACGGTCTTACGTGACGCGAGTGCAACTGACCGATCCGGATTGGGAGTTCATCGAGCCGTACCTGCCGATCGGCGAGCACGGCCCGTACCCCGAGCGACTGCGGCAGCAGTTCGAGGGCGTGATCCGGCGGTTCAAGACGGGCGGGCAGTGGCGGGAGATGCCGACGGAGTTCGGCGCCTGGTCGACCGTCCACAACCGCTTCCGGCAGTGGCGTGACGCCGGCGTCTTCGAGGCCCTGCTGGAGGGCCTGATCACGGAAGCCGCGAAGCGGGGTGAGGTGGACCTGTCCCTGGTCAGCATCGACTCCACCACCGCCCGAGCCCACCACGACGCGGCCGGGATGCACCTCGACGAGGACGTCGTCACCGCCCTGGAGAAAGCCGCGGCCGAGGAGGAGAAGGCCAGGTCAAAGGGGGCGGCCTCGAAGAGCAAAACGGGCAAGAGACCGAAAGTGATCCCGCGCTGGAAGAACGACGACGCATCCGGCGTCGGCGGAAACTCCGGCTGAAGGCCGCCCTCCTCGGACGTTCCAGAGGCGGGCAGACCAGCAAGGTCCACCTCGCCGCCGACCGCAAGTGCCGCCCGCCGGCGTTCATCCTGACCACAGGCCAGGCAGCGGACAGCCCGCAGTTCATCCCCGTCCTGAAGAAGGTACGGGTACGCGGGCCCGTCGGCCGACCCCGCATCCGGCCGGACGCGGTCGCCGGGGATAAGGCGTACTCGTCCCGCGGAAACCGCGCCCACCTGTGCAAACGCCGTATCAAGGCGGTCATCCCCAAGAAGAAGGACCAGGCCGCCAACCGGAAGAAGAAGGGCTCCAGAGGTGGCCGACCCGTCAGCCACGACGCCGATCTCTACAAGGAGCGGAACACCGTCGAACGCCTGATCAACAAGCTCAAGGCATGGCGAGGCATCGCCACCCGATACGACAGGACTCCCGACAGCTACCTCGCAGGTCTCCACTTGCGCGTCTCGATGATCTGGATCAAGGACCTCACCAGGACCACCCGATGATCACGACTCGATATGCCCCTAGGTGACGCGCTGAGGTGCCGGACGCCAAGGGCGGGCAGGAGTTGAGTCAACGGTCAACCAGCCGTGGACGCGGGGCCTCACCCGTGGATTCCGCGTCGGTGTCGTCGGTGCCGACCGGGCCGCGGGGAAGCACCCGGTCCAGCCACTTCGGCAGCCACCAGTTGGTCCGGCCGAGGAGTGTCATGGTCGCCGGTACCAGCACCATGCGTACGACCGTGGCGTCGATGAAGATCGCGGTGGCCAGGCCGAGCCCGAACATTTTGGTGGAGGGGTCATCGGCGACGGCGAAGGACAGGAAGACCGCCACCATGATGAGGGCGGCCGAGGTGATGATCCGGGCGGTGCGCGAGACGCCCTCAACGATCGCCGTGCCGTTGTCGCCGGTGCGCAGGTACTCCTCGCGTACGCGGGAGAGGAGGAACACCTCGTAGTCCATCGACAGGCCGAACAGGATGGCGAAGAGGAACATCGGGATGAACGACACGATCGGAACCGTCGCTTCCAGCCCGATGAGTGCGCTTCCCCAGCCCCACTGGAAGACCGCGACCATGATGCCGTAGGCCGCGCCGATGCTCAGCAGATTCAGCAGTACCGCCTTGAGCGGTACGAGTACCGAGCGGAAGACCAGCATCAGCAGCAGGAACGACATCGCCAGCACGGCGGCGACGAACACCGGCAGGCGTTGGCTGGTGCGTTGGCCCACATCGGACAGGCTCGCGGCGGCGCCGCCGACGTGGACCCTGGCCGGGCCGTGCCCGATCGCCGTGGGCAGCACGTCGGTGCGCAGCCGGGCGATGGTGTCGGCCGTGGCCTTGTCCTGAGGGCTGGTGGTCGGGAACACCACGAGGGTCGCGATGCCGGTGGCCCGATCGATGTGCGTCGGCGCGACGGATGCGATGCCCGGATCCGCCGCGACCGCCCCGACGAGTCGGTCCAGCACTCCCGGATCACCGGTGGGGTCCGCGGCGATGACGAGGGGACCGTTGGTGCCCGGGCCGAACCCCTCGGCGACGAGGTCGTAGGCCCGGCGCTCGGTACGGCTGTGGGGCAGTGAGCCGTCGTCGGGCAGGCCGACGCGCAGGCCGAACACGGGCAGCGTCGCGGTCAGCAGCAGCCCCGCCGCGCCGACCGCGTACGGCACCGGGTGCCGGCTGACGTGCCCGATCCAGCGACGCCACCCGGCGGCGTGGGCGGCGCCTGCCGCCGGGTCCCGCCGCCGTGCGAGTCGGCCCAGCTTCCTGGTCTGCAGAGCCCGGCCGATCCGGCCGGCCCGGGCCAGGCGTGGGCCGGCGGCGCCGAGGAAGGCCGGCAGCAGCGTCACCGACGCGACCACCATGGTCAGGACGACGATCGAGACGGCGAGCCCGCCCACCGTCATGAACGGTACGTTCGCGACCGCCAGGCCGAGGATCGATACGACGACGGTGCCGCCGGCGAAGACCACGGGCCTCCCCGCCGTGGCCACCGCTCGCCCCGCCGCCTCGCGGGGATCGAGCCCGCGCGCGAGGTACTCCCGGTGCCTGGCGAGCACGAACAGCGCGTAGTCGATGCCCACTCCGAGCCCGACCATGCTGCCCAGGACAGGGGCGAAGGTCGGGACGTCCGTCACCCCCGCCAGTACCGTCATCGTGGCGACCCCGACGGTCAGCCCGAAGACCGCCATGCCGATCGGCAGCGCGGCGGCGACGAGCGAACCGAACGCCAGGAACAGGATCGCGGCCGCGGCGAGGAGGCCGATCAACTCGCTTACGCCGCCGTCGGGGTCGGAGAAGGCGTAGAAGAGGTTCCCGCCCATCTCGATGCGCAGGGGCAGTTCGGCGCGCAGCCGGTCGCCGAGATCGACGAGGGCGTCGAGGTCTTCGGCCGACAGCCGGCTCTGGTCGGGGTACTGCACCCGGACGACCGCGATCCGCCCGTCGGCCGAGACGAGGCCGCCGCGCACGGCGGTGTCCCCGCCCGCGTCGAGTGCCCCCGCCGGGTCGCTCGTGCCGAGCACGTGCGGCAGCCGCTGCACCTCGGTCTGCAGCCGCGTGAGAGCGGTGCGCGCGCCGTCGTCGTCGAAGAACGTCGCACCGTCGTCGAGGGGGGTGACGACCACTTGGGCGGTCATCCCCTCCTGGCCGGTGCCGGCCCGCTCGATCAGTTGCGCGGCCTGTTGGGAGTCCAGTCCCGGAGCGGTCATCGAGTCCGCAGTGCGCCCGCCGAAGGCGATCGCGGCGAGGACGGCAAGCGTGGCGGCGATCAGCCATGCCGCGATCACCCGCCAGGGATGGCGGGCGGCGCTTGCGCCCAGGCGCAACAGGGCTTTCGAGAGCATCGGGTCCTCCAACCACCTCGTCGGCCGTCCTTGTACGGCCGCCGATGCCGAGGCTCGTCGCCACGGCGCTCCGCGGCATCGGCCCGCGGGCCGCGGATCCGTCGGCCCCGGGGCGGAGTGACGAACCGTCCTTTCGGCCGATGCGCGGCACGCCGCGGTCCCTAGGCTGAGAACCGTGCTGCGAGAAGACCTGCGAACCCTGTGGACCGAACCCCGTCCGCCCGACGCGCCCGCCCGGGTGTGGCGGGACTGGGTGCTGCTCGCCGCGGGCCTGGGCGGTGTGGTGCTGGAGGCCACCCTGCGCGAGAACGTCGTGTGGCAGCCGGTGGCGGTGGTGTTCGCCGTATGGCTGTGCCTGCTGCCCCTGTGGCGCCGGACCCGCCCGCTGGCGATGGTGACGCTGGCGTTCGGCTCGGTGATCCTGCTTCAGGTGGCCTCGCTGGTCGCCGCTCCGCGCGATCCCGTCGGCCTGTACACCGGCGCGGTCGTGCTCGTGCTGGTGTACGCGCTGCCCCGGTGGGGATCGGGAAGCGAGATCGTGCTGGGCGGCGCGGTGATCCTCACGGCCGGCGCGCTGTGTTCCGTCACGGACGAGACGCCGGTCGTCGAGAACGTCGTGGGCTTCGTCTTCCTGCTGCTGCCCGGCGTGTTCGGGGCTGCCGTGCGGTTCTGGGTGACCGCTCGCCAGCGGCAGCTGGAGCAGGTGCGCTCCCGCGAGCGCGAGCAGCTCGCCCGGGAACTGCACGACACCGTGGCCCACCACGTGTCGGCCATGGTGATCATCGCCCAGGCGGGCGGGGTGCTCGCGGGCGCCGACCCGTCCGCCGCCGTCAAGGCGCTGGAGGGGGTCGAGGAGGAAGGGGCGCGCACGCTGGAGGAAATGCGCGCCATGGTCGCCGCGCTGCGCGACCGCGGGGTCGGCGGCGAGCTGGCGCCCCCTGCCGGAGTCGCGGATCTGGAGCGCCTGGTGCGCACCCCGGGTGGTCGCCTCAGGGTCGACCTGGGGCTCGACGGCGAACTGGACGCGCTGCCCCCGGCCGTGGACGCGGCCGTCTACCGGATCGTGCAGGAGTCGGTGACCAACGCGCTGCGCCATGCGGTCGACGCGACCGAGCTCGTCGTTCGGGTCGCCGCGGAACGGCACACGGTACGGGTGAGCGTGCGCGACAACGGCCGGCGCACCGGCCGGGGTCGCGACGGATACGGACTTACCGGACTGCGCGAGCGCGCGACTCTGCTCGGCGGCACACTACGAGCCGGCCCGGGTATCGACCGGGGCTGGCATGTCGAAGCCGAACTGCCGAGAGCGAGGAGCGAGAGCGGTGTCCATTCGCGTCCTCGTCGCTGATGACCAGACCATCATCCGCACCGGGTTGCGGATCATGCTGAACGCCCAGCCCGGCATCGAGGTGGTCGGCGAGGCCGCCGACGGACAGGAAGCGGTACGTCTGGCCCGCGAACTGCGCCCCGACGTCTGCCTGTTCGACATCCGCATGCCCGTACTCGACGGGCTCGAGGCCACCCGGCTGGTCGCCGGCCCGGGCGTCGCCGACCCGCTGGCCGTGGTCGTCATCACCACGTTCGACCTCGACGAGTACGTCTACGGCTCACTGCGTGCCGGCGCCCGCGGATTCCTCCTCAAGGACACGGGACCAGACCTTCTGGCGCAGGCCGTACGGTCGGCGTCCGACGGTGAGGCGCTCATTGCGCCCAGCGTCACCGTCCGTCTGCTCCAGACATTCGCGGACCTGCCCGCCGGCCGGCCCGTGGCCCAGCCGGTCTCCCCCGTCACCGCCCGCGAGGAGCAGGTGCTCCTCGCCGTCGCTCGCGGGCTGACCAACACCGAGATCGCCGATGCACTGCACATCAGCCTCAGCACGGTGAAGACGCATCTGGCCAGCCTGATGGCCAAACTCGGCGCCCGCAACCGGGTCGAGATCGCGATGTGGGCCTACGAAACGCGCCGTATCCTCCCCGGAACCTGAGCCGGGTGCCGGGCCATGTCCCATGAGTCCCCGCCCGGACATCAGTGCACCGGTCGGCTCACGTCGGCTCCACGTGCCTCACCCGCCCCAGAGCGTGACGTACCAGGAGGCCGGAACTGGGACGGTGAGACACCCGATACGACAAGACTCCCGACAGCTACCTCGCCAGTCTCCACCTGCACGCCTCGATGATCTGGATCAAAGACCTCACCAGGACCACCCGATGATCACGACTCGATACGCGCCCTAGACCGCTTCCTGCACAACCACACCGGCGGCATGATCGGATCCCTCTCCCACGCCATCCGCGGAGCCGCCCTCGACGCCATCCTCACCGGCACCGAGAAGATCACCAAGAAGAGTCTCCAGGCCATCCCGCTCGACCACACCGCCCACACCACAGCGTCCATGGCCACGAAGACCGCCGCCTACCGATGAACAGCGACCTGCCACCGCGTTTCGACCCGCTGCCGATCCGGCTCCGGCCCTGTCTCGGCGAATCCATCACCTCGTACATCCGGCGCCTGGCACACGCCAACCACCTCAAGCCCAGCTTCCTGCACTGCTACCTCTGCGGCCCACCCCAGTGGTTCGGAAAACCCCGTCTCGACATCCTCGCCATCGCCACGGGCCACACGCCCGAAGCGCTCCAACGAGCCCTGGCTGACGCCAACTCCCTCCGCGGCAGCGGCACCGACAGGCCACTCGGACGCTACCCCGGCAAGAACCCCTTCACCCAGCGCGGGCGTATGGCCCACCGCATCGCGCAGGACGCCCAACGCGGCGCACGGATACGCACCCTCGCCCAGCGCCACACCTCTTCGCCCCTGGGAAATCCGCGTGGCCCTGGAGATCCCCCGGCTGACCGTCCAGGGAAACGCTCAGCTGTCCGACCACATCACCGGCGAACTCGCTGACCTGGTCGAGAGCATGATCGGCAGAGGGCACAACAGGAGGCAGATCTGGCAAGAACTCCTCGACCAGCACGACTACTTGGTCACCTACGACAGCATCCACTACTACTACCGGCGGACACGCCGCCCCACGGCCGACCACGCTGATCACCGAAGCGGTGCCACGCGACCGCGTTGACAGCGAAGCCAGTCAACGCAGGTCAACGCCTTGCCTTCCACTGAACCAAACTCGCTGTCAACGGACACGAACGCCCGTCGCCGACGTGGCACCTTCCCACGCTCCGGATATGACAGTCGTTATAGGAGGCTGTAGCGTGAAGCTGTCTATAACGACTGTCATAGGAGGATGTCGTGACGATCATTACCGTGAACAGCCTCAAGGGCCGCCTGAGCCTGGAGCAGCGCCGCAAGCTGGCCGAGACGCTGACGGATGCGGTGCTCGTGCCGGAGGTGGGGCAGTTCGCTCCGCCCGCGCGGGTCGGGTTCCAGGTGCACTTCGTCGAGCGCGAGCCGGACATGATGGCGATCGGCGGACGGCTCCTCGCGGACATCGGCCCGGACGCCGACGTGATGGTGATCGACGTGGCGGTGATGGACGGAGACTGGCGGCAGGAGGTCAGGACCGCCGTCATCGAGCGCATCCTGGCCGCGCTGGCCGGCGCCTGCGGCCTGCCGCAGCCGGCGCCGACCTGGTGGGTCAACTTCCGCGTCATCGACGAGGGCAGCTGGGGCTCCAGCGGCAGCGTGCTGTCCATCCTCTCCCTCCTCGACACCGGTGTGTTCACCGAGGAGAAGGCCAAGGCCATCCGCGCCGCGCTCGGTGCGTGACGGCCCCGGTGTCCTAGCTCAGACACCAGCCGCAAAGTAGGTCGTGTGTAGGACCGGCGCGGCCTGACCGCGCTGTTCTGGTCGAACGTCAACCCGTACGGCACCTTCCGCCTGGACATGGACAAGCGCCTCGACCTGGGGCTCACGGTGCCCCGCCCCCGCACCCCTGCGGACACCGGCGGGGGCGGGCTCGAGGTATCAGCCGGCCGTGAGCGGTGGCGCGGAGGGGGCGGTCTCCTGGGCCGCGGCCCAGGAGGCGAGCAGGCGCAGGGCTTCTTCGGAGGACGGCGAAGTCCCCGGACCCCGCCTCGCTATCCCCGACCGAGCGTCACTCTGATGACAGAGAGCTACTTGTCACTTCGCCGTAGCTTCGGGGAGAACAGGGCCATGACTGAGCACTTCAGTGGGCCGCCCTGAGCATCGCAGGGGCTGGAGATCCCTACACGGGGGTGTGGCGCTTGGCCTCGGCAGTGATGATCTTCAGTGCCTCGGCGATGCGGTCGTGGTGGGTGCGGTGGGAGACCACGCAGACGCGCAGGGTGTAGCGGCTGTCGACCACCGTGCTGGAGAGCACGATGCGCCGGTGGCCGTTGATGCGCTCCAGCAGTCGGCGGCTCGCCGCATCGGCCCGCTCGGCGGCGGCCCGGCTGCCCTCGGCGGGGCGGAGGCGGAAGATCACGGTGGACAGGTCCGGGCGCTGCGGGACCTCCAGCTCCGCGACGCCGGACAGCGTGTCGTGGACGTGTTCGGCCAGGTCGAGCTTCTCGTCCAGCGCCTCGCGGAAGGCGTCCACCCCGTGCAGGTGCAGGGGAAGCCAGGCCCGCAGACCACGGATCTCGTGGGTCAGCTCGGGCCCGAGCTGACCAGAGTCCGGGACGCTCCCCGCCGCCTCCATGTCCTGGAGGTAGCTGCCGGTGCCATCGTGCGCGGCGTGCAGGGCGGCACGGTCGCGGACGACCAGGGCGCCGGTGCCGAACGGCATGAACAGGGTCTTGTGCGGGTCCAGGGTGATCGAGTCGGCCTCCTCGAAACCGGCGAGGCGTTCCTCGCCGCGTGCGGTGAGCCGGAAGAAGCCTCCGTAGGCCGCGTCGATGTGGAACCACACGTCCTCGCGGCGAGCCAGGTCGGCCAGCTGAGGCAGCGGGTCGATGGTGCCGGTGTCGGTGGTGCCGGCGGTGGCCACCAGCAGGAACGGCCGCAGCCCGGCGTCCCGGTCGGCGCGGATCATCGCGGCGGCGGCCTGGGGGTCCATCCGCAGGTCCGGGGTGTGCGGCACGGTACGTATGTGAGCCGCGCGGATCCCGGCGAGGCGGGCGGCCTTGGCGACGGAGTGGTGGGCGAAGGCGGTGGTGTAGACGGTGCCGCCGGCGAGATCCTCGCCGAGCCTGTTGTGGCGGGCGGCGACCGTCGCGGAGAACGTGGCCATCGAGCCACCGCTCGTCAGCAGTCCGCCGCTGCCCTCCGGCAGGCCGCACACCTCGCGGGCCATCCAGCGGATCACACTCTCCTCCAGCGCGGCGAGGGCCGGAGCCACCGAGGCCAGGCCGCCGTAGCGGTTGACGGCACGGTTGTAGAACTCGGCGAGCGCGGCCGAATACAGGCCGCTGCCCGGGATGTAGGCCAGGTGCCCCGGCCCGGCCGTCTCCAGCGCGCAGTCGGCGGCCTCGTCCAGGCGCGCGAGCAGGGCCTTCAGGTCGCTGCCCCGGGCGGGCGGCGGTGCCAGGAAGGACTCCACCAGCTCGGCCTCGGCCCGCGGCGACAGGGGGCTGCTCGCTGGGCGGGCCGCGAGCTGGTCGGTGCGGTCGACGACCCTGTCCAGGACGAGACGGCCCATCTCGGTCATCGCGGCGCGGTCGGGTTCCAGGGGGAAGGGGTGCATGAGGCAGTCCGATGTGCGTGAGAGGGGTACGAAGGCGCGGTCCGGCGTACCGGCCGGAGCGTGACCAGGATGCGCCGCCGAGCGCGGCATCCGATGGCGCAAACCGCGCCCGGATGGCCCTACGACGCAGGATTGTGCGCTGATACAGCCACTACGCTGCATTTCATGCCACGACCCCTGTACGACCGTATCGACCGGGCGATCCTGGACCACCTCCAGCGCCACGGACGCACCCCCAACGTCGACCTCGCCGAGGCCGTACGCCTGTCACCCTCGTCCTGCCTGCGCCGCACCAAGGCGCTGGAGGAGGACGGGGTCCTAGCCGGCTACCGGGCCGATCTGGACCGCGAGCGCCTCGGCCTCGGGCTGACGGTGTTCCTCTCCCTCAAGGTCGAGCACTCCCGCACCACCTCCCAGGTGGTCGAAGAGGCACTGAAGGCGATCGACCACGTGGTCGCCTGTCACGTGGTCTCCGGCGACGCCGACTTCTTCGTCGAACTCGCCGTGCCGGACCTGCGCACCTTCGAAAAGGTGCTCACCGACCAGATCCTGGCCATCGGTCCCGTTCGCGACGCCCGCAGCACCTTCTGCATCCGCACCGTCATCGACCGCGGCCCGCTACCCCTCACCTCCTGGCCCGCCCCGCGGGCATGACCGGACAACCCGGCTTCATCCGCTTGAGGCACACCACGATTCCCCGGCCCGAAGATGAATCAGTAAGCCGAGCGCCGCAGCGGCCAACTGAAGTACGTAATGGCACCGTCCTGCACATAGCCAAGCCGTCCGACCAGCAGACCGTGTTTCATAGGTGGTCGCTCATGAAACACCGGACCGCCTGGCGGTCCCTCGCCCGCGACAGTCATGCGGATGCTGCCCGAGCATGACGAGAAGGCCGCCACGGCGGTGAGCACGTGATCACCCGGCTACTTTGCGGCTGGTGTCTGAGCTAGGACTCCAAGGCCGTGACCTGGGAGCCCGTACATCCACCCTTGTCGAGCAGGGTGGATGCGCGGGCTGGAGCATGCCGCGCGGGCGGCTCAGCCATCGCAGCCCCGTCCGACGGGGCGGCCGAGGCATGGGACCCAAGAAGGGTTGAGCGTAACGAGGCGCCGACCGCCGGCCCGTTCAGTCCTTGATCGCGGCGGTGATGAGCGCCTGCAGCTGGGCGGCGGTGCGGTCGAGCGGCTCCGTGCTGCGCTTGGCCCGGCACATGGCCACCGTGCCCTCGACGGCCGCGACGATGAGCGTCGCGAGCTGCGTGGCCTGCTCGGCCCCGGCGCCGTGCTCCCGAAGCGAGGCGACCAGCAGGTCCTCCCACTGCTCGAAGACCTCGGCCGCGGCCGCCAGGGCGGGCGGGATCTCATCGGCCGGAGGCTCCTCGATGGCCACCGCCAGGACCGGGCAGCCCGCGTGGAAGTCACTCTCGACGACGATCTTCCGCCACAGCGCGAGGAACGCCCGCAGTCCTGCGGCCGGGCCCGCTTCCAGCTCCTTGCGCAGGCTACGGGCCACCCACTCTCCGGTGAACCGGACGGCCTCCGTGGCCAGTTGCTGCTTGCCCTCGGGGAAGTAGTGGTACGTCGAGCCGAGCGGTGCCTTGGCGTGCTTGGCCATCTCCCGGATGCTCGTGGCGCTCAGCCCGCGCCGGCTGATCATGTCGGCTGCACCCGCCACGATCCGCTCGCGCGACGGCGCACTGCTCTTGACCATCTCTGAGCACTCCCCTCTGGCTATAACAATCGTCATAGTCTACCGTGATCGAGGTCTATAACGAGCGTCATAGGAGCTGCCATGCCCATGATCCGGTTGACCGTGCCCACCGGTGCCCTCACCGAAGAGGGCCGCGCCACCGTCCAGCGCGACCTCGCCACCGTGCTGCTGTGCTGGGAGGGGGCGCCCGATACCGCCTTCTTCCGCGCCCAGGCGTGGAGCTACCTCGTCGAACTGCCCGAAGGCGCCCAGCGGACCGCCGAGGACGACGCTCCCCGCTTCCTGGTGGAGGTGACGGTGCCGCAGGGAGCGCTGTCCGAGCGGCGCAAGGCCGGGCTGGTCGAGGAGGCGACGAAGACGGTGCTGTCTGCCGCCGGCCTCGGCCCGGACGACGCGCTGCGGGTGTGGGTGCATGTGCACGAGCAGCCGGACGGCACCTGGGGCGCGGGCGGCTCCGTCATCCGCCACGCCGACCTGGTCGCCCTGGCTCAGCAGGACAGGGAGCGGGCCGATGCGTGAACTGACCTACGTCGCCCGGAACTCGGTCGAATGGCGCGAGGCCCCCGATCCCCGACTCCACTCCGACCGGGAGGCGATCGTCGCCCCGGTGGCCGCGACCTCCTGCGACGTGGACACCGCGATCCTGGCCGGACACGGCTTCATCGACCCGCCGTTCGCTCTCGGCCACGAGTGCGTGGCCCGGGTCGTCGAGACCGGCGACGCCGTCACGGCCGTTGCGCCCGGCGACCTGGTGGTTGTGCCCTGGTCCATCAACTGCGGCACCTGCGACCACTGCCGCACCGGGCTCACCGCCCACTGCACCTCCGTGCCGCACATGGCGATGTACGGCGCGCCGATCGGCGGGAGTTGGGGCGGCCTCTTCTCCGACCTGGTCCACGTCCCGTACGCGGACGCCATGCTGGTCCCGCTGCCCGCCGGCCTCGATCCGGTCGCGATGGCCTCGGCCAGCGACAACTGGTCCCTGTCCTGGCGCCTGGTCGCACCCCACCTCAAAGCCCGCCCCGGCGCCCGGGTGCTGGTCGTCGCCCGGGGAAGTATCGGCCTGTACGTCTGCGACATCGCCCGCGCCGTCGGCGCCTCCGACGTCCTCTACGTCGACCCCAACCCCGAACATCGCAAGCTCGCCGCGGGCTTCGGCGCCCGCACCGCCGAAGCGATCGAACCGGTCCGCCACGGCTTCGACCTCGCCGTCGAGGCCACCGGTCGCGTCGATCAGCTCGCTCTCGCCGTCAAGTCCCTTGCCCCGGAAGGCATCTGCGAATCGGCCGGCAACCACTTCCGCCCCGGCGAACTGCCGCTCCTCGACATGTACCTCACCGGCGTCACCCTGCGTATCGCCCGCGACAACGTCCGCGCCCACCTCCCCGACGCCCTCGACCTGGCCGCCTCCGGCACCGTCGCCCCCGAACGCGTCGTCTCCCACGTCCTCGACTGGGAACAACTCCCCGAGGCCCTACCCGAGAAGCACCTCAAGCCCGTCTTCGTCCGCGATCTCATCCCGCCCCCGACTGCACACTGACCACCACATCGCGATCCGCGACCACGCACAGAGACACCTGATGACCTCGCCCCTCACCACCCCGAACACCATCCCGCACGATCCGGCAGCCAAGGACCTCGCACGCCAACGGGACGCGATCGCCGCACTCGGCCACGAACTGCGACTGCTCGTCGACGCCACCGTTCGCACCGCAGCCTCCCCGGAAACCCTGCACCGCCTGACAGACGGCGTCCGCGCCCTCACCGGACAACTCACCGGCCACCGCCGCAAGCCTGCGGACATCCCCGAGGTCGACGAATTCCCAGGCGGGGTACGGATGTACAGCCCTGTCACCGGCACCGGCGGCCCGCTCGCGCCACCCATGCTGGTAACCCCAGCCGAAGACGGCCTCACCGGACAGTGCCTTCTCGGCATCGCCCACGAAGGGCCACCCGGCTACGGCCACGGAGGCATCAGCGCCATGCTCCTCGACGAACTGTTGGGCCGGGCATGCGCCGCCGCTGGAAGGCCGAGCATGACCATCTCACTGCACATGCGCTACCAGGGCCCGGTTCCCCTGGAGACCCCTTTGAGGGTGAGCGCCCGCGTCACCGGAACCGACGGCCGCAAGACCTGCGTGAACGGGGCGATCGCCACAGAAGGAGATCCCTCCACCATTCTGGTGGAAGCGGACGGCGTTTTCGTCACCCCCGACCCAGCGGCCGCCCGTGCGCTCTTTCCGGCTCTCGACAACACCACGTGGGCCACTGCCCGGTGAGGAAGAGACCCAGTCCAGAAGCCGAGGAACCTCAACACCAGCCGAGGTCGACTAAGAGCCGCTGGTCAGGAGCGCGTCGCGTGACGCGCCATTGAGGACCTACAGCAGCGAACCCAATCCGCAGCCGACTTTGCCTTCCAATCCAGTCATCGCAGGCCATGGGGAGCGAAGCAAGGCCAGTGCCACGAGTCCGTGTTGACAGCGAAGTTAGTCTGCGCAGGTCAGCGCCTCGCACCCGACTATCTTCGCTGTTAACGGACAGGTTACCAAGCCGTCACCGTCCAGGCTCCACAAGTTCAGATACTTCTGCACCGCCGGGTAGGCGCCGGTGACGGCGCTCGCGTCGCCGGTGTAGAGGTAGTGCGTCCACGAGGCCCTCAAGGTCCTTGTCCCTCCCTGACAGCAGGCGCCTCAAGAGTCCGTGCCCTGCTCTGTCAGCGGGTAGGGCAAGGCAAGGACCCCCAGGTCTCCACGGCGGTCACAGAATGGGGGAGGGACCGTCCGGGACCGTCAGCAGCGCCAGATGGGCGAGGTCTCCGGGTGGCGGTGTGGTCACCGACCAGAGCGGCGCGGGGGTTCCGTCGGCGACCGCGGCCGGGGCATCGGTCAGGTTCATGCGTTCACGCAGGCGGCCGTAGAAGTCCATCGGCCCCAGCCGTACGGCCCGCAGCCGGCGCGGGGCGGCGTACACGCCGATCCAGTCTCCCGGGTCCAGAACACCCCTCAATTGCCCGTCGATACTGACCGCGGCCGGACCCGACCGTTCGAGGACGCGCAGGCCGATGGGTTCGTCGGGGGCCGTGACGACCGAGCGGTTGAATACCATGTGTGGGGCGACCGGCGTGAAGATGAGGGCTTCGGCCCGCGGCGAGACGACGGGTCCGCCGGCGGCGAAGCTGTAGGCGGTCGAGCCCGTCGGGGTGGCCACCAGCAGCGCGTCGGCGGAGTAGGACGCCAGGAGCCGTCCGGAGACGTACACGCCGACCGACACCTGACGGTCCCTGGCCAGCTTCTCCAGGACGACGTCGTTGAGCGCGGTGACGTTCAGGGGGATGCCCCACTCGTCGTCGACCTCGCAGTCGGGCCGCACCTGGGGCGGCGGCAGGAGCGGCCCACGGCCGTACCGCACCCATTCCTCCATGCCCGCCGGCACCTTCAGTCGGCAGGAGGCCCGCAGGGCGAGCAGCATGCGGGTGTCGATCTTGAGCCGGTCCTCGCGCACCGCGTCGAGGGCCACACGCACCTGGGCGGCCGACACCTCTGTCAGGAAACCCACCCGCCCCAGATCGACGCCCAGGACCAGGGCGTCGTTCTCCGCGGCCAGCCGGGCACCGCGCAGGAAGGTGCCGTCCCCGCCCAGGGTGACGACGAGATCGGGATCGCCCGCCGCCTCCAGCTCCTCCCCGGCACTGCGCCGTCCGCCGTCGTGCCACACATCGATGTCCGTGCAACGCACGGCGTGCTCTTCGCACCACGCACGGACCACACGGGCCGCCTCCACGGCCTCCGCGCGTCCGCCGTGCACGACCAGGCCGAGCCGGTTCACCGTCATCTCCGCCTCCAAGGCATCTCGATCACCAGGGCGTGGCGGCGGGGCGGACCGTGCCCCACGTGTCGCCTTTGCGCGCGTAGTCCGTGGGCAGTCCCAGCAGCCAGTTCGCGCGGGTGCCGTACACCGTCGCATCCGTGACGGTCCGGATGGCGAGGTGGGCCGTGTCGCTCTCGATGTCGAGGGTCGTGTTCTTCTCGTCGATCGAGTGGTAGACGAACCGGCTCTCTCGCATCTGCGCCGGCCACTCGGCCTTCGGCTGCACGTAGCCGGTCATGTGGGTGAGGGTGAAGCCGTCGTCGAGCATGTCGTCGAGCGCCTCGGTGTCGCCCTCGTCCATCGCGTGCGGATAGGCACGGCGAGCTTCGAGGATCTCCTCGCGGGCGCTCTTCTGGCCGGTTGATGGCTGCACGGTGGCTCCTGTCGTTGCTGTGGTCCTGTCCGGGGCCGCGAACGTGGATGGTGATGACGTGGATCTGGACGACGTGGTGCACGAGACCGCCGGCACAGTCAGGGCCAGCCCGGCCGCCAGCCCCCACTCGTAGGATCGCCTCATCGACTCGGCTCCGCATTCTCCAGCGGGAACCTGCGGCCGTCGGTGACCAGGCGGTCGGCTTCGGTGGGGCCCCAGGTACCGGGCTGGTAGACGGCGGCCCCCCATCGGGGGGAGCAAGTTCCCTGCCGACGACAACAGCGCGGACGCGGGTCCCCGGACCGCGTGCCCTTCGGCGCCCTCTGTTTCGCGTCACGGATGTGTTCCGAACTCTTGACGGCCTTCTTATGACTGCGTAGACATGACTGCGTAGTCAGTCAGGAGGAGTCTGGCATCATCGGGCTCAACCGCGCGGCGATCTGGAGACACCATGACGCGAGAGACAGGACCGGGCCGGACCTCGGCCACGCCGCGCAGCGTGGACGTGGCCCGCTTGGCCGGGGTCTCGCAGAAGACGGTGTCAAGAGTCTTCAACGACGAGCCGTATGTCTCCGCCGACGTGCGCCGACGCGTCCTCGAAGCCGCGGAACAGCTCGGCTACCGGCTCAACAACGCCGCCCGGGCGCTGGCATCCGGGCGGACTCGCTCGATCGGCGTCGTCACGCTCGGCACAGCCCTGTACGGACCCGCCTCGCTGCTCATGGGCGTGGAGCGGGTCGTCCGGGACACGGGATACGCGCTGCGCGTGGTCAACACGATGGAAGGCGATCCGGCGGGCATCGCCGGTGCCGTGGACTCGCTCCTCGACCAGGGCGTGGACGGCATCGTCATCTCCGAACCGATCGACGAGGAGGGAGGCGACGGACAGGTTGCCCTCCGCGCCGACGTGCCGGTCCTCGTCCTCGGTGCGCCCTCGCCTGTCACCGCACCCACGGTGCTGACCGCGGGGGGCGGTGCCGACCTGATGGCCCGCACGGCCACCGAACACCTGCTGGGCCTAGGCCATGTGACGGTCCATCACCTGGCTGGCCCGCAGCGATGGTACGCCGCCCGGGACCGTCTGGAGGGTTGGCGAACGACGCTGACCGCGCAGGGCAGGGACGTACCTCCGGTAGTCGAGGGCGACTGGTCGGCCGCGTCCGGGTACCGGGCGGGACGCGAACTGGCCGAGGACCGTGACGTCACCGCGGTCTTCGCCGCCAACGACGACATGGCAATCGGCCTGATCCGAGCGCTGACGGAGGCCGGACGGCGTGTACCGGAGGACGTCAGCGTCGTCGGCTTCGACGACATTCCGGTCGCCGCCTACGTGACGCCTCCTCTGACCACGGTGCGGCAGCCCTTCGACGCCGTGGCGCAGGAGGGGCTCAAGCGTCTGGTGCACACCATCGAGAACCCGGATGCGGACCCCCTGCCGTCGAGCGACCCACCGGTCGACCTCATCATCCGCACCTCGACCGCGCCACCGCCGAGCCGGACGACCCCGGCCCGCGGACGGCGTACCGCCTCCCGTGCCCGCGGGGGCACGCACCATCCACCGCTCCCGAACGGAGGCCCGTCCACCCCGTAATGCGCACCACCGGTCGGCCCGGGCAACACACTTCACGGCCGGGCGTGTGCCCCCAAGACCAGCCGCTGTACCGGTCGCGCCCGCGCCCTTCCGGACGACCCCCGTCGCACGGGCGACGCAGGCCGCTTCTGAACGCAGCGGGACCTGAGTCAGGTTTCTGAATCTGCTTCCGCTCCCCCCTTCTCTCCCCCGGCCGCGGCCTTCACCCGCGCAGCACGTGGAACGCACGCCGGTCCCCGTCCACGAGGACGTGCACCAGACCGCGTCGGCGTTCAAGCCCCGGTCGTCACGTCCGCGCCTTGCCTCCACCACGCCACCGCACGCCCTCGCCAGGCGTGCCGTCACCTACGCCATCGGCGGGAGTTCACCATGCCCACATCCACGTCCGTATCCAGCCCTTCTCCGATGAGCCGTCGGCTGTTCCTCACCGCGACGGGAGCCCTGTCGCTGGGCGCCGCTCTCACAGCGTGCGGCGGCGGTGACTCCGGCGGTTCCTCCGCCTCCGCCAAGCCGGTCAGCCAGGCCGACATCGACAAGGCGATGAAGACGCCCACCGAGCTGACCTTCTGGACCTGGGTCCCGAACATCGACAAGGAGGTCGCCCTCTTCGAGAAGAAGTACCCGGCCATCAAGGTCAAGGTCGTCAACGCCGGCCAGGGCGTCACGCACTACACGAAGCTGCGCACCGCCCTGAAGGCCGGCAGCGGTGCTCCGGACATGGTGCAGATCGAGTACCAGGCCATCCCGACGTTCACGATCACCAACAGCCTGCTGGACCTGCGGCCGTACGGCGCCTCGGGGCTCAAAGGTCAGTTCGTCGACTGGACTTGGGGCCAGGTCAGCGGCCCCCGGGGCGAGGTCTGGGCGATACCGCAGGACACCGGCCCGATGGGCATGCTGTACCGCAAGGACATATTCGACAAGCACGGCATCCAAGTCCCCGAGACCTGGGACGAGTTCGCCGCCGCAGCACTCACACTCCACCGGGCCGACCCGGACGTCTACCTGACCAACCTCGCGGCGAACGAACCCGCCGCGTGGCACGGCCTGCTGTGGCAGGCGGGCGCCAAGCCGTACACGACGTCCGGCAAGAGCACCCTCTCCATCAGCGTCGACGACGCGGTCTCCAAGAAGCTCGGCGAGTACTGGGGCGGGCTCGCGAAGGAAGGGGTCATCAGCGCCGATCCGGACTTCGCCGACGCCTGGTACGCCGGGTTCAACAAGGGCAAGTACGCCACCTGGCTCACCGCGGCCTGGGGACCGGCCTTCCTCTCCGGATCGGCCAAGTCCACCGCCGGCAAGTGGCGGGCGGCCCCGCTGCCGCAGTGGGACGCGGCCAAGCCGAGCTCGGGCAACTGGGGCGGCTCGACCACCGCGGTCATCCGCTCGACCAAGAACCCCATCGCGGCAGCGGTGTTCGCGCAGTTCCTCAACAGCGACCCGGCCAGCGCAAAGATGTTCGCCACCGAGCAGTTCTTCTTCCCGGCCACCAAGGCGCTGCTCACGGACGCGGAGTTCGTCTCGGACGCCCCGCCCTTCTACGGCGGACAGAAGGTCAACCAGGTCTTCGCCCACATCAGCTCCACGGTCAACTCCTCCTTCCCATGGCCGCCGTTCCTCGACCAGGCGGCGACCGACTGGACCGAGACGGTCGGCAAGTCCCTCGCCGACAAGACCGACACGGTCCGCGCGCTGGGCACCTGGCAGACGCGGCTGACCACGTACGCCAAGAACCAGGGCTTCACCGTCAAGGGGGGCTGAGATGGCCTCCCCCAAGTACTCGGCTGCGCTCGAACAGGGGGCACCCCCATCCACCGCGGCCCGCGTCAGGAGGAAGCGCCGTACGGCCGGGCCGCTCTTCGTCGCCCCCTTTCTGGTGCTGTTCCTCCTGCTCTTCCTCGCCCCGCTCGGCTACGCCGCCTACCTCAGCCTGTTCCAGGAACGCCTGGTCGGCGGGACGGTCTTCGTCGGGCTCGACAACTACGTGCAGGCCCTGGGCGACCCCCAACTCCTCCACGGCGTCGGACGGGTCGCGCTGTTCTTCGTGATCCAGGTCCCTGTGATGCTGCTGCTGGCGCTGCTGTTCGCCCTCGCGCTCGACAGCGGGCTGCTGCGGCTCGCGCGCGTGATCCGGCTGGGCATCTTCGTCCCGTACGCCGTGCCGAGCGTGGTCGCCGCGCTCATGTGGGGCTATCTGTACGGGCCGGACTTCGGCCCGTTCGCCCAGCTGAGCCGGAAGCTGGACCTGCCGGTCCCCCACTTCCTCAGCGACGGCTGGATGCTCGGCAGCCTGGCCAACATCGTGACCTGGGAGTTCGTCGGCTACAACATGATCATCCTGTACGCCGCCCTGCGCACCATCCCCCAGGAGCTGTACGAGGCGGCCGCGGTGGACGGCGCCGGCGCCTGGCGAATCGCCTGGTCGATCAAGCTGCCGGCGCTCCTGCCGGCGCTCCTGCTCACCCTGCTGTTCTCCGTCATCGGCAGCTTCCAGCTGTTCAACGAGCCGAGCCTGCTGATGAAGATCGCCCCGGACGTCATCAGCAGCTCCTACACCGCCAACCTCTACGCCTACTCCCTTGCCTTCACCGGCCAGCAGGTCAACTACGCGGCCACGGTGTCCTTCCTCCTCGGCCTCGTCATCGTGATCGCCTCCTACGCCGTCCTGCTCACCGCGAACCGCAGGAGGACCCCGTGACGACGACAACCCCGGCGCCGCCGGTGGCACCGACGGCGGCGAAGCCGGTGCACACCGCTCCTTCCAAAAGGCGCCCGGCCCGCCGCAGTACCCCCCTCACCATCGCCATGCTGGCCGCCCTGGCCTACTTCCTCCTCCCTCTGTTCTGGCTGCTGATCGCCTCGACCAAGAACACCCAGGACCTGTTCAACAGCTTCGGCCTGTGGTTCTCGCACGCCCCGCAGCTGCTGGCGAACGTGAGGGAGACCTTCACCCAGGACGACGGGGTCTTCGTGCGCTGGCTGCTCAACACGCTGATGTACGCCGTCGTCAGCGCGCTCGGGGCCGCGCTGCTCGCGGCGGCCGGCGGCTACGGGTTCGCCAAGTTCCGCTTCCGCGGCGACCGGGCCGCCTTCAATCTGGTCCTCGGCGCCGTCATGGTCCCGACCACCGCGTTGGCGATCCCGACCTACCTGCTCTTCGCCAAGGCGGGTCTGGTCAACACCCCTTGGGCCATCATCCTGCCCTCCCTCGTCAACCCGTTTGGCCTCTACCTCATGCGCATCTACGCACAGGACGCCGTCCCGGACAGCATCCTGGAGGCCGCCCGTATCGACGGCGCCGGCGAGGCCCGGATCTTCTTCCGGATCGCGCTCAGGCTGCTGGGCCCCGGCCTGGTGACGGTCCTGCTGTTCACCCTCGTGGCGACCTGGAACAACTACTTCCTGCCGCTGATCATGCTCAACGACCCGGACCTGTACCCCATCACGGTCGGCCTCTCCTCCTGGGCCGCGCAGGCGCAGAACGGCGGCGCCGGCGCCAGCAGCGACATGCTCGCGCTCGTCGTGACCGGCTCCCTGATCTCGATCCTTCCCCTCGTCGTGGCCTTCCTCCTGCTCCAGCGGTACTGGCAGAGCGGCCTGGCCACCGGCGGCGTCAAGCAGTAGGACACGCAGCCCTCGTATCACTCCCTGTCTTCGGAGGTTCCCTTCATGGCGGCTCTGCCTGCCCGCGTCCTCTTCGGCGCCGCGTACTACCACGAGTACCGGCCCCCCTACGGCACCGACCGCCCCGACGAACGCCTCAAGACCGACCTCGACCTCATGGCCGACGCCCATGTCAGCGTCATCCGGGTCGGCGAGTCGGTCTGGTCGACCTGGGAGCCGGAGAACGGACGGTTCGACCTCGACTGGCTGCAGCCGGTGCTGGACGGCGCCCACGAGCGCGGCATCTCCGTCGTCCTCGGGACGCCGACGTACGCGGTGCCGCCGTGGCTGGCCCGCCAGTACCCGGAGATCACGGGCGAGCGGCACACCGGTGAGCGCATCGGCTGGGGCGCCCGCCAGGAGGTCGACTTCACCCACCCCGCCTTCCGCTTCCACGCCGAGCGGGTCATCCGCAAGATCGTCGCACGGTACGCCGAGCGCCCGGCGGTCATCGGCTTCCAGGTCGACAACGAACCGGGCAACGAACTGCTCCACAACCACGGCGTGTTCCAGCGCTTCGTCGACCACCTGCGCGCCACGTACGGCGACGTCGAGACCCTCAACCGCGAGTGGGGCCTGGTGTACTGGTCGCACCGGCTGTCGACGTGGGCGGACCTGTGGACGCCGGACGGCAACGTCCAGCCGCAGTACGACGTCGCGTGGCGGGAGTTCCAGGCCCGTCAGGTCACCGAGTTCATCGGCTGGCAGGCCGACATCGTCCGTGAGTACGCGGGCCCCGAGCAGTTCGTCACCACCTGCATCTCCTACACCCGCCCCGCGGTGGAGGACGACGAGCTGACCGACCGCCTCGACATCGCCTCCGGCAACCCGTACTACGACATGCAGGACGGCCTCCTTCTCCCCGAACCCACACCCGACGACCACGAGCAGAAGTGGCGGACCACCGGCGTCTGGGCGCTGTACCAGACCGCCGACTGGATGTTCTCCTCGCGCCAGGAGCCGTTCCTGGTCACCGAGACCAACGCCGGTTCCATCGGCGAGCCGTGGCACAACCGTCCCGCCTACGACGGGCAGTGGCGGCAGGCCGCTTGGGCGCTCGTCGCGCGCGGGGCCCGCATGATCGAGTACTGGCACTGGCACACGTTGCACTTCGGCGCGGAGACCTACTGGGGCGGCATCCTGCCCCACACCGGTCGGCCCGGTCGCACGTACGCCGAACTCGCCCGTCTCGGAGCCGATTTCGAGAAGGCGGGCCCCCTCGTCGCGGGACTCGAGCCGGACGCCGACATCACGATGGTCTACTCGACGCCGAGCAAGTGGCTCATGCAGAAGTACCCGCCGCTGGCCAAGCCGGACGGCGAGCCGGACCCGGCGGCCTACCACGGCATCTTCGATCCCTTCTACCGAGGCGCCTTCGACGCCGGCCGCCAGGTCCGCATCGTCCACGCCCGCCAGCTGCACGACCCGCGCGACGAACGGGAGGGCCTGACCCCCGAGGAGGCCGTCCGCCGCCACCCCGTCCTCGTCGTCCCGGCGTTGTACATCGCCGCCGACTCGACGCTCGACTGGCTCGCGGCCTACGCGGAAGCGGGGGGCCACCTGGTTCTCGGCCCGCGCACCGGCTACGCCGACCACGGGGCCAGGGCCCGGCACGAGCCGGCGCCCGGGCGGCTGGTGGAAGCGGCGGGCGTCCAGTACGACGAGTTCAGCAACCTCGTACGTGACATCCCGCTGCGCACCGCGCCGGACAGCCCGCTGAAACTGCCGCAGAACGCGACGGCGACGCGCTGGGCGGACGGTCTGACCGTCACCGACGCCGACGTACTCGCCGCGTACGACCACCCGCACTTCGGCCGCTGGCCCGCGGTCACCACCCGCCGCCACGGCGCGGGCCGCGTCACCTGCGTCGGCACCGTCCCCGGCCGCGACCTCGCCCGGGTACTGGCTGCCTGGCTGGCACCCGCCCCCCGCAGCGCCTGGCGGGACCTCCCGGCGTCCGTCACCGCGACGACCGGCACCTCCCCCGACGGGCGCCGCATCCACATCGTCCACAACTGGAGCTGGGAACCCGCGAGCGTCCCCGCACCGGTGGACCTCTCCGACGCCCTGAACGGCACGTCCGTCCCCACGGGCACGGCGCTGGACCTCGGCGCCTGGGACGTACGCGTGTTCGTCTCCTGATCCAACCCTGGTGAACATCACCGTGGTCAACCCCGAGGAGGGGCTATGCAGAGAAGAAGGCTGGGACACGCACTGGGAACCTTCGCCGCGGCATCAGCGATGCTGGCGATCCCCATGACCAGTGCGCAGGCGTACAACCCGACGGGCGGGATCCTCTACCAGCTCGGAAACGAGCCGTGCCTGAAAGGGCGGGGCAACTGCGCGATCTATCCGAAGTCCGCGCAGCTGCCGAGCGGACGTCTGGTCGCATCGTTCGAGAAGTCAACTGTCGTACCGGAGACGGGAAGCGCCGACAGACAGACGCTCCCCGTGTACAAGAGCGACGACCACGGAACGACGTGGCAGCCGCTGTCCGAGGTCAAGGCTCCGGCGTACCTCTCCAGCGACCCCAAGTACGCGAAGTACACGAGCAACTGGACGAACCCGTACCTCTACGCGCTTCCGCAGGACGTCGGAAACCTCAAGCAGGGCACGCTGCTCCTCGCGAGCGTCGTGTCCGGCGACGACTACTACTACCGCGAGCACAAGGCAGCCGACCCGAGCTGGACGCCGGCCAACGACGGAGACCGCAAGGACCTGGCGATCGCCCTGTACTCCAGCACCGACGACGGCGTGACCTGGAAGGTCGTCAACGTCATCGCGACCGGTGGCTGGCAGGGCGGCAGCGCGGGCGCGCTCGGCCAGAACATCGCGGGCGCGAACACGAACAAGCAGGCGGATCCGCTGTGGGAGCCGTACCTGATGGTCTACAAGGGCAGGCTCGTCGTCTACTACTCCGACGAGAACGACTACACCGGCTTCGATCCGGCCACCGGCGTCCCGACGTTGGACCCCGCGAACGACACCGCCAAGGATTCGCTCGGCCAGATCCTCGTCCACAAGACCTGGGACGGCCGCAGCGCGACGTGGAGCGCTCCCGTCGTCGACCTCGCGGGACTGACCCAGGACATGGGAGGCGGCAAGACCGAGATCGGCGGCGGGCGTCCGGGCATGACGAACGTCGTCCGGACGACCGACGGCAAGTGGCTGCTCACCTACGAGTACTGGGGCGGCGGAGCCAACACCAGGTACCGGATCGCCGACAACCCGTTGGAGTTCTACCGCGGCTCCCCCACCGGCGAGGGCGTCACCTCACTGCCGGTCGACGCCGGCTCCCACGCTCTCGCGACCGGCGGCAGTCCGGTGATCATCAGGCTTCCCGGTGGGCGCCTGGTGTACAACGCCGCAGGCAGCGGCAATGTCTGGGTCAACGAGAGCGGACGCAGCGACGGTGTCTGGAAGGAATACCAGACGACCCTGGGGTCCGGCTACAGCCGCAACCTGCAGTACGTGGAGGGCACCGGCCGCATCGCGATACTCCGCAACCAGGGCACATCGACGCTCGCCTACGCCGAGGTCGACCTCGGTCACTCGGCCGGCGCGTACTACCAGCTGGTGAACCGGAAGACCGACCAGGTGATCGGCACCGGGAGCAGGACCAACGACGCGAACATCGGTAACGGCGACGTCCCTGACGTCGTCCTGGAGGACCCCGGCTCGGCGACGAACATGGACACCCAGTACTGGCACATGGAGACCGAGCCGCAGGGCGCCGTGACGCTGCTGAACAAGTCGGGCGGCCGCGCAGCAGCCATCTGGACCGGCAACGCGACGGTCGGCCAGCGGATCGGCCAGTGGGTCGACAACAGCGCCACCGGCAGCTGGAACCTCATCAAGACCAACGACGGCTTCTACAAACTGCAGGCAGTCAAGAACACGAACCTCTACCTGACCGGCGCGTCCGACGGGGCACCGCTCACCTTGCAGAACGCGATCGCGGACGGCTCGCAGGAGTGGGAGCTCGTCCAGTAAACGCCCACCTCCGGGGACCTGCCGAAGGACCAGCGGTCGGCAGGAGATGGTGCCCCACGAGTCGGCGGGACTCGTCCGGTGAGCAGGCGCGGGTCTGACCGGCATCGGGCTACGTAGCCGACAACCACGCGATGCACCGGCAGCCAGTCACGCTCGCTCCGTCCGCAGGTCAACCCTGGCGCCTTCGCCGCGGTCTTTACGAGGGCGGCCGGAAGGGGCGGGGGATTGTTGCTTCAGGGGGCGGAGCTGTGAGGGACGGTGAGCGTCGGCAGCCGCTGCTCTCGGTGCTCCGCGCGGCGTTGTTCGTACGGCGTACGCTGCGAGGCGAGTGGCACGGCATGGTGGTGTTGCCCGTGCGGCAGCTCCGGCGGCGTGGGCTGTCGGGCCTTTCGTTGGCGTTCGTGGCCGCGTTCGGTGTCATCTTCTTCCACGACCTCGCGCAGCGCCCGGCCGGCGCGGTGGTGGTGTGGCGGCTCGGCGGCGTCAACGCCGACCTGCCGCTTTGGCTGGCCCTGCTGCGCACTCCGGTGTCGCTGTACGTCCCCGCCCTCGATCTGCCGGTGTGGGCGGGCATCACCCAGCTCTTCCTTGCCTTCGCCCTGGCCGAACTCGCGCTCGGCCGTGCCCGGACGCTGGCCATCGCGTACGGCACCACGCTGGCCGGGACCCTCGCCGTGCGGGTGATGATCGCGCTCGGCCCGGGCTGGTGGGGCCTCGGGCTGCCGCCCGAGACGGGACAGGTGCTCGACACCGGGCCGTCCGCCGCGGTGGTGGGTCTGTTCACCTACCTGTCGGTCGTCCGGCGTGCTCCGGTGGTGTTCACGCTCACCGGTGGGTCGATGGTGTGGGAGTCGATCGCCGCGCCCAATCTCGCCGGCCGCGAGCACCTGATCGCGGTGGGCGCCACGATCATCCTGGGCCTGTACCACCAGCACCGTGGCCGACACGGCTCCTGCCGCGTGGACGATGCGGCAGGGTCCGCTGCCGCGGAGGACAAGCGGGCGGCCCCCGCCGCCGCAACTGCGACGGACGCGCTCCCTCGGCACGCCCCATCGACCGAAGTCAGTGGCGCACCTCGGCCATTGATCAGGCTTCAGGCCAGCTGCCTTACCCGCCATAGCGCGAGGAGCCGAGAGTCACCTGGTGACCGGCAAGGCTGATCTCGACGCCTTGCGCGGTGGCGCGCGCCGCGGTGAAGCCGACACCCGCCGGGAGGCTCACGCGCCACACCGTGCTGGCCCGTTCGGCACCGGGCACGGTCAAGGAGAGTTCGCTGCCCTGCGCCAGCAACGTTCCGGTGCTGTTCAACGGCGTCCCGCCGACCGTGCCGGAGACCTTGACGCGCGCTGCCTGGCCACTCGATCCCGGGGCCTGGGACACCTGGAGCGGGCCACCGTCGCCCGCAAGCCGCGTCACCACGCCGGACAGCTCCTTGTACGAGAGGGTCAGCGTCCCGGTCGCGAGGTTCGCCTCCGCGCTGCGCGCCGTCAGCGATCCCACCTTCACATCACGCAGGTCGAGGCGCAGACGGTCGATGTGCAGATAGCCGCCCTGCGCATTGGTCGTGGTGTCGACGTAGAACTTCCCCGCGGTCAGCGTGACATGGCCGAAGTCACCGCCGGCCGCCTGGGTCAGGAACGGGAAGCCCTCGATCCCCACGTCCAGATAGCCGTCGGTGGTGTTCTCATAGCCGTACTTCTCCTTCGCGAGCTGCGCGGCCTCCTTGTCCGCGTAGTGCACGGCCACGCGGTCGATCACCGTGAACAGCACGGCCAGCACCACTACGGTGATCGCCAGCACCTTCACCCATCGACGTCCCACGCCGAACCCCCATGCCGTTTACGCCTGTTGCAGGCGAGCCGTGTGGGGCGATCATGCACTGACCCGGGACCTGGCACCAGCCCCCCCGATCTGGACGCCAGACCTCACTCCTGCGTGTCCGCGTGCGTGGCAGGCGTGCCAGTCTGAGGGTGCAACCGTGCCCAAAGGCAGGACATGTCTCGCCTGCAGGCTGGTGCCGCCTCAAAGGCGCCGGCGCGGCCAGGGTTTCGGCCGTTGGGTGAAGCGTGGTGCCATGGTCGGTGGGAATGCCCCGGTTGTGGAGCGGCGACATGCAGGCGACAGCGCGCTGATCAGCACCGTGGTGAGCGTGACGAGGATGCCGCACTGGGTGAACTGCCAGAAGCTGATGAGCTGGCGGTTGCGTTCGGCGACACCGAGGACAACGACGTTGGCGGAGACACCGATGGCGCTGGCGTTGCCGCCGAGGTCGGCGCCGAGGGCCAGAGCCCACCACAGCACGTGGTGGCTGTCGCCTGCGGCGCCGATGTCCTTGACCAGGTCGGCGGTCATGGGGGCCATGGTGGCCACATAGGGGATGTTGCCGATGATCCCGGACAGCAGTGCGGAACCGACCGGCAGGGTGAGAGCGGCGCCGAGTTCACGGCCGCCGGTGGCATCGGTGAGCGTGCGGGACAGCTCGCCGATGCCACCGGTCGATGAACGCGCCGACCATGACGAACAGCCCGGCGAAGGAAGGCCGGCGTGGGCCACTCGACTTCTCGGAGCACCTCCGAGCACTGGCGCCGGATCACGGCCAGGGACCAGCCCGCGCGATCAGCTGCAGCAGGAGGGCCCGCCGCACGAAGGGCCTGACTCGACGACCGGCAGCGGCGCAGCCAGGACCGTCGTCGTTACGGCCGTGACCGGTTTGGTGGCGCGCACGATGGCGGAGTGCATGCTGTCGGCGACCTGACGAGTCGGTGTGATCTCCACGTTTGTGAACCCGGCCGCCTCCAGCCCCTGCCGGTATTCGCCGAAGGACAACGCCCCGGCGATGCAACCGACGTAGTCCCCACGCTCGGCGCGCTGCTTCGGGGTGAGGTGGTCGTCCGCGACGACGTCCGAGACGCCGATACGACCGCCAGGGGCGAGCACCCGGAACATCTCGGCGAACACGGCCGGCTTGTCGACGGACAGGTTGATCACACAGTTGGAGATCACGACGTCGACGGTGTTCGCGGGCAGCGGTACGGACTCGATGGTGCCCTTGAGGAACTCCACATTCGTCGCGCCCGCCTTCTTCGCGTTGGTCATGGCGAGCGCGAGCATCTCCTCGGTCATGTCCAGGCCGTACACCTTGCCCCTCGGCCCGACGCGGCGCGCGGAGAGCAGGACATCGATCCCGCCGCCCGAACCGAGATCCAACACCCGCTCCCTCTCGCGCAGTTCGGCGACGGCGAGCGGATTGCCGCAGCCGAGGGAGGCGGCGAGCGCCTCCGCGGGCAGCCCCTCGCGGTCCTCGGCCGCATACAGGCCGGGGCCGAAGTTGTCGTCGATCTCGATGCTCGCGGAGCCGCAACACGCGGTGCCACCCTGGGTGACCTGGACGGCGGCAGCGGCGTAGCCGGCCCGGACCTTCTCGCGCAGTTCGCTGCTGCTCGCCTCGGCCATGACCAACCCTCCACTGATTCGACGCCTATGGAAACAACGCTCCCTCTTGAATCGACAGCTGTCAACATAGAGGAACGTCTAATCACTCCGTTCCTCGGGCCAGAGGTCTTCCCCCCGATCAGCAACAGGTGGTCTCCCGGCCCGGCGATCCAGGTCTGCAGTCCGCGCGGGAGGTCCGGCAGCCGGTCACCGGCGCGGCGGCCCGCGCCGGGGCGCGCGGTCCGGTCGCAGACAGCGGGCTGCGCCGGTAGTGGGTGCCGAGCTCGGAGAGGGTACGGAAGGCGGTAGCGCGCAGGCGGAGGGCGATGATGAAGGCCCGGTCGGTGAAGAGCAGCACGCTGCGGCCGACCGGGGCGCGTTCGGCCCCGTAGGTGTCGAGCACGTCGTCGGGTGCAGCGCCTCGGCACACGTACGCCAGCTTCCAGCCCAGGTTGATCGCGTCCTGGATGCCGGTGTTCATGCCCTGCGCGCCCGCCGGACGGTGAATGCGGGCGGCATCCCCGGCGAGGAAGACCTGTCCGGAGCGGTAGTGGGTGGCGCCGCGCTTGTGCAGCCGGAACACCGTCATCCACACCGGATCCCGCAGCCTCAGCCCCTCCCCCACGTGGACCGGTCGGTGATCGCCTGCAACTACCCGAGCGTGACCTCCGCATCCAGCGCTCCACGCGGCCGCATCGCCAGCATCCGCCGACTCGCCGGCGTCTCGAGCGGAAAGAAGAACAGCATCCCAGCGGCGATCACGGGTACGGCGGCAAGAAGTTCGTGGCCGCGTACGCCGTCGATGCTGATGTCGGGCGTGTTGGGCAGGCGTGGCTTCACGGGTCCGCTGCGAAGGCAGATGCAGCAGCCCCCTTCGTCCCCTGGGCCACCCGGTTGCGCAGGAAGACAGACCACCTGTCCCGTCCAGGGTTGTACGGCAGCAATATATGGCGATCGTCTCCTGGAGGCTCTCTCGACGAATGGGCTCGTCACCCTGGTCCTCATCGCGTTCTTCGCGCGGCTGACAGCAGTGAACGCCCGTGGTGTGCCGCAGGCGGAGTGCGGGCTCACCGACGCGTACGCGAGGGCGCCCCAAGCATGCCGTGCGCGGCTGGCGCAGCAGTGTGCTCCCAGGGTGGCGGCCTGAAGGGTCTACCGCTGGTCAGGGGGCCATCAGACCCTCCGCCATCGACCTTTGCGAGCGAGACTGTCAGTGGGGCCACCGTCCTGATTCGGTGCCGTGGACGCCCCGTCGCATCGGCCCGAACGGAGGACCGCCTGCTTCAGCCCGCAGGAGATGGCGATGAAGAGCTCGGTACGGATGGGACAAGTTTTCGGGGTGCCGCTGCGCATCCACTGGACGGTGCCTCTGCTCGTGGTGCTCTTCGGGTATGGCCTGGGCAGCCAGACGCTCCCCGTCTGGATCCCGGACCAGTCGAACGCCACCTACACGGTCGCTGGCCTGGCCGGGGCTCTGCTGCTTCTGGGCAGCCTGTTGGCTCACGAGGCCGCGCACGCGCTCACGGCCCGGAGGAAGGGCATCGAGGTCAAGAGCATCACCCTCTGGGCGCTGGGCGGGCTGACCGAGATGGGCAGGCCGCGGGCGGCGGGCGCAGCCTTCCTGGTGGCCGTGAGCGGGCCGCTTGCCAGTCTGATTGTCGGTGCGGCGGCGCTCGGGGCGGGGATCGCGCTGTCCGGCTGGGCGGTTGGTGCCGCCGTCCTGGTGTGGCTCGGCTGGGTGAACTTCGTCCTGGGCGTGTTCAATCTGCTGCCTGCCGCACCGCTCGACGGTGGACGCGTGGTGCAGGCGCTGATGTGGTGGCGTACCGGAGATCGGGACCGGGCCGACCGAGCAGCCGCACGCAGCGGGCAGGTCCTCGGCATCGTGCTGATCGCCGCCGGTTGGATCCTCGTCCTGCGCGGCGCCCCGAGCGGTTTGTGGCTGACGGTCATCGGTTTCTTCGTCGTGATCGTCGCCGGCGCGGAACGCCAGCGCGCCAAGCTGGCCCCAGCCCTGCGGGGCGTGCGAGCCAGCGAGGCCATGGCAACTCCCGTCGAGACCTGCCCGGACTGGCTGACCGTGCAACGCTGCGTCGACGACGTGGCCCTGCCGGCCCGCCACGCGACGCTGCCCCTGATCGACTTCGAAGGACGCCCTAGCGGCCTGCTCCACCTCCCGCAGCTCGCAAGGATCCCCGCCGCGCAGCGAGAAACCTCCCGCGTGCGCGACGTGGCGACCCCGCTGTCGCAGTGCACCACCTGCGCACCGGACGACCTCCTGGAAGATGTCGTCGAAAAACTCCGCCCGGGCAGCGGCATGCGCATCCTCGTCACCGACGGCCAGCGCCTCGTCGGCATCATCACCTCGCGTGACATCACTCGAATCGTCCAGCGCCACGCACTCCGCGGCACGGAGAGCAGGTGACTACTCCCGGATTGTGGACAGAGGTCCCACACAGCAAGGCCAGATCCAGGAGCTGACGCCGTACAGCGCCGTTCATACAGACCATCACCGCAGGCTTTTTGGGGCGGCTTGCCGTTCGTGCCGGGCGGCCGGGCGGGGCCACAGACCAGGGGGAGATGCGGCGTTGGGCGTGGGCGGGCGCCCTGTGTGACACGTTCCAGAGCCGTCTCCCTCCGCCGGTCCCAGGCCAGGACGGTGAGCGCCTGGTCGATGTCCGCCGCTCGGCTTCGGCCTTGACCGAGGCGAGGGAGGCGGCAACCGAGCGGGCGGCCACGGCGGCGCCCCACCACTGGCCAGGGCGCCAGAGGTCGGTGCCCGTCCGCCCCTCATAGGCCAGCCGGGTCCCCGATACGGTGTCGGTCAGCACGAAGGACTCGGTCACTTGCGGCACCGGGCCGCGGACGAGCTGGAAGTCGATGCGTTCGGGGCGGGTGAAGCGCACCGTCTCGATCGTGGTCGCAGTCAGCCGGCCGCCCGCGACGGGGGGGTGAAGTGCTCGGCCAGCACCAGGTCGATGCCGCGCTCCAGCACGTTCAGCTTCGGTGCACTGCCGGCTATCTCCCCGGACCGGGCAGGGCGCCGGTGGGTGATGGCGTTTGCGGCCTCACCATCCTCCACCGGCACGTTCGCCCCCCATCCCGCGGGCGGCGTAGCGAGGGTCGGCGGGTAGTACGCCACCTCAGGCACGGGAATGCCCCGGGCCGATGGGGCCGGGGCATCCGGGACGAGGGGCCGCCGCCCGCGCGGCGGGCACCCGGGGCTGGGGCGGCCGCCGCCCGATACGGGGGCATCCGCAGTTGGAGGTGAGCGCGAGCGGGCCCGGCTGCCGGCCTCCCGGCCCGCACCCAGCGACCGCACACCAGCCCGCACCCCCCAGGGGCCGGACATCAGGCGGGGAAAGCCTTGCCCATCAGCACGGATCAGTCCCCGGCACGGTACGCCCGTATCCACTGGTCGATCTCATCCGCCGACATCTTGTACTTCCCGGCAGCCCGCGCGCTCGTCGTGTGCCCGTGCAACACCACCAGCACGATCCGCACCTTGTCCGCCGGCGTCAGCTCCTCCTTCGGCTTGTCCGGCAGATCCTCGAACCGGGTACAGCCCTACGTACCGGGCTTGCCAGGCTCCCCCGACTCACCAGCACCGTCACCGCTGCCGCCGTCACCACCCCGTACCGCCATCACCACCATTACCGCACTCACCACCATCACCGCTGCTCCCGCCGTCCGCAGCACGGCCGAGCAGGTCAGCAGCCCCGGCCCGCTGTCCCGGGCCCGCAGCAACCGCATGCGATGCCGGTGCGTCAAACGCGATACCGACGGCGGAAGCCAATGAAGCCACCACCAGGACGAAGCAACGTCGCCCAAATCGCCTCACCATGGGAAATCTCCGTTCTCCTCCGCCGGCGGGGGCGGAAGCCCTGGGCTTCCACCCCCGCCGTGCGGGCGGTCACGGCCCGGACGGGACAAACCGTCCGGGCTACTGGATGTGACAGTCGCCAGAAGCAACCGTCGCGGACCGCGTCGCCACCGGCACCGCCGTCGCCACACCAAGCCCACGCCCGGAACGGCCCTTCTCACCACGGCTGCGGATCAAACGAGTCATGACTTTCTCCAACTCACACAGAGGAAATTTCTTGACGGGCAAAAGAAGAAAAGTTCTCGGAAAGGAAATCCGACTTCACCCCGCAGCCCCCGATTTCCTTCCGGCGGGGCCGCACAACCAGTACGCCCCACCAGCACCACCACGGTCACGTTCCTGAAAGTCGTGACTTGTCCCAGCCATAAACATCAGGTAAAAGCGGGCAAACCCACACCAGCAGCAGCCCGCCACTCCCCCGGACGCACCCGGCTGCTCAGGTTGCTGAAGGCGCCGGCGGTGCCGGACCGTGCTCCGCGGGTGCTGGGGGTGGACGAGTTCGCGTTCCGCAAGGGCTGCACCTATGGCACCGTGCTGGTCGACACCGAGGTCACTTCACGCACCGCGTGGCCACACGCGTCGTTCGTGGGTTCACGAAACTGCGGCCAGAGCCCCGAAAATCCACGGCTCTGCTCGTAGTCCCAAGGTGGTTCGGCTTTCATACGGTGTGGGCTCAGTGAACGGAGAACCCGCCGTCGACGAAGATCGCCTGCCCGGTGACGTAGCCGGAGGCGCGGCTGGCCAGGAACACCGCCGCTCCGGCGAAGTCCTCGGCCAGGCCGTTGCGCCCGACCATCGTGCGCGCGGCCAGCGCCGCCACCTTCTCCGGGTCGGACGACAACCGCGCATTGAGCGGGGTCATGACGAAGCCGGGCACCAGCGTGTTGCAGGTGACGCCGTGTGGCGACCAGGCCTCGGCCTGAGAACGGGCCAGCGACTCCAGCGCCCCCTTGGAGACTCCGTAGGCGCCGCTGTGGACGAACGCCCGGTGCGCCTGCTGGGAGGTGATGTGGATGATCCGCCCGAAGCCCCGCTCGGCCATGCCGGGCCCGAACCGCCGGCCCAGCAGGTAAGGCGCCTCCAGGTTCACCGCCATCGTGGCGTCCCACGTCTCCTCGCCCAGCTCGTTCATCGGCGGCCGCAGGTTGATCCCGGCGCTGTTGACGAGAATGTCGGGCTCGCCGAACACTTCGGCTGCCTGCTCCGCCGCCGCGCGCACCCCGTCGCGGGTGCTGAGGTCGGCGCTCACCCAGGCCGCCCGGCAGCCGTCCGCCACCATCTCGTCGACCGTGGCGGACAGCTCCGCCTCCTTGCGCGCCACGATCACCACGCTCGCCCCCGCCCGCGCGAGAGCCCCCGCGATGGCTCGGCCGATGCCGGAACTGCCACCCGTCACCACGGCGACCCGGCCATCCAGCGAGAACAGTTCGGAGAGGTAACTATGCGAGATCATGCCCGCACCCTAGACGGCGCGTCCACGGCGACAGTGCCAGGGGCGGAACGCATGGGATGGGGAGATCAACTGAGCAGGTTTGGCCATCCCATGAGGACCTGGCGGGGAAATCAAAGAGCACCATCAGCCCCCGGACACGACTAGGCGGTTGAGCTGGCAACTCGGCCTCGTCCAGCAGGCCGCACTCCACCGCGCCGCCCATCCGCAGCGGGCGGGGAGGCGGCCAAGGTCCAGAACCTAGCCGGTGAGCTGGGGCGGGGCGGCTTCGTAAGGGCGCCGGTCCCGGATCAGGGCCCACAGGACTCCGTGGCGGCCCGGATGCGGGCAGCGGCTATGCCAACGGGACCAGCCAAGCTGGCATCCGCACCTCCACGACCGAATGGGCTCGGTATTATCCGCGCGCCGCTGGCTGTCGAGGCGGGGGCTCGTGTGCGACCGGAGGTTGGAACGTGGCGACGGATGTCTGGGGCGTGTTGGACGAGGCGCAACGCCTGCCGTGGTCGTTCACGCCTTTCCAGTGCGTCGGCCCACTGAAGTTCGGTATGACACATGACCAGGCCCGGGCCGCTGTGGACGGCGTCCTCAGAGTCAGCGTCTCGCAAGGCCATGCGGGCAATGAGGCATGGGCCGAATTCTGCCTTGAGCAGCGTCCCGGCACGAGGTTCTCTGGGCCTGCGGTCACCGCATATTACGACCAGTCAATTGGCCTGGCAGGCATCGCGGTCAACGCACTACGTGGCCCGCAGGTGACATTGGAGGGGATGCGGCTGGTGGGGCAGGTGCCATCACACCTGGAAGATCAGTTCACTGACTACCTCGCAATGCACAGCAAGGAGTTGCGGTACTCGCAGTGCGCCGATCCGTGCTCGTCACAGCTCGGGCTGGTACTGCGGGTCCAGCGGGCTGGCGACCTGGTGTTGAGCCGGCCTGTGATGGTGGCTGAGGCATGGGCCGACCGCTGCTGGGATACCACCGAAGGCGGCATCCCCCCAAAGGAGTGGAAGACCTTCGAGTGGTGACAGCGCGGCAGCTCTCTGACTGCCGGACCCCGGCATCACGCTTCCAAGCCCCGCACTTTTCGGTCAGTCGGTGACGTCCAGGCCGGTGCTGGCGAGGCAGCTGTCGATCACGTCGGGGCGGTACTGGCATAACGGTCCTGCAGGATTGGAGGGCGTCTATCAGTAGCCTCATTCCGAAGGCGCCATCCCGTCATTAATGCGCACGGGCTCGGGGTCTTTTTCCTTGGGCAATTTGCGCATAGTTCGAAGCGGTGACAGGAAGCTTGGGAGGATGCTCACCGTCATGCCGACTGCACCGATCCACAATGTAACTGTTGCTCCAAACACAGAGCCCGAGGCTCCACCCAAAACTCCGCCTAGAGGAATTCCGCCCCAGGACACGAATCGGGCTGTCGCACTCATCCGGCCCAAGAGTCGATCTGGCGTGAGGGCCTGCTGGAAGCTTGCTTGAGCCACAACGCGGACGACTCCACCCAGCGAAAGAGCCGAGAGTCCGATCGCAGCCACATACACGCTCCAACCCGGTCGTGCCAACGGCATCAGGACTGTCAGCGGGCAGGTGGCAAGTGGCGCGAGCCAGATGACCGGACCTTGTCCGACCCGATTCGAGACCCTTGTTGCCAACAGCGCGCCCAGCAAGGCACCGCAACCCATTCCCGACAGAATGAGGCCGATACCGAAGGACCCGAGGCCTAGCTCCCTCGCCAAGAAGACCATCAACATGGTTTGATACATGACCAGGAAGAGGTTGAATATCGCATCCCCCAGTATGATTGCACGCAGGACGGGATGCTTGAGAACGAACTTCAACCCCTCCTTGATTTCCCGACCCAGTTGAGGGTGCTTGCTCGACTCTGGCTTCCGTTCGCGTTTGCTGATGCTGATCGCGAGTAGACCCGATATAGCCATCCCGACCGAGCTTGCCAAAAGTGTTGCAGGGGCTCCGATCCAGCCAATCATCGGCCCTGCTAACCCCGGCCCACTGATACTGGTCACCGAACGTATTGCCGAGAGTTTTGAGTTTCCTTCAACAAGATTACTGCGGCCCACCAAGTGCGGCAGATAGCTGACGTACGCGACATCGAAGAAAACAGTCAGCGCTCCATGAACCAATGCGACTGCGTAGAGCCACCAGATTGTCAGAAGGTCTGCCCACCAAGCCACCGGTATCGTCAAGAGGACCAGCGCCCTCGCAAGATCAGTGCTGATCATCACCGATCGCTTCCGCATGCGGTCCACCCACGCGCCTGCCGGCAGCCCGACCAGGAGCGAGCCTGCCGTGGTCATCGCGGTCAGCACTCCGACCTGGAACTCATCAGCATGCAATGCCACGATTGCAACCAGAGGCAACGCCAGAAAGATGATGCGATCGCCCAGCTGGCCGAGCGCGGTGGCGGCAAACAAACGCCCGAAGTCCGGGTCGCATAAGAGTCCAAGCCGGGAGGGTATTGACATTCGAGTTACCTACCAAACATGAGACTTCACAAATTATTACGTCAACCTAGCGGATTGTTACGAGGTTCTCGAGGGGCCCGAGAAGGATTCGCTTAATATCCATGCTGGACTTAATCGGACTAAATGTTGTCCCGAAAGTCATCTACAGGGTGATGGCTGACCTGCTCGTTGTTGGGGTATCGGAGGCGATGGGATTGTGCAGGTCGGTGATGCCGAGGGGTCAGTTCTGGTTCACCGGCCAGACCGCCGCCGGATCGCAGTGGGCCGGGCACGCCGGCAGGTAGACCTCGTTGCCAAGAAACAGCCCGTAGGTGTCGGTGCCGACGCTGTAAGGCTGCTCTGGTTGGCCGGGGTTGACGGCGAATTCCATGTACTCCGGCACCTGGCAGACGTACACCAAATCCGCGCCGCATGCGCACCTGTAGTACTCGGGATCCTGCGCCCAGGACGGCGTGCCGCCCACCTTGAACGTCGCGGCTCCGAGCCCTCGGGGGTTGGGGGTGTCCACGAAGGGTTGCAGCGTCAGCGGCAGGGCGCACAGGGACGGTTCGGCCTCCGGGACCGGCAGCGCCGCGTGGCGCTGGAGCAACACGCGCCAGAACGGACCGCGGGTAGGGCGGCTGCGGAGCGTCCCAGTACCGGGGCACGAGCCGACCATCAGCCAACTCGGGGTCGGATGCGTCGTTGTGTGTACGGCAGTGGAAAACCAACAGGTGGTCTCCGCCGAAAAGCTCCAGGTCCGGGGGGATATCGAACTGGAAGAACAGAGCCATCCGCTCACCACAAAAACACTCGGGCCAGTCCTGGGCGTCATCGAGGAAAGGCCAGTCGCCCACTGAGTTCCGCGTGGGCAGGTCCAGCGGCTCGGTTCCGACCTCGATCGCGTAGGCAGGCAGCACCGCCCGCATCTTCCTCACCCCCGTTCGACCATCCGCTCACCCTAACAACGGCTGACACAATGAACGCCTGAGCATCCAGTCGGCCTCACCGGGCTGGATAGGTCCTGCGAGTCCTGAACAGGTGGGGGCGGGCGATGTTCGATGTAGCCCTGTTGGCGGCGGGGAAAGCGAAGGCATCGATGCGAGTGCCGGGCTTGTCCGGGTTGTTGCTGCTGAGCTTGGGGAGGGTGTGGTGGGGATTGTGGTGGGGATGGCCGCGGACGTGTTGATCTTCGCCACCGTTTTGACCTCAGGCTCTCCGGCACCACGGGGCGCGTTCAGATCGCAGGGGTTGCCGCCCTGACCCTGCTGTGGGCCGTCAATCTCCTGGTCTCCAGGCCACGTCAGCTGCGTGCTTTCGGGTCCGCCGTGCCGGCCGACGATCCTTCGGTCTGCAGCAGGCCGCGGAGCAGGGTCGGCATCTGCGGCTCGGCTGCATTCGCGTGGCGGCGTTTGTTCGAGCCGAGTTCGCCGGCCGCGTGCAGTTCGGCGAGCAGGGCGCGTGCAGCTTCTCGAAGACCCCGGCCTCGTGCCACCGCCCGAGTCGGCGCCAGCAGGTCTGTCCGGAGCCGAACCCCAGCTCCAGCGGCAGCAGTTGCCGGCTGATGTCGTTGTAGAGCACGTACAGGATGCCCTGGCAGGCACAACCGGTCATCCACCAGCATGGGACCGGGAGCATTCCGCGGCCGGGGCGGTAGCAACGGCTCGATCAGCGCCCAGAGTTCGTCATCCACGATCCACGGCCGGTTCCCCACACCCCACGAACGGCGCGACGGTCATGGTGTGGATGCGGTCTCGCACCTCCATGGAGTCGATCACCTCCTGCATTGTGGCCTCGCCCCTGGGCGAGGCGTGGCCGGCGGCGGTGGTGACCGCGAACTCGTGCTCGGCCGGGGCGAAGCGGGCGGCCTGGTCGATCTCGCGGACCACGACCTGCGGATGGTGGGGCGGCCGGTGTCCCGGAGTACCTGGCGGGTGTCGTTGTACGACGTGATGAGCATGCCCGCGGTGTACTCCAGCCGGTCTGCCTCCAGGTGCGCGAGGTACTCGACGACCCCGGAACGGTCCTTGGCGGCGCAGGCCCGCATCAGGCGAGCGCCCGCCACATCGCCTTCTTCGTCCGGGGGCGGTGAGCTCCTGGAAGTCCTTTGATCGAGGAGTACGCGCGACACAACGATCACGCGGACCTGCTAAGCGAGCGGATCGACGGAGCCTGCATCCGCGGCACAAGGCCAGACTCATGCCGGCCGGCCGATGACACGCCGGCGGACGCAGAAACGCGAGCTGCCGACCGGCAGACGCTGAAACGCGAGCTGCCGACCGGCAGACGCTGAAACGCGAGCTGCCGACCGGCAGACGCTGAAACGGGAGCTGCCGGTGGTGCAGATCCGCACTCCTGCGGGGGAACTCGCCCACTGCGGAGGCCTCCGAGGAGGCGCCGGCTGTGTTGTGCCGCAGGCGCGTCCCCCAAGGTTCAAAGGCTCAGTGTGATCGCGGCGGCGACACCGCCCAGGCCGAGGGCAAAGGCGGCCTCGCCCCAGCCGCCCGCGCCCCAACGGAAGAACCGGTCGAGAGCGAGCCGGCCCGGGCCGATGGCAGCGATAGCCAGGGCAACCACGGCGATGCAGACGCTGTACTCCACGCCGCCGTCCGCCTCCCACAGACCATGAGCGCCCGTGACGGTCGCCATGGCATTGATCATCACGCCGATCAGGGCGGCGGCCGCGAGCGGAGTGAACAGCCCCACGGCCAGGCCGAGGCCACCGAGGAATTCGGACAGGCCACCGATCACGGCGAAGAGATTTCCCGGGTGGTAACCGAGGTCGGCGAACCCCTTGCCGGTCGCCGTCAGGCCGGCACCCCCGAAAAACCCGAACAGTTTTTGAGCGCCGTGCGCGGCCATCAGCAGTCCGAAGGTCAGTCTGATCAACAAAAGGCCCCAGTCGGCGGCGGACGACGTCGCCGACGTGGTGACGTGCGCTCGCGATTCCGTAGGGCTCAAAAGACGGTGCAAGATGCGGTTCGTATTCATTTCACTGCTCCGGAAAGAACGCCGGAACGGGCGTACCCCCACCTCGGACAGACGCCGAGGCACCGGTCGGTGGTAAGCCCTGCGCAGCATCGCAGAGCACAGACCACCCCTGCCGATCCTTCCGCAGCGACCATGATCATGCATCTGGGCGCCCGCCACCGTACAGCACACACGGCAACCGCAAACGACCAACTCCGCCGGAGGTGTCGATGTGCCCACCGACACCCCCACCGAGCCGACGAAACGGCCACACGGCCTCCGGGGCACCACCGTGCCCCCGCCCCGCACGACGGCCCAGCTCCCCCATCCACCCAGCGCCCCAACGGCCTGCCGGCTCCCGGGCGCCCGCGACGATCATTTCGGTGCAGTCACCACCTGTCGACGACACCCGCGACCAGTAGATGGCGGACGACCTGCGTAACGGCTCCTGGCCGGCGTGTCAGGAGCATGCCGTCGGGTCCTCCGCTCTGGCCAAGCAGGCGTGAGAACGCTGGAGGCAGTACGCGCGCACCTCCTCCTCGCCGACGTCTGCGAGGTTGAACCCGTCCGGCGCGGAGCGCTGCCCGATTCGCGTGGCGCAGGGCCGCCTGACCATGCTCGACCGCGACCCCTCGCCATACGACGGTCAGGCGGAGGGTGTCAGCCCACGCGGCCGGCCCGGGTCGGCAGCCGGTGACCTTGATCCCCGCACAGGAGACCTCACACCGTGAACTCCCGTATCACCGTGTTCCGGAACACTGCCGGACCGCCGATCGTGAACAGCGCGAGCCCGGTGTCGACGAGATAGGGGAACGCCTCCATCGAGTGCACGTACCGGCCGTCGTCGACGAACACCTCGACGGACGTGCGGTCCACGAGGATCCGTAGCTTTACCTTGCGCGCGGACGGGTCGAACGGGGTGTGACTCTCCTGCCACTTGCCCGAGGTGTCGGGGTTGACGGCACCGCGCCGATTGACGAACGCGTAATCGCCGTACACGCCCGCGTCGATGTGCCGGCTGCCGTCGGCCGAACGGCGCAACTGCACGCCCACGCCCGCGAGTTGGTCCCAGGTGATCTCGCAGGTGAGCTCGTAGGCGACGCCGGCGTAGTCCAGCACGCGGCTGCCGTCGACCTCCAGGTCGCCGAGGCGCACCGTGCGCGAGACGTGGTCGTCCAGGGCGGCGATCGGCCGCGAGGCAAGGTAGTACGTACCGGAGGCGGCACGCTCGAGCGTGATCTCGCGGACGATCGAGTCGGTGCCGTTGAAGCCGTCGCAGTCGATCGTCGGAGTGATGTTCGGGTAGTCCCAGTTGTTCAGCCAGCCCATGGCGTACCGAGTACGCGGGTCGAGGGAGCCGTCGGCGCGGCGCTTGTCGAAGGTGACGGCTCCGTACCAGTCGAAGCCGTGGTCGAGCCACTGGGGGTCGGCGTCGGCGGCGGTGAAGGCGTTTCCGTCGAAGGAGCCCGTCCAGTAGGCGTATGTGTTCGGCAGCCCGGAGCCCTTGCCGTTCGCGCTCACACCCAGGACCCACGTCGCCCGGCCGTCCGCCGCCGTGATGCGGAACAGGTCGGGGCACTCCAGCGTCCCGATCCCCTCCTTGACGAAGCCGCCCGCGTACGTCCACTTCTTGAGGTCGTCGGAGTGGTAGAAGCCGATCTTCGTGCCCTCGGCGAGCGCCATCACCCACCGGTCGCGCTCCTCGTCCCGGATCACCTTGGGGTCGCGGAAGTCGCGCACGCCGGGGTTGGGCAGGACCGGATCGGTGCCGTGGTGGGTGAAGGTGCGGCCGCCGTCGGTGGAGTAGTACAGGTACTGCGCCTGTGAGGTGGGCCCGTCGTCGTGGGACATCGTCGCGATGACGACGACTGCGCCCGCGCCGAAGCCCGCGGTGCCGTCCTCGTCGATGACCGCCGAGCCCGACCAGACGTCCCCGTTGGGGGTCGTGTCTTTGGGCACGGCCACCCCGCGGTCCCTGAAGGAGACCAGGTCGGTGGTGGTGGCCAGGCGCCACGCGGTGCCGACGGCTCCGGTGAAGTAGTCCGCGTTGTACAGGTAGTAGTAGTGGTACTCGCCGTCGATCCAGACCGGTCGCTGCGGGTCGTTCTTCCACGTGTCGGGGACCGTGAAGTGGTACTCGGCGCGGTAACTCGCGCCGGGTCTCGCCCCCTTCGGCCGGGCTGAGGCCGGTACCGCGGGCAGCGCGACAGCTGCCGCTCCCGCGGCCGACCCGGCGAACAAGGCTCTCCTGGACATCCCACGCATCACGCATCGTTCCTCTCGTGCGAGTCATGCGAACGGCGGCTCTTGTGGAACCAGGACTGTAGACCTAACTCGTTAAAGGTCAAGCGTTCGCGACCCTTGACAGGGCCGTGACCCGCTTCACATCATCTGGGGCATCGCCCCTGAACTAACACGAGTTAGGCCTGTCCGATGACCGACTCGCACCTCTCCCGCCGCACACTGCTGCGGTACGGCGCCTACGGAGCGGGAGCCGCCGCCCTGGCCGGCACCGCCGCGAGCTGGGACCGGCTCACCGGAGCCGACATCCCCGGCCGTGATGACGGCTCCCTCGTCGTCGCCACCCTCGGCTCCGCCTTCGACCAAACCGCCGTCCGCACCCTCAGCGAGGGCTTCCGGAAGCTGCACCCCGACATCAGGCTCCGGATCAACGCCGTGCAGGCCGTCGACTGGTCGGACTTCTTCGCGAAGATCCTCACTCAGATCGCCGCGGGCACCGCCCCCGACCTCGTCTACGTCGCCACCGAGGGCGTCCAGCTGTTCGCCCAGCGCCTCGGCGTCCCGCTGGACCGCTGGGTGAAGCGGGACGCGGCCGAGCTGCGCGAGTACTTCGCCGACGTCCACCCCTCGCTGGTGGAGTCCATGATGTACGAGGGGAGCCTCTACCAGCTGCCGGTCGAGTTCAACGCGGCCGACATGTATCTCAACAAGCAGGTGCTCAAGCGGGCGGGCGCGGAGTTCCCGCCCGCCGACTGGACCCGCGACGACTTCACCGCGCTGCTGCGCGACATGAAGCGCTCCAGCGGCTCCCACTTCACGCCGTACTTCTGGACCAACCGGCTGTGGGGCGGCGTGGTGCCCTGGCTGTTCGCGAACGGCACCAATCTGCTCGCCGAGTCCAAGGCACCCGGCGGCTCCTGGCTGTGGGACACCTTCTACCCGGCCGCCGAGCGGCGCGGGCGCGGAGGCGGCTTCCGGTGGACCACCCCGCAGGCCACCGATATCCGCGTGGAGGAGGCGTACGACTACCTCGCCTCCCTCATCCAGGAGGACCTGTGCACCCGCCCCGAGGGCGGCAACGGCAGCAACCTCGTCGGCGTGTTCTCCACCGGCCGGGTCGGCGTCACGCCCGCGGGCGGATTCTGGGCCGGCGGACTGCACCTGGCGGGCATGCAGCCCAGCGGCTACGACGTGCAGTACTTCCCGCGTTGGCGCACCCAGCGCCACCAGTTCGGCGCGGCCGGCTACGCGCTGCTGCGCACGTCCAAGAAGCAGGACGAGGCCTGGGAGTTCATCAAGTACGCCGCCCGCAAGGACACCCTGACCCAGCTCTTCAAGGGCAACCAGACCACCCCGGCGCGCCGTTCGATGCTGACCGGTGCCCGCTACCAGAAGACCGGCCCGGCGCACTGGCAGGTCTTCTACGACACCCTCGACCAGTTCCCCGACACCGGGCCGATCCCCGCGCCGCCGCAGGTCGCTGAGGTCGAGCAGGTGCTGCTCAAGCACACCGGTACCGCCCTGGCCTCCCCGCGGGCGGTGCGCCCCGCGCTGCGCCGGATGCAGGGCGACCTGGAGAAGGCCATGGAGCGTGACGTATGACGAACACCCAGATCCCGGCCGTACGACCACGCCCGGCGGCACCGCCCGCCGTCGCACCGCGGCCCTCCGTCCGCGACCGCGGCACCCGGCTGCTGGCCGCGCTGTTCCTGGCGCCGACGATCGTCGGCATCGTCGTCTTCACGGTCGTCCCGATCGTCGGTTCGGTCGTCCTCAGCCTCTTCCACTGGAACGTGATCGACTCGCCGAGCTTCGCCGGAGGGGCCAACTACCGTGAGGTGTTGGGCGATTCGACCGTGCTGGTCTCCTTCCGTAACACCCTCGTGTTCATGGTGTTCGCGGTGGCGCTGCAGTTGCTGATCGCCCTGGTGCTGGCGCTGGCCGTCAACGGGCGGATGCCGGTGTGGCTGCGGTCGGTGTTCCGCTCGGCGTTCTTCTTCCCGCTGGTGCTGTCCGCCGCGTCCATCTCGGTGGTGATGAAGTACCTGTTCAATCAGGACTTCGGGGTCGTGAACTGGCTCCTCGGTCTCATCGGGATCGCCCCGGTACCGTGGTTGACGTCGGAGAACGCGGCGATGGCCGCCGTCATCCTCGTCTACGTCTGGCAGCAGTTCGGCTTCTCCTTCCTGCTGTTCGTCGGAGGCCTGAACAACATCCCCAAGGAGATCCACGAGGCAGCCGCCCTGGACGGCGCCACGGGCCTGCGCAAACACCTCACCGTCACGCTCCCCCTGCTGTCGCCCACGCTGCTGGTCGCGTCGGTCGTCGGCATCATCAACGCGCTCCAGGTCTTCGAGCAGCCGTACGTCCTCACGAACGGCGGGCCCGGCGACTCCACCAGGACCGTTGTGATGGTCATCTACGAGAACGCCTTCGAGCAGCTCCGGTTCGGCGAGGCGTCTGCCGTGGGCGTGCTGCTGTTCGTGCTGATCATGGCGGTCACCGCCCTCCAGTTCCGGCTCAGCCGGCGTTTCGTCCACTACCAGTGAGCCGGGTGAGTCCCATGAGCCAAGCAACGCTGTCCCTGAGCCGTACGCGGCACGCAGTCGCGCCCTGGGCACGGATCGCCGGGCTGACCGTGTGCGCCCTGCTGACGCTCGGGCCGGTCATCTGGACGGTCTCCACGTCACTGCGCACCCCGGCCGAGTCCTTCGACCTGCCACCGAGGATCATCCCGACGCATCCCACCGCCGAGGCATACCGCGGGGTCTTCGACCAGATCGACGTATGGCTGCTCGCCCTCAACTCCACCCTCGTGACCGCGCTGATCGCCGTGGGCCAGATGATCACGGCGGGTCTGGCCGGATACGCCTTCGCACGCCTCGAATTCCGTTTCAAGAAGCCGCTGTTCGGGCTCGTGCTGGCGACCATGATGGTGCCGTTGCAGGTCACCATCGTGCCGGTGTTCCTGGTGCTGAAGTCGATGAGCCTGACCGACACCCTGCTCGGTCTGATCGTCCCGGCCTTCCCGACCGCGTTCGGCACCTTCCTGATGCGCCAGTACTTCCTGGGCATGCCGAAGGACCTGGGCGAAGCGGCCATGCTCGACGGCGCCGGGCCCTGGCGGATCTTCCGGTCCGTGTACGCGCCGCTGGCCGCGCCCGGCCTCGCCATCGTCGGCGTGCTGGCCTTCAACTACCACTGGAACGAGTTCTTCCGGCCACTGATCCTCGAGACGTCCAGCCAGAACTACACACTGCCGCTGGGTCTGGTCTCCCTCCAGGGCAACCTCGGTACCGGCTCCATCTCGGTGGTCCTCGCCGGTGTCGTCCTCTCCATGATCCCCGCCGTCGCCGTGTTCGTCGTAGGCCAGCGCCCTCTCCGCGAGGGCATCACCTCCGCAGGAGTCAACCGTTGAGCCTCACCGCTCCGCCCCAGGACCCCAACGCGCCACGTTTCAGGGTCCGTCCGCCCGCCAACTGGATCAACGACCCCAACGGGCCCTTCCGTTGGCGCGACCGCTATCACCTCTTCTACCAGCACAACCCGGACGCTCCGGTGCACGCGAACATCCACTGGGGTCACGTCTCCAGCCGCGACCTCGCCCACTGGGACCACCATCCGGTCGCGCTCACCCCGACGCCCGGCGGCCCGGACGAGGCGGGCTGCTGGTCCGGGTGCGTGGTCGACGACGGGGGTGTGCCGACCGCCGTGTACACGGGCGTCGACCGCCACCACACCGGTCTCGGCACGATCTGCCTGGCGCGGGCGGCGGACCCCGACGACGACACGCTCACCAAGTGGAAGCCGCTGCCCACGCCGGTGGTGACCGGCCCGCCGCCCGGTCTGGACGTGGTGATGTTCCGCGACCCGTTCGTCTTCCTGAGTGGCGGCCGACGCTGGGCCCTCGTGGGGGCAGGACACGCCGACGGTACGCCGTCGGTCCTGCTGTACGGCTGCGATGACCTGGCCGACTGGAAGTTCTCGGGAGTCCTGGTCGACGGCAACGACCCTGTCGCGGCCGATGCGTTCGGTGACAAGGCGGCCGGCTGGGAGTGCCCCCAGATGTACGCGACGGCGAGCGGCGCATGGGTGCTGGTGGTGTCGCTGTGGGACGGAGATCCGCGCGCCACCGGCTACCTGACGGGGCGTCTGCAGCCCTGCGGCGACCGCGAGTTGCGTTTCGAGGCGCGGGCCGGCGGCCGGCTCGACCACGGGCGGGACTTCTACGCGCCCGCCGTGCTCCAGGAGGCGGACCGGGCCCTGATGTGGGGCTGGTCCTGGGAGGCGCGTGAGCAGAGCGAGGCCGTGCGCGCCGGATGGGCCGGCGTCCTCACGGCGCCCCGGGTGGTGGACGTACACCCGGACGGGTCGCTGCGGGTCGCCCCGACCCAGGAGCTCGAACTGCTGCGCGCGGCCGAGCCGTTTGTCACCGCACCGGGCCGGACCGTGCTCCCGGAGGCGTACGACCTGAGCGTCAGCGCCCGCGCCCGGACGACCGTCAGTCTGCTGCGGTCCGCCTCGGGCCGGGAGCTGGCCATCCGCCTGGATCCGGAGGCGGGCACCGTGACGCTGGACCGCGGCGGCTGGCCCCGGACGGGAGCCGAGGGGGCGGCCCCGCCGATCGAGGTACGGGTGCCACCCCGGGGGGAGCTCCGGATCCGGGTCCTCGTCGACGGCTCGTTGTACGAGTTGTTCGTCGACGACCGGGCCACGGTCACCGAGCGGGTCTACTCGCGCCCCGACGACGTACAGGAGCTCGTCGTGACGGGATCGGCGGCGGCCGTCACGGGGTGGGAGCAGGTCCCACCGACGCGCGGCTGATCACGGGGCAGGCGATGCGCCGCGTGGTGGCGGGGGGCGTCCGGCCGGTTTCGATGGCGTCGAGGAGAAGCCGTGCTGCGGCCTCGCCCATCACGCGGTGCGGCAGCGCGACCGTGGTGAGGGGCGGAGCGAGGAAGGCGGCCATGTGCTCCTGGTCGTCGTAGCCCACCACCGAGAGGTCGCCGGGAACGGCCATCCCGAACCGGGTCGCGGCGTGCAGGACACCCGCCGCGACCCGGTCGTTGTAGCAGAAGATCCCGGTGGGACGACGGTCGACAGCGGCCTCGCCGAGCAGCCGCTTCGCACCCTCGTAGCCGCTGGAGATCTCGCCTCCGGTGCGTACGACCCATTCCCTCGGGATGGTGATCCCTTCCGCCCGCAGCGCGTCCCGGAAGCCGCGCAGGCGCTCGGCCGACGCGATGTCGTCCAGGCCGCCGACCACAGCGATCCGTTGGTGACCCTGGTCGAGGAGCAGGCGGGCCGCCGTACGACCTCCGGCGCGTTCGGCGGGGATGACGGCGGGCAGGGAGTTGTCCTCGGGCAGGCAATTGGCGAGCACGGAGTGGGTACGGTGCAGTCCCTCGGGGACGCGGACGCGGCGCAGGGACATGGCCGCGTAGATGATGCCGTCCACGCGGCGATCGAGGAGTTCGGCGACCGCCGCGTCCTCCTTGGCCGGGTCGCCGCCGGAGTCGACGGTCAGGACGAGGTGCTCGCTGTCCCAGGCGGTCTCCATGGCGCCGCGCAGCAGCCGGCCCGCGAAGGGCGAGGACGCGATCTCGTCGGTGACCAGGCCGATCACGCCGGTACGGCGGCTGCGCAGGCCGCGGGCGACGGGGTCCGGGCGGTAGCCGAGATGGGCGGCGGCCTGGCGGATGCGTTCCTGGGTGGCAAGCGAGAGGTTGCCCTCGGCACGGCCGTTGAACACGAAGGAGACCGCGGTGTGCGACACACCGGCGAGCCGGGCGACGTCCCGGGACGTGGGACGCCCGGTGCCCGTCGTGTGCCTGTCCTCGGTGCTGCCCATGCCGTCCGCTGCCCTCATCCCCCACCCGCCCGGTTGATCACTGCCCACCCTATCGGCGTACCGGGGCGGCGGCGCTGTCCGCGTGGCCGTCCGGGCGCAGACGGAGCGGGATCGCATCACTTATCAGTTTGACGACTTGGTCGAGGCGGCTCTGGCTGCGACTGGGGACGACTGCGGTGGCGCCCGCCGTGAGTGTGCCCCCTCCTGAAGCCTCCCTGCCGCGGGGGTTGAGTGGGAAGAGTCACGTGCAATTGAGTTGTGCACAACTTAATTGCTTCATAAGTTCGCAGTGAACACACCGCCCCCGCCTGTACCCCGGGGGCGAGTGCCGCCAGCAGGAGGGGAGCCAGGTCATGGATTTCGTGAAGTTCGAGGCCTACCAGCCGATCGAGCGCCCGGGATACGAGGAGGAACTCGCCGAAGTCGTCCGCAACGTGGGCCAACGCACCCGCGACTCGGTCCGAACCGAAGGGGTCGGGCGTGCCGTGCGTACCGCTCACGGCAAGAGCTACGGGCTGGTGAAGGCCACGGTCCGGATCCTGGAAGCACCGCGGGCCTACGCGCAGGGCATCTTCGCCCAGCCAGGCAGCTTCGACGCCGTCGTGCGCTACTCGAACGGACTCGGCCATCTGCGGGCCGACTCCCTGCTGGGAGCCGCCTGCGGAATGGGGATCAAGATGTTCGGCGTGCCCGGCCGCTCACTGCTGCACGACGAAGCCGAGGCGACGACGTTCGACCTCAACCTGATCAACAACCGCGTGTTCTTCGCCAACACGGTGCACGACTATCTGATGATCGAGCCGCTCTTCGCCCAACTCCCTGACGCCCTGCTGAACCCGGCAACCCGACGGCAGTGGCTTGCGGACTTCCTCACCCGCCAGGGGACACTGGAACGGGACCAGTGGCTGTGGGACGAACTGTTCGCGATGATGTCGTTCACCCAGGTTCCGCGGAAGAACCTGCTGTCGTACACCTACAACAGCATGGGCGCCTTCCGCCATGGCGACTACATCGCCAAGATTCGCACCGCTCCGACACAGCAGTCCCTGGCGGGCCTGGCGCACGGCGATGTGGACGTGCTGGCCGACGGCGAAGCCTTCCGCAACACTCTGGTGACCGAAGCGGGAGAGCGCGACCACGCCTTCGACCTGCAGGTTCAGCTCAACGTCGATCTGGAGCGCATGCCGGTGGACAACACATCGGTGGAATGGCCGGAGCAGCTCTCCCCCTGGGTGACCGTGGCTCGCGTCGACATCCCCCGACAGGACATCTCCCGTGCGGACAACCTGTCCGCCGCCGACAGCACGTCGATCACCCCCTGGCGCTCCCGTGAGGAGCACCGGCCCATCGGGGAGATCATGCGAGTGCGCGAGGAGGTCTACCGGCGCTCCTCGATCGAGAGGCACGGCATCAACGGGCAGCGGCGGCAGGAGCCGGCCACCAGCGCCGAACTCCTCGGCTGACCCGCCCGTCGCCGCCGGTCCGATGCTGCGTCCGGCAGGCCGGGCGGCATCGCGGCCTCGGCGCTGACCGGTTGGCGGGCCCTGCCTGGGCCAAGGCCCGCACCCGGTGCCGTAGTCCGGAACGGGTTCTGCCGGCCGGAGAACCGCCCGGCCGGGCCCGGTGGAGAAGGCGGCGGCACGGTATGTGCGGTGCCGCCGCCGGGGCCGGGCGCTCAACCGGGCGATGCCGACAAGTGGGAGAGGATGCCGCACACCTCGTCCACGATCTCCCGCGCCTCCGCCTCGTCCGCGCAGTCGCCGAGTTCCCGCGCCGCCCCTCCGATGACGGTGGTCAGCACGATCACCCGTACCCGGCCCGCGCGACGCCGCTCGTCCACCTCCAGGAGCCGGGCGTTGCGCCGCACCCACGCACGGTCCCACTGCCGCCGCAGTGCATCGAAGCCCGCCGGGCCGTCGTCCTCCACGAGCAGCCTGCTGATGCGGCGGTTCTCCCAGGCACCCTCCAGGTAGGCCCTCGCTCCCTCCACGAAGAGGGCGATGGGGTCTTCCACCCCGCGGCTGCGCGCCTCGGCCAGTACCCCTGCGGTCCGGCGCTCCTGTTCCTCCCGGAACTCCTCCCACAGCGCCAGGTACAGCCCCTTCTTGCCGCCGTAGTGCTGGAAGAGGCTGCCCACGGGGATGCCGGAGCGCGCCGCGATTTCGATGAGGCTGGCGTCGGTGTAGCCGCGCTCGGTGAACACCTCCAGCGCCGCGTCCAGCAGCGCGCACCGGGCCGAGCGGTCCGGCGCGGCAGGGATTCCCTGCACGGCCGGCCGCTGATGTTCGGCGTTGTTCCATGCCGGCTCAACGGTCTCACTCACCGCCTGTCCTCGCCTTCTTGGGCCCCGTCGCGGATGGCGAGGGCGACCAGTAGTTCCAGGAGGTCCGCGATCCGGCGCGGATTACGGCCGGTACGTTCCTCGATCCGGCGCAACCGGTAGTGCGCCGTGTTGTGATGCACGCGCAACCGGTCGGCGGCCAGGCGCAGGTTCAGGTCCGCGTCGGCGAACGCCCGCACCGTGGCCGCCAGCGTGTCCCCGCGCCTGCGGTCCTCCTCCAGCAGCGCGCTCACCCGGGGGTCGACCAGCTGACGGGCGATGTCGTCGGCGCGCAACGCCAGATAGTCGAACGGGGACAGCCGGGGCAGCGCCGCCACCCCGCCCCCGAGGGGAACCAGTTCGAGCGCTTCCCGGGCCTCCTGGTAGGCACGCGGCAGTTCGGACGCGCCGCGGGCGACCGTGCTGATGCCCATGGAGAGCACGTTGCCCTCCCGGGCGAGCCGCCGTTGTACGGCGTCGAAGTGCGCGCACACGTCCTCTTCGTCCATGCCGGCACGCACCATGGGCACGGCCACCACCTCACCGTGGCGCACGACCACCAGGGTTCTGCTGGCCCAGAAACCCGCGACGGTGATCGCCGCGCTGGTGGCGTAGCCGTTCTCGGCCAAGTCCGTGTCCCCGGTGCGGGTGTCGCGGACGCAGGCGGCCACGACCACCATCATCGGAGAGTGGGGCCCGATGCCGTAGGCCTGCGCCGCGGCGAGCAGCGGACCGCGGGTCGGCGCCACACCCGCCAGGAGCTGCTCCAGCAGGTCCCTGCGCTCCCGGTCCGCGTCCGCCACCACGTGCTGCTGGTACTCCACATAGGCCTGCGCCGCATGCGTGCTGGCGAAGTCCACGTACCGCATCAAGGGTGTGACGAGGGACAACGCCGCCTCCTGCGCCGCGGGTGACGTGCCCGCGCATTCCAGCACCGCGTCCCAGAAGACCTGCCGGCCGACCCGGAAGGCACTGATCCAGTCCTCCAGGGCGAAGCCCGCGCGGGCTCTGCGCATGGCCGCGGCGCGGCTGAAGACAAGGTCCTCCGCGGCGATGTCCCGCTCGCCCGCCAGCACCGTCAGTTTGATCCTGTAGTGCGAGAGCACCTGGTCGCGTACGTCGTCGAAGAACCGCTCGTCCTGCACGGCGTACGACGGGATCTCCTCGCGCATGACCGCCACAGCGGTGTCCGCCACCTCCTCGACCCGGTCCTGCACGGCGCGCAGGATCCGCCGCCGCTCCTGGCGAAGCGGTTCGGGGAGAGCAGGGGTGCCGACGACGAGCGCACGGGGCATGGCGCAGATCGTGGATCGCAGGGTCGTGTCCCGTCAACAGTTCCCGTGGCGGAGATTTCCGCGGGACTGTGCGCGGCGAACAAGTCACCGGTCGTGAAGTTGGGTGCTCGCACCCAATGTGCGCCCGGAAGGCGCCCCCTACTGTGACGGCTCTCCCACCCCCCAGGGGACCTCGGAAAGGGCGTCACACATGCTCGCGGTCGACGGTATCACCGTGCGCTTCGGCGGGATCACGGCTCTGGACGGCGTCGCGTTCGCCGTCGAGGCGGGCACCGCCGTGGGGCTCATCGGGCCCAATGGAGCCGGAAAAACGACGTTGTTCAACTGCCTCACCCGGCGCTGCGCACCCGATGCCGGAACGGTGCGGTACGAGGGCGAGGACCTGCTCGGTCTCGCCCCGCACGCCGTGGCCGGCCGCGGCATCGCCCGCACTTTCCAGAACCTGGGCCTGTTCCCACGGCTCACGGTCCGGGAGAACGTCATGGTCGGCGCGCACAGCCAGGGCCGCGCGGGACACCTCGCCGCGGCACTGCGGCTGCCCCGCGTCCGGCGGGAGGAGGCGCGACTGCGCGGCCAGGCGGACGAGTTGCTGCAGCGGCTGGGGCTGTCGGACGTCGCCGACCAGCCCGCCTCCGGACTGCCGTTCGGCACGCTCAAGCGCGTGGAGCTGGCCAGAGCGCTGGCGGTACGGCCCCGGCTGCTGCTGCTGGACGAACCCGTCAACGGTCTCAGCCACGGCGAGGTCGACGCGTTCGCGGACCTGGTGCGCGCCGTGCGACAGGACTTCGACCTCACGCTCGTGGTGGTCGAGCACCACATGGGTTTCGTGATGGGCCTGTGCGACCAGGTGGTGTGCCTCGACTTCGGCCGCAAGATCGCCGAGGGCCCGCCGGAACAGATCCAGCGCGACCCGGCGGTCATCGAGGCGTACTTGGGGGTCGCTGCATGAGCGACCACACCTCCGACCGGTCCGAGGACAGCATGCCGGGGACGGATCCGACGGGCCAGGATCATCCGGCCGAAGAGCACGTCGCCGCCGCGGCAAAGGGCGCCCCCGAGAGTCACGGGGGCGGGCACACCGCGGCCGGGGCCTCGGCCGAGCCGGACTTCCTGCGGGTGTCGGACCTGCACGCCGGATACGGCCAGGCCCGCGTGCTGCAGGGCCTCGACTTCTCCGTCGCTCGGGGAGAGGTGTGCGCCGTCCTGGGGCCGAACGGCGCGGGCAAGACCACGACCCTGCGGGCCTTGTGCGGCATGGTCCGCGGCCGCGGCTCGGTGACGCTGAACGGCAGGCAGCTGCTGGGCCGCTCCCCCGAGCAGGCCGCCAGGCTCGGTGTGGCGCACGTACCCGAGGGCCGGGGCACCTTCAACGAGCTGACCGTCGAGGAGAACCTGCGCATCGGCGCGCACCTGCGCACCAAGGGCATGCGCCGCAGCAGAAGTGAACGCGCAGGCGTGGCCGCCGACTTGGAGTCGATCTACGCCTACTTCCCCAAGCTCCGCCAGCGCGCCCGCCAAGCCGCGGGCACTCTCAGCGGCGGCGAACAGCAGATGCTCGCCATCGGCAGGGCGCTCATGCTGCGCCCCGCCCTGCTGCTCCTCGACGAGCCGTCCCTGGGACTCGCCCCCCTGGTCACCCGCGAGCTGTTCGAGATCGTCCGTGCCGTGAACGAGGAGGAACGCACCACCGTGATCGTCGTCGAGCAGAACGCCCACCTCGCGCTGGACATCGCGCACCGGGCCCACGTCCTGGAGGCCGGCCGCCTGGTGCTGTCCGGACCGGCCGGGCAGATCCGCGAGGACGGGCAGGTCGCCGAGGTGTACCTCGGGGTCTCCGTCCGTTCCCGGCAGGGTCGGTGAGCACCGTGACCGAACTGCTCCAACAAGTGGTCGAGGGCGTCGGTGCCGGAGCGGTGTACGCCAGCCTGGCACTCGCCCTGGTGCTGATCCACCGGTTCACCGGCATCGTCAACTTCGCCCAGGGCGAGCTCGCCATGCTCTCCACGTACGTGGCATGGCAGTTGACGGCGTCGGGCCTGCCGTTCTGGCTGGCGCTGCCGGTCACCCTGGCGGTGTCCTTCCTCGGCGGCATGCTGGTGGAACGGGTGATCATCCGGCCCGTGGAGGGCGCCCCCGAACTGACCATGGTCATCGTCACGGTGGGCTTGTTCATCTTCGTCAACGCGGCGGCCGGACTGATCTGGTCGTTCACCGTCAAGGACTTCCCGCAGCCGTTCCCCGACGGCGGCATCGACCTGGCCGGGGTGAGCGTCGACTGGTCCACCCTCGGGATCATCGGCGTGGTGGCCGCCGTGATGGGACTGCTCTACCTGCTGTTCCAGCACACCTCGGTGGGCCTGGTCATGCGGGCGGTCGCCGCCAATCCCGCCTCCGCCCGGCTCTCGGGCATCCGCGTGGGCCGGGTGCTGATGCTCGGCTGGGGCCTGGCCGCGACGGTCGGCGCGGTGTCGGGCGTACTCGTCGCCCCGCTGCTGTTCTTGGAACCCAACATGATGGGCGGGGTCCTCATCTACGCGTTCGCCGCGGCCACCCTCGGCGGCTTCGACAGCCCGGTCGGCGCGGTCGTCGGCGGACTGCTGGTGGGCGTCGCCGAGACGCTGGCCGGGGCGTACGTGGACGTCGTCGGCGCCGACCTCAAGATCGGCGTACCGCTGGTGATCATCCTGGCGGTGCTGCTGGTGCGGCCCCAGGGCCTGTTCGGACGGGCGGCGGTGGAGCGGGCATGAGCACCAACACCGGGATCCTCCGCACCGACGACGCCCGCGCCCGGCGCCTGCGGGCCGCCCTCACCGCACTGGCCGCGGCGGCCGTCGCTGTCGCCGTGCCGTTCTACTTCGCTCCCTTCCAGGTCTTCCAGCTGACCATGGTGCTGCTGTACGCGGTGGCGCTCGCCGGACTGAACCTGCTGGTCGGATACGGCGGGCAGATCTCCCTGGGGCACGGCGCGTTCTTCGCGGCCGGCGCCTACACGGCGGCGGTCATGCTCGACCGGTTCGACACCGGCCATCTGGCCACGCTTCCGGTCACCGCCGTCGGATGCTTCCTGCTCGGCCTGGGCTTCGGAGTGCCCGCACTGCGGCTGCGCGGGCTGTATCTCGCCCTGGTCACCCTCTCCTTCGCAGTGTTCCTGCCGCCGTTGCTCAAGCGGCTCGAACCGGTGACGGGCGGCTCCATGGGCCTGACCGTGGACAAACCGGAGCCGCCCGCCTGGAGCGGACTGGCCGAGGACCAGTGGATCTACTTCCTCGTCCTCGCCGTCGCCGCGGTGGCGCTGCTGGTCGCCCGCAATCTGCTGCGGTCCCGGGTCGGCCGTGCGCTGCTCGCCCTCCGGGACAACGAAAGTGCTGCGGAGGTGATGGGGGTGCGGCTGTCGCTGCACAAGACCCTTGCCTTCGCGTGGAGCGGGATGTTCGCGGGTGTCGCCGGCTGTCTGTACACGTGGGTGATCGGCTTCGTCTCGCCCGACTCCTTCAGTTTCGTCCTGTCCATCACGCTTCTGGCGGGTCTGGTGGTGGGAGGGCTGGCATCGCTGTACGGACCGCTGCTGGGAGCGGCGTTCGTGATGTACGTGCCAAGCGTGGCGCAGGACCTCAGCGAGGCCGCACCCGGTGTGGTCTTCGGGCTCCTGATCATCGCGGTGATGTACGTGGCCCCGACAGGACTCGCCGGTCTGGTGGGCCGCGTCCGGGGCGCAGCCGCCCGTCACCTCGCCCGCAGCCGCGCCACCGACCTGACGCGGACGCCCGAGCCCCCGCCTTCCGCGACTCTTGCGGATCCCACACCACCCGAAGCCGAACCCGTAGGCACACCGCCCCGCACGGAAAGGGATTGACGTCTCTCCCTCGTCAACGAGGGGAATTCTCACCGCTCGCGCCGTAAGGGATTCCGCTTCATCGCCGACTACCCACCCGGAGTTCTCCGTTGAGGTCTTCCACCGGCTCCACAGACAGACACCGGCGGCCCGACGGCCAAGAGGTTCGGGACCACACGATCGCCAGAGGCTCCGCCGTCTTCGCCACAAACGCCGTATGCAAGTGCCGCAGGGCCTGCCGGAGCGACCGACGAGACCTCAACTTGTGACCGCAGGTACTTGGTAATGGACGCCGATCCGCCCTGACGGGGAATCGCTTTTCTCTTCCCTGCTCCTCAGGAGCCCGTTTCCCCTCCGCCCTGAAGGGCCGGAGTACCCATGGAGGAATCCCGATGAATCGCATGCGCAAGAAGACCGTTCTGCGGGCGGCCGCCGCCACGACCGCAGCCCTGCTCACCGCCACCGCCTGTGCCACCCAGCGAGGGCAGGAGGACAAGGGCACCACCGCCGGCGGCGCGTGCAAGGGGCAGCAGACCACCGGCATCACCGACAAGACCATCAAGCTGGGCGGGATCTACCCCCTGTCGGGGCCCGCCTCCGCGTACGGCACGATCAGCGAGGGCGTGGAGGCCTACTTCAAGTACGTCAACGACAAGGGCGGTATCGACGGCCGCAAGGTCGAGTTCGTCGTCCGCGACGACGGCTACCAGCCGCCCAAGGCTGTGGAGGAGGCCCGAAGACTGGTCGAGCGGGAGAAGGTCTTCGCCGTCTTCCAGACCCTGGGCACCCCGTCCACGGCGGCCGTGTGGGACTACCTCAACCAGCAGAAGGTGCCGCAGCCCTTCGTCGCCACAGGCGCCTCTATCTGGGGTACGGACGACAAGCACCCCTGGACCATTGGCTGGCAGCCCAACTACGTGGCTGAGGCACGGGTGTACGCCAAGTACCTCAAGGACACGAAGCCGAAGGCGAAGGTCGCGGCCCTCTACCAGAACGACGACTTCGGCAAGGACCTGCTCGGCGGGTTCGAGAAGGCCGTCGCCGGCAGCGGCATCAAGGTGGTCGCCAAGGAGAGCTACGAGGTCACCGACCCGTCCGTCTCCGCGCAGATGGCCAACCTCGCCCGCTCCAAGGCGGATGTGCTGCTGAACATCACCACACCCAAGTTCGGCAGCCAGGCCCTCGCCGCCGACGCGAAGAACACCAAGTGGGACCCGCTGCACATCGTGAACAACGTGTCCTCCTCCGCCGCCGTCCTCAAGCCGGTCGGGTTCAAGAACGTCCAAGGCGTGGTCTCGGCCACCTACTTCAAGGACCCCGCCGATCCGCAATGGGCCGACGACCCGGAGATAAAGGCATACCGGAAGGCGATGCGGAAGTACGCACCGGACGCCGACCCCGCCAACCAGTTCAACGCCTACGGCTGGGCCGTCGCCTCCAGCCTCCACCAGGCCCTCGCCGCGATGAAGTGCCCGACCAGGGAGGGGTTGCGGGACGCGGTGCGCAACCTCAAGGAAGTCAAGGCGGGCATGCTACTGCCCGGCGTCACCTTGGCCACCGGGCCCGATGACGCCTTCCCGATCGAGACGATGCAACTGATGCGGTTCAAGGGCGAGCGCTGGTCGCTCTTCGGTCAACCAGTGGACACACGCAAGGAGTTCGGCCCGATCACCCACTGAGGCGCTCGATCCGATCACTCACTGAGGGATTCAGGCCGGTTCCTCACGGCGGTGGAGACGGGCCGGGTCGTTCTGAGGCCCACCCCCCTCCGGCCGGTTCCCGCGGGCTGCCGAGAGCAGACGCGGGGACCGGGCGACCGGTCGCCAGCGGCCCATCGCCCGCCTTCCACGAGCTCGTTTCTCCGACTACCACCAAGGGCTGATCGACCCCGGCCGCCGCACCCGCGACCTGGTCCGGCGGCTCAAGGCCCTCTGCCACAACGTCACCCTCACACCCAGCGCCCCCTGACCAGCCCACCCCGCCAGCGAGAAATCCCTGAGCATGGGGGCGGCGTACGACGGCTCCCCGAGCAGACCGGTCAGGCTCCCGGCCGGCCGCAGGAGCCGTTGTCGCCTCGAAGAGGGTGGTGTGGGCGGCAGCATGCGGCTCCGTCAGGACGGCTGCGCGGCGGCCCGGCAGTCAGGGCACACACCCCAGAAGGTCACGGCGGCTTCCTGGATGTCGTACTCCTCCGGCAACTGTGCCTCCATACAGGGAGCCGCACCCACCGTGCACTCGACGTCACGGATGGTGCCACAGTCGCGGCACACGAAGTGGTGGTGGTTGTCATGGCGCTCGACCTCGTAGCGGGCCGGGTGACCGGCAATCTGGGTGCACCGGACCAGGCCGGCGTCCGTGAGGGCCCGCAGCACGTTGTAGGTGGCCTGCAGAGACAGGCGGCCCGTGACCCGCTGAGCGCGCTCGCGCAGGGTGTCGGCGTCGAGGTGACCGGCCGACTCGTAGACAGCCATCAGCATGGCCATGCGTTGGGCGGTCACCCGCATACCTGCCGTGCGCAGCCGTGCCGCGGCCAGCGCCATCGGTTCCTCGACGGTCGGTGAGGTTGTCATGCGGCCTCGCCCTTCCAGTCGCCCTTCAGTGGCACCAGGCGGTCCAGGCCGCTCTCGCCTCTCCACGGTGCGTTCTGGTCGTCCAGAGCATCCATCCACTCCACGTCGAGTGTGTCCGCGTGGACGGGGAGCTCGAACCATACGGTCTTCCCTCTGGGCCCGCTCTCACAGCCCCACCGTGCGGCCAGCATGTCCACGAGGGCCAGCCCGCGGCCGCCCTCGTCCTCGGGGCCGGCCTCGGTCGGGCGGGGAGGTTCCAAAGAACCATCACTGACCGAACAGCGCACATCGGGCCCCGGCTCGAGCGTGAGGTGCAGCGGTCCGGCGGCGTGCCGCAGCGCGTTGCACACCAGCTCGCTCACCAGTAGTTCGGCGGCCGGGACGAGCTCGCCGAGACCCCATCGGGGCAGTACGTCGCGCACGGCGGTCCTCGCCAGACCGCACGCGGTCGGCGACCACGGCAGAGCCCAGGCCCCGACCTCGAATGATTTCTCGCAGGTCAAAGCCACAGGCTCGTGGGGCGCGGGCGGAGCGAAGCGCTGAGGGCAAGGGGCAGCCGCGTCAGCGATCGTTCCGCCCAAGCGGGGGTCTCGGGGGACTGTGCGGTCCATGAGGACACCCCTTCGGGGGACGGTTGCCATCTCCCTTTCGAGGGTAGGCCTTCTCTGGAGTCAGTCAAGTCTATGGAGAGAATCGCCTTTCCTGATTGCTCCAAGTTACTGGAGACGCTTCAGCCCGATGAACGCGCTCAAGGCCGTCGAGCGCCCGTGCTGCACCGCACGTACGATCCCGCTCGACCGCCGGTCTCCACACTGCTGTGCCACGGCAGCACGGCCTCCTTCTCCTCGCCCTCCGTCAGAGCTCCCCACGTCGCCACGGCTGCTCGCGTCGGGGCGTGCTGCAAGGTGGTGAGGAAGTTCGCACCGGGCGCCGACCCACCAACCTGTTCAGCGGCAGGAGTTCGACCCGATCACGCGCTGAGGCGTTCGGGCCAGGTCCTCACGGCGGTGGGGCGGGCCTGGCCGTTCGCAAGGCCCGCCCCCGAAGCGCGCGGCGCGTCCGGGCGCACAGTTCTCTCTGACCTGCGTCCCGGCCCGCAGCGGCATAGACACCCCGCTACCTACACGAACGGCCGCGAGCGTTCTCAGGCGCCCACGGGTTTGCCCGGGCCGGGGACATTGCGGAAGCGGAACGGCTCCGGTTCGCGGCCGGCCTGAATGAACCAGCACTCCCCCGTGCCGTTGCCGGTGATGATCCGCAGCACCGTGTCCGCCACGACTTCAGCCGGGATGACTGGCATTTGCTGCTCGGAGAGCATGTCGCGCAGGTGGTCGATGATCCGCGACTCGGCGAACCCCGGGCAGACCGCGTTGAAGCGCACGTTCTCCGGCGCGAGCGCCGGCCCCAGGGAGCGTGCGAGCCCTACGACCGCATGCTTGTTGGCCGCGTACAGGGGATCGAGCGGTACCGCCGCCAGGCCCGCCAGGGACGCGGTCGCCACGATCGACCCTCCGCCGCGGGCCCGCAGCGCCGGCAGCACCGCGTGGGTGCCGAAGACCACACCGTCGAGGTTGGCGCCCATCGCCCGGCGGTAGCGCGCCAGGTCGAAGTCCTCGCCGACGCCGCATCCGGTCGCCACTCCCGCGTTGAGGAACGCGATGTCGACACCGCCGTACTGCTCCTGGGCGAAGTCCACCAGCGCGCGGTTGGCGTCGAGGTCGGAGACGTCACACGCGCGGAAGCGACCGCCGACCATGTCGGCCACCTCCCTGCCGCCCTGCGCGTCGAGGTCCGCAACGACCACCTGCGCCCCCGCCTTCCCCAGCGCCAGCGCCGTGGCCCGGCCCAGTCCGCTGGCACCGCCGGTGACGATCGCCACCTTGCCCTGGAGCCCGGCGCCGTCCGACTGGTCTCCCCGCGGGGCGGCGGCCCCGCCCTCGGCCGCGGTCACGCCAGCTCCAGCACGAGCTTGCCGACGTTCTCGCCGCGGAACAGCATCTGCAACGTCTCGGGGAAGTCGTCCACGGTCCCCCTCACCACATGTTCCTTGACCTGGATGCGGCCGGCGCCGATCCAGGCGGAGATCTCCTGCGCGGCCTGCGCGTAGCGCTTGGCGTAGTCGAAGACGACGAAGCCCTCCATACGGGCGCGGCGCACCAGCAGCGTGAGGTAGTTCGAGGGGCCCTTGACCGGGGTGTCGTTGTTGTACTGACTGATCGCACCGCAGACCACGACGCGCGCGTGCATCGCCAGCCGGGTCAGGGCGGCGTCGAGGATGTCTCCTCCGACGTTGTCGAAGTAGACGTCGATGCCGTCGGGGGCGTGCTCGCGCAGCGCCTTTTTCACGTCGTCGGCGCGGTAGTCGATCGCCGCGTCGAATCCCAGCTCGTCGGTGAGCAAGGCGCACTTCTCCGGTCCTCCGGCGATGCCCACGACCCGGCAGCCCTTGGCCTTCGCGATCTGGCCCGCGATGGTCCCGACCGCGCCGGCCGCCCCCGACACCACGACGGTCTCGCCGTCCTTCAGCGCCCCGACGTCCAGCAGGCCGAAGTAGGCGGTCATGCCCGGCATACCCAGCGCCCCCAGATACGTCGAGGGCGGGGCGAGGGAGGTGTCGATCTTCAGGGCACCCCGGCCGTCGGAGACCACGTACTCCTGGACGCCGAACGTGCCGACCACGTGGTCACCGGGCTGGAAGTCGGGGTGGTTGGATGCGGTGACCTCGATGACCGATCCGGCGCGCATCACCTCACCGATGCCCACCGGCGGCAGGTAGGAGGGGCGGTCGTCCAGCCAGCCCCGCATGGCCGGATCCAGGGAGATGACGCGCGTCCGGCCCGCAAACCGGCCCGGGCCCGGGTCCTCCACTGGCCCCGAAAAGTGCTCCCAGTCATCGGGTTTCACCTGGCCCACGGGTCGGGCTGCCAGACGGATCTGGCGGTTGGTCGCAGACATCACGCCTCCTGTTGTTCGCGGCTCCAGGCGAGAGTACCGACCAGTTGGTATGCGAAGGATCGTGACGTTCACCACACGCCACCAGTGACCCTGCCCGCGACTACCGCCGGCGCCCCGTGTCGTGTGGCGCCCCTGCTGGACCAGTACAACAGTGGCGCGCCCAGGAGCTCGCAGAGGGCTGCGCGTTCGGCGGGGCGGCGGGGGCGACGGGGGCGGCGGTCTATGCTGCCCGGCGCTGTGCCGATCGGCCGGGTGGCCGGACCGGTCAGCGAGTCGGGGCCGGGTGCTCGCTCCTGTCCTTCCGGTCGCGCTCGCGCAGCAGTCGTGCGGTCTGCTCGGACACCGGAGCGGCCAGCAGTGCGGTGACCAGGTCGACCAGCCGACTGGTGAACAACCGGTCGTCCCTGCGCGGGCGGGCGGCGGCCCGGGCGGCGAGTTCGGCGTGGCAGAAGCGCATCGCGGTGAAGCGGGTGTGGAGCACTGCCGTCGACTCGGGAACCAGCAGAGGCTCCACCAGGCGCCGCCAGGGATAGATGCTCGACCCCTCCGTCACCACGACCTCGACCAAGGGTTCCGGGCGGTTGAGCAGTTCGGCCACGATCTGCAGGAACTCGCGGCCTCCGTCGGGATCGGCGAGCTTCGCGGCGGCCGGCAGCACCAGCGCGGTGGCGAGGGAGCGAAGATCGGCGATCCCGCTGTCTTCGTACTGCCGCAGCAGCACCTCCCGGCCGGCGTCCACCGCGGGGAGGTGCTTGTCGAGGACGGCCCGCAGCAGCCCCGCCCGGTCGCCGAAGTGGTACTGCAGGGCCATCGCGTTGCGCTGGCCGGCGGCCCGCTTGATCTCGTTCAGTGAGACACCGTCGACGCCCTTCGCCGCGAACAACTGCTCGGCGGCCCGGATGAGTGTGCCGCGGGTGTCGCCGGCCTTCCGCCCCCGAGGCGACGTGGCCTGCGTCTCATGTGCTGTCACGGCTGCCCATGGTAGCTTCACCCCGCCAAAGTAATACGCGTGCATTAATAATTGATCCGGGCCTCTTGACGTGCTGTGCCTGCCCTGGGACTTCGCGACCGAGCCCGAGGCCATGCACATCACCACTCGGGCGTCCTCGTTCTGCGCGGACGCCGCCCTGGGCCTGTATGGAGGAATCCAGTGAAGGCACTGACCTACCGCGGCCGCCACGACATCCACTACGGGGACGTCCCCGACCCGGCTGTCACCAGCCCCACCGACGCGGTCGTCCAGGTCACCACGGCCGGTATCTGCGGCAGCGACCTGCACATCTACGACGGCAACGGGTTCAGCCCGGAGATCGGCTACACCCCGGGACACGAATGCGTCGGCGTGGTCGTCGAGACCGGCGACCAGGTCACCCGCTTCAAGCCCGGCGACCGGGTCCTGGTTCCCGCCTCGGTCGGCTGCACCCTGTGCAGGACGTGTGCGAGGGGGCTTACCGCCAGGTGCGAGCGTGCCCATGCCCCGACGGATCTGTGCTACGGAGTGAGCCCGCAACTTCCGGGCAGTCAGGCCCAGGCCCTGGCGGTGCCCCATGCCGAGGTCAACCTCGTGCACCTGCCCGAAGGCATCTCCGACGCGGCCGCCATCGTCCTGACGGACAACGCCCCCACGGCCTGGTACGGCTGCCGCCGCGCCCGCATCCAGCCCGGCGAAACGGTCCTGGTCATCGGCCTGGGCCCGGTCGGCCTCATGTCCGCGCAGTCCGCGTTCGCGATGGGTGCCGCCCGTGTGCTGGGCGTGGACCTGGTCGCGGAGCGCCGTGCCTTCGCCACCACCCTCGGCGTCGAGCCGGTGGAGGGCGAGGACGCACGGACGGCCATACGGGAGATGACCGCGGGACGCGGACCGGACGCCGTGGTCGAGGCCGTGGGCTCGGACGCCACCATCGAACTCGCCCTCAAAGCCGTCCGGCAGGCAGGACGGGTCAGCGTCATCGGGGTCAGCCACAACAAGGCCTTCCCCTTCCACATGGGTCTGGCCCAGATCAAGGAGCTGGAGTTCGCCATCGGCCTGTGCTCGACCCATTACGAACTCCCTGCCCTGATCCCCCTCGCCCAGGCCGGCCGCATCACGCCGGAGGTCGTGGTCTCCCACCGCTTCGCCCTCTCCCAGGGCCCCGCAGCGTACGAACTGTTCAACAGCCGCGCCGACGGTGTCCGCAAGATCCTTCTCGACCCTGCCCGTTGATCCGCCTCGCCCGGAGGCGCCCGTTCGGCGCCCCTGCGAGCGCCACCACAAGACGAGAACCGCGTGCCGCACCACGGAGCGTGTGTGGCATCGAGCCCGAAACGTAACGTACAGCTGGCTTACCTGGCATTCCGACCAGTCGGTATCGTGCGCCGCCGCACGCATTCTTCCCAGCTCACCTCCATGGCTCCGAGCCGCACTGGAAGGCCACGCGATGACATACGCCGACGACAACCGGTATCCGCCATCAGCACCGACGGGATGGCCACAGCCGCAGACCGAGCCCTTTGCGCACGCCCCTCGGCACGAGTCGTACGGGCGGGATCCGTGGCAGGAGTCGCACGGACACGACGCCCCTCGCCACGACTCGTACGGATACGACGCCTCTCCATACGACTCGTACGGGCAAGCCCCTCGGCACGAGCCGTACGCGCACCAGACCCATCGGCACAGTGCCGACCTCGCCGCCCTCCGCTCGGCCTACCGCCTGCTCCGCCGGGTCTCCACGCTCACCGCGCTCGGCTCCTTCGTGGTGTACGTGGTGCTGTCCTGCTATGCGCCGGACCTGATGGGGTCCAAGATCGTCGGAGAACTGAGCCTGGGCATGGCCCTGGGGGTCCTCCAGCTCGTCGTCACCTTCGCTGCGGTCCTCTGGTACGGACGCAGCGCACAACGCTCCGTGGACCCGTTGGCGCGGGTTGTCAGGGAGCGGGCGGTTCGGCCGGGCCGGGACGCCGGGGTGGCGAGATGAACGACTTCAGCTCCGGTACGCAGGCCACCGTCCTGATTCTGTTCTCCGCCTTGGTCACTTTCACGCTGCTGATGTGCGTGATGGCGGGACCGGATCGCGACGACCTGACGAACTTCTACACCGGCTACCTCTCGCTCACGCCGCTCAAGAACGGCCTGGCGATCGCGGGCGACTACATCTCCGCGGCCACGGTGCTGAGCACCACGGGCATCATCGCGCTCGCGGGATACGACGGCTACGTGCTGGCGGTCAGCACCGCCATGTCGCTGGTGCTGCTGATGTTCCTGCTGGCCGAACCCCTGCGCAACGCCGGCAGGTTCACCATGGGCGACGTCCTGGCCCGCAACATGCCCGGGCGGGCCGTCCGTATCGCCTCCTGCGTGGTGACGCTTTCGGCGACCCTCCCCTTCCTGGTCGTCCAGCTCTCCGGGGCCGGGTCGCTGCTCACCTTCATCCTGGGCCTCCCGCATGTGGCGGGCGCCAGGACGGTGTGCATCGTCCTCGTCGGCAGCCTGATGATCATCTACGCGGCGATCGGCGGCATGAGGGGCACCGCGCTCATCCAGATGATCAAGATCGTGTTCCTGCTGGGCACCAGCGTCGCCGTCGCCGCCCTGGTCCTGAACCGCTTCGACTGGAGCCCCGGCGACCTGCTCCGGGCCGCCCAGCACGGCAGCGGCGCGGGCCCCGCTTTCCTCCAGCAGGGGCTGCAACTGGGCACCTCGGCCGGTAACCGGCTGGACTTCGTCAGTCTCCAGATCACCGTGGTCCTCGGCGTGGCCTGCCTGCCGCACATCACGATGCGCCTGTACTCCGCCCGGGACGTGCCCGCCGTGCGCCGCTCCATGTCGTGGGCGGTCGGCACGGTCACCACGTTCTGCCTGCTCGTGATCATCATGGGCACGGGCGCGGCGGCCCTGGTGGGATCCCGTTACATCACCGCGGCCGACCCGCACGGCAGGACGTCGGTGCTCATGCTGTCCCGGGCGCTCGGCGGCGACGCCGCCTCCGCGGGCGCGACGATTCTCTACGCGGCCGTGGCGGGCACGGTGTTCATCACCCTGCTGTCCTCGGTCTCGGGAATGACCCTGGCCGCGGCCTCGTCGCTCGCCCACGACCTGTTCGCCCATGCGGCGCGGCGGGGACAGGCGGCACCGCGTACGGAGATGACAGTGGCGGCGTGGACGAGCGTGGCCGTGGGAACCGTTGCCATCATGCTCGCCACCCTGGTCCAGAACTGGGACGTCGGTGTGCTGACCACGCTGGCGATCTGCATCGGGGCGTCGGCGGTGGCCCCCGCGTTGACCTACTCCCTGTTCTGGCGAGGATTCACGCGCACCGGCCTGCTCGCGAGCCTCTACGGCGGCGCGACCTGCGCTCTGGTGCTGATGGTCTTCTCCAAAGCCGTTTCGGGCACGCCGGCCGCCGTGTTCCCGAACGCCGACTTCGCCCTGTTCCCCATGCAGTCCACCGGCCTGGTCTCCATACCGTTCGGCTACCTGGCGGGCTGGCTGGGCAGCCGTCTGGACCACCGACGCCGCGCCGCCGAGAGCCACGAGAACCGACGGCTGTACGAGGAGAGCGAGGCACGGCTGCTCGCCGCAGCCGAATGACCACGGCGCCGGGGAGGCCCCGCGCCCGGGGGCTTCGGCCCCCACGGCGGCCGCCCTCGACCGCGGCGGGCTACGGCAGCGGCCTGGGCGCCGCCGCTGTAGTCCGCCCAGCGGCTCCGAGCGCGCCGCGCGGACCCTCATGGCCGCCGCAGGTCGACGCCTTTTGCGCTCCTGCCGTCAACGACGCTGTAAGAGGGCGGACAGAAGCAGTGCTCAGGAGAGCGGGTGCCTGGTCCGACTGCCATGACCGCTCCGGGCGGGATGGCAGGGATCAACGGGCGGCGAGCTCAGGCGGGCGGGCGCCGTCACGGCCGCTCGTTCGGAATCCTGATCTCCGCCCAGATCGGCTTCCCTCCGGCCCGGTGGCGCCTGCCCCAACGCTCGGCGAACCGGGCGAGGAGCAGCAGGCCGCGCCCGCCTTCGTCGCATATGCGGCCTCGCCGCATGAGCGGGGCGGTGCCGCTGCCGTTCACCGGGCTGAGCCCGCACACCTTCGGCACGTTGGTGACTCAGCTGCGCCGTGAGGGTGCCGGCGCGCCGGGCCGTGGCCGGCCCCGGAAGCTCCCGCTTCACGACCGGGTACTGCTGGTGGCCGCGTACTGGCGGACCAACCCCGTTGTTCGGGGTGTCGAAGCCGACGGCGGACCAGGTCATCGACCACCTCGGACCGAAGCTCGCTCCAGCCGCGGCGCCGCTTCCGCAAGAACACCGTGCTGGACGGCGAGTACTTCGTCGGCTGACGCGCGCCTGGCGGCGGAGAGACGCAGGTCACATTCGTCCATGTCACAGGGGGTCGGGCTACCCCGTCCCAGGGGCGTAGGCACTGACGACCACGGAGGAGCACACCATGGACGCGCGACTGAACTTCTTCACCGGCCCGACCGCTCCCAAGGCCTTCAGGTACTTGATGTCGGCGGGCAAGGCGCTCAAGGACATGCCGCTGCCGGCCGCGACGCAGGAGCTGGTGGCACTTCGCGTGAGCCAGATCAACGGCTGCGCCGTCTGCATCGACATGCACACCAAGGAGGCCGCCGCTGCCGGCGAGACCTCGGTGCGGCTGAACCTGGTCGCGGCGTGGCGGGAGGCCACGGTCTTCACCGAGGCCGAGCGTGCCGCGCTGGAGCTGGCGGAGCAGGGGACTCGGGTCGCGGATGCGGCCGGTGGGGTCAGCGACGAGGTGTGGGCGTATGCCGCCAAGCACTACGACGAGGAGCAGCTCACCGGCCTGGTGGTCCTGGTCTCGTTCATGAACATGGTGAACCGGCTGAACATCATCACCCGGCAGCCGGCCGGCAACTACGAGCCCGGGCAGTTCCACTGAACGGGATCAGCAACTGGCTCGGGGTCCGGCTGCGGGCCCCGGGCCCCCGGGCTCGGGGCCGTTACTCTGGCCGGCCGGTGGTCCGGATGATCACCGGAAGATGCCTGCGCCGGCGAGTACGGCCGGGTGGGAGGGCTTCAAGGGGAGGGGATTCGGCGTGAGCAAGGTCGAGGAGTTCGAGGAGCTGCGGCCGCTGCTGTTTTCGATTGCCTATCGGATTCTGGGCAGCGTGAGTGAGGCCGAGGACGCGGTGCAGGAGACGTGGCTGCGCTTTGACGGCTCGACGACCCGGCCCACGTCGACCAAGGCATTTCTGTCGGCCGTGGTGACACGGATCTCGATCGATGTGCTGCGCTCCGCGCGGGTGCGGCGGGAGGAGTATGTGGGCCCGTGGTTTCCCGAGCCACTGCTCTCCGACCCTTATCAGGATCCGGCGCGGTCGGTGGAGCTGGCCGACTCGGTGTCGATGGCGGCGCTGCTGCTGCTGGAGCGGCTCAGCCCGCTGGAGCGGGCGGTTTTCTTGCTGAGGGAGGTGTTCGGCTTCGGGTTCGACGAGGTCGCCGCGGCGGTGGGGCGGTCGGAGGCAGCGTGCCGGCAGCTGCTGGTGCGGGCGCGGCGGCATATGGAGGCCGGGCGGCCGCGCTTCGAAGCGGACGGGCAGGAGCGGCAGGAGCTGGCGACGCGGTTCTTCGACGCGCTGAAGGACGGCGATGTGGGCGGGCTGCAGGATCTGCTGGCCGCCGATGTGCAGCTGGTCGGAGACGGCGGCGGCAAGGCCCCGCAGCTGGCCAAGGCCATCATGGGCGCGGAGAACGTGGCCCGGGTACTGGGCACGGTCTACCCCTGGCTGATCCGGATCGACGTGTCGTTCGCGCCGCACGAGGTCAACGGCCAGCCGGGCGCGATCTTCCGCGACCGGGACGGCAAGGTGCTCCACACCATGGTCCTCGAGGTACTCGACGGGCAGATCCAGACGATCCGCTCGGTGATCAACCCCGACAAGCTCGGGCACCTGGGCCCAGTAGCGGACGCCTGGGCCATCGCCCGCGAGGTGAAGCAGGCCCGTCGGCAGCCGAACTGACCTCGAGAAGTGGTCCGGGCCGGCTCATTCACCGGCAGCTCATGTCAGCAGCCGCAGGTGGCCAGTTCGCCTTTCCGGCGAGGCTGAGGTTGTGCAGGCGGACGATGCCGGGCATCGCGTGGTGCACGCCGTCGCCGCGGAGGCGGCAGTCGCGCAAGATCTTCCAGGTCTTCATGCGGGCGAAGACGTGCTCGACGCGGGCCCGGACCTGCTTGTGGCTCCTGGTGTGCGCCTGCTTCCAGTCGGGGAGTTCTTCGCGTTTTCCGCGCGGCATACGGAATGACGCCTCGCGACTGGCAGGTTCACGGCCTGTCCGGTGAACGACCCTGGCTCACATTCGGTGGTAGCGGAGGGTGACGTTACCCGAGGAGGATTCGGTGGCGGAGCAGGGTGAAGCCTGCTCTGCCGTACATCTG